>NVSU01000003.1 GCA_002401345.1 Candidatus Wolfebacteria bacterium
ATTTCTTGTATTTTTTCGCGCTCCCTGACGCTTAAATGTTGATATTTCATAACACTTGATATATTACCAAGTGTTGCACTTACTTGTTGAACCTAGGCACGTATGACATTTTCATTTACACTGCAGCCGATATTATTACTATTAGGAAGGACAGTAGCATTTCTTTGGAGTATTATTGTTTCTCTCTGGAGAATATCCCTTCGTTTGATATTTGGGTTCTTTGGCTATCGTCCGCAACCTATATTCGCTGGAATGGAAGAACTCTGGATTGATTTTTTCTTTTACGGTGACATGGATTACCTTGGTCAGGGAAAAATTTCATACCGGAGTTCTGATTATCTTGACTGGGATGATTACAGAGAAAATTGGTACAATACAAGAGAAAGAACGATGCTGACAACAGGGATCGAACTAACTCTTTTGATTGGTCCCCTGTGGTTACTGATAGAATACTGGAAAAATTTCTCTTCTGTTAGGACATTAATAATGACAATTCCTATTTTTATTACTGGAATCATTGTTGCTCGACTAGTAGATAGAGAAAGGGAGGATAGTCCCTGGTCTGGTTTTCTTCCTGTCATCATCATGGTAGTATTCTGGTCTGTTGCTCGATATAAAGAATATATTCTTTATGCTCATCATAATGTGTATCAATGGATAATTGATAATCAATTTTTAACAGGGGTATATACCTTGACTATTATCATTATGATTGTGATGAAGAAGATAAAAATAGGTCAAATCATAAAGACAATTAGAATGAAGGTGGAAAAGCCTGAAACAAAAATAAAGGCTGAGAAGAAAAAAGTTGATGAAGATCTTCTTCTTAAGGAATGGCTCAAGAACAACCTTCATGTTGAGAATAAGCCAGTCAAGGTTGAGTTGGACAAGGTTCCAGTGCCACCACCATATGCTTCAAAGCTCGCTCAGAAAATAACAATTAAATTCTGGGCTGCGAAAATAGCAGTGTGCAAACCTTTTGCCAGATAATTAATAAAGCTCGGTTTCTTTAGAAACCGAGCTTTTTTTATTTGCGAATTATTTTTTTATTTTAATATTCCCGCATTGAGATTTGTGCCTCTACCTTCTTCACAATATCAAGTACTACAGACACTACAATCAAAAGTCCTGTACCACCAATGGCAAGTGCGGTAATACCTGTAATAGACTGCATGATAAGAGGAAGGACTGCAACAACACCAAGGAAAAATGCTCCTACAAAGGTAATTCGAGTAAGAATTTTATTTATATATTCTGAAGTTGAAGCACCTGGCCTAATTCCTGGAATAAATGCGCCACTTTTCTGCAAATTTTTTGAGAGTGCCTCTGGGTCAAATGTAATAGCTGTATAAAAATAAGTAAATGCAAATACTAATACAAAATATGCGAGGGCATAGAGCCATGCGGTCTGTGCGAATATCTCCAAAAATCCTCCTATTTTCTGTAGGAATACATTATTAATTCCCAAAAGCACGGTTGAAATCATTTGAGGGAAAAGAAGTAGAGACAATGCAAAGATAATAGGCATTACTCCAGCTTGATTTAGACGAAGTGGAATGTACGTAGATACACCTCCATACATTTTCGCTCCGCGCACTTGTTTTGCATAGGTGACAGGTATTGGTCGTTCAGCTTCTGTTACCACAATAATTCCGAGTACGATCAATATTGCGGCAACTAAGAATGTAAGGTAGAGAGGAATCTGAGCTGTATCAAATGTAAATACCAATTGATTTATTTGAGCAGGTAATGAAGCAATAATACCTGCAAAAATAAGAATGGATACACCATTACCTATTCCATATTCAGAAATTAACTCACCAATCCACATAAGGAGTACAGATCCTGCAGTGATCACAATAAGGTTTGTGATTTGCTCAAATGAGGTCAAGTTTGAAATAATACCCTGACGTGTAAGCAGTGTCATAAGTCCAAACCCCTGTACTAATGCAAGAGGAACAGTAAGTAGTCGTGAGTATTGTGTAAATTTCTTTCGTCCAATTTCTCCTTCTTCCTGATAGAGTGCCTTAAGTTTTGGCACCATAATAGTCAGCAATTGCATCACAATCGATGCAGTAATGAATGGACCAATTCCAAGCATTATAATGGAAAGACTTGAGAGTCCACCACCAGAAAACACATTCAAAATACCCAGAAATTGATTATCTGCAAGAAATCCTGAAAGTCGTGCAGCATCTACTCCAGGAATAGGAATTGCGGCAAATATTCTAAAGATTATCAATGCAAAAAATATAAAAAGAATCTTCTTTCGCAATGAAGGATCTGTAAATACTACTTTTAATTTTCTCCAAAAATTCTCCATGTATTGTATATTATTTAATTACTCCACCTGCCTTAGTTATTTTTTCTTTGGCACTATCTGAAAGAAGCGTATCGTAAATGGTAACGCTTTTTTTGATATCTCCAGTTCCCACTATCTTTATCTTAGGGTATCTACCTTTTTTTCTTTTGATTACAGATTTTTCTACCAATGTTTTTGGTGATACTATCGCACCATTATCAAATGCCTTTTCAATCATTGCGAGACTAATCACAACTGGCTTTGTTTGGATAGACGAAAAACGATATCCTCTTAACTTAGGAAGTTTCTTAATGATGTCTCGAATTTGAGGACGAATACCATGACCTCCATGTTGCTTCTGTCCTTTGTGTCCACGTCCAGAAGTTTTTCCTCGTAGTCCACCACGTCCAACTGTTTTTTTGGACTTTTGTTTATTAGCTCGTTGTATGTTGTGTGTTTGCATGATTGATTTTAAAAATTCTATGATTTTACCGGCTCTCTTTTAAATCCTTCCCTTTTATAACCTTCTCTTTTAAATCCCTCTTTCTTTTTTTCTACTCCTTTTGGCTTGTATGACTTTGTTCCATGAAGTGTTTTAAGTGCATTGATTGTTGCCTGAGCATTATTCATCTTATTCTTACTTCCAGAAAGAATCTTTGCACTTACATCCTTTACTCCTGCCAATACAAGCAAGTCTCGAACTGCACTTCCTGCAACGATACCTTTACCTCCATTTGGCATCAACATTACTACTGAACTGGTAAATTTCTCCTTAATATCATGAGGAATGGACATGTCCTTAGTAAGAGGTAGCTTTATGAGGTGCTTCCGTGCGTCTTTAAGGGCTTTTCCTATCGCTAATGCCGTATCTGTAGCCTTTCCCATTCCAACTCCAACCACACCCTTTTTATCACCAATTATCATGGCAACACTAAAACTGAATCGTCGTCCACCTTTAACCACACGTGTCACACGTCTAATATTTAAAATCTTTTGCTCAAATTCTGGCTTTGGTCTGTCGAACTTAGAACGAAACCCTCTCTTAAATTTTCGAGGAGATTCATTTTTAACAAATGCTCTCTTTACTGTCTTTTCAGCAACAGGTGCATCTACTTTAGGTGCATCAGTCTTGGGTGCATCTGCCTTTTGAACGTCAGTATCTTGTGCTATTTTTTTGTTTTCTTCTGTATTCATAGTTGTAATTAAAATGCGAGTCCGCCTGTTCTCGCTTCATCAGCGAGTGACTTAACACGTCCAATAAATTTAAAACCGTTTCTATCAAATACGACTAAAGAAATTTGCTTCTTTTCAGCCTCCTTTGCAATCACTGCGCCCACTTGTTTTGCCCTCTCAATTTTCGTTCCTTTTTTTATGGATCGATCTGAAGCTGAGACAAGTGTGGTCCCCTTTATATCATCAACAAGCTGTGCATAAATAAACTTATTTGATCGAAACACAGTAAAACGTGGTCGATCTGCAGTACCAGAAACCTGAGAACGTATCTTTCCCTTTATTCGTAGTCTTTTTTCAGTTTTTGAATTCTTTGTGTTCATACTATTGTATTTGTTTATTATTCAGCTCCGACTTTCTTACCTTGTTTCCTTCGAACAACTTCATCGTGATACCGTATCCCTTTTCCTTTGTATGGCTCTGGCTTTTTAAGTATTCTTACTTTTGAAGCAAATCCTCCCACATGTTCCTTGTCTATACCGATGATTGTAATTACGTTTTTTTCTGCAGTTACAGCAACATCTTCAGGTATTGATACATTTATTTTGTGAGAAAATCCAAGTGATAACACCAACTCATTACCTGTTATTTCAGATTTAAATCCAACACCTTCTATGATTAACTTTTTCTCATATGGTGTATTTACACCTTGAATCATGTTCTTTATGTGTGATGCGTATGTTCCCCAAAGTGCGTTCGCGAACGGTGTTTCTTTTGTAGGTTTTAATGTAATTGAATTTCCGTCAATCATAATTGCGACATCATCCTTAAATTCACGCTTTAATTCTCCCTTTGGTCCTTTCACAGTAAAGAGGCCGCCATCTAGAGTGACTTCAGTCTTCTCAGGTATTTCAATGATTTGTTTTCCTATCCTGCTCATGATGCTTACCAAATATTAAATAATGCCTCTCCACCAACAAGTTCTTTTCGAGCTTCATTACCAGTTAAAATACCCTTTGGAGTTGACAATACAAGCCGACCAAATCCATTCTTCACTTTATGTATATCCTTAACTCCAAAATATATTCGTCGAGATGGTTTTGAGATTCTTTTTACATTTATTATCTTTGTTTTCTTGTCTTCTTGTACAAGTCCTAATTCAAGTTCTGGAAATTTATTTCCAGCTACTTTCTTTACTGAACTCAAATATCCCTCTCTCTTAAGACAATTAGCTATTGCGTGCTTTACTTTTGAGTAAGGAGAAACAACCACCTCCTTTTCTGCGAGGCTTCCATTTTTTATCATTATTATCATGTCTGCTATTCTATCCATAATTGTTTACCAGCTTGATTTACGAACACCAGGAATCATTCCTTCATTCGCAAGTTCTCTAAAACAAATTCGACACAAATCAAAATCTCTCATATATGCCTTACCACGACCACAACGAAAACATCGGTTTTTAGCCCGTGTTGGATATTTGGGAGTTTTGTTTGCTCTCGCAATTACTGCTTTTCGTGCCATGATTAATTTTAAATGAATGAAATGATTATTAAAATAATCACCCTGTGAAATCTTGCGAAGCAAGAAGCGACAACGTCGCTATTTCACTGGGGTAACCCACCACCCTAGTCAAATAATTTTCTTTTTCTAAAGAAAATCAAAATTTGATTTCATCAAATTTTATTTAACGGGGTTGAAGGAAATATACTCATTCCATTCGTTATTTCCTACCAATATCTCATCCTATTTCTTGTAGACCCTCTTGGGTACACAAGGAGTAGGACGGATTAAGTAGGTCCTTACATATTATATTAAACAATAATAATAGTCAAGAAAGGTAACAATGGTGTGATTACACTTATATAGACGCAAACACGTGTTCTTATTACATAATTACAAAAATCCCCCAATGAAGGAGGTCCAACCTCCTTCATTGGGGAGTTGAGTAGGGACTGTCCCTAGTCGGCATTATTACACAATTGTTTTAATAAAAATCACTCAAATATAAATTAACATAAAATATGCACGTGCATATTTTATGTTAATTTTGGGAAAAACCCTAGAAAAAGCAAAACATTCCCTGACAGAAATCAAAGAATGTTTTTAATATATTATCGAGTTTGAAATTCTATAATTTCTAGAAATGAGCTGGTGGAAGTCCTGTAGCTAATTCTTCTCTGGCACAGGTTACAGTAATTACAGATTCTTCTAAATTAACTCTTTCAAATGCATCAAGTACTCTAACAAAATAATTACCTAATCCACTCTGGTCTTTTCCTACCATTGCGGCTATAACTGAAAAATCTGTTTCATCTGATGAAACACTTAAATTATATCCACCACCTAACGCAATAAATCCTGCTGGACAATCTATTTTTCCTGTGAAGGTTTTACTTCCGAACGGCCTATTCCACCCATTAGAAATTGGTTGGTTTAAATCAATGCCCTTAGTTGTTCGTCGTACATAATCAACCAAATGTTTGTGTTTTTGAGGTTTTGGAATCGGAATTGGTTGTATTGGTGAAAGGGCTGTGATTGTGGATGGAGGTAGAGCTGCTCCTGTTTTCTTTGTATATTCACGTTCCAATAATGCCTTAGTGTTTGTACCTACAAGACCATCTACAACAAGACCGAATGCTATCTGCATTCGTTCAACTCCGAGTTGAGTCTTATTTCCCCATACACCATCAATTGGCCCTGGGTCGTGACCTAATGCCTTTAGTATTGTTTGAAGTTTTGCAACTTCAGATCCACTTTTTATTCTAGTAGCACCAAGTGTCCCCACAGATACTGAGAATGCCTCTATTGATATTGAACTTGTTGTTGGACTAAATTGAGGATCATTAGCAAAAGGTTCGAGAGTAGTGAATATAGATGGAGTTGTAAAATTAGTGAATGTTCCACAATCTATTGAGGCTGGGACTACACCTGGCAATATTGAATCATAACAAGCCTGAACAGTATAAGTTGTGTTTGGTTTAATTGCACCAAGAGATGGAATATCTGCTTTAAATGTTTTGTTTGAGTTATCTACATTAGTAGCAGGAGCAGTAATACCAGCACTACCGCCTTGTTCTGTAAAATGAAAAACGAACTGATATAAGCTAGGCGTAGTAGGAATTATACCTGTATAAGATCCATTAAAAGTAGCAGAATTTTTTGTTATATTTGTAACATTTTGAGTAATCACATTGAAAATTTTAGCTTCTGTAACAGACTCCTTTATGACTGTTGGTTCTTGAATTTTAAAGGGTTCTTCAACTTGAAGTTCAACAGATTTAGGTTGAAGAACAGATCTATAGACCTGAGCAACCATATCTCTAAATGAAAACGCGCTTGCCTGTGCTGGACCAACTAATAGAAAACTTATAATAAGGAATGGTAATATAACTTTTTTGGACATATATTTTTATATATTATTGATAATATTTTTTAAACATTATTTATTCCTGATATAGCTGTGATTCCTTTTTTGTAATTCATGTATTTTTTATTGAAAAAATGGTATTTTAGACTCTGATAAACAGAGAATCATGGCTATGTACTACTTTCAAGTATACCAACCCGCCCCGATTAAACAACACACTATGTGGATAATAGTCAAGAAAGATAACAATAGCGTGATTACATTTATATAGACACAAACACGTATGTCTTATTACATAATTACAAAAACACCCCAATGAAGGAGGTCCAACCTCCTTCATTGGGGAGCTGAGTAGGGACTGTCCCTACTCAGCTTTTAACTAAATTATTAAACACTATGCACGTACACAATGTTTAATAATTGGAAATAAAGTAAATTCAAATGTTTTATGTTAATTTAAAAAATCGTTACATTCCCTTAAATTATAGGTATACATTATAGATATACATAATTTGAGGGAATTAATCACGAGAACAGGAGAAGATATAAAAAGTCCCACGATGGCTATCGAGGGACTTTTTTTAATTTATCTAATTTATCTAATTTACTTATCTCGTGAATTTACTTCTTGAATGGTACTCCTAGTTCTTTAAAGAATGCGAGGGCCTCATCTTTTGATTTGGCAGTCGTCACAAGCGTGATAGCGAGTCCGAATACATCTTTGAGCTCTTCATCGGGTGTCTCAGGAAAAATCACATGCTCTCTGATTCCAAATGTTAAATTCCCCATTGAATCTACTACTTTTGGATCAATTCCCCTAAAGTCTTTTGTTCGAGGAATAGCGATATTAATTAATTTATCAATAAATGCATACATTCGACTACCTCGAAGTGTAAGTGAAAGTCCTATTTGGTCTCCCTCACGGCTCTTAAATCCTGCAACTGACTTCTTTGCAACTCTGATCGATGGCTTCTGTCCTGTGATCTTCATAAGTCGATCCATTACAAGTTCATTTCTCTTTCGATCTCGTTTCATTCCAGAACCTGTACCTGAACTTATGGCAATTTTAACAAGTCGAGGAGCTGCCATATGGTTTGTATACCCAAATGTTTTCTTCAGTACCTCAAATGATTTTTTTTCTTTTTCTTTTACTGTTTCCATAATTTTATATTAAATTTCTTGTCCGCTTTTTACACTCACTCGTATTTTCTTGTCACCCACCACTTTCTTTGCAATTCGAGTTTGTGTTCCAGATTTAGGATCAATGAGCATCACATTTGATGCATTTAGAGGAAGTGCGATATCAAATACTTGTCCGCTTTCTCCGCCTCGACGTGCTTTTTGGTGCTTTTTCTTCATATTAACACCGTCAACAACCACTCTATTGAGCTCATTTACTACTTTGGTAATTTTACCTTTCTTACCCTTATCCTTACCAGAAATCACTATTACATTGTCATTTACTTTAAAATTCATATATTTTTGTTATACAACTTCCTGTGCTAATGAAATAATTTTCTGAAACCCTTTCTCAGAAAGTTCGCGGGGAATAGGACCGAACACACGTCCTGCCTTAGGTTCCCTTTTTGCTCGATCAACAATCACAACTGCATTATCATCAAATCGTATATATGATCCATCTTTTCTTCGAAATGCTTTTTTCTGTCGAACAACAACTGCATGGTGAACCTCTTTCTTTTTAATTTGCTTTCGTGGCTCAGCAGATCTCACAGAGATTACTACGAGTTCTCCAAGTTCTGCATAACGCTTCTTAGAGGCTCCAAGTACCTTGAAAACCTTGCCGACTTTACCTCCGCTATTGTCTGTTATTTTTACTAATGTTTCTGGTTGAATCATATTATATGTCTACTATACTTATTTATTGTTCTCTACTACCTTGAATGTCTTATCTTTAGAAATTGGTCGTGTCTCTTCTATCTCTACCCTGTCTCCTTCTTTAAAAGAATTGCTTTCATCGTGGGCTTTATAGTTCTTGCTAATCTTAAAATACTTCTTGTACTTAGGGTGCTTCACGAATCGGTTTACTGACACAACGACTGTCTTGTCCATCTTGTCAGAGACCACCACACCTTGTAATCTTTTAGATTTCCCGCTTGTGCGGACAGGCTTTTTAATTGTTTTTTCTTCTGTCATATATCTATTGTACTGCGCGAGTATTTAGTTCTGTTAATATTTGTGCAATTTCCCTTCGCATATTTTTGCCTGCCTTGAGATTCTTTGCTTTCCCAAATGCATTCTCAAATCGAAATAGTCTAAGTTTTTCCCTTAGTACACTTAATTTCTTATGTAGTTCTTTATCGCTCACTTTTTCCATATTACTACAATTATCTACTTACAATTCGTGTCTTTACTGGTAATTTTGTACCTGCCTTTCGTAGTGCCTCACGTGCAGTTGCTTCATCTACTCCATCAACTTCAAATAAAATTCTACCAGGCAATACCTGTACGCAATATCCCTGTGGATCACCTTTTCCTTTACCCATACCTACTTCCGCAGGTTTACTGGTAAATGGTCGATCAGGAAATATTCGTATCCAGTACTTTCCCATTTTTGAAATTGTTCGTGATACGACTTTTCGAGCCGCTTCTATCTGATTTGATCGAACTCGTGCTGGTGTCTCAGCTTTTAGTCCATATGAACCAAATGCAACTGTGGTACCACGCGTAGCATTACCTAATTTACTAGGATGCTTTCGGTTTGTTTGCCACTTTCTAAATTTTACTTTCTTGGGGAATAACATGATACATTATTTATCGTTATTTTCAAATACTTCTCCCTTGTAAATCCATACCTTAATACCTATGTCTCCATAGGGAAGATGTGCTCGCTCGCGTGCAAAATCAATATCCGCTCTGAATGTCTGAAGGGGGATATTACCTCTTTTTATATCTTCTGTTCGTGCCATTTCAGCACCACCTAGTCGTCCTCCCACTACAATCCTCACTCCCTTTACTTCTCTCACTGCAATTACTTTTTCAACCATTTGTTTCAATACCCTCCTAAACGGCATTCTCTTTTCAAGACTCTCCGCAATCATATATGAAACTATTGCTGCATCAGAGTCTGGTGAAGACACTTCCAATATATCAACCTTAAATTCCTCAGGCTGTGTGATTTTATGCTTCTTCATAAATTTCACAAGATCTGCTTTCAATTTGATTGCTCCCTCCCCATTTCTTCCAATAATCATTCCTGGTCGAGATGTCTTTATGATAAGTCGGGTGGACTTTTGACTTCGCTCTATTTCAATTGAAGCTATGTATAATCCTCGTAGTTTCTTAACTAAATATTCACGCATTAACACATCCGCACGAAGAAAACTCTGATATTTTTTATCAGTTGCAAACCATCGAGATTTCCAATCTCGCAGTATTACTAATCTATGTGCATATGGGTGAACTTTTTTTGACATATTGTTATATATAACTAATTATTTACTTTTTTCCGCCAGCTGGAGGATTTGCCTTCTTTTTTACTGGTGCATCTGCTTTCACTGCTGTCTTCTCCTCTTTTTTCTCCATCTTGGCAACAGGTGCCTTTTCTGCTTCTTTTTTACTTGTATCTGTTTTTATAGTCTCAGTTTTTTTAGAAGGCTCAACCTCTTCAAGTGTCAGAAGTATATTGCTAGTTCGTTTGTTAATCGGAAATGCAGATCCTCGAGCACGAGCACGGGAACGCTTTAATGTAACACCTTTGTTTACTTCAACATTCTTTACAAAGAGGGTACTCTTGTCTGTTTTCAAATTCTCTTTTGCATTTGATATCGCTGACTTAAGCAACTTATCCATTTGTACTGATGCACGCTTTGGCATATGCTGAAGTTCAATTTCTGCGGCGTCAACACTTTTGCCTTTAATCAGATTTCCAACCAAACGAACTTTTCGCGGAGACTGTCTATAATTTTTTAGTGATGCTTTCATATATATACTAAAATCGATTTATTTATCTGCTGCAGCCTTTGCCGACTTTGCAGCAGTAATTTCAGCCTCTTTTCTCTTCTGTTCAAGTTCTTTCTGCATTTTACCTCCATGTCTGTGGAATGTTCGTGTTGGTGAAAATTCACCTAGACGATGACCTACCATGTCTTCAGAAATCAATACTTCTGTATGTACTCTTCCATTGTGAACACCAAATGTAAATCCAACCATTTCAGGAGAAATCTGTGAGGCACGTTTCCATGTTTTAATAACCTCCGTACTCTGACGAGGATCTTTCCCTTCAATCTTCTTCAATAATTTTGCGTCCACATAGGGAGCTTTTTTAAGTGATCGAGTCATATAATATATAAAAAGCTCAAAAGAGCTCAGTGAGTATTATCTTATCCAAATTGCCCAATAAAGTCAACAAATAATAACAAAATAAAAAGAGCCCTGAAATTAAGGGCTCTTAATCATACTATAAAGCTTATGCAAGCTCTCAAGTCTTTCTTTTGACTTGGAATCTAGCTTATGAGGCTTAAATCTCTTTAACATTTTTCCAGTGTGGACATCACTAATTCTCACTTCCACAAGAACCAAAACTCCGCCATCAAAGCGAAATGTATGATGAATGTGATGTTCTCCACATTCTAATGTTTCATTTTGACAAAAATTAACATATTGACCATATAGGAGCTTGCTACCACCATGTCGGTAGCATATCGTTTTTTTGCCGAACGTGACCCGCCATCCATTGTCCTTTTTACTAAATCTTTCTAATTCAATTACCTCTTTTACTAGTAACGTATATTCAATCTTTTCAATCGATTGTGCATGTGTAGTATTTATTCCAACTACACAAAACAAGGCAACAATTATTAATTTTTTCATATCCTTAAATTTAATGTTCTTTTTATGTCTGTCTTCACTATATGCCACTATTGAACAAAGTCAAATAAAAAAACCTTCCTCAAAAAGAGGAAGATTTGAACATTAAATTTGAATCCCGCAAGTCATTCTTTAGGTAAATCTTTTTCTGATGTAAAACACAATCAGCCAAGAAAAAAAATATATCAGATTTATAACTAAAGGTAAGAAAAATCCACTATGCATACTAAGGAGTAATACCCACGGAGCAACAAGCATCATAAAATTAATTGTTTGAGCATAACTACGAATATTATAGCTGCCAAAGTATCCTAACCCGAACATGATTAAATCGAAAAGGAAGACTATCGTCATAAGTAAAATGAGAGAAAACTTTCCAACTGAAATATTGATATCTCCATTAGTTGGGAAACTACATTCTTCATCTCCCCAAAATATTCGATAAAGATGAAATCCACCTATACCATTCAAACGATAATACATAATATATGCGTGAGTATATGATGGATCAAGAAGTATATTAATACTATCCACTTCACCGCAGGAAAGAATGGTGTTTTCATATCCATTTTCCTTTGCATCAATGATCTTTACGTTATCCTGTGCAAATAAAACTTTGAAATTCAGGCTCGTAAACGAAATTAAAATGATAAAGAACAATATTTTTTTCATGATTATCCGAGATTAGAATATTAAACTTGAAATTGATTTCCTGACATTATAATACCGTATAATTAAAAAAAGTCAATTCCTGCATAGAACTGACTTTTTTGTGTGATATGAAAATTAAATTTATTTTCGTCTCTTCTTTTTATTTCTACGAGACACTATAAATACATTTGAGTATTTCTTTGGCTTTCGAGTCTTCACTCCGAGTGCTTGTTTACCCCATGGTGTCATAGGTCCTCTTCGAAGACCAATACCTTGTCGTCCTTCTCCACCTCCATGACGGTGATCAACGGGGTTCATCGCAGAACCACGAACTGTTGGTCGAATACCAAGCCATCGTGAACGTCCAGCCTTACCTATTACTCGAAGTTTATGTTCATCATTAGATACCTCTCCAATTGATGCCCATCCCATATCAGGTACTTTTCGAACTTCAGATGATGGCATCTTAATATGAGTATACCCATCACTATTCGCAATCACTTGTGCAAATACACCAGCCCCACGTGCAATTTTAGACCCACTCATAGGTTTTATCTCAATATTGTATACAAAGGTTCCCACAGGAATATTTTTCATTAGAATTCTGTTTCCAACCTTGATAGGTGCGTCTGCTGACACAATAAATGAATCTCCAACCTCTATTCCCTTAGGAGCTACCACATATCGCTTTTCTCCATCATTATATGCCACAAGTGCAATAAATGCTGAACGGTTTGGATCATATTCTATGCTCTGAAATTTTGCAGGTATATCTATTTTATCGTATTTAAAATCAATTGTTCGATAGAGACGTTTATGTCCACCTCCTTTATGTCGCACAGTAATTCGTCCGGCGCTATTTCGTCCTACATGACGCTTACGTCCTTTTGTAAGAGATTTTTCTGGCTTTGATGTAGTTAATACACCCCTGTATGTAACAGTGGACATGTGTCGTCGTGATGGAGTTGTTGGTTTATATTTCTTCATATACTTTCTTAACGAGTTAAGTGAGTTATTGAAAATAATGACCCTATGAAATGATTTTGCTTTACAAAATCGTCTTATATTTTTTAATAATTATAAGATATTTCATTGGGGTTGTCTTACCCGTGAACCCCAGTAGAATCTCATTTTATTTTCTACGAAAATAATCTGATGATTTTTGTATGCAAAAATCATTCTACAGGGTAATGTTCCGCGAATCGCGGTGCGAACCTCCAACAAAGTTGGATACTCACATCGCGAGCGGAGCCATTAAACAAATTCTATTTTATCGCCCTTTTTCAAATATACCATTGCTTTTTTACCGCCTGATTTTACTCCCTTCTTTCCACGTATAAATACATTTTTACTAGGTACTGGAGCAACTCGAATCTTTGTTGGTATTACATTGTACAACTCTTGAATCGCTTTCTTTACGTCTATTTTAGTAACACTTTTAGGAATATCAAATGTATACACTGAATTCGCACCAAGCACTGTTGCTTTTTCGGTAATTCGAGGATTAGATATCATAAACGAATATGCATTAGTCGAAGTAGTCTCTGAATCCTTTTTCTTTCCACCAGCCCGCTTCGACGAAGCTTCAGCGAGGCGAGCTGGTGGAGTTACTTTTTCAGACACAACCGCCTTTTCTTCAGCCTTTGATGATGTATCCTTTTTCTTTTTTGATGTATTAAATAAACCCATGATTATTTTTTCTTAGATACAGGTGCTTTCTTTTTAGCTACTGGTGCGACTTTCTTTTTAGTCACTGGTGCGACTTTCTTTTTAGCTGCTTTTTTCACAGCATTCTTTGCTCCAGCGCGAACGGGTTTTTTCTTTGAAATCTTATTGCCAGTCTTTTTTCGAGGTTCAGTAGATGAAGATTTTGAAAGTCGAGCAGATAATACATTTACACTCTCTTCTGGATTAGTAATCACTAAATAATTATATTGTAAGATCTCAACCGGATTAATAGTTTGTATAGATCCCATAGATATCTGAGGAATATTTTTAAATCCTCGAGACACATTCTCGTCTTTCTTAGACATAGTAAAATGAGCTATTTTCTTTCGTGAAGTCGGCAATTTTTCAAATCCTGAAACTTTTCCCAATGACGCAATAATTTTTTGTGCATTCTTTGTTTTTGCTTCTTCAAGTGAAATATCATTTACGAAAAGAATTTCTCCATTTCTAAACTTTTCTGAAAGCACAGCATAGAGTGCTTTTGCTCTCATTTTCTTGTTTATTTTTTTGCTATAGTCTTTTGTGTTCAATGGTCCATGAGCCACACCTCCTGTTCTCCATATTGGTGAGCGACGTGATCCATGTCGAGCACGACCTGTACCCTTTTGGCGCCATGGTTTCGCTCCTGTTCCTGATACATCACTTCTATCCTTTGTGTGTGCAGTTCCTGCTCGTTTATTAGAATTCATTCCTACTACAACCTGGTGAACTAGGTCAGCATTCCAAGGCACATCAAATACATACTCAGGAAGAGTAATATCTCCTTCTTGTGTTCCGTCTTTACTATATATTTTTGCTTTTAATTCAGCCATGATTATATTACTTACCCTCTAATTTCGAGAAGTGTTCCTCTTCGTCCTGGAAGCGCCCCTTTTATTAGCATAGTGTTATTTTCTTTGTCTACAAATACTACTTTAAGATTTTTAACAGTTGTTCGATCACTTCCCATTCGTCCTGCCATTCGAGTACCTTTAAATACTCTTTGTGGGCCTGTAGCTCCAATTGATCCCGGCTCTCGTTCAGAGTGCTTTTGACCATGACTTCGTGGACCACCATGGAATCCATGTCGTTTTACAACTCCTTGGAATCCCTTTCCTTTAGATATACCTGATACACGAATTTTATCACCTTGTTCGAATACCGATACATCAACACTGTCGCCTACCTTAAGATCATCTTTGTCTGTAATAGAAAATTCATTGAGAAATTTAAAAGGTCCTTTGCCTTTAAAATGTCCTAACTGTGGTTTGTTTACACGTTCTTTTTTCTGATTTTGATATCCTACCTGAATAGCACTATAGCCATCTTTTTCAATAGTTTTAACTTGTGTGACCACAACTGGACCAGCGGAAATCAGCGTGACTGGAATAGCATTTCCATCCTCATCGAAATATTGAGTCATATTTTGTTTTTGTCCAAGTATAAACTTCATAGTAGTGGATGCTTACCTTACACCATTTTCACGTCAATGTGAACACCTGATGGCAAAGAAAGATTTGTAAGTGCTTCAATAGTTTTTGCATCTGGATTAATAATATCAATCAATCGTTTATGTACACGAATCTCAAATTGTTCTCGAGAGTCCTTGTATACAAATGAAGCGCGATTCACTGTGTATTTTTTAATCTCTGTTGGAAGCGGCACTGGCCCAACAATAGTTGCATCGTAACGTAGTGCGGTATCTGTGATTTGTTTTACAGATACATCAAGAATCTTATTCTCGTACGCTTTTACACGTATTCTAAGCACAACTCTTGATGTGTCCTTTTTAACCGCCTTTTTAGCAACCTTTTTAGCAACCTTTTTAACCGCCTTTTTAGCAGCCGGTGCAGCTTTCTTTTTTCCGCCAGCTGGCGGATTTTTCTTTTTAACCGCTTTCTTTGTTGTTGTAGTTGTTTTTTGTTTTGTTGTTGTCATATATAAAGAACTAAATTATTTTATGAGAAGATTATCTTCCATGATATATGCGCGTTATTTAATAACTTTTATCACGACACCGGCTCCTACAGTTCTTCCTCCTTCTCGAACCGCAAATCGTGTTTGCTCTTCAAGTGCAATAGGTGATGTAAGTTTTACTGTTAGTTTTACTGTATCTCCTGGCATAACCATTTCTGTTCCTGCTGGAAGTGTTGCTTCACCAGTCACATCAGTGGTTCGAATGTAGAATTGAGGCTTGTATCCTGTGAAGAATGGAGTATGACGTCCACCTTCTTCTTTCTTTAGAATATATACTTCTGTTTCAAATTCTGTGTGAGGTGTTACTGTTCCTGGTTTTGAGAGTACTTGTCCTCGTGTAATTTCTTCTTTCTTAAGACCTCGAAGCAAAATTCCTGCATTATCTCCCGCTTGTCCTTCTTGCAGTTGCTTGTTGAACATTTCAACTCCAGTCACAGTAGTTTTTTGAGTATCTTTAATACCAACGATTTCTACTTCCTCTCCAACCTTAATTATTCCTCTTTCAATTTTACCTGTCACCACAGTTCCTCGTCCTTCGATTGAGAAAATATCTTCAATAGGCATTAGGAAGTCTTTTTCAAGATCTCGTACTGGCACTGGGATATATTCATCAAGAGCTTTTACAAGTTCCATGATCTTTGATCCCCATTCGTCAGTAATATCATTTGATTCAAGTGCCTTAAGTGCAGAACCCTTGATTATGGGAGCATTCTCACCATCAAAATCATATTTTGTAAGAAGTTCTCGAACTTCTTCTTCAACTAATTCTACAAGATCAGGATCATCTACCATATCAACCTTGTTCAGGAATACAATAATCTTAGGTACACCAACTTGTTTTGCAAGAAGGATATGCTCTCGTGTTTGAGGCATCACACCATCTGTCGCTGCAACCACAATAATTGCACCATCCATCTGTGCTGCACCTGTGATCATGTTTTTGATGTAGTCGGCGTGACCTGGAGCATCAATATGAGCATAGTGTCGATTAGGAGTTTCATACTCATTGTGCGAAAGCGCAATAGTAATTCCTCTTTCTTTTTCTTCGGGAGCATTATCAATTCCTGAAACGTCTTTGAGTTTAGCTGAATACCCTTCACCTGCAATTGAAAGGATGTGAAGTATAGCTGCTGTTAATGTAGTTTTTCCATGGTCAACGTGACCAATGGTTCCCACGTTTACGTGAGGTTTATCTCTTTTAAATTCTTCAACCATGATAGCTTATATGTTGTCGAGTATACGAATATAACGTTACAAATTATATGCGTCACCCTGATTATTTATTAACAAAACAAAAAACTGCGCTGAACGCGAAGTGTTATCCATGGTAGCAAATGGTCAAATAAAAGTAAAGTTTTTCAGGCTTATTTGCCTAATTCGAACTATTTTTATGGAATAATTTCAAAAACAAATATACATCAAAAAACACCTGGACAACTCCAGGTGTTTTCTTTATGTGTAATTAGCTTCGTGCTTTTATAATCTCGTCAGCGACCCGTCCGAACGGATGTTCATCCGGGCGGGCATTCTTGGGAACCCCGGTACCATCTCCCTTTGGTCGAGCTACGGGGCGGGAAGTGGTAGAGCTGGAGAATTGAAACTATTTTAACTTCTTGCTTTAATAATCTCGTCAGCGACATTTTTAGGAACCCCGGTACCATCTCCCTTTGGTCGAGCTACGGGGCGGGAAGTGGTAGAGCTGGAGAATTGAAACTATTTTAACTTCTTGCTTTAATAATCTCATCCGCAACATTCTTGGGAACAATATCATATCGCAAGAATTCCATAGTGAAACCTGCTCGCCCCTGAGTCATAGATCGAAGCGTTGTGATATATCCAAACATTTCTGAAAGTGGAACATTAGCTTTAATTGCTGTGTTCATTCCTCTGTCTTCTGATCCTTCTATGAGACCTCTTTTAGAACTCAAGTCTCCTGTTACATCCCCAATAAAGTCTCCGGGAGTAACTACTTCAACTTTCATCATAGGTTCAAGCAATACTGGCTTCGCTTTTCTAGCTGCTTCTTGAATTGCCTGAGAAGATGCAATTTTAAAGGCAACTTCTGATGAGTCAACTTCATGGTACGAACCATCGTACAATTCTACTGACACATTTTCCATTTTGAATCCAGCAATAATACCTCTCTCAAGACCTTCTTTAAATCCCTTTTCACACGCACCAATATATTCCTGTGGAATGACACCTCCTTTAATGCTGTTTACAAATTCAAACCCTTCAGAGCGTTTGGTGTTTTTAGGAAGATCTTCTACATTTACATCAAGATCAAGTGGTTTAACTCTAATTTTTACATGACCATATTGTCCACGACCACCTGTTTGTTTTATATATTTAACTTCAGCCTCAGACGGTGAAGTAATAGTTTCACGATATGCAACTTGAGGACGTCCAGTATCTGCTTCAACATTAAACTCTCGTTTCATTCGATCAACAATAATATCAAGATGAAGCTCACCCATACCCATAATCACAGTCTCGAGAGTCTCAGAATCAGTCATTACTTTAAATGTAGGGTCTTCCTGAGCCAATCGACTAAGTGCAAGTCCCATTTTTTCTTGATCGGCTTTTGTTTTTGGTTCGATTCGAACAGATACCACGGGTTCTGGAAAATCGATTCGCTCTAGAATAATTGGATTCTTCTCATCAGTTAATGTATCTGAAGTAATGGTATTTTTAAGACCAACTGCAGCCGCAATTTCTCCTGCATATACTTTTTTTACGTCTTCTCTTTCATTGGCATGCATTCGAAGAATTCGTCCGATTCTTTCTTTGTCACCAGTTCGAGGATTATATACATATGATCCAGCCTCAAGTGTTCCAGAATATACTCGAAAGAATGTAAGCTGACCTACAAATGGATCTGTTTGCAGTTTAAATGCAAGCGCTGAAAAAGGCTCTTCATCTGACGCGTTTCGGACCATTTCTTCATCCGTATCTGGGTGTGTCCCTTTTACAGGTGGCACATCAAGAGGAGATGGAAGATAATCAACTACACCATCAAGTACAAGTTGAACTCCTTTATTTTTTAATGCTGAACCACAGAATACTGGAAATACTTCGTTGGCAATTGTTGCCTTTCGAAGAAGTGCCTTAAGTGTCTCGAGTGGAATTTCTTTTCCTTCAAGATAGTCATTCAATGCAACTTCATCATTTTCTACAATTTTCTCGATAAGCTCCGCTCTGTATTTTTCTGCATCAGCTTTCAAATCTTCTGGAACTTCCCCTTCAACAACTTCTTTTCCCATATCACCTTCAAATCGATAGGCTTTCATTTTAAGGAGATCAACAACTCCTTCATGTTTCTCTTCTAGTCCAATAGGAATCTGCATTCGTATAGCATTTTTTGTAAGTCGATCAATTATTGTTTTAAATGAGTGTTCAAATGATGCTCCAGTTCGATCAAGCTTATTCACAAAACATATTCGAGGAACATGATATTTATCTGCTTGTCGCCACACAGTTTCAGACTGTGGCTCTACTCCCGCAACTCCATCAAATGCCACTACTCCTCCGTCAAGCACCTTAAGTGACCTCTCTACTTCAACAGTAAAGTCTACGTGACCAGGAGTATCAATAATATTAAAACGGTGTTTTAGATCAGTGTTTGTGGGATCATATGTGGGTGTCCAAAATGCTGTGGTTGCAGCAGATGTGATAGTAATACCACGCTCTTGCTCTTGTTCCATCCAGTCCATCACTGCTTCACCTTCATGAACCTCACCAATCTTATGTGAAATTCCTGTGTAATATAAAATTCGCTCTGTAGTTGTTGTTTTACCTGCATCAATGTGCGCGATAATTCCAATATTTCTTGTTTTTTCTAAAGGATAATCTCTTTCCATGATATATTTTTAAGGAATAAAATGACTAAAAAAATAATCACCCTGTGAAATGATTTGCTTAGCAAATCGTCTTGTTAAAGTTTATTTAACAAGATATTTCACTGGGGTCAAAGTATATTTATCCCGTTTATTTTTATAAATTTAAATTTACGTACCCCAGTGAAATATTTTTGTTTCACTGGTGGTGAAACAAAAATAAAATTTGATCAGATCAAATTTTATTTCACGGGGTAATGTTTTGCAAATCGCAAAAATATGAATTCAGAGAAATGAATTCATATTTTTGTGAGCACATACATTACCAAGCAAAATGGGCAAACGCCTTGTTCGCTTCAGCCATTTTGTGAGTAACTTCTCGTTTTTTAATTGCCTCTCCTTCATTATTACTCGCAGCAATAAGTTCATCAGCAATTCGTTTGTGTACAGGTGTACCGCTCTTTGCTCGTATTGCGACTACAATCCATCGCATTGCGAGAATGTTTCGTCGCTCTGATCTAACTTCTCGTGGAACCTGATAGTTAGCACCACCAATTCTTCGAGAACGCACTTCCATCAATGGACTCGCATTCTTTATTGCGAGATCAAAAATTTCTAATGGATTTGGATTTTTTGTTTTTTCTTTGATAATCTCAAATGCCTGGTACACCGCTTTTCGTGCAGTGTTTTTCTTTCCATCCAACATTACGTAGTTAATAAACTTAGACAACTTAGCTGAGTTGTACATTATGTCTGGATCTGGAATATTTCGATTTTTTACTTTACCTCTCATAATATTTTATTTGGATTTCTTGGGTCGTTTTGTTCCATAGAGACTTCGACTTACTGTTCTATTTTGTACTCCTTCGGTATCAAGCACACCACGAACAACATGATATCGCACACCAATAAGGTCTTTCACACGTCCACCACGAAGTAATACCACTGAGTGCTCTTGAAGATTGTGTCCGATTCCTGGAATGTATGCAGTAACTTCCAGGCCACTTGTAAGTCGTACTCTCGCAAGTTTTCGAAGCGCAGAGTTCGGCTTTTTAGGAGTTTGTGTTTTAACCTGCAAACATACCCCTCTTTTAAATGGAGATGGATAAAATACAGGCTTGTTTTTAATCGAGTTAAAACCACGGGCAAGTGCGACTGTTTTGGTTTTCTTTTGAACCTTCTTTCTTTTCTTTTTTACGAGTTGATTTATTGTCGGCATAATAAAAATAGCCCAAAGGACTAGTACAAAATACTTTACTATAGGGCATTAAATAAAGCAAGTAACCATTATGATTACTTGCTCTATTTTAATTTATCTATATAGACTAATTAAGAGATATCTCACCATTAGTCGGTGCGGGTATAGATTCATCTATAATTATTCCATTTGAATCGCCCACAGAAGCAGTGAGTCCGCTAGAGAAAATTGAAGAATTAGATATCGAAATAATACCGCTTATAATTACTATTACCGACATAATTCCTATAATAATATGTTTTTTCATGATATTTGAAACGTTATACTCATAAAGTAACGACCGTTTAATATCATTATTATAACATATTTATTAATATTGTCAATTAATCTATTCTCTATTCTCTTATAAATCAACTATTCTATATAGTGCGTAAATAGTTATGGGACTATCTCCGTTTTGTGGATTACCGGTGAGTACAGTTACATTAACTGCTGCATTTTCAATAATTTGACTGAGTGTGGTGCCAAAGGATGGCTGTTTGCCCATTATAATATTTCTGCCCACAGTCGATCTCAAAATGGAATCATCAATAAAAGTGAGTCTATCTGTTGGGCCTGCTATCACTACTAACTTTGTATTTTTATCATAAGGAGTCGTAAGCGCATCAGCATCAGTACCAACAAATACACTTATAACCTCAATGGCTTGTCCAGGGCCTGTTGGTGCTGGGATGAGTTCAAGTGGTGTTGAATTTAAGTCTAATACTTTATTTGTACCCCCCAATGAAAATGCAGTATCCCCTCCTGGAATTACCAATTTAACTTCTTTCAGTATCCCCGCTCCTCCCGTTGCTGCTGTTGTTTGTAAGGTGTTATCTGGAAATCTAAAACCTCCAACCGAAGATGTTATTTCACCAGAAGCTTGCAGTGGAGACAAAATGTCGACTACACCTGCTTCAATTATAATGTCATTTCCATCAGAAAAAAGACTGAGATTCTCAGCAGAAGAAATAGAAAACTCCCCGCCATTATCTTTTATAGAGTGTTGGTCGAAGGCACCAAAAAATGCCGTGTCTGTGCCAAATTTAATATTTGATCCATCTGATATATTCCCTGATGTAAGCACCGAGGAGAGATTTATATCAACCTTGCAGTTTACGTCTCCCGGAGCACATGCAGGATCAAGTGTTTCACCTATAGCAAATGGACTTCCTGGAGGGGCAGCTTGTATTGGTTCTCTAGTAAAATATAGGACAGAGAATCCTATGAGAAGTAGGATTGCAAGTACTGATAAGAGATGTTTTTTAAGAAGATGGTTCATAATTTTATATTTAAAAACTTATAATGAATGTGTAGTAAAATTTAATTCAATAATTTAGAGCAGGTCATTAATTGTGTACCATATTATTATTTTAACATTAAAATCTCCTGTGCCATCTTCTATGTCACTATTTCTGGTACCAATTAAAACCGGAGCTGCTATTAAAGGCACAATTTCTGCACCAGTACTTCCTATAATTGATCCATATATATACCCCCCTGCGTCTGAAGTAAGTATATTTCTACTTAATATTCCTATCTCAACACCACCTTGCGTTACATTAATAAGATTACTGGGTTTTCCTGGATTATAAGGAATTCCATTGGGCCTAGAGGCTGAAATAGAAAGAATTGTATAATATTTTCCAACACCTAGAGCTGGCAAAAGCTCTTTATTTTCGGCCTGAAGATTCTCAATATCGCGAACAGAGAGTATTTTTTCAGCTGACAATAACACCGCTCTTTCCCCAGAAGGAGAAGAGTTTGGAGAACCAGGGAAGTTCGGGGAGGCACCCGGACCACGATCACCTGAAAAATTACTGCCCCCCGTCGCAATCGATTTCCAGAATATTGTTACTCCGTCAGTGGATAGGAATTTACCCTCATTTCCTGTTTTATCCGGAAAAATACTAACCGTACAATTTTCACCCCCAGGAACACATTCTGTTGGATCAAGCGTTTCACCTATGGCAAATGGGCTACCGGGCGGAGCTGCCCGTGTATCATCTTTTGCAAAATACAATATAGTCAGTCCGACGATGAATAAGATTGAGAGTGTGGCTAGTAAATGTCTTTTAAGAAGGTGTTTCATATAATTATATTATGACACATTTTTGTTAAATATCAAATTTAGTATTTATATACCCCTTCTTTGCAACTATTGGCGGAGATGTATGAATAACTGAATATGAGCCATCAGGATTCTTCTTTTCAACCTTCGCATAATACACACCATTTGGAACAAGCGTATAATATTTACCGGTCCGATCAGCTACACTATGAGCAATCTCTGTACTCAATGCTTGAGAGAATATACGAACTATTGCAAATGAAAGCGGATTTCCTGTTTCTTTATCTTTTATCGATCCAAACTTTCTATTTGAAAGTCCTTTCCTTCTAAGAACAAGGAGCACTATATACAATCCGAACAAAATATAATTGAGTAGCACCGGAGAGATAATAAGTGCAACAGTTGTTACAAAGAATCCAAGAGCAAATAATATTCCCGAGATTCGAGCAAGTACTTTATCCCGATTAGAGTAAAATTTCATAAGTTTTTTCTGATCCTTCTCAAATTCATTCCAATCAAAATCAATCGGATCAAGAGGAATATTTTTTGTAATAATCTCTCCCGAATCTGTAATGGTAATTTTCTCACCAAAATATAGATCTCTGTAAAGTTCGTCATTTGTTCGTCCAGAAAGTCTCTGGGAAGGGAATGTATAATGAGTCTTATTAGCCTCAAGTGTGTATGTACCCGGATTAGTAAGAAAAAAATAACGACCATCTAGGTCTGTAATTGAGGTATCTATTTCATTCCCCGCTTCATCTTTAAGTACTACTACTCCTGGATCTAAGGGTTGCTTGGTCACGCTGTCATAGAGTGTTCCCCATGGATGCCTTCGTTTTCTAAATCCAAACACACCTAAAAACAAAGATGATATTCTTCCTGGAACCTGTGCAAGTTCACTGACTGCAAGAGGACTCGAAAAAAGAGTAGAGGCAATCGTTATTGCACCACCAATAATAAGTCCCGCGAGTGCAGTTGTTGTAACGATCACGTTACCAGTTGGACTAAAAATCAAATCCCTCACTCGATCGACAGTAGCAGTGACCACATTAGAAATCGTATCAAGTGTAGTTGTTATAGCAGGAGATCCTGGACCAGGAAACCCGTCATCTGTTCCAGTCCCTGGGTCAATTCCAACTCCCGGAATTAGCACATCAAGATCTGTAGGAGGTGGCAAAAAATCTTCATCATCTATATCTTCTTCAGCATCATCAAGTGCTGGTGGTCCGGGTGGTGGCACGTCATCTATATCCTCATCATCAACCACCTCATCATCGGGTCCTCCAAATAAATCATCAATGAAATCGACTATATCGTCAAAAACTCCTAAAATTTGTGGTGGTCCGGGTGGCGTGACATCATCTTCGTCTTCGGGTTCTGGTTCTGGTTCTGGCTCAGGTTGTGGTGGAGGTGGAGGTGGCAACGCATCATCTAATGTATCTTCAGGTTCTGGAGATGGTTCTGATGGTTCTACTGGTGGCTCCGGTGGTGTAGGAGGAGTCGGAGGAGTCGGTGGTGGTGTTGGTATACCTCCACCAGAAGGAACTATAATAAAACCTCCACCAACAACAGATTCAGTATCATCTTCAAGACTATCACAACCAAGATCAGCCGGGAAATCTATTTTATTATCTTCTCCTGGATCATCATTTAATCCATTATTACACTGAGGTCGAACGTTTTGAACACGATAGTCAGTTTCTACACAAGTCGGACTTCCCGGACCTGTAGGGCAAGAAAACTGAAGCCAGCCATGATTTTCTGCCCATACATCACCTTGGAAAAATCCCTGACTATCAATGCTAAGTCCTCCATTTGTAGGATTGAGATTTATCCACCCTGTATTTTCTCCAAACCAAAATCCCGTTACGACACCAGCAGCATCAATATCTATATTTCCATTCGTTGGATTGAGATTTATCCAACCAACATTCTCGCCCCATGCGAATCCAGTAAATCCTGTGTCTGTAACTGTCACAGTACTATTTGTAGTTTTAAAATTAACTCTGCCAAACTCTAGACTACGAAATGATGCAGTAGTATTTCCGACATTATTTGGATCTATACCACCTTCAGTAATAGACGCCAAAACAATACCTGTCCCAAACAGAAAAAGTATAAATGTAAAAAATAGTATTTTGCTTCTAGTATTCATTTATATTAATTGTACAACAACAGATTGATAACGTAAATGCCTACGCCGACATTTAATCCCGACGAATTTCACTGTCGGGACCCCAACTAAAACATCGAGGCTATAAAAGTCCAAAGAATGAAAAAGCGGATATACCTGAAAACAATTCAAAAAGCCAGAAAATTATTGGTTGTATAAATGTCCAAAGATAAAAAATGAAAAACAGTAATATAAAGATTGCATATCGCTCCATAAATCTTCCGATGTACTGATATCGTTGTGGAAGCAATGTAAAGAGGATTTTTGATCCATCAAGTGGAGGAATGGGTACAAGGTTGAATATTGCGAGTAGTACATTTATAAATACAATAAATCCTGCCACTACAATAAATGAGGTACCAAGTGCCTCGATTCCAGCAGTAAGTCGAATGAGGAGTCCAAATACGAGTGCAATAAATAAATTGGCGAGTATACCGGCAGAGGCTACAAATAATGTTCCCCATTTTTTATGAGTTAAATTATGGGGATTATATGGAACAGGTTTTGCCCATCCGATGATAAAATTACCCGGTAATATAATAAAAAGAAGTGGAACAATCAAAGACCCTATAGGATCGAGGTGTTTGAGTGGATTTAATGTGAGACGACCAGCGTGAAGTGCGGTTTTATCTCCAAATGCAAGCGCGGCATACCCATGAGAAATTTCATGAATTACGACTGACATTATTAAAATAACAACTGTTAATATTTCTTGCATAGTGTTTTCTTGTATGATAGCATAAGGAAACTAAACAAGAAATACTATGGCTAAAACATGTGCAATAACTCAAAAAAGTTCACTCGTTGCTGGAGGATACAGTAATCGTGTTCGTGCTACAAAATTTAATCCGACAGGAAAAAAGAGAAAGTATCCAAATCTTCAAAAGAAAAAAATATACGTCCCTGAGCTCGACAAAACTTTTACACTCACCATTTCAACTCAGGCAATCAAAACAATAAACAAAAACGGAGCCTACGCAACACTCAAAAAAGCAGGCATTATTTAAAAAAATCTGGACATTCCAGATTTTTTTTATTTCACAACGAGAATCAAAACTATTTTACAATTAAATAAAAATGACTATACTTCGATATAGAACAACACGTAAAAACTATCCAACTATGTCATTTAATAAAAACCCCATCACACCCGAGGATATTCACGCTACACTTAGACGATATATACATGGTGATTTAACCTTAGATAAAGAAATAGAATTTATTGAATCCATGAAAGATAAGAAATGGAGACATGCTGTTATTACTGAAGGTCAGAAATAGTCTCTTATCCCACACATTCTACCCACCAAAATTTGGTGGGTATTTTTATTCTTCGCCCAGAATACCTTCTGATGACCATCGGAAGGATGAATGGGTGCGAAGAATAAACCCGCCAAAATTTTTTAGACAATATTCACTAATCATCTCACGTCAAATGTGACTACTTACAATAATGTATATCACTTGGACAAATCAAAAAAACTAGGCGGGTCAACTACCTCATTACAATAATATGATAATTCCCACCTGTACTGATGCATTCGAAGGACCTCACTAGATTATTGTGAGGTAGTTGATTGCAAAGAGACCTCTTTTCCATCAGACGTAATACGTATGGTGCCCTCATCATATGTAGCAAGAGGTATACTGTTGATCATTTTTATATTCTCCATTACTTCACTATGTGGATGACCATATCGATTATCCTTACCTGCAGAAATAATTGAATACTCTGGACTCGCAGCTCGAAGGAACTCAATACTACTAGATGTCTTTGATCCATGATGTCCAAGCTTGAGCACATCACTGTCTAAATATGATCCATCGAGAAATGTAATATATTTTTCTATTCCCTTAGGGGAGTCTCCCGTCAGCAAAAAGGACGTGTCACCATATATTAACTTCGCAACAATTGACGCGTCATTACTATCCCACTCTTCTACGTCTTGATTGGGAAATAAAATATGGACATATACACCATTCTTTTTATCAAGTACTAGCAGCATACCTCTCTTCGCAATTACTTTCTCGATTCCAAATGATTCAATGTCATTTTGAAATGATCTATATACATTCGTGTCTGCACGAACACCGGGTTCTATTACCATATCAACTTCATATCTCTCAAGTACAGACACAAGACCACCGATATGATCTTTGTCTGGATGAGTCGCCATCACCACATCAATAGACCTGTCATGATACGGTAGTATCTCAGATAATTCTCTGAGTATTGTTTTATTGGGACCTCCGTCGATCAAGAGTTGAGTGCCATTTGGAGCTTGTATAAAAATTGCATCACCCTGACCCACATCTAAAAAGGCTACCAAAAGACTGTCATCCCTCTCAAGAGAAAACGCAATAGACCAAATAAAAAAAGTAGACACAAAAAGTATTCCTAATACACTCCACTGTAGTTTAGAAATTGATGTCTTCATAATAAAAAGAGACTTACAATAAAAAATGCCCTACAATACCCTCGACTTCTTTTTTAGCGACTGCAAGATCATCATTAACTACAACAAAATCAAATCTATCTTCAAATGAGAGCTCATGTTCTGCTTTATTTATTCTTTCTACTAGACTTTCCTTATTTTCAGTTCCCCGGTTATTGAGTCGGCTCAACAATGCATCTATTGACGGAGGTTTTATGAAAATAGTTACTGCATCATCACCAAATTCTTTTTTTATTGTGAGTGCTCCTTCGACATCGATATCAAACACAATATTTTTTCCTGAAGAAATGATGCGCTCAACTTCGCTTCGCAATGTTCCATAAAATCTATCTTTATATACTTCTTCCCATTCCAAAAATTCGTTCGCATCTATTTTTTGTTTAAACTCTTCTGCAGTCAAAAAACAATAATCCCTACCATCAGTTTCATTTTTACGTTTCTCTCTACTACACACTGAAACAGAAAGTTCGAGTCCTTGTGATGTGCCGAGCAGATGTCTAACTAACGTGGTTTTTCCTGCGCCAGAAGGTGCAGAGAACACAATTACCTTACCGTTATTTTGGGAATTCATATACTACTAGTGTACCACGACACCATTGATGACGGACTAAGACACTGTGATATACTTAGTATATTAGCAATAAATCTATTACACATATGTACCAACTTCCACTACTACAGTATGAATACGATGCACTCGAGCCGTATATCGATGCTGCAACAATGAAAATTCATCACACAAAACACCATCAAGGCTACGTTACAAAGTTAAATGATGCACTCGAGCCGTATCCAGAACTTGCAAAGAAATCTATCGAGGACCTTTTACAATCTCTTGACTCAGTACCTGAAGAGATTCGAGTTGCGGTACGAAGAAATGCAGGAGGTCATCATAATCATTCTCTTTTTTGGATGAATATGATGCCAAATGGAGGTGGAGGAACAGGTGGTCAACTTGCACAAGCTATCACTGATTCATTCGGAGATTTTTCAACATTTAAAAATGAATTTAACTCAGCTGCACTGAGTGTATTTGGGAGTGGATGGGCATGGCTCATCAAGGATGCTGATAATAAATTAAAGATTATCACAACTCACAATCAAGATTCACCTCTTATGGAGGGAGTACGTCCTATTCTTGGATTAGATATATGGGAACATGCATACTATTTGAATTATCAAAATAGAAGACCAGAGTATGTAGACGCATGGTGGAATGTCATCAACTGGGAACAAGTAGAGAAAAATTTTAATTCATAAAAAAAGCCCCGACATAAAGTCGGGGTGTGTTGTATCTACTACAATTTAGCTTTCACGATATCAACGGTAAAGTACTTTGCAGGCTTATTGAGAAGTGCTATGAAACGTGCTTCGGCGGCCCACTGACCATCCCATGCAACCAAAATTACATCTCTCTCATCCATAGTTTTTGCTTCTTCTTCATTTGTAATCCTCGAATTATATTCAAGTACAGGTAGCATCTTAGTCTCATCGACAGAACCTAATGCAACTATAGGATACTTCTTTTGAAGCTCTGGATATTGTGCACCCACCACAAATAGCGGATTCGATGTACCGGGATAAATCCCTGCATATGACATCTTAGCAATAACACTCTTAGATGACATTATTCGTCCAAAATATATCACCAACACAGTGTCTTTTCTTGAAGACCCTGTAGCCTTGGAAGAGAAATCATCTGCATTAATGCTCTCATCAACGAACGCAAATTTTGCAGAATCCATAACCTCACTAAATGAAAGGAAATCAAGCTCAATAATGAGCGTATCAACTTTCTTTGCACGAAGCTTAGATACATTCACTTTCTGGGCATCAGCAATCGAACTTATTGATATACTACATATCACAAAGAAAATTATTTGATTTTTCATGTACAAAAAAATTAGTAGTTAGTAGTTATTTATCTATTCATATTTTAACAGACTAAATCGATATTGTCAACTTTTGAGAATATACCACCCAATACCCATATATATGAGTATTACCAATATGAATGGGAATGCATAAAAAAAGCCCCAACAAACATTTATGTTTGTTGGGGCTTCAACACTAAATTGAAAACTCATCTAGTGTGACTTTGCCTTTTCGCACTCTTACTTTCAACCCTTTTTTATCGGTATAATCTTCCTCAAGATGGACCATTAGGATGCCTCTATTTGGTGTCCTTAATACTGTGTAATATATCATGAATCCACCGCCTATCTCAGGAATTACTTTTAAAACCTCAACGACGGCATCCTTGTATGGCTTTAAATTATTAATATTTCCCGACCGACCGTATGCAGAATCTTTACCATTCTCCCAAATCAGAGTAGTGCCAAGCGAAATAAAATAAGCAGAAAAAATGCCAATAATACTACCCATAAAATAATTCTCAGGAATTTGCACATGAAGGACAACGGCCCACCCTAAAAAAAACAAACCTACTGCCAAAAGAAAAATTGCAAAAATAAATTTTCTATGATTTCTCATAATATCTAGTTATAAATGTTCAAAATTTGATTGAGTAATTATCTGACCACATTGTAACAGTTTTATAGTATTTTGTCAACACATATGAGGAATGTGCGTGCGTATGACTCTAAGTACTTTTTACTTTCGACTTAAATATATACCACCCAATACCCATATATATGAGTATTACTAATATTAATGGGAATGCATAAAAAAAGCCTCGTATAAAACGAGGCTTTTAAATTTAAAAAAGGTCATGAAGCTTCTAAGTCATCAATTAACATGGCAAGTAATGCATATTCATACATGTTTAGATTATCAATTTGTGACTTATTTAAATCACCAATTGATTTCCCGTTCAGTCTGTCTAAGCTTTTTCCTATTATATTAAAACCTATTTGCATAGAGTTGAAATCTTTATCATGAATTGTAGGATATTTAATAGGGTCTGGTGTCTGTGGATTGATAGTTATAAAACCTGTAGGCAAACCCTTTATTCTGTGTTTGAAAATATAAATTGCAATGCCGTTTATTTCAAGGTCTATTCTCTCATAACCCGATGATTTTCCATCTTCAGAAACATCCAGCTTGTAACCATATTTTTGTCCCGCAAGCACATCCAGCTTGCTTGCTAATTGAAAAATATCACTCCCACTAGGGACCTTATCTGGCATGAAAGAAGCAATCCTTTCTTCAAAAATTCCGAATGCAGATTTTTGTTCAATTTCTGGTTCCTCTGTAACTTCAGTCAATATGACCACTTCTTCAGGAAATATTAAATCAACTCCTCCGACATATAAAACTCCTAATAAAATAAAAGCCCCTAGGGCTAATCCTAATACAAATGTCATTCCTTTTTCCATCATATTAAATTTTAAATGTTCTTGATCTTAAATTACCTACTATCACTCTACAATAAAATTCTCTTATTGACAATAGGCTCAGACTGCCTGCGCACGTATGATCCTAAATAACTTTACAACTTTTAACCTGCCCGGCCTCGACTCGCCGTCTAGGTGAGGCGGGTTACTTTCGACTTAAATATATACCACCCAATACCTATATATATGAGTACCTCCAATATAAATGGGGACGTATAAAAAAAGCCTCGTATAAAACGAGGCTTTAAATTTTATAAGAAGATCATGAAGCTTCTAAGTCATCAATTATCATGGCAATCAATGCATATTCATACATGTTTAGATTATCAATTTGTGATTTATTTAAATGACCAATTGATTTCTCGTTAAATCTGTCTACACTTTGWCCTATTGCATCAAAACCTATTTGCATAGAGTTGCAATCTTCATCATAAATCTTAGGATATTTAATAGGGTCTGGTGTGTTTGGATTGATAGCTATAGGTACATTCAATCAGTAAGTGCAACACTCTCATTAAATACTTCTAATGGTGTCTTCCATCCAAGGCGTTTCCTTGGACGATTATTCAACATATATTCTACCATAGTGATCTGTTCATCCGTTACATTGGCAAAGTCGGTGCCTTTTGGAAAGTACCACCTAATGAGTCCGTTGGTATTTTCATTACTACCTCTTTCCCAAGAAGAGTATGGATGAGCAAAATAGACAACTGCATTCAATGTGTCAGTGATTTCTTTGTATCCGGCATTTTCACTGCCATTGTCTACAGTGAGTGTTCTTCTCAACTTACATGGCAATATATTCAGTCTGTGTACTACTGCGCTCGTAGTTTCGTGAGAAGTGCCATTCTTGATTTTTGAAATGAAGACGAGCCCTGTTTTTCTTTCAACAAGTGTATTGAGTCCAACCTTGCTTTTTCTGGATACAACAGAATCACCCTCCCAGTGACCAATCTCTTTTCTCTGTTCGATATGCTCTGGACGCATATCTATGGAAATACCTTTTGCACTAAAGATTCTTTGACCTTTTCGCATTCCTTTCTTTGTTCTCCTTCTGTGTCTGCGTTTTAGATATTGTCGCAAATCATGATATCCGGGTTTCATGTATCCATGCCCTCCACGATAGACTTGGCTGTAAATGTACTGATAGATCGCTTCATGTGAGATTGATTCAGAGGGATATTCTAAATGAAGACGACCTGCTATCTGCTCAGGAGAGAGTCCTGCTTTAAGTCCAGAAACTACATATCGTCTAACAAACCCACTCTTGAGGCGGAGTTTTCTTCCTCGATTCTTTCTTTGTTTTAATGCTTTCTCATGAGCCAGGCGTGGTGTATATTTCCTTTGAAGAGGGATATTTCTTGTGATCTCTCTTGAGATCGACGAAGGAGAGCGTTCAAGTTCTCTTGCAATGGCTCTTACTGACTCCTTATTCCACAGCATTTCTTGTATTTTTTCGCGCTCCCTGACGCTTAAATGTTGATATTTCATAACACTTGATATATTACCAAGTGTTGCACTTACTTGTTGAACCTAGGATAAAACTTGTGGACAAACCTTCTATTCTGTATTTATAAATATGAAGTTCAATAGCACCTATACTAACTTTTAATCTTTCCCAACCTGATAGTTTCCCATCTTCAGAAACATCCAGCTTGTAACCATATTTTTGTCCCACAAGCACATCTAGCTTGCTTGCTAATTGAAAAATATCACTCCCATTAGGGACCTTATCTGGCATAAAAGAATCAATCCTTTCTTCAAAAATTTCGAATGTAGATTTTTCATTGACCTTCTCTCCTACTGCTTCTTCAATATTTTCAGTAGTTTCGGTAGCTTCACTAAAAAAAGTAGTCCGCTCTATTGACAATTCACCTCCAGTAAAAAGAAAGAGCAAGAGAAAAATCATTGCCAAAAATAATCCTACAAAAAGTCCTTGCGCAAACGCTGCTTCTTTTCTTTTGTTGTCGTATTTGGGCTTCATCATATTAAATTTTAAATGTTCTAGATTTTAAATTAACTACTATCACTCTACAATAAAATTCCTATTTTGACAATAGCTTCAGAATATCTGCGCACGTATGATCATGAATCACTTTATAACTTTTAACTTGCCCGGCCTCGACTCGCCGTCTAGGCGAGGCGGGTTACTTTCGACTTAAATATATACCACCCAATACCCATATATATGAGTATCACTAAAATTAACGGGAACGAAGTTATTGTGAGTGAGGCAAATGAGAGATTGGAAAAGAACTCAACAAGCAGAATTATATAATGGAGGAAGAAAAATGAAATCCACGCAAATGGTACTGCAATGATCGGTGCGATGAACCCTACTACCCCAGTAATAAAGCCAGACAACATAGTGGCAGGAATAACGGGCAGGGCTAATAAGTTTACAACTGGAGCTACTAATGAGAGTGTACCCATTGAATAGAGAATAAACGGAAGCACGAAAAGTTGAGTGGCAAGCGTTGCTGCAAAAATGCCTCGTATATCAAAAAGTTTTGGAAGAAACTTTACATACGATTCAAATCGTGGAGCAAGATAGATAAGTCCGATCGTCGCAAGAAAAGATAATTGGAACGATATATCATGAATAAGTATCCATGGATTCTGAAGAAGCATAATAACTCCCGCAATAATAAGTGCACGAGTAATTTCATATGTCCTCCCTGTTGCCCGTGCAATCAATACCAATATAGCCATGATGCTTGCACGAACAATCGTCGCACCTGCTCCTGTCATAAGTGCAAATAATATAATACTGACTACTCCCACAGAAAGTGCGGCTCCTCTGGCTAAAAAATAACCGAAAAATCTCATAATCGCTTCAGCAACTATTGTGACATTGTATCCGGAAAGCACCACAATATGAATGAGTCCTGTATCTATAAAATCTTGTTTGAGATTTTTTCCTAATGATTGTTTTGTCCCAAGAAGTACTCCACTTAAAAGCGCATTCTCTGGTTCTTGAATGACACGTCCTGTATTTTTTAAAAAAGAATCTTTAAGAGAAAACAGTGCACGGCGAATCCGATTTCCATGACCCGTCGAAATCAACCCAATGTCAGCAAATCCGATTTGATAGAAAATATCATCCTTTGCTAAATATGATACGTAGTTAAATTCTTTCCCAATTTCATTTTTAAAATTTTGAGGCTTCTTTAATATACCCTCAACTGAAATCCTATTTCCAAAACTATATGATGGAAACGATTCAGTGGTCACAATAATTCGTGCATCAATTTCATTGTCGAGTGTGTCTTCAATAAATGTGTCCACGTCAACAATGAGCTTCGTATGTCCGTCTCTCACATCTGGCTCCTCTGAAATAATTCCTTCAACAGTGACCCTCTCTCCAACATGCTCCTCCAGTACTACGTCTCCATGAAATCTATCTGACACATGAAATCTTGCAATACCAAACCCAAATGCATATAAAAAGAGCGACAAGAGAATTAACACAATGCCACCACCTGAACGAAATGATTCTTTTCTAATTATAAAAAAAGAATAAAAAAGTATCGCAAGTGCGATACTAAAAATAAAAAAAATAAATGGCCATCCGATGGTAAAAAATGAACGTACTCCAACACCAAGTACGAACCCTCCACTAACTACATAGAGCCACGAATGAGACATGATAGATTTTCTTAGCGAACAAGGCGAGTTTATTGAAAATCATCACCCCGTGAAATCTTTTACCCACGGTAAAAGAAAAAATCCTTGATTTTTATATTTCACTGGGGTCAATAAATATATTCCTTATTCTTACTACTACTAAAAATAACGTAAATGTTTCAGATATTAAAATAATGTGCGCTGCCACTCCTCGATTATTTTCTCTTCATCAATTTTTGAAATAGCTTTTTTAAACTTTGCGCCAGACACTCCCTTTACTCTATTTTCAGTATCAGCCCAACTCGCATGAATCTCAACTCGCCCATCAACCATACTCACATATGAGAATGGTTTTTTATGTGAACGTTTTGGATGATCATGGGAAATTTCCGGCACTTTCAAAATAGATTCACCAAGCAATGCATCATATGTTTCTAATGATCCATTAAATAGCTCAAGTGGTTTCTTTTCGGAAAAACTTGTCGCTATAAGATCTGCTCTCTCATTTCCTACAATTCCATCGTGACCTTTTATAAGATTCCATTCGAGTGCATCTGCTCCTATCAATTCAATTACCTGAATCATGTCTTGCCATAAATCTTGATTAAGGACTTCTTGCTTATTCGCTGTTTTCCATCCATTCTTTTTCCATCCATACATCCATCCCGTGGAACCCTTCAACACATAACTTGAGTCCGTATAGATCGTTGCTTTGTTTTTAACATCATCAGATATAGATTGTAGTGCCTTGATAACTGCAGTGAGCTCCATTCGATTGTTTGTCGTTTCTTCACTATATCCTCCGAGTTCAGTTACCTGTGATCCTCGTATCACAATCGAACCATAGCCGCCAGGTCCTGGATTACCGCGTGAACTTCCGTCTGTAAAAATAATTAAAGTATCTTCTTTGCTCATACAATATATTTTATCCTATTATATCTACAATTCGTAATCGTAATTCGGTTTTGCCGCCAAATGTTGATCTCTCCATGGTTGCGATTAAATCAATAACACTTCCTTCACTGAGTGATCCGCCAGCTGGCGGACCAAAACTATTCTCATCCGCAAAAAATTTAATCGCACGAAGTGTTTCACTGTTTCGTTTTTTAAATTTTAAATCAAGATGATTCTTCTCTTTTCCAAATGTCTTCACAGAATCTATCATAACTCCTTTAAATAAAAATGTTGGTTGAGGATTATCCATTCCAAAGGGTGCGAGACGTGCTATGTCTCGATAATTTTGAATATTCACATCATCGAGTGTAAGTTCTCTGTCAATAAGTACTGTTTCCTTTTCAACGTTGTCAATTTTTGTTTTGTTATAGGCGTGTAACAATTCTTCCTCCAAAAAATGTATTTTATCTTGGGAAACAGAAAAACCGCCCGCACGTTCGTGACCACCAAACTCAGGGAGGGTGGTTGAGTCTACTTTCGACATCATTGTGACTACATTTACACTTCCATCAGACCTACACGACCCCTTAATCATATCTCCACCTTCCTTACCCCACACAAACACCGGCTTATTAAAATTTTCACACAGACGTGCGGCCACAAGTCCCACCACACCTATCCTCCATTCCGGGTCTCCAATAACAATAATTTCTTTTTCTTCTCTTTTTTTAAGAGTTTTATTTACGTTACGCATGATATTCGTAACAAGTTTCTTTCTTTCATCATTTATCGATGAGAGATGTTTCGCAAGTTCAACTGCTTCAACTTCATTATCTGCAGCGAGCAGTTCAAATGCACTGCGCGGAGTTCCCATGCGTGATGCAGCATTGATTCGGGGAGTGACCATAAAGACCACATCATCCTCAGAAATTGTAGGTGCAAAAAGATACATTTTCTTAAATAGTTTCTGTAAGCCAAGTCTTCTATTCTTTTTCATAACCTTTAATCCAAAAAAAGCGAACGCGCGATTTTCTCCGCGCAATGGAACCATGTCAGAAAGTGTTGCGAGTCCAACCATATCAAGAAGCCATTTTTCCCATCCTTCACTTATTGTAATATCATTTTCCGTTTCATTTATTTTTATAATAAGCGCTTGAACAAGTTTAAATGCAACCCCTGAACCACAAATCATGTCGTATGGATATGAGTCACTCTCTTTTTTAGGATTCAATATCGCAAATGCAGGAGGGAGTTCTTCTTTGCCTTTATTATTTTTCTTAGGCAAGTGATGATCTGTAACAATAACATCCATACCACGCGAGTTCGCGTATTCAACCGCACTCGCATTACTTATGCCGAGATCAACTGTAATCAAAAGTGATGTTCCTTTTTTTGAAATTGTATCGAGTGCCTTAGTATTTAATCCATACCCCTCTGTATGACGATCTGGAATATATACATCGAAATTTTTATGTTTAATTTTCTTGAAGAAATCATGCAAGACAACACTCGCAGGAATACCATCACAGTCATAATCTCCGTAGATAGTAATATGTTCATTTTCTTTTACGACACTGAGAATTCTTTCAACTGCGATATCCATATCGTGGAGTAAATATGGATCATGAACATCACGTTCATATGAGGGATTCAAAAAAATCTCTGCATCTTCAGCAGAGGTGATATTTCGTGCAAAAAGTAATTGTGAGATAAGTTCTGAATAATTCTTTAAATTCTCTTTCACAGTATCAGGAATTATTTCAGCAAAAGAATAATTTTTTCCGTCAGCGCTTATGTTATTTTTGGTCGCAATTTTTTTTTCCATATATTTTCGAGCGAGGAGCATGTGTACGTTTACTTACACAATGTCTGAGCAGAGTAACCATATGCGTTGCATATAGTGGTCATTTTAACATATAATTATGAACGTATATATGTCTGACATTTTTTGCAAAATTATAAATAAAGAAATTCCCGTACACATCGTATATGAAGACGATTCATTTTTAGCATTCCTAGATATCAATCCACGTGCTGCAGGTCATGTCCAAGTAATCACAAAGACACATTATCGATGGGTATGGGACGTTCCACAAATTGGAGACTATTTTGAAGTTGTGAGAAAAATTGCCAAAGCTCAACAAAAAGCATTTGGTGTTGAAATGATTCGAAGTCAAGTATTTGGAGATGAAGTCCCTCATGCACACGTGTGGGTATGGCCCGGTGAATCAACTACTGATGACCCTCAAGATTTCGAGGCTAATGCAAAAAAAATTATAGATGCATTGAAATAAAAAAACCATCCAATACATATCGGATGGTTTTTAGGAATTACTATGAAGCGTCACGAAACTTACTGAACTCGTCTCTTTTTTCACTTGCCTCTTGTTCTAATGACTTTAATTTCACTCCGGCCTTATTAAGGCGATAGAAAAATAAGACGGCTATAGACACAGGAATGATCCCTACTAAAGCTATTTCATATGACGTGTATAACTGCTCCCACAGAACTATGATATAGACTCCAGATATAGCCATGGAGAGCATTAACCTCTTAAGGTTTTTTCTAAATGCCTTGAAATAAAATATTTGCTCATCTTCAAGTTCATCAACCTCTCTGTCAATTCTACTCCTGTCTTCCTGGACTGATATTTCCGTTGGATTATTCATTTGTTTCTAATTTTATGTTCTATTTTTAGTATAGGGAATTATCTTCATTAAATCAATTTACTGCTTTAATGCCTCGATTCCAGGAAGTGTTCCCTTTTGTAGAAATTCGAGCATCGCCCCACCTCCAGACGATACAAATGAAAATGAGTCTTCAAGTTTTAATTTTGAAATAAGTGCAACTGTGTCTCCTCCACCAACAATAGTTTTGGAATCACTCTGCGATAAGACCTTCACAAGATTTTCTGTGGAGTCTTTAAATCCGTGTTCATAGTAGCCCAGTGGTCCATTCCATAAGATAAAGGTGGAGTTCGAAACAAGTTTTTCTAGTTCCTTAAAAGATTCAGGGCCAATATCAACTATCATTTCATCTTTCTCAACTTCATTGAATTTTTTAACTTCTATCTTGTCCTCCTTCATAACTACCACATCTGATGCGAGAATAATTTTTTTATTTTTAAGTACATTATGCAAATCATATGCCTGATCTGACACAAGAGATGTTCCAACCTCAAAACCCTCCTCTTTATAAAAAGTATTCACAAGTGCTCCTGTTATATATATATGATCAGCGGCATCTAGAAATTTCTCAATAAGAGGAATCTTTGTTTTAAATTTAGCACCACCGATAATAAACAGAAATGGATGATCCGGCTTTTCTAATACCTTCTTTAAATTCTCAACCTCCTTATCAAATTGGAGACCACTGTATCCATCAATATACTGTGGAACTCCTACTATTGATGCATGCATTCTATGAGACACTGAAAATGCTTCATTTACATATATATCAGCAAATGAAGCAAGTGCTTTTGCAAATGTTTCATCGTTTGAAATTTCACCTTCATTACCCCTAAGATTCTCTAGGAGAATCACCTCACCGTTACTCATTGAGTTGATCGCATGTTCAACTTCCTCACCAGTCGTATGAGAAATAAATGTGTGATCAATATATTTAGAAATAGTAGGGACGATTGGCTGAAAACTCATCTGTGAGTCTCTACCCACATGACTTATTAAGATAATCTTTGCTCCATGCTCCTTTAAAAACTTAATCGTAGGAAGTGTCGCTCTGATTCGAAAATCATCAAGTACCACTCCATCTTGAATTGGCACATTAAAATCTACTCGGACAAGCACTTTTTTTCCTTGGAGACTCTCTATTTCCTTTATTGATTTCATAATTCGTTTGCACCATTCAAGATATCACTAAATGTCTTCCCGTCTAAACTTGCTCGTCCCACCAATAATCCATCCACACCACCTTCTCTCAAAAACATTTTTGCATTTGCCGGTGAGACTGATCCTCCATAGAGCATCATCATTCCCTCTATTGCAGATGCTCCATACAAATCTGAGAGTGTCTTTTTTATAAACAAAATCATCTCGAGCGACTCTTCTGGATTCGCACCCCTTGTAGCGTCTTTCCCAATCGCCCAAATAGGCTCGTATGCAATCACAACTTTTTTTATTGCTGATTTAGGAATTCCTGCAAGTGATTCTTTAAGTTCTTCTTTTACAAAATTAAGATACAAACTATTCTCATCTCTCACTGTTTCGCCCACACAAAGAATGGGAGTGATATTGTGTTTAAATACTGCCTTTACCTTTTTATTTACAATCTCATTAGTCTCTCCAAGTGCCCGTCGTTCTGAATGACCAAGAATTACATACGACACATTATTTTTTGAAAGCATCAATGGAGAAATTTCTCCCGTGAATGGACCTTTTTCTTCCCAAAACATATTTTGTGCTCCAACGACAACACGATGTCCACCTACTAATTGCTGAAGTGTGTCTATATAAAGAGATGGAGGACAGACGACAGTTTGAACATTACGAAGCTTTGATCCAGTTTTTTTGATGGCAGAGAAAATTTGCTTCGCCTCACGTGCTGACTCCGGATTCATTTTCCAATTTCCTACTATTAATTTTTTATTTGAATCTATCATACTTCATATTCATTTTCTCCCGATAAATAATAATCTCTCAAAAATATATTTATCGAGGATCCTCGATCCGCTAAAGCGAGATCGGGACAGTTACCCACTATTAATTTTTTATCGATTTTTTTCATGTTCTTATAATTTTACCCCGTTAGAGATAAAACGTAAACCATACATTCCTTAACTCTAATGGGGTGTATCACAAAAAAACCCGCTCATATGAGCGGGTTTATGAATATATTAAATGTTAGTCACAATCAGTATTAGTTCCCCAACACACACGGACCATTCCGTCTCCGCCATTTCCGCCATTTCCTCCAAATTTAGCATCATCTGAAAATTGTGGAAATGAGAAACCTGACGGAGAAAAGTCTCCACCACTTCCGCCACCTGCACCTCCTCCAGGAAATGCACCTCGACTTCCATTTACACCATCACCATCTATCACTGCAGGTCCTCCTGCTAATGCGGTGTTGAAGTAAAACACGTTACCTGCCTTACCACCCCAACCACCTGCCATATAAGCTAATTCATTACCATCATTATTATGAGAACCCAATGATCCATCTTCTCCATTTTCATTAAAGCCAGACGTGCTTCCTGAAAAACTTCCTCCTAGTCCATTTGATGCAAAGGGATTACTCCCACTTTCTCTTCGACTAGAAATTCCACCACTACCTCCTGTACCTCCTGTGGCTTCAATAAACACTCCTGACTTACCGAAACTACTTGTTGATCCATTTCCTCCGTTACTACCACTACACTTCTCACATCCCCCTATGCCTGCTGTACCCCCTCTACCAACGACTACTTCAAATACGTCTCCATCAGTTACTGAAAATGTCTGAGTAACAAAAGCACCTCCTCCACCTCCTCCACCTCCGGCACCATTCCAAGGTGCTACACCACCATCTTCAACACTACCTCCTCCACCTCCTCCACCTCCGGCACCCCATACTGCAACCTTAAGTGAATTAACACCGAGACTTACAGGTACAATAAAAGATCCTGAGGTTTTGAATGTTTGAGAACCAGTTCCTCGATCTAATACTGTTATATCTACTGAAGCAACAGCAGTTCCTCCAACACTTGAACATGACAATATAAATGTTGTTGGCGAAGAGGCAAAAAATGGTGCATATGTATTGGTACCTGATCGTGGCACGCTTGTTGAATCAGTACCATCAATAAAATCAAATGAGCTAGAAAAACCCATACTAGATACATATTCCTGAATAGAACACGTAGACCCAATATTTGGATCATTCGAGAACCACTCAAGTGTAACTATGTCTCCAGAAAATATTGTAGATGGACTTGCAGTAATAACTGCCTGCGCAGGGCAAAGCACCAATCCACCTCCTGATCGAGAACACAGTGGCCATTCTCCTGATACTGTTTGATCGGTTAAGTTTGCAACAACATTTCCTGTTATCCGCGTATCGCCGTACACCAATAGAACTGGTTCTTCATCTGGCTCTCCAACAGTCACTCTTACTCTGCTTTTATCTACTCCTGTAAATGTATCTGTAGAAAATGAATATACTATTCCATTATTTGATCGTCCTAAACATACTGCACTATATGTAGTTGAAGATGATGGACTCACTGTCTGTGATCCAGAAAGAGAAGTAGTAGCACCAAACCAATCAAGATTAGTGGGTATGCTGTTTTTATAACAACCAAGCGGAGTATGACCAGATTTTATACCAGGGACAATGGTATCGGTTCTAATAGTCACGTTAGCCCCTTGTGGAGATGAAACTTCAAAACACAGAAAGTCTTCATCTGCGACACCGCCATGATGAGATTTTGCTGTCAGACAACTGACACCTGGATCAAAATGATTGTCGAAATTAGTGTCATGATGTCCAACAGTAAAACTAATATCAGTAGTCTCTCCAAAAGCAATAGTATCATCAGACGCAGTAATTTCTACAAATGCATTCCCACTAACCTCATTTCTATTAAGCGCTGCTACTGCTCTTTGTGCTTTAAACACATTTGCCAATGGTTTTAAAACATTTTTGAGTGCAAATCTATTGTCTGAGATTTCTTGGGCAGTTTGAAAACCACCTAGACCAGCTTCTGTTCCAATGGTCGTCTTCGCTAAAAACAGTGAGTTGTCTTCTGTTAAGAGTGCATCAACAGCAAGTGCTGAAGACTTCAGTTGTGGATCAACGTGTGTATTTACTGGAGCTGGAATATTCGAACTTGGCGGTGAAGAAAATGGATCATTCCATACTCCTGCATATGACACACTTGATAGCATAAAGGCACTGAGTACAAGCACCTTCAATGCATTTTTTATATTCTGTTTTTTATTATTATTTTTCATACTATATTTTTAAATTATGGAGCGATCCATGACACTACTACTCTTCCTGGATTACCAGAAGATCCATTAACTATACTTGTGCCTCCATTGCCCCCTCGGCCTAGTGTAGGATTTCCTAAATCACCTCCATCTCCACCAAAACCTCTACCAGAAATTATTGGATGAGATCCGGTAGCAAAAAAAGTTTCTCCAGTCGTACCTCCACTTCCACTTCCATTAGATACATTTCCATATGTGGCTGCCCCACCTGCACCACCACCAAAAGGTACTTCAAGTAATCTATTTAAAATCGAATCAAAGAGAGCGAACTCTGCCCCTTCACCACCTCCCGCACGAGCAATTATTGTTCCATTTATAGATCCGTCGATGGATCCATCGGTCGAGGCAAATATACTGTCTCCTCCATCACCTCCTTCTCTATTAGCTATAGGAGTTAATATTCCACCTGTCCCAGGAGCCCCTGGCACCACTTCAAATACATCAAAAGGAGTTACGCTTAGTTGTGATTTTGAATATGCTCCTCCTCCACCTCCGCCACCAGCACCACTTATGTTCGTACCTCCCTCTGGATATTGAAGATTGGCTACTCCTCGTCCACCACCACCACCAGCACCCCACACTTCAATCACAAGAGAGTTTACTTGTGCTGGAACCACAAAACTATTATTAGTACATGATGAACAATCCCCACTGTGCGTTCCAGGAATAAATATTTCAGTACTAAAAGTGAGACTACCTGGATTAAATTGCCGTGTGCACGTGATCAATTCATGAGTATTCATATCGAGACATAGAGACTGACGCTGAGAACTCGACGTTGGCTGAAGCGAGTCAATAAGCACTACACCATTACTCACCTTTATTCCCTTTATATGATTTCCTCCAGATATATAATCGAATATATTTAATGCTTCAACTCCTGGAATAAGAGTCTCTCCAACAGACACAGTTCCCGATGTAGATGCAATTTGAGATCCACCCGTAACAAGCAATCCATCCAATCCAAGATCACCTGATTTAATTTGTGGAGTCGATCCTTCATTTATCGGAATAACAGCATTATCGTTAGTAGAAGTTCCTTGTGGGGCACTCCATGCAGCGTAGGAAATACCACCCACCATAATAAAACCGAGGAATAATATTTTTATTGATGTTTGTAATGTTTTATTCATATATATCTATTTAAAAATTAACATGAGACAAGTTCTCCATTATCAACACATACTGGTTGTGATTGATTCTCTGTGTGTGAAAGTGAGTCAATTGAAAGTACACTTGTCACAGTATTGCCAAATACAGTAAGAGCATTATTGAGACCATTTACAGTTGAGCCGATTGAACTTAAAGACTGAGGTTGTCCAAATGTTGTATTTCCATTAATTTGAGTCTCCCCAAAGACAGAAATACCATCCAATGCAAGTCCTGCACTTTTTATTTGATCTACTGTTCCTACATTAATAGGTGTGTCGATATTTTGATCAGGAGGACTTCCGGGTGCTGCATCCCAAGGATTATTAGAACTAGGTGTATGTGCCTGAGCAAAGCTAATTACCACACTCAAGATAAGTGCAATCATAACTATTTTTGTAAGTTCTATTGTTCGCTGTTTCATAACTATGTATATATTAAAATTCTTCAAAAATCGGAATTCCTGCTCCAGACGGCTCAATTCCCCCTACAGATATTCCAACCGTATCGCCTACTGTCTGACCTGCATTATTTGTACATTCAATTGTAAAGTTAGTAGGTTGAGTCACCCCTATGGATGCTGTTCCTATTTGTGGTGAGGGAACTACAGAGTTCCACGCAACATGAGATGGCACAGAACTTGTACTACAACTATTCACATTGTTGGGAAGCCACGTTAAATTAGCTGTTCCACCTCCAATCGGTAAACTCGTAGTGTCAGACACAAGAGTAACAGATGGTCGAGCTGGTGCCTGCTGAGTCACTGTCACCGTAGCTGGGAATTGAAGATTTGTACAATTAATACTAAATGAGGTTTGAGGGAACGGCACTGACACATTTGATTGAGGCGATGCATTAAATAAATTAGTACCCATTGTAGATGTATCAATCGATCCAATCCATCCTATGCCCCCTCCCCCTCTTTGACATGTTCCAAGTGCACTTGGGTCAGGTGACCACCAGAAAAGATTTGTTACAAATGGTGCAGGAAGTAGTGCAGTAGATGGATTTGCGATGAGGAAAAGCGTCGCAGGAATCATCACATCTGCAACTCGAACCTCTACACTATCACTTATTGCTAATCCATCATCACCAGTACACGTAAGTGTATATGTAGTGGTTTGAGAAAGTGAAACTGATTCACCAACTAGATCTATTTCAGATCTTGAGCCTGTCCAGCTACCATCTGTACTGCTCGCAGTACAACTTCCTACTTGAATATCTCGTGACATCCATGTTAAGAGTGAAGTGCCCCCACTAGATGGAAGTGTGAGGGGGTTAGCAACTAAATTTAAACTTGAACCCAATGGAACTGAAATGGATACATCTACAAGATCAATCCACCCCACCACATCAGATCCCCATGCAAACCCAACGAGCTTGCGGTTTATCTTGTCATATGTGACTCCTCCATTTCCTGAAAGATCTGGTGAGCTATGATTTGTTCCTGAAAGCTGAATACATCCATCCCAGTCTCCAGACCTTAATGCATCAGGTTCATCACCTGAAAGTGCTCGTATCCACCCACTAACTTCTCCTGTGGATGCATCTATATTCGCCCCGACTCCGGATGGACAGCTTGCAACATCATTTTCATTAAAACTTATCCATCCAATATTAGAAGACCATGCATATCCCGAAAGATCCCCCGATGAATTAACAACAGACACATTATATGTAGAACCACTAAAACTTATCCACCCAATAGTGTCTGACCACGCCCACCCTGAACCACCAGTTTCACCTGGTGAAAGCTGTTGAGTCAGTTGATTTTGTTGTTGTTGCAATGGCAAATGAGATGTCGCTCGGGCTGATTGAGTGAAGGAACCTGAAAGTACTGCTGCAATTCCAACAACAAATAGTGCAATACCAACATATATCAAATTTTTTTTTCGAGTGGTGAACATTATTTCTATAGTGAATTAAGAATGTCTAATTTTTCTTCTTCAGTAAGACCTTGTTCATTGTTTAATGAATTTAGATTGGATAAATTTTCTAATATATTTTTTTGCTCTTCTTCAGAAAACCTAGATTCATCAGAAGCATCTGAAAGATCATCCAATATCTCAAACTTTTGTTCTTCCGTTAATTCCGGAGCTTTTAATCTATTGTAAAAAAAATACGAAGCAATTATCGCAAGAATTATTAGAGTAACAACTAAGTACAACGTTGTATGTTTCTTTGGGCTAATATGTAGTGGTGATTTCTCTTGATTCATATGAAATAGAAAAAATTTATACGTGTACCCGTAATCACAACCAAGGAGCAAAATAAAAACGTGAGTGCCCTTTATTCGAGTGACGCGATTATATACTTTGTATATATTTTAACACTTCGTGTGCATTCACACCAATATACATACGTCTTTTTGTGGATAAATAAGCGCAACTGAAGATGAAATTATTTTTCACCGCCAGATTGATCCAGTAGTGAAATTTTGCAAAGTAAATATGAAGAATGGATCAACATTGATATATTTTAAAATTCTACTACTGGATTGACATTTACAACAAATTGGCATAAAATGAATTCACGAAAGTCCGTTATGAAACGGGCTCTTTTTATTAAGAAAACAAGGAATAAAGTGACTATGCTTTTCTTAACCCTGTTAAATCTTTTGCCTTAGCAAAAGATCTTATACAAACAAAGTTTAGATTTTATTTGTATAAGATATTTGACTAGGGTTGATTATGAAGATCACCCCAGTGAAATATCTTGCTAAATGCAATTTAACAAGACGATCTACCGGACGTAGATCATTTCACAGGGTGATGATTTAAATAGTCGTTTCACTTCTTTAAAATCAATCATGTTAGATCTAAAAACAATGAAATCAGCGCTTCAACAACTCGAAGAGGAGCGAAAAATACCTAAGGAAAAAATAATCGAAGCAATCGAGCAAGCCCTTGCAGCAGCCTACAAAAAAGATTATGGAAAGAAAGGACAAATTATTCGTGCTCACTTCGACATGGACTCAGGAAAAACTGAATTTTCACAAATTAAAATAGTTGTAGATGATTCACTTGTAAGAATAGTTGAAGAAGGAGATGAAGAAGAGGAAGAGGAAGTGGTTGAAGAAGGAGATGAGAGAGTACGATTCAATCCAGAACATCACATTCTTATAGAAGATGCCCAAAAAATTAAAAAAGGTGTAGAACTCGAGGAAGAAATTATATTCCCTCTTGAAGCACAGGATGATTACGGACGAATTGCCGCCCAAACTGCAAAACAAGTTATCATTCAACGTATCCGAGAAGCAGAACGAGGTTCTATTCTTGATGAGTATGGAGACAAAGAAGGAGAAATCGTAAATGGAATCGTTCAAAAAATTGATCGAGGTAATGTATTTATCGATTTTAACAGAGCAACTGGTGTACTTCCCTCATCTGAGCAGATTCCTGGAGAGAGATATCATCAGGGAGGTAGAATTCGAGCATATCTATATCAAGTAGAAGAATCGCCACGAGGAATTAACTTACGACTATCGCGAACTCATCCTAAGTTAATTGAAAAATTATTTGAGATCGAAGCACCAGAAGTTGCAGGTGGTGTGGTTGAAATAAAAAGCATTGCACGTGAACCTGGTAATCGATCAAAAATTGCTGTTATGTCTCATGATGAAAACATTGATCCAGTAGGATCTCTTGTGGGACAACGTGGAATACGTGTCACAACAGTTATGAATGAACTCAATGGTGAGAAAATTGATATTATTGAATGGGATGAAGATCCAGCAAAGTTCGTTGCTGCCGCACTGTCTCCTGCTAAAGTATTGGATATTGAAATAGACGAGGAAGAGAAAAAAGCAACAATTGAAGTTGTAGATGACCAACTTTCTCTTGCAATTGGAAAAGGAGGACAAAACGTTCGGCTTGCAGCAAAACTTACTGGATGGAAAATCGATATTCAAGGAATGGAAGGTGAAAAAGATGAATCTACTGATGAAGATAAAGAGAATCAGCCAGCTGGCGGAGATGAATCAGAAACAGAAACTGCTAAAGAAGAAAATCCACCAGCAGACGTAGAAGAAAAGAGTACATCAGCGAATCCGCCAGCTGGAGGAGTGGAAAAAGATTCAGACAACAAGGAGAATCCGTCAGCTGACGAAGAGGAAACAAAAGATGACGACCCGCTTCGCCAAAGCTCCAGCGAGGCGAGCAAAGAGAATCAGCCAGCTGGCGAAGAGGAAAAGGAATCATCTCCTGAAGAAGAACCTAAAGATCCTAAAGGAAGCTCGCCCGATGCTTCTGAGGAAGCGTCTAGGGAAAAATAAACTACTCAGTACAATAAAAAACACCCATCACATGTGATGGGTGTTTTTACTTAGACGTCCGACGTCTAAGTAAATGATGATTTTTTTACAGTGCATAAAAAAAGCATCCGATTAACGGATGCTTTTACTTATACATTTCTGGACGTGCCAAAAGAAGTGATACGCCAAGCCCCAAAATAGGCTGAGTCGCATTTTGAAAGATATTTACCTCAGCCATAATGCCGATGTGCGACTCCTTGTGTCTATATTCAATTATGTATGCATGATGGTATCCATATGCGATTGCAAAATCATATCTGAGACTAAAGGGAACATTTAATAAATAATTGCCATCAATTCTAAAAAATATACCTGCCCCTCCAAACTCTTTTACCGAAAATCTATATGAGGAACGATTCAAACTTAGAATCTTGGTTTCAGAATGAAAGCTTATACTCAATCCTGCAATTAACCATTGTTCTCCTATTCCTCCGGAGATTTTTGTATAAAACCACGTATCATAACCTTTCTTGAAAGGACTAATTTTTTCTGAACCTACACTTAATGACATATAACGGTGCATGAATGTGTGTTCATTAGACACTGTGTCTTCACGAGCTTGAGCCACAACTAGAGATTTGGAAAGTAAAAAAATAGCAACGAGAGAAAATTTAAAATTTCTCATGATATGTTGTGTTTTGAGTTGACAAAATAAGATCTGAATTAATTCTACAAACAGAATAGCTTTTTGTCAAATATTATTTACGGTGCATAAAAAAAGCCGACAACGATTGTTGCCGGCCCTACCCCTTGTCGGTCGGGTAAGTAGTATTGTTACAAACAAATTTGTTTGTCAGTAAGACTTAGTTCCACCAGGTGATATCTTTTTTGAGCTCTTCTTCTTTTTCTTTGGGTTTGGAAGAGATTACGCTCCCACTTGTGACGTCTTTTCTTTTCATGATTTCTGAGTTAAGGATTAATATCTAATTGCTGATTTTACTATATCATAATTGAACTAATCACCATATTTTTAACAAAAATTTGCAGGCTTTTCAAAATAGTGTACAACAGCGGCACCAAGAAGACATACCGATGCTACCACACTCGAGATAATCAATTTATCAAAAGTGCCATCAGCTGGAATACCCCAACAGAATACAACACCTACTACTATAGTGAATACAATAAAAGGAGCTGATGCGGCTAAAAATGCATATTTAACTAATTTCATTTTTCTATTATTAATGTGCAACGCACAAGTTTGACTTTGAATTTTCTGGAGTTATTTTATAATAAAAATCTCATATTGTCAACTAATCGTAATCGTCACAAAACTCGTGTCCTACTCTCTACTTAGACGTCCGACGTCTAAGTAGAGCGATTTTCTTAAAAAGTTTTTTGCCTTAACAATAAAAAAGCCGACAACGTGATGTTGTCGGCCTTACCTTTTTGGGTAAGAAATTTTGTTAATCTCCCTTTTCGTGTAAATAACGAGAAGCAATTGATCCAACCAACAGTGCTGTACTTAAACCACAATAGAAAATAGGTGGTAGTTGAGCAATGACTTCAAATACTAGATCGCCGCCATTAAGGATGCGATAAATTATACAGAAATACATAATCCAGATTAAAATTAGAACTCCAAGCCCTAAATATAAAAGAATATAAGATAATAATTTCATCTTTTTCAATTTTAATGTACAAAAGTACGAGTTAGTTTAAATATTGTTTCGGTATTATACTATCATGAAAAAGGCATATTGTCAACTCTTTGAAATCATTCATTTATATAGTATTCTAGACACATTATAAATTAAATAACAAGGTGTATGTAGTGATATACCCCAGTAAAATAGCGACTATGTCGCATTCTTGCAGGTCAAGAATTTCACGGGGTGCTTAATTTTAATATTCACTACATTCATTTAAAATTAGCATGACATTATTTATCTTTATAAGTGCCGCTATAGCTATCCTTTATGGATTATTTCTTGCATATAGAATTATTCTATTGCCTGCAGGAAATGAAAAAATGAGATCAATCGCATCTGCGATTCAAGAAGGTGCATCTGCATACTTAAACCGACAATACAAAACAATCGGTATAGTAGCAATCGTACTCTTCATTATTATTGGATTCATTAACACACTCGGATGGACTACTGCCCTTGCATTCCTTGTTGGTTCAGTACTTTCAGCAGCTGCTGGATACATTGGTATGAACGTGTCTGTTCGAGCAAACGTACGAACAGCAGAAGCAGCACGGACAAGTATGAGTAAAGCATTTAATGTTGCAGTTCGGGGAGGAACAGTAACAGGAATGCTTGTTGTTGGTCTTGCACTTCTTGGAACAGCTGCATTTTATTTTATAACAAAGGATATTAATGCATTAATCGGTCTTGGATTTGGTGCATCTCTTATTTCTATCTTTGCTCGACTTGGTGGAGGAATATTTACTAAAGCAGCTGACGTTGGAGCGGACCTTGTCGGAAAGGTTGAAGCAGGAATTCCCGAGGATGATCCTCGAAATCCTGCAGTAATCGCTGATAATGTTGGAGACAACGTTGGAGATGTCGCAGGTATGGCAGCTGATCTCTTTGAGACATATGCGATCACCTCAATTGCCGCAATGATCCTTGGTGGACTTCTTCTAAGTGATTTCTCAAATGCAATCATCTACCCTCTTGTATTAGGAGCAATATCAATCTTTGCTTCAATACTTGGAACGTTCTTTATTCGACTAGGAAAGAACAACAATCCTATGCAGGCATTGTACAAAGGACTTATTGCATCAGGAATATTAGCTGCTATTGGTTTCTATCCTGTAACAAACGCATTGATGAGTGGAAATGGAGTATATGGTGTATCCAATCTTTATTTCGCAGCACTCATCGGTCTTGTAATCACAGGAGCACTTGTAATGATTACAGAATACTTTACTTCAACAGAACGTAAACCTGTCCAAGATATTGCGAGAGCGTCAGTAACTGGTCATGGAACAAACATTATTGAAGGTCTTGCGGTATCAATGAAATCAACTGCACTACCAGTACTCGTTATTGTTGCGGGAATTCTTGGCTCATTCGCATTCGCTGGACTTTACGGAATAGCTGTCGCTGCAGTAGCCATGCTTTCAATGGCAGGAATAATTGTTGCAATGGATGCCTACGGACCAATTACAGATAATGCCGGAGGAATTGCTGAGATGGCTAAAATGGGTGAGAGTGTACGTGCGATAACAGATCCGCTCGATGCTGTTGGAAATACAACAAAGGCTGTTACAAAAGGATATGCAATAGGTTCGGCTGCACTCGCTGCACTTGTACTCTTTGCTGACTTCACTCACACTATTCCTGATACCATTACATTTGCGATTGATAATCCATTTGTACTCGCAGGACTTCTTATCGGTGGATTACTTCCGTATTACTTTAGTGCCCTTTCAATGGAAGCTGTAGGACGAGCTGCGGGAGCTGTAGTAGAAGAGGTGCGAAGACAATTCAGAGAGAAACCAGGAATAATGTTAGGTACTGAACGACCTGATTACAAAAGAAGTGTTGATTTAGTAACAAAATCAGCAATCAAAGAAATGATCGTTCCAGCACTTATACCTGTTGTTATTCCAATTCTTGTAGGATTTACTCTTGGAATAGAGGCACTTGGTGGTCTTCTGATCGGTGCACTTATTACAGGAATATTTGTTGCAATATCAATGACCTCAGGCGGAGGTGCATGGGATAATGCAAAGAAATATATTGAAGATGGTCATCATGGAGGAAAAGGATCTGAAGCACACAAAGCTGCAGTCACAGGTGATACTGTGGGAGATCCATATAAAGATACGGCTGGTCCTGCGATCAACCCAATGATTAAGATTCTTAACATTGTTGCACTTTTGATTGTTGCACTCCTTCTCTAGTATCATACGTTCCTTAATGTAGTTGTCCCGCTTATAGTAGCGCTTCTAATATAAGGTGATATACTATACACACTTATTAATAATAATCTATTAAATAAACATGAACACACATAAATCAGGAAATGCCCTCGTTGGCATCATTATTATCATCATAATTCTTATCATTGGTGGAATCTTACTATTTAGATCAAATGTACAAGACACAGCCCCAGATACACAAGTCGACACTACAGTTGAAAGTCCAGTTGATCCAGTAGATCCAGAAGTTGAGAGTGACTTGAGTCAAATTGATGTGCTTGATGATTCAGAATTAATCGACAGCATAGAATCTTTTGATGAAAACCTAGGACTATCTGAATTTGATGATCTTGATCTATTAGATCTAGATACAACATTTTAAGTTAAGACTTTTCTTAAAAACCCCAGCATTGCTGGGGTTTTTTTGACAAATATATATGCTCCCTGTAGACTAATGTCTATGACTAAAGTAGAAACCCCAGAACCACAAAGCTTCGCTTTGGGTACTCGCCTCGCTGACGTTCTGGCGAAGCGGGCGGGGCAGGAAGTAACAAAGCCAAACCATTTAATAGTATTTAACACATACATATTACTATAAACAATATGACTAAAATAGAGATCAAAAAGAATAAAAATAGTGAAATAGAGATTATAGGAGAAATTGCTGAAAAAGAGTTCGAATCATACCGAAAGGACGCCGTTACTCATCTTGGAAAAGAACTTGAAGTGGATGGATTTAGAAAAGGCCACGTACCTGAGAACATTATCGAATCAAAACTCTCCGACATGTTAGTACTAGAAGAGATGGCTCATCGTGCTATTAGTAAAGAATATCCTACAATACTCGCAGATAATAAGATTGATGCAATAGGACGACCTGAAATCTCACTTACAAAACTCGCTAAAAATAATCCTCTCGGATTCACTATTCGAACTGCAGTAATGCCAGAAATCACACTTCCCGACTATGCCTCCATTGCTAAAAAAATACCTTTTTCAAAAGAGTCCACCGATGCGACTGATGAAGATATCGAAAATACAATACTACAAATAAGAAGGATGAGAGCACAATCTCAAGCCCAAGCTCAAGCGAAACAGAAAGAGAAAGAGAAAAAAGAAGAAGGTACCCCTACTCCTCCTGCAAAAATAGAGGATAAAGATTTACCTCCACTAGATGATGAACACGTTAAATCATTGGGAAACTTTAAAGATGTTGCTGATTTTAAGATACAACTAAAGGAAAATATTAAAAAAGAGAAAGAAACAAAGGAGAACGACAAGCGACGACTAAAAATAATAGACGGCATTATAGAAAAATCCACCGTGGAAGTACCTCAACTTCTCGTAAATATGGAATTGGATAAAATGCTTCATCAACTCAAAGGAGATATCGCAAATTCTGGTCTCACATTTGAGGACTATCTAAAGCATCTCAAAAAAGAAGAAGCTGATATTCGAAAAGACTGGGAAAAAGATGCACGCAAGAGAGCTGAAGTCTCACTTATCATAAGTAAAATTGCACTTGCTGAAAATATAAAGGCGGACGAAAAAGAAGTTGAACATCAACTCAAACACCTTCTTGAACACCACAAAGGAGCAGATCCACAGGGTGCACGCGCCTATATCGAAAATATACTTATCAATAAAAAAGTATTCGCTTTTCTGGAAGATCAGAAATAGGAATTAAAAAAAACGAAGTCTTGCGACTTCGTTTTACTTTTACAAAACTCCTATTGTAATAAGACCTGCATATATTATGCCTGTAGTTAACATGGCAACAGTTCCAACTCTAAGAGCACGAACAAACTTTGATGCGACCGCGCGCTTCACGTATTCCTTGTACATACCCTTTGGATCATAGACCCGGCCTGAAAATCTATCACCGAGTTTTTCTTTAATCACTCCATCTCCATCAAGATCAAAAATCCATTTTTTTGTATCCATCTCAGTAACTCTTGCATATACAATGTATTTTTCGAAAAGCGTCTCATAGATAGCTATCTCAAATGCGATGCCATTAAGCGTATCTTTAAGAATTTTAACAGGGAGTGAAACCACATCACCAAACGTTTGTTTTGTTGAAAGTGTATCCGGTTTCCATTCTGCACCCTTTCGCATACTTTTTTTAATAAGTTTAACCATAGGATAAAATGGACCTGGATGCTCTCTGCTTTTAATTGTATCCTTTCTTATGGAGTTAATTTCACTGTCCTCCACCTTCAAAACACCACTCGCGGAGCAAATAAATGCATTTGATAAAAATAATCCAATAAGTACACAAATTTTTTTTGCTTTCATTAGTGCCTCCTTTAATATTAAACAACATTAATTTCTGATCCTATTATGGCAATAAATAAGTATTTTGTCAATACTACCTAGATTTCATTTTTGTTATACTGACTACATTATTCTTAAATAAACTCAAAGTTATGTTAATTCCTACCGTTATAGAAAAAACTCAATTTGGCGAACGAGCGTATGATATTTACTCTCGCCTTTTAAAAGAACGTATTATCTTCATAGGTGGTCCAATCGATGACTATACTGCAAATATAATTATTGCTCAGCTGCTTCACTTGGAACAAGAAGATCCTAAAAAAGATATATCTCTCTATATTAATTCACCAGGTGGAGGCGTACTCGCAGGTCTCGCTATTTTAGATACTATGAATCACGTTAAACCCGATATTTCAACAGTTGCAGTCGGTGTTGCTGCTTCAATGGGAGCTGTGATCCTCTCAGCTGGTCAAAAAGGAAAGCGCTTTACACTTCCCAATGCGGAAATATTAATTCATCAACCACTTGGGGGCACAGAAGGTCAAGCAACGGACATAGTGATTGCTGCAGAACAAATTGTTAAATTAAAAGAACGATTAGCAAAAATACTTGCAGACAATACAGGTCAAACTCTTAAGAAAATAAAAGATGATGGTGACAGAGACTTCTGGATGAGTTCTGATCAGGCAAAAAAATATGGAATTGTTGATAAAATTCTCGAAAAACCTAAAAGCAAAAAATAATAATTAAAAAAACTACTCAATAGAGTAGTTTTTTTAATTATTCGACAAAATCATAAATTATGATATTATTGGTTCATATCGTTTTTAAAATTAATATCTCGTTTACAAGAATATTTCCTAAAGTTCAGAATCGAATGTTTTAATCAAATTATGTATACAAATTACCAAAAAACTTCACCCGTAATTCTACATACACCACAGTACTTAAAACAACTTATATAAGGGGTTGTATTCTTGTGAGCGTCTACATTGCTTATGAGTGTAACATTTATATTTATTGCCATAGGGGCACTCGCACTAGGTATCGGCCTAGGCTACTATTTGCGTCTCATTATTTCAATGGGTAAAAAGGGTTCTATGGAACTCGAAATAAAGCAAATGATGCTTGCTGCAAAAGAGGAATCACAAAAGATTCTTGATACTGCAGTATCAAAGTCTGAGAAAGTTTTAGCAGAATTAAAAGCAGAAGAAAAAGTAAAAGAATCTGAATTCAAGAAAACAGAAGACAGATTTATAAGAAAAGAAGAGCTTTTAGATGCACGACAAGGAGATCTTGATAAAGAGATTGAGAGTGTAAAGGAAAAAGTCGAGGAAATTAAAAAAATTAGGGAACAGGCAGATTCTCTCGAGAAGGAGCGACAAGTTCAATTGGAAAAAATAGCTCAATTAACGTCGAGTGAGGCGAAAGAGGAGCTGATGACGTCAATTGAAAAAATGAACGAGGAGGACTTGGTTGTACGAATGCAGAAATTAGAGAAAGAGTCATCTGAAAAGCTCGACAGACGAGCTAAAGATATATTGGCAAGTTCTATCCAGCGACTTTCCTCTTCAACAGCCTCAGAATTCATGACTACCATGGTATCTATTCCCTCTGATGACATCAAAGGTAAAATTATTGGAAAAGAAGGAAGAAATATTCGTGCATTTGAGCGCGCAGCTGGAGTTGAGCTGGTAGTAGACGACACACCAGGATCAATTGTTATTTCATCATTTGATCCGATTCGAAGACAAGTTGCACGAGTCGCATTAGAAAACCTTATTTTAGATGGAAGAATTCAACCTGCTAAAATTGAAGAAATGGTTGCGAAGGCACAGGAAGAGATAAATAAAATAATCAAAGACAAAGGCGATCAGGCAGTGTATGAAACGGGAATATTTAATTTAGACCCTCGTATTATCGCTATTGTTGGAAGACTATACTTTAGAACGAGTTATGGACAAAATGTACTCCAACACAGCATAGAAATGACTCACATTGCCGGTATGATCGCTGAGGAGCTTGGTGCAGACGTTCAGGTGGCCAAAGCAGGTGCACTTGTGCATGACATTGGTAAAGCACTTGATCATGAGGTACAAGGAACACACATTGAAATAGGAATTAGAATACTTCAAAAATTTGGTGCTGATCAAGCAATCATAGATGCGATGAAATCTCACCACGATGATTACCCACATGAAACAATTGAATCAACCATTGTGACTACCGCTGACCATATTTCAGGAGGACGACCGGGTGCCCGACGAGACACAGTGGAAAATTATCTAAAACGACTTGCAGAACTTGAAGCAATTGTCGATGGATTCGATGGTGTAGAAAAATCATATGCACTTCAGGCTGGTAGAGAGATTAGAATATTTGTAACACCAGAAAACATTTCAGATCTAGAGACAAAGAAAATGGCGCGAGAGGTTGCGCTCAAAATCGAAAAAGAACTCAAATATCCGGGAGAGATTAAAGTCACCGTGATACGTGAAACACGAATCGTAGAATTCGCTCGATAATACTCCTAAATGTAAATAAAAAAATCCCTCGATAAAAATCGGGGGATTTTGTTTTAGATAAATCTAGTGAAAAAGTTTCATATCCTTCTTTGGATAAATTAATTTATATATTGAGAGTCCCAAAAAAACATATACAAGACCAAGAACAATACCAGATGCAATTGTAAATATGAGACCAAAATAAAAGATAGACATAAAATAATAATCGTCAGATTTCATTTGAAAATATTCTATTGCACCAGCTGTCATAAGGCAGGCAATTGGAAACTCTATGATCATTTTTGGATCGTCTCGAAATAAATCATCCAATAATATTCCAAAAAATATAGCTAATGTACCACTAACGATTAAAAATAAGTGATTATAGTGTTTTTTCCCGTTTTTATCAGTAAATATTTTATCCAGCAAATTTGGATAAGGTACCCAAAAAATCCCTATTAGAACATCCCATGCTCGTGATATTCCCATTTCAGATACTGGGATACTATTATATTTAAGATAATAAATCATCAAATATAAACCAAAGCATATAGATACAGCAAGAGACCAAAGTAAAGTAAATTTGCTTATTTTCATAACAATGAACTATTTAATAAAGATTGAGCTGTATTAAATTTCTGAAATCATTATAACACGGTTTTATGAAAAATCAACCTCTTTTTAGTCTATGTATCAATTACATAAAGAAGGCAGAATAAAAAAAATCCCTCGATGAAAATCGGGGGATTTTGTAATTATAGACCACCTAGTTATTCACTAGTTCGATTCTAAGTTGCATAGTTGCTTCATATTGTTCTGTAACAACTTTATATGCTTCAGAAGATGTGTCCTCTATACAATCAGAAAACAATATACAACTCCCAATAATATTAATAAGTTTAGTCTGACTTTTTATGAATCTTGAAGTTTCCCACACTGTCCATGAACGTTCCATCATAAATGAAAAAGATTCAGGAAGTTTTGTTAATGATTCATGTGTAGGTGAATACGCTGGATGACTCATTATTAATACAATATATTCTTGAAATGCAGCCTGGGAACTTTTTACTCCATCTCTATATTCCATTAAACATTGTATTAGAGAGTCTCCATTCTTTTTCTTACAATCCCAACTATCCAAAGATGACATGTATTGGGTCATGATGGCATAATCCAATGTATCTCTTATTTGATTTTCTAATTCAACCAAAGAATCACTTTTTACGTCAGAAGCGTATGCGTTTGCTGTGTTAAATACACCAATAAAAACAATGCTAATCAATATAAATATGAGATTTTTCATAACAATGAGCTATTTAGTGAGTATATTAGTCAAAAATTTCTATATTAACTATAACATGATTTTGTGAAAGATCAACTTCTCACTAGTGTATATAACAGTTGCATGAAAAAACCCTTATTATATAATAGGAAGGAAGTATTTATATCATTCTGTCCGTCTCGGACGGGCGGTACGGATACGAACACAATTGGTCGAAACCATTTTTAACAATAATTTTTACCAATAAACATAAGGGATTGTAAAAAAATCTCTTACAATACATATGAACAAACAAGCACTTGCAGAATGGGTTCAAGGAGAACTCGATGGGACAAAAGCTCAAGCTGAGCGACTAGTTGATGGTCTTTTCGGAGCTATCACAGATGCCCTAAAGGAAGGAAAGGAGGTTTCTATTGCCGGATTTGGAGCTTTCACCGCTAAAATGCGGGCAGCTCGAACAGCTCGAAACCCTCGAACTGGAGAGCCAGTAGAAGTTCCAGCAAAACGAGTACCTAAATTTAAGGCTGCTAAAGCTCTTAAAGACGCTGTAGCAGAATAATGTATTCTCTCTTTTGAGAGTACATGAATTTCTATAAAGAAAAAACCATCCGCCAATTGGTGGATGGTTTTTTCTTTGTGTGCGGGTGGGGAGAATCGGTCACGAATTACTAATTCTCCGCCAGCTGGCGGATCATAAGTATTCTCGACCCCGACTCGCTGTTGCTTCGCAACATAGCTCCGTCTTTCGATTCCCCACGTACACAAAGAAGCTTGTGTACTCCTACCCAACACATAAATGAAAATCACCCGGCAAACGCCGAGTGATTTTCATTTTGTGCGGGTGGGGAGACGCTTCGCTATCTCACTCCTTGGAAACCCACGGTTTTCCAACGGACTACGTCCTGCCTTCCTCCACAGGGAAACTAAAGTTTCCCCGACCCCCTTCCTGTTCGATTCTCACAATCTCGCAACAGTAGCAAAAATAAAACACTGCATTAATGCAGTGTTTTATTTTACTATGTGCGGGTGGGGAGAATCGAACTCCCGTCCTCTGCTTGGAAGGCAGATATTCTACCACTAAACTACACCCGCAATATTTCTTATTCTACTATTAATAATGTCAAAATCAGCCTCTTTCGGGACACTGGGATTCGAACCCAGAATCGCTCGCTCCCAAAGCGAGTATGTTAGCCGTTACACCATGTCCCGTATAAAAAATACTTTATCATCGTAGCATACTTAGTCGAAAAAACAATTATCCATTAAAAAAACCCGCTCATATAAAATGAACGGGTTTGTGTTGATCTAAATCTGATCATTGATAACACAATTCTTCTGAACTACCAAAACCAGGATCCACAGTGATAGAGAAACCTTCGTCTCCAAAAAATTCCTGTGACACGACTTCTCTTTCGGGCACAGTAGAGATTTCTCTTATATCCCCTTTTCCGGTCATATCAATCCACTTTCTGACGATGCTTTCATAGGTTACAATAGTGTGATCATAAACCTCACCTGTCTCCATATGATTCGCTTGACTGGCCTGACTTGTAAAAGGTGCAGGATTAAAATCACCGGATCCTACTAAATCAGAGAGTTCTTCTGCGAGCCTATGGTAAGAGGAATTTGATTCCTCATTCCCGGTAATTTCATAGATAAGCTCATGAACTTTTTCATCAACGATAACAGGGTCCCCCATCAGATCAATCTTCATAAATCATTTGCGGCTTTGGATCGGCTTCTGGTGTAACGACAGCATCCTTTCTCATTACTTGAACAGCCTTTCCGCCTTTATTGTTTTCCTCAACATTGAACTTTAGTTCGTCTCCCTTTTTCAACTGAGGAAACTTAACCATAATAAGATTAGAAAGGTGAAAGAAAATGTTATCCTTCGCACCTTTACGCTCAATAAATCCATATCCATTTTCATGTAATGTAGCGATGGTACCTGTCTCTGAATGTTTCATGTCAAATAAGTTTTAGTTAGTATAGATTTTTTAATTTACGTTATAGGAAGTTGGAGATAAAATCTCCGATTCCTTCTGGTTCTACATTATCATAATATTGACTGATTGTCAAGTATATTGTGGAAGCAAAACTCTATATTATAAGATTTTCTATACTTTTAACCTTTGCTTTCTTATTTTTCACATCCAGAAACACCAAAAGTGCATCAACTTGCCACTCCACCCTATCCATTACATTTTTCTCCAGCAAATAAGATTGTATTGTTCTCGCCATACGTCCCAGTTTATGTGCATCAATCTTCTCCTCGGGTCTAAATTCTTCATTATTAACAACACTAACATCACTTAGATCAGTAGACTTGGTTTTTACCTCAATAAAATGAAGAACGTTTGATTTACTTGCAATAATATCAATTTCTCCCCATTTTTTGGTGAAATTACGTTCAATTACACTATATTTATGTTTCACGAGAAACCTACACGCCAAATCTTCGCCAATTTCTCCTATTTTCTGTGTTTTTGAGCTAAATTTCTTCATCCCGTTAGAGATAGGAAATCAATGATTTCCGTAAATTACTATTATATATCATATAAAAAAATAAATTATACACTGATTTAACAGTATAATGGCTAAACATAACGTTGTGATCTCTAACGGGATTCATATTACCTATAATTATACAATATTCTCAAGTAACATAGAAATTACATAGATATACCTAATGTTACCCATGAAACACAAATATATGTTTCACGTGATACATTCTTCTGCGTTTCATGGGTAACATATATCACTTATTCAATAGAAAACAATGTAATATTTCCCTTCGGTATTTATTAGACTCAAAATGTGTTTTATTATTGGGTGTCTCAGAATAAAGCCTTATTTTTCAACGTTTATTTGATATTTTGTATGTATATTCAGACACTGACTTATATATAAAATGTCCTTATTTATGTCTTTTATAAACAGTATCAACATGTTTATCCACACTATATTCTCTATAGAATATACAGAATATAGTGAAATATATCTCTAAGGGACATGTATTTCATGATGTCCTTTATACATACGTTTTCTACCTGTACTACATAGCTCAGATATTTTATCGGAGCAAAGTAGTGCGGATACCAGCCTCGACTAGACGACGAGTCTAGGCGGGGGGAGATTGGTCACGAATTACTAACTCTCCGCCAGTTGGCGGATCATAAGTATTCTCGACCTCGGCTCACTATCTCGCTTCACTTGATATAGTTGCGCCTTTCAATTCTCCACATAAGTAAAGCAGTTTACTTATTCTTATTCGAGACATAAATGAAAATTACCCAGCTATCGCTGGGTAATTTTCATTTTGTGCGGACCGCTTGAAGCGAGTCTCGCACATCTGTTTTTTATTATGTTTGTGCGGATAGGGAGAATTGAACTCCCGTCTCATCCTTGGCAAGGACGTATTCTACCACTTAACTATATCCGCAAGTGAGGAGTAAAACGAATTGTGTAACAATTCACGACTACTAAGAAAATAAAAAATGGAAGCTTGTTTATATTTTTTTATTTTCTAAAGTAGTCGAAAAATGAATATGATTCATTTTATCCGAATGCCGCGGATATATCGTAACGTAGTGTAGATATATCCGCAAGTGAGGAGCTAGTGGAAGACTGCAAGTCTTACACATTGTCCGAATGCTGTGGATATATCATAACGAAGTTGATATATCCTCAGTTAATAAATTTTACTTCTTTTTGTACCTATCTTTATCTCTACCATAACACTTATCCATCACACGAGAGAAACTTTCATCCAAATCAATACCGTGTGAATTTGCCAAACATATTAGTATAAACATAACGTCTGATATTTCATCTGCGAGCTCTTTGATATCTTCTGAATCTTTCTTCTTCTTTTGACCGTACAGATGATTAAGCTCGCGTGCAAGTTCTCCAACCTCTTCTGTAATGTGTGTCATTATCTCTAATGGCTTAAAATAACCTGCCTTATGTAGCTTAATCCAGTCATCAACTTCTTTCTGTTTTGCTTTCATAGTATTTTTTCAATAAATTTGAGATAAATAATTATACAATGTGCTCTCGGAGGGACTCGAACCCCCAATAACGGTTCCGAAGACCGTTGTGATATCCATTTCACCACGAGAGCAGTGAGATTTTTATTATACACTAATTATGAGATCAATAAAAAGTAATATACAATTATAGTTAATAATTGTAATATACCCATATATGAATACACATCTCACAGTTCCAGAAGAAGCCCGCCCGGATGAAAACCCGTTCGGACGGGTTTCACGGGCCTTGCCCATCCGTAGCTTTAGTGATAGAGGATAACAGAAAACATTTCACATGAAACAAAAAATATTAAAAATACCTGATGAGGTAATAAATATAACTGAAACATTAGAGGATGCTGGTTTTGAGGCGTACCTGGTTGGTGGTTGTGTTCGAGATTTACTGCGAAACAAAGAACCAAAAGACTGGGACATAACTACAAATGCAAAACCAGAACAGATTGAAGCACTATTTGAAAAAACAGTGTATGAAAATACATTCGGAACAGTCGTTGTGGTTCAGGAAGATGTTATTCGTGAAACACTTAGAAACATAGAAGTGACACCATATAGACTTGAAGCCAAATATAGTGACAATCGTCATCCAGATTCTGTGTCATTCAGTGACAACATAGAGGATGATCTTAAAAGACGAGATTTTACTATAAATGCTATAGCATACAGTCCTTCTAAAGGACATATAATCGACCTTTATAAAGGACAAGAAGATATAAAGGACAAGATAATTAGAGCTGTTGGCGATCCAGAAGAGAGATTTACAGAAGATGCACTGCGCATTGTACGTGCAATACGCTTTTCTGCGGAACTTGGTTTCACAATTGAAGAACAAACTGAAAAAGCAATAACTAAAACTGCGAACCTGCTTGAGAATATTGCCATGGAGAGAATAAAAGATGAATTTTCAAAGATGGTCATGTCAGAAAATCCTATGGATGGAATGATCTTAATTAATAAATTAAATGTCTTGAAATATATTCTTCCGGAAAGTGGGGAGGGGATTAAGATAGAGCAAAATGCATCTCATATATATGATGTGTGGGAGCACAGCATTAGAGCTCTTCAGCATGGGGCAAAGAGGGAATTCCCATTACACGTTCGTATAGCAGCCCTTTTACATGATGTAGGGAAACCACGCTCACGCGCATGGTCAAAAGAAAAAAAGGATTATACATTCTATGGTCATGAAGTTATCGGAGCACGAATGACAAAAAAAGCACTTGAGCGTCTAAAGTTTCCAAGAAAAATAATTGATACAGCTACCAAGCTTGTACGAAATCATATGTTCTTCTCAGACATCGATCAGATAACTCTCTCGGCAGTGAGGAGGCTCATTCGAAATGTTGGAAAAGAAAATGTGTGGGATCTTATGAAAGTGCGCGCATGTGATCGAATAGGAATGGGGAAGCCAAAGGAAGCACCTTACAGACTACGTAAGTATAAATCAATGATCGAAGAAGCAATGCGAGCACCAGTGTCTGTGGGTATGCTCAAAATTGATGGCGACATAATCATGAAAATCACAGGAGAAAAGCCGAGTCGCAAAATAGGCTATATTCTACACTCCCTTTTGGAGGAAGTACTTGATGACCCAGAACTAAATACTGAAGAATATTTAGAAAGAAAGTCCAAGGAATTAATTAAACTCCCCGAGGATGCACTCAAGACACTTGGTGAAGCAGGAAGAGAAAAGAAAGAAGAGGAGGAGGAAAAGGAACTCGCAAAAATTCGAAAGCGTCACTTTGTAAAATAAATATATAAGAGACTTTATCTCTTATATATTCCCATCGCTCCTAGACCGTTCGGTACGGACTCAGGTCGGACGTTATGAAAATAAATTTTCATACGCTCCTCACTTGAAAATATAAAAAAACCCGGACACATATGTGTGCGGGTTTTGAAAATCTTCTTCAGGCATTAACTTGCTTTTGGAGAGTTCTTTTTCACGTTAGATATATCTATGTATAACATATACATAGGAATACTTACTAATGTAACTACAAGTACTCCAATCTGAAGAACTGAACTATTCAATATAACTGATAACATTTCCATGATTAAGTGAATTTTGTTGTTCGAAAATTATATTTTGTACTCTCTATCACTATAATGCAACATTATAGTGATAGAGAGTACTGCGGTAAGTAAGCCACAAAAGCCTTATAAATAAAGTCTTTTAAGTGATTTACGTCCCTTCTACACTATATGACGTGGCATATCGTAAACCATTACACCATTCCCAATTTATACTGTAAATAAAAAATAGCCCCGACGTACGTCGGGGCTATTGGAAACTTCTGCTCCTTTTCTGTTACACTCGAGACAATGTTGCAATCATTGATTTCGACATCCCATTATTAGAATGAGGGTGAACACGCTTTCCTTCGCGAGTATCAATACCTCTTTCATTTTTAGAATAGCTAACAGATTTTTCTGCGGCCTCCCTTTGCTTCACAGGATTCTTTCGAATCCATCCTCTCTGGCGATTCTTTCGAATCAATTCAATAAGAGATTTTTTAATCTCTTTTCTGAAACAAAGTGCCAAGCCAATAACAGCAGCACTTGGTGCTAAAAAATTTACCCACATTACTTCACTTATTTAATTGTTAATGAACCAGTTAAAATGTACTACATTGCACATGAGTCATACATTCTATACAAGACAGTATATTTGTCAAGCGTATGTGTGGATACTAAAATCACCATATAAATAAAGGCTTAAATGACGCAAATGAGACTCACATATGTGAGCCCCATTTCAGTAGTGTGCTTCATTTCTAATGATATAAAGCCACGGATAAATTGAAAATTTATCTAATTTAAAGTTATTTCAACTCAAGTACTATTGGCGCATGATCAGATCCAAACACATTACCTAAAATTGATGCCCCCTTCAGACGTTTCACAAGATCTGCACTCACAAAAAAATAATCAATACGCCATCCTACATTCCTGTCTCGAGAAAATGTTTTCATATCCCAGTACGAGTACATATCTTTTTTCTCTGGATAGAAATGACGGAACGTGTCGACGTATCCCTTATCAACTACCTCATCGATCCATGCGCGCTCTTCTGGCAGGAAACCGGTGTTCTTCTCGTTCGGCTTTGGTCGAGCAAGATCTATTTCCTCATGTGCGGTATTTATATCTCCGCAGAAAATAATACTTTTGCCTTTTTTCCTCAATTTTTCAATAAAACCGAGAAATGCGTCATAAAAATCAAGCTTATATGCTAATCTCTCTGGACCACCGCCACCATTAGGGAAATATACGTTTATGAGAACAAATTCGCCAGCTGGCGAACTATAATGAGCAACGAGCATTCTTCCTTCGTCATCAAATTTCTTTATTCCCATTCCATATTCAACCTTTTCAGGCTCGATCTTCGAGTATAGTGCAACACCACTATATCCCTTTCTTTTTTTTGATGAGGCGAAGTAAGAGAAATATCCTTTTGGATTTCTCACTTCATCTGCAAGTTGATCTGCCTCTGCTTTAGTTTCTTGAAAACAAAAAATATCAGATTTAATCTTTAAAAACTTCTCCCAATATCCCTGATTATAGAGAGCTCGAAGCCCATTCACATTCCAGCTAATTAATTTCATATTTTGATTATACTATTATTTTCTATGATTCATCAGGAATGGACTTCCAAATGATCTCAAATAATTCTTTATGCATTTTAATTATACTTTTGTTTTCTATCACTATCGCCATAATAGGTGGATGAAGTTGTTGAATTACTAGCTTTTTCGATGTCAAAACAAGATTTGTAGATAACATGGTTTCTTTTGGTAATATTTTTACTTGCTCATTATAATTCTTTTCAAATCTTTTATGATCGCGAGCAATTTTTGAATCTTGAAATAAAAGCCTTGTATTAATATTCAATTTTGCTCGTTTCTCTATAAAAGACTGAAAGAATTTTGGGTCCAATTCAAACCATCGTTCTTGACTACCTATAACTAAGTAATCTTCTTTAGGCCTAACTTCTTTCAAAAGACTTTCATATATTGATTTAACTGACTCTAATCCCTCGTGGTATTTAATAAAACTCTCACCCCCACTTAAATTATATAAAGCCAAAAATTCCGGAAGATTGTTCTTAAACTCATCTTTTCTTTTTTCTAAAACTGATTCTAACTTCTCCGGATTTTCTGCAACATATAACTGCTTTATTCCTTTTAGTTCAATATTTAGTAATCCTTTTTGTTTCAAAGACTCAACAATTGAATACACGGTCGTTCTTTTCATTTCCGCAGAACGAGAAATACTTAGCACTGTTGTCGGCCCAAGAGAAAGAGTAGCAAAGTATACTTTAGCTTCATTTTCGCTTAAACCGATATCTTTTAGTGTTTCAATTAATTTATTATCTGCCATGTCTCATAAATATGTCGATATATCCGACAACATATTTATCTTACATATTAACATATTAATGCATATTTAATAAGTATTGTCGACATAAATGACAAATTTTTACATTTATAGCATAATTTATACAGATACTTAAATCAAATTCTTTAACAATTTAAATCTAAAACTATGAGCAACTTTGCACAAATTATTGAAAAAACAAATCCGGGGGTTTTTCACATTCACATTGATAGTACAACAACCTCTGAGGATTTACACAAGAGGGCTCAGGGCGAGCTAAGTTTCATTTCACATGATTTCACTGGTCATCCTGATGGATATGAACATTTTGAGCCAACAGCTCACTCCTCTTTAGTTTTAAACACAAAAGAGGAGTTCAGTTTAATCTGGGAGCAATTGAGATTTATGATTGAGGCAGAAGGGAAAGATTTTGTTGGGTATATCGAAGGCGAATATATTCCTAATGACATATTCATTCCATACAAGCCAATCAAATTATTTTTTCCACCTCCATTCATGGTCACGAGGAGGAGACTATCTGCTGACGAGAATTTTCGACAAACAGAGTTTCATCTTGTTCTTGATTACGACAACTCTGACGAACGAGTTATCAAAGGACTTCTTGAAATCGGACTATATGGTGCTCTTCTAGAAAAGAAAGACCACACAGCCATAGTCCTTACTATGCAAGGATTCATCAGGGACATTCATCCCCTGCAAGCTGTTGTAGAAAAGTACTTGCGAGAAGTTGGCGGTGTTGTGCGTTGCACAATAAAAGAAGAGCGTGCCATAAGGAATCAACTGTTCAACATGAATGTTGGGGATTTACCTAAAATTGCCTATGAGGTAACTTACATCTAAGATTAATACATCTCCAAATCAAAACCCCGCTTAATAAGCGGGGGTTTTTATTTCTTCTTGCTAAGGTAAGACTCAGTGCTGAATTAACACCTGAAACGCACACACCCGTGGTGTAGAATAGTTTTGTTAACAACTAATCAAATACCACGGGCATGTCTACACATATTAAACGAGA
>NVSU01000022.1 GCA_002401345.1 Candidatus Wolfebacteria bacterium
CATTTCTTGTATTTTTTCGCGCTCCCTGACGCTTAAATGTTGATATTTCATAACACTTGATATATTACCAAGTGTTGCACTTACTTGTTGAACCTAGGATAATAAAAAAACCCTTTCTAACACGCGTTAGAAAGGGTTTATTGGAAAATTGTTATTTAAATAATATCTTACCTGTGTGTATGACTTTAGTATTCATATTCACACGGTAGATATACTCCCCTGGAGACACGTCTCCACGACTGATAACAGTTTCCTCTGTATTCAATGATCTCTGCAGTACTAATCTGCCTCCTAGGTCATATATACGAATCTCGTACACACTTCCAGAATTCAATCCATCAACCCGAACAGTAATTCGTTCAGATGCAGGATTTGGAAAAAGCTCTACATTAATCTGAGAAAGATCATTTTCAGCTACACTAGTAATAAATGAACACTTCATGGTCACAGTTGAGATCTTTACCAAGGTACTATTCTGCATAACTATCTTTGCAGTATAGTCGTTTACTAATGGAAGAACTCCTCTGTCTAAGTACAAGGTCTTAAATAAAGAAACACCTGTACCTCCAGACTCTTGAGGTGTTGATTTAGCAGTAATGCTGTCAATAGTTAGACCTGTGTCAACAACGCCCCAAATTTGTGCCGGGGTCGTAGAACTATATAAGGAGCTTATCTCAAACTTATTGTCGTCATACGTACACGAGACAGGAATACCACTCGGTTGTGGTGGAGCTATAGGTGTCATCACAGAATCTTTCCATACTTCAAGATTACCAGCTGCATCAGTCCTCATAATTAACACATAATACATAGTTGATGACTTCACACCAGTGATTGAAACACTGTGAGTGAGCGCCAATAGACTATCAAAAGGTGCCAAATTAGTATAAGACTGATCTTCACTGTAATACACTTGTGAAGTCGTAACTTCATCAGTGGTTGAATTTACAATAAAGCTAGAATAATCAACACTACTGAACCATACTGAACTAATAATTGGCGGAATCACATCTGGTCCCGGAGTTACCGTCACTGTAGCTGATAAGCTGGTATCACTACCGGCCATGTTACTACAAGTACAATAGTAATCTCCTGCATCCGATGAATCTACATTAAAAATATTCAATGTGGCATTCGTAGCGCCTAAGATAGCAGTGCTATCAAAGTGCCACTGATAGTTAAGCATTGGTGTTCCAGTTGCCTGGCACACGAGAACGAGAGTATCGTTCTCAACAAGCGTTGTATCAGTCGGATTAAGTGTGATTACTGGCGGTTCATTAACTGAGAGCAAAGCATTACTGCTTGTATCGCTCCCTGCTATGTTCACGACATAACATCGATATTCACCAGTGTCTGACGGTTGAGTGTTCACAATAACTAAAGAGTCATTGGTCTCACCAGGGATATCTACTGAATCTTTCTGCCATTGATATGCAATGGGTTGAGTTCCAATAGCTACTACATAAAAAATTGTAGTATCTCCTTGATTAACTGTCAGACTTACGGGATTAACCGTAATTTGTGCTGGGACATTTACTACAAGCGTTGCCGCTGTAGATGTATCCGAACCTGCCATATTAGTCACACTACAGGTATACAATCCTGCATCCGATGTATCGACACCATTAATAATAAGGGTGTCGTTTGTGGCTCCAGGAATGGCTACGCCATTCAAGTACCACTGATACGAAAGAGAATCTGTACCGGAAGCTGCAACAATAAATATTGCTGTGTCTCCAGAGATCAACGTTGTATCAGTCGGATTAAGTGTGATTACTGGCGGGGCTTGAACCACAACATATGCTGTGTCACTCACCGTTGTATCAACACTGTTCATTACATTCAAAGTATATGCACCTGAATCTGACAATTGAATATTATTCAATATCAACACAGGGAACACTTCACCTACTAGATCAACCCCATCCTTCTGCCATTGATATGTCGAATCACACAATGCACTCACAGAAAGAGTAATATTATCCCCCACCGTGGCAACCGTCTGGCCATCAGGTTGAGTTGTAATATTTGGTGAACCTTGCACAAGTGCACTATCTATATTCCCAAAGACAAATCCGACTACAAAACCGAATCCTCTAGGTCTATAAAAATTTTGCGTGCACGTTGAAGGATTTTCAACACGTATAATTACCTGACCCGTATCAACTCCGATTAATTGTAATGGTGTTGATGAACTCCAGGCCATCGAATCCGAACCATGTAATATCTGAGCCTGAAACGAAGCGTCCGCACTTTGATAACTCAAATAGACATCGTTAGAATCAGTAAGCTCGACAATGGAATCAATTGTAAGTGTTGCTTGAGCAACACTTACACTAATTAGTGAAAATAAAACTAATGTAAAAACAATTAATTTTCTCATTTTTTTTGTTTTTAATGTGCAATTACAAAGAGACTCTTGTAATTACAAGGTTACTTTTTGTTGAATTTCTGAGTCAACATTATCATATTTTATGCTGATTTGTCAAGATCTTGACTAATTTTTATAATTATTATAATATAAAAAACATCTAGTCGTAGAGAGTAATAAAAACTTGACTCTTTTTAAATACGTGCTATAATATACATATATAAATTACGGGTGAAATATACATTTTTCTGTATGTTTTATTTTTAAAATAGTAAACATGAATACAAATAATATAAATATTAAAGCCAAAGCAGTGGTAATCATAAAGACACTCATGGTAGGGATAGTGGTTATCTCGATGTTTTTTGCATTTGGAGTTAATCCAGCTCATGCACAAAGCGCACCAACAGTTACAACTGATGCAGTAACAAGCATTACTGAAACTTCAGCTCTATTGAATGCAACCGTTAATCCAAATGGAGATTTAACAACTGTTACATTTGAAATTAATGGAAATGGAGGATACTGTCAGCAAACTATAGGAAACGGGACAACTGATGTTCCTGTAACATGTGATACTACAACTACAACACTTAACCCACTCACTGCGAGTACTTCATATACTGTACGAGCAGTAGCAATTAATACAATAAACATTACTGACGGAAACGTAGTTAACTTTACTACTCTAGCTCCTGCTGTATTCGCAACTACAACTAATACTGAAAGTGGAGTAGGAACTACATCAGCTACTCTAAATGGATCATGGATAGATAATGACAGTAATGATCCCATCACCACATGGTTCCTTTATGACACAGATCTCGTACTTGATCTTTCAACCTCAACTGTAGCTCAAGGAACTGCGTCATCAGGATCATTTGCTGATTCAATTTCCGGACTTACAGAAAACACACTTTATTACTTCCAAGCATATGCACAAGATAGCTCCGGAACAGTATCTGGATCAGTATTGTCATTTACTACAGGTAGCACACCGCCACCACCGCCACCACCAAGTGGAGGAGGATCACCTACAATCTTTCCACCTGAAATCATAACTACAAGTGCTGACGCCATTGGACTGACATCTGCAACACTTAATGCAACATGGGATTCAAAGGGCTATTCAACCACAACATGGTTCGAGTATGGACTTACACAGACACTATTGTCTTCAACAACATCAATAATCCAAGGAACTGGATCAGGTACATTAGCTGAGACATTAACAGGATTAGACGAAAATACAGTCTATTATTTCCGAGCTGTAGGACAAAACTCATTTGGAACAGAATACGGTGCAATATTGAGCTTTACTACTACAACTACCGTAACTACACCAGATCCTGATCCTACACCTACAGTAGTAGTAGCGAATCCTGCACCCACTGTAACTACTCCTACAACTACACCTACCACACCAACTGTTACAATATCAACAGTTACAGAACTGGATACTGATCTAATTACACTTTCAGTTACTACCGAATTCGATACAGTAGCCGTTGGTGATGATGTAATCTACACAGTTCAATATTCAAATGACAGTGACAGTGATCTTGAGGACGTAGTCATTCAAATTATTCTTCCACAAGATATTGAGTTTATTTCTTCAACTAATGGTGAATATTTAGAAAGTGCTCATACACTTACAGTTAACCTCGGAACACTCAACAGTGATGCAAATGAAACACTCACTATCGATGCACGTGTAGACACAAGTGCGTCAGTAGATGATATCTTGCTCACAACTGTAAAATTACTTTACAGCGATCCAATCACATTTGATGTGAAAGATGAAATCGCATACTCAATTATTACTGTAACTGAAGGACAAAATCTTCTTGGAGCTGCAGCAGTACTCTCAGGAATTCTTCCTGACACGGTGGCCGGATGGGTTGTATCTCTATTAGTTATTATAGGATTAGGTCTACTTGGACGAGAACTGTATGTAAATACATCTTTATTCAATAGACGAGCTTAATCTACACACTATACTATTAAAAAAACCTACATCCGCCAGCTGGCGGATGCAGGTTTTTTAATTTGGAGAAATAGTATTATTCATCCCAACTAAGCATTCCCCCACTTTTATATTCAGTAACTCGAGTTTCAAAAAAGTTCTTTTCCTTACGAAGATCCATAATTTCACTCATCCATTGGAATGGATTTTCTGATCCGTATACTTTATCAAGTCCTATTCTCTCAAGTCTTCTATCGGCTATATATTGAAGATATTCTTTAATGGCCTCAACGTTTAATCCCAATATTCCACGAGGTAAACTATCTTGAGCATATTTATATTCTAATTCGACAGCTCTCTTTATATTTTTAGTAATTGTAGCTTTAAATTCATCAGTCCAAATTTCAGGATTTTCTTCAATGATCGCATTAATAAGGTCAGCTCCGAACGCAAGATGAACTGATTCATCTCTCAAGATAAACTGGAATTGCTCTCCTATGCCAACCATTCGATTTTGTCGTAAAAATGAGAGCATCATTACAAATCCTGCATAAAAGAATATTCCTTCCATGATGATATAGAACCCAATAAGATCATGAACAAATTTTTGCATATTTTCCACTGTGTCTGTTTTAAAGCCATCTTCAAGCATCGACTTTGTCATTTCAACTACAAAGTCATCCTTTTCTTTAATAGATGGAATAGTCTCATRCATGGTATATACCTCATCAGGGKCCAATCCGAGCGTGTCACAGCAGTAAATAAATGTGTCTGTATGCACAGCTTCTTCATATGCCTGTCGCAAAAGATATTGTCGGCATTCTGGGTTTGTAACAAGTTTATATACCACCAATACTATGTTATTGGCAGTAAGACTCTCTGCAGTAGAGAAGAATCCCATGTTACGCATGATCACACGTCTTTCATCATCGGAAAGACCATTTTTATCTTTCCATGTCTCGACGTCTTTTTGCATATTTACTTCTTCAGGAGTCCAATTATTAGCAACACCATCTTTGTAGTGCTTTCTTGCCCATCCATATTTTATGGGTAAAATCTTATTGGGATCCGTCTGTGACGAATTTAGAATTTTTTTCTGTGGAGTTGCCATAATTTATTGGCAGGACTCACATATATCTTCCTTGAATACATGTATCTTGCCTTTTTGTGTTACTGGTTGTGTTACGTTCTTATCTGCATTTGGTGCGGTATCAAATTTCTTATTAATATCAAGTGTACTCTTCTCAACTGAAGTTGCACCAAGACTTCTAAGATAATATGTTGTTTTCAAACCACTTTTCCATGCATTAATGTATATATCTGAGATAAATTTACCTGATTCTGATGAAGTAAAAATATTCACAGATTGAGATTGATCCATCCACTTACCTCTGTGAGCTGCGTGTTTTACTATCCACTGTGCATCAATTTCAAATACTTCTTTATATTTTGGTTTAATCCAATCAGGTATTTCTGTAATATTTTGAATACTTCCATCTGAATGCTTCAATTTTTCAAGCATATCATTATTCCATAAATCATGAGTTTTGAGTTCTTCTACTAATGCCTGATTAATAACGGTAAATTCACCACTAAAATTAGATTTCACATATAGATTTTTATAGATTGGTTCTATTGAAGGTAGACAACCGGAGATGTTTGCTATTGTTGCTGTGGGCGCGATTGCAAGACAATTTGAGTTTCTCATACCATGTTGTGCTACATGATCACGAACATCACTCCAATCTAGTACGCCGAATGTATTAATTTCTGTAGACATACCTCTTTCTTTCTCAAGAAGTGCAACAGTGTCTACAGGAAATATTCCTCTATCCCACTTTGATCCCTTGTAACTTGAGTAGGTTCCCTTTTCTTTTGCTATTTCTGATGAACCCAAAATTGCATGATACGAAATAAATTCCATAATCTGATCGGAGAGTTTTACTGCCTCATCAGTATCAAATGCCATGTTCATCGAATAAAGTAAATCCTGGTATCCCATTATTCCGATACCTACTGGTCTGTGTCGAAGATTTGATGTTTTTGCTTCAACTGTAGGATAAAAATTTAAATCAATTACATTATCGAGCATTCTCATTGCAAGTCGAACTGTAGATGCCATAAGTTTTTTATCAAGTTTTCCATCGATAATATGTCGAGGTAAATTAATTGAACCTAGGTTACATACTGCAGTTTCTTCAGCTGAAGTATTAAGTGTAATTTCTGTACATAAGTTTGATCCATGAACTACTCCTACGTGATCTTGAGGTGAACGAACATTACAAGGATCTTTGAATGTGATCCATGCATGTCCTGTTTCAAACAACATGGTAATCATTTTTCTCCACAATTTTGTTGCCTTTATTGTCGTATGCAGTGCAATCTTCCCTTCAGCAGCCTTTTTCTCATATGCAATATATGTATCTTCAAATTCTTTTCCGTAAATATGGTGTAGTTCGGGCACTTCTTCAGGAGAAAATAGAGTCCATTCTCCATCCTCTATTACTCTTTTCATAAAGAGGTCTGGTATCCAATTTGATGTATTTATATCGTGAGTTCGCCGCCTGTCATCCCCTGTATTTTTACGCAAATCAAGAAAATCTAGTATATCTGCATGCCATGTTTCTAGATATACACAGGTTGCACCACGTCGTTTCCCACTTCTATTAATAGATGCAGTTGTGGAGTCAACAATTTTCAGAAACGGTATAAGACCCTGACTTCCAACATTAGTACTCTTTATAGCTGCATTTGTTGCACGGATATTAGTCCAGTCATTACCAATACCACCTGACCATTTAGCAAGTTGTGCATTGTCCCCAATAACTTTGAAGATGTGATTTAGATCATCCTCAACAGTACTCAAATAACATGAACTCATCTGAGAATGAGACGTTCCGGAATGGAGTAATGTCGGAGTTGATGACACATAGAGCATTCGAGAAATTGTATTATAAAATTCTATTGCAGCAGCAGTCGGATTTTTTTCATCCAATGAAAGACCCATTGCAACTCGCATCCAGAAATATTGAGGGGTCTCAATAATTTTCTGTGCACTGTCTCTTAAGAAATATCTATCATGAAGAATTTGAGTTCCCATGAAACTAAACAGACGATCTCGAGATGTATCAAATGCCTCAGTAAGTAAATCAAAATTAAAATTAAGGAGTCGTGTGTCATATCGCCCATCTTCTACTCCATGTGAAATATTTTTCTTAAATGTTTCTTTGTGGATTTTTTGAAAGTCTGGAGAAAATTCATCAACACCAAGTACTTCTTTATAAAGATCATTTATAAGAAATCGTGCTGTTGCAAATGAATATGCATGATCTCTTTCAATGCGCGCCTTCAATACCATCACGATCGCTTTATTAATCTCACTTGTAGTTATTCCATCAAAGATATTTAACTTACATGCCTGAACAACTTCATTAATATCAATTCCCTCATACTCACCACAATAATTTTGTATTGCCTTTCTAACTTGTGTTATATCAAATACTGCAAGTTCTCCATTTCGTTTTTTAACTATAATTTCACTGTTGTCTATTTTCTCGAGCAGGGCTTCCCGCCTTTCTTCACGCTGCGTTTGGTGTTCCTTACGATACACAATATATGCGCGTGCAACATCAAAGTCTCCAATCTCAGCAATTTCTTTTTCTACTATATCTTGAATCTCTTCAACAGTAGGGACAGTGTCTTTGAATTTTAATTCGAGAGTTATAACTATATCATTAGTCAAAGATGAGACTTTTTGCCCAAAATCTTTTTTTTCTGCAGCACTATAGGCCTTTCCAATTGCTTTTTCTATTTTTTCCGTATTAAATTCGGCAATTGATCCATCTCTTTTTTTAACTAAATCTATAGACATATTTCGATGTGTATAAGCTGCATGAAAAAAGAAAAAATACTCTGTATTTTTTCTATTCAAAAAGATTATAAAATTAATTAATAATGTAGTTCGTTACTGTCCCTATTATACCAAATTACGCGGGACTAAATCTGTGGATAAGGGCAAAAAATATACCTAAAAAACAAAAGAATTCACTTGTAAAGTGAACTCTTAATTCTCTTCTGTTATACCTAATAAAATTGGGCTCAGACGAGAAAAAAAATATCTAAGCTTCGGAATTTGGAAGGAATGTAATATTAGTTCCAATTTCAAATCCATGCTCACGAGAAAGACCAGAATTTATCTCTAAGACATATACTGCAGGATCATTCGGTTCGAACACCTCAGGAAATGATTCAGGTGTCGCATCATGTTGTATGTGTACAATTTTATTATCTCCAGAAATCCAAATTATATCAATTGCAAAATTCATATCCTTCATCCAAAAGCCATGTGTTCCGGGAACCTTGAATACAAAGAGCATTCCCTCATTAATAGGTAGTGATGTAGTACCAGAAAGACCGCGTGCAGCATCTTGAGGACTTATTGCAAGTGTTAAATCAAACTTTTGTCCATTTATTTCTATATTATTTGTATAAGGAACCTCTAAAGAATCCTCCACAAGTAACGATTCCTGGTTTGAACGCAGTGATATAAGGTATGTTCCAATAAACACAAAGAGTAGAAGTGCAAAGAATATAGAGATTTTTTGTTTTCCGTTTATCATGTATATAGTATATGTAATTTCACGAAAAAATAAAACCACCCCGCCATATGGCGGGGGGG
>NVSU01000004.1 GCA_002401345.1 Candidatus Wolfebacteria bacterium
AATTTACCTGTATTATTTATAACTTTCTTAAGGTTTAATTTTACTTCATCAACATCACCACTTTCTAAGTCCATTAACATAATTTTAGCTAAAGATTTAATCGTACTTAAAGGAGATTTAAGATCATGAGATGAACGATAGGCAAACTGTTCTAACTCACTATTACTAGACTTCAACTCTGCTTCTAATTTTTTTAATTGATAAATACGATGTTTAAACAAATATACAATCAATACAAAACCTAAGCAGCCTATTAAGCCTGATATTAATAGGTATATAGAATTGTCTTGTTACTCTTTGTTTTGCATTAAAAAAAGATTCCTGACCCCTTCTGTGTAAATTATTATTAATTACAAAATTACCAATTAGATTATCTTGAGTGAAATTATGTAATGATCTAATTCTTAAACCACTTCCCATTCCTGTGATACCTCTATTACCTCCTCCTGAGGGAATAAATGGTAGATAAAAAAGTATATTTATAAAAATAAGAWKRWWWATTGWWWTWMTWWWTWATTYAANNATTWTYNTAKMKANTWKTRYAYCRNAARKMKTCRARTTWTNNCTCCTRTTYKMWAKKTTWYAWTKWTWKWYRTMYTATKCKYWSTYWTCMTTTKKKRSTYYKNNATATTCCGGAAGAACCTTGAATACAATTATGAGTGCAGTTAGTATTGCAAAACCACACAAGATTGACGCGACACCGGTACGTGTAACTGTTATAAAAATATACACCACTGTAGCTGGAACAATAAAGGCTGCATACGCAACTGCCAACCAATAGAGCGCTTTATTTTTCTTATTGTTCTTGTCACGCATGTGAAAGAAAATCATTGAGATTCCTATAATCAAAAATAGTAAATAATATGCACTGTGCAATAATTTATAGGAACCTAATGAATCAAATATGACAAAATTTCCTGTACATGATGTTGATATAAATATATCTGGAACAAAAATGATTATAAGTGAAAGAATCACCGCAATGATATACCCTATTTTTGTCCATATAGTTTTTTTAGTTATAAGTGATATTAGGTGTACTCCTAGTATCGGCAGAAACGCTATACTTATAAATGCAATTTTTGACCAGAGGAGTGGTTGAACACCTTTACAGATTAAATATTCAGATAGCTGAAAAATTCCAAGGATGAATAATAGTAATGCAGAAAGACGACCAAACAAATTCATTCGATATTTTATGATGACATACAGTGCTAACACTATCTCTATAATGAACGTGAGCAGCGTGACTAAGGGAGTGAAACAATATAATGTTATTGAGTTATTTTTCTTAGAACATTTCATCCCGTAGTGAAAAATGACATTGCTCCTTCAAGAGCATGTGAATCAAAATTTAAATTATTTGTAAAGTTTCGAATTACGTTGTTCATATTAAAAATATAGTATCCAACTAATGTCATTTTCTACTACGGGATTCATCGTATATATTCTATTATACCTTGAAACTTTCAATATCTACTACATACTGTTTCAACCTGTCCTCCTGTGGAGGGAACCTTGTGTGAATGAAAATAAAAAAAGCCCCCACAATGGAGGGCTTTAAAAGTTTCAGATCAGTAGATCTTCATTAACCAAGTTCAATATGACCTTTTTTGGAATGTATCTCCTTCCTGAGTTTTTTGCAGTGCCAGTGTTCATATATCAAGAATGGAGTGACAAGAAGCGCTACTACAATAAGACCAGTTGCTTCTGCAGCTTGATCCATAAACACAACAAGGGCAGCAACGAGACATAATCCAATGACTGCCAAAAGTAATTGATTTCTTGTTTGTTTAGAGTGCTTTAACAATCTATGCAGGCGTGACTCATTATCTTCTTGTTCTGAATGATTAGGTGATAAATCCATATTGTATTTAATTTAATGTTCAAAAATGTAATTTCTACGTGCAATATATCACGATATAAGTCCATTGTCAACATATCGTAATGGTTCAATAGCTTGGAATCACTTTTAGTAGTAAATTCAAATATATGTCATATAAAAAAATAGTCCTGATTGCTCAGGACTATAAAGTTTCAATTTGCACGAATGTTTGTTTTCCTATCAAATTCACATCGTTTTAATGGCTCAAGCGTTGGAGTAACATGTATCAATTTCTCCTCTTCATCATTTCCCTCCTCTACATCAGGTCTGAGTTCAGTCTGAACAATATAGAAATTCATAATATTCCACTCATCACCTAATTCATGATTAAAGTCAGATCTAAGAATCTGCCATGATCCACCCTCAAATTCGAAATTAAATTCAATCTTTATTGCATCAATAATCTCTTCTATATCTTTGTCATCCACTACCAAAAGTATTGTCGGTTCCTGATATAGTTTTCCTAATACAGAATTTATGAGATCGCACCTAGTATAAAGGCTAGCCATAAAGTTAACTCGTGATCCAAATAACTGCTCGGACAAATCAAAAATAATTTTCAACTTTTCCTGTCCTGCGATTACTTTTCTGAATTCTGGATTCATATACACTAAAGGTAAAATCTCTCTCGTTTCAAAATGAATGTTTATTGTCTTACTGCCGTACGTTGCGATGAATATTCTTTTCATATTAAAAAACTAAACGGTTTAAATCTTTTTCTAGAATATCATTGTTTATAGGAAATGTCAATTTTGGGAATTGTCTAAACTCCTTATTTTTTGGTACTCTGTACCTATACATCGTTAGATCCTGTAGTCCCGACGTCCCTAAAATGTCGGGAGTCGGGAAGCCGATCGTAGCATCGGCTCTCAGTTTGGTTAGAGTGCATCGTTGACATCGATGAGGTCAGAGGTTCAAGTCCTCTCAGGATCACATGAATCCCGTAGTAGAAAATAGCATTAGTGGGATACTATATTTTTAATATGAATAACATAATTCGAAACCTTGTAAATAATTTAAATTTCGGTTCACATGCTCTTGAAGGAGCAATGCCATTTTTCACTACGGGATGAATCCCGTTAGAGATCTAAACGCTATGTAGTGGACTTTACAGAGAATCTACAGATATAATAAAAACAATCAGAATTTATTACGCATTATACGGAAATCTTTGATTTCCTATCTCTAACGGGATGAAAATATTAAGTATAGAAACCCCAGTACCTCATCGCTTCGCGCTGGCTACTCGCCTCGCTAATGCTCTGGCGAAGCGGGCGGGGCAAGAAGTAGTGTTACAGATTAATATAAGAAAATTAGTAAAACACGATTGAACAACATGAAAATATTAAGTATAGAAACAAGTTGTGATGAGACTGCATTAAGTATTATTGATGCAGGTGGTGAGTTAGATGCTCCTACATTCTCAATTCTATCTAATCAAATTGCATCTCAAATAGAAATCCATAAAGAATATGGGGGTGTCTTCCCTGCACTTGCCAAACGTGAACATAGCAAAAATATACTACCGCTTTTGGAAAAAACTCTGAATGATGCACATGTGATCAACTCTGGTAGCACAACTGTCAATGAAGACGCCCAAAAAAAAGCACATTCTATATTAGAGCGAGAAGATATGCTTTCAACACAATTATTAGAATATGTGTCTTCTCATGAGATACCCGACATAGATCTTATAGCAGTCACGTACGGACCCGGTCTAGAACCTGCACTGTGGGTAGGACTTAATTTTGCAAAAGCACTTTCAGTGCTATGGAATAAGACGCTTATCCCAGTAAATCATATGGAAGGACATTTGGTGTCTTCTCTACTTTCAATTGACAATGATCCTACAGGTATACAAAAAATAAATAAAGTAGAATTTCCTGCGATTTCACTTCTTATTAGCGGTGGACATACGGAATTGGTGTTAGTAAAAAACTGGATGGACTACACTATTTTAGGAGAAACTGTTGATGATGCAGTAGGAGAGGCATTTGATAAAGTGGCCCGTATGCTCGAGCTTCCTTATCCTGGTGGACCAGAAATTTCAAAACTTGCAGAAAAATCATCAACTTCTGATCTTGAAATCACTCTTCCTCGACCCATGATTAACTCAAAAGATTATAATTTTTCATTTTCAGGTCTCAAGACTGCTGTCTTATATAAACTAAAGGAGTTTCCCGAAATAACTGACGACATTAAAATAACAATTGCAAAAGAATTTCAAAATGCCGCCACTGATGTTCTCATTAAAAAAACTATGCGTGCAGCAGATGAATATGGAGCAAAGACGATTCTTGTAGGAGGAGGCGTCGCCGCAAACACCCACATTAGAGAGACATTAGAAAATGAGTCTGAAAACAGAGATCTTATGCTCCGTATACCACGAAAAGACATTGCAACGGATAATTCTATAATGATCGGTATGGCAGGATATTTTCGTTACTTGGGAAGTAAAAATGGGACAATAGATCTTCCTGACCCCCACCCACTTCGCGCCTGTGGGAATTTGGGATTATAAAAACCCTTACATAAAAGTAAGGGTTTTGGATATACTTGATCTTTATAGGACCTCTTCATAGTCAACAAAAGGTTGATCAAAAAATTTACCAGCTTTTTTGTCTACATTGATCGCACATATCATCAATGTGATCAGTAGTAGTATCAGTGTTCATATTTGTATTAATTACGTATACTCCACATCCTCCACTACAATATCCTTCATATCTATTGTGTAGCAGATATGGACTTGAAACAACAGTTATTATAGCCATAATAACTAAGGTACTTATAACAATTGATACAACAACAGCAATTAACGCTAAACCCGAAAAAAGAAAAAACGATAGCACAAGACCAGCTAGACCCACAATAAATAGTACGATTTTTTTCATATTCTGTGTATTTTAAAGTATTATTTGTTTCAAAAAACTCTATTTATTCATACAGATAATACTATTCTATATACACACTGTCAAGAATTATCTGTATACGGGAACATAGGAAAACCTATTTTAGGATGTATATATTTTTGAATTATAAACCTCTTTTCTTTTGAATAAAGCCTTATATTTTGCTATCATTGAACACATGAACGATGATAATAAAGCGGACGATCCCAAAAAAGAAACTACATCTAAGTTCACAGATAAATTCTTAAAACCCTATGATTCCAAGGAAACTGAGGATCGTATATACAAACTCTGGGAGGAGAGTGGCTTTTTTAATCCTGATACCCTTATAAAGGAGAATATTATCGATGCTGAGGCTGAGCCCTTCTCTATCGTACTTCCACCACCTAACGTTACGGGAACACTTCACACTGGACATGCTGCAATGCTCGCAATAGAAGATATAATGGTTCGATTTAATCGAATGAGAGGAAAAAAGGCATTATGGATCCCTGGAACAGACCATGCTGCAATTGCGACTCAATCACTCGTAGAAAAGCAACTCGCTAAAAAGAAGATACGGAGGCAAGACATAGGTCGTGAGGAATTTCTGAAACACGTTGATGCATTTGCCAGCGAATCACATGACACGATCGTAAATCAGATTCGAAAAATGGGTGCGTCTATAGATTGGTCTCGCGAAGCATTTACACTTGATAATACTCGTGAAAAAGCTGTTCGTACTGCATTTAAAAGAATGTATGATGATGGATTGATTTATCGAGGATATAGAATTGTAAACTGGGATCCCAAGGGCCAAACAACTATTTCAGATGATGAGGTTCAACACGAGGACAGAAAGGCACACATGTATACCTTTAAATATTCTAAAGACTTCCCTATCTCAATTGCGACCACACGACCCGAAACAAAAGTTGGTGACACTGCTGTGGCAGTTCATCCTGATGATGACCGATATAAAAAATATATTGGTAACACCTATGAACTCGAATTTGCAGGTGTTCCCCTTTCAATACAAATTGTAGGAGATGATAAAGTTGATCCAGAATTTGGAACTGGAGCAGTAGGAGTAACTCCTGCTCATAGTATGACCGACTGGGAAATAGCTCAGCGACATGACCTTCCAATGAAACAAGTGATCAATGAGTATGCAAAGATGATGGTAGATGCGCCAGAGCTCAAGGATAAGAAAACTACTGAGGCGAGGGAGATCATTGTGAAATGGCTCACTGATGAGGAACTTCTCGAACATACAGAAGAAGTAGATCAAAGTATTTCTGTGGCTGAGCGTACAAATGGAATTATTGAGCCAATACCTAAATTACAATGGTTTATAGACGTACATAAAGAATTTACTCTCGCTAATTCACATATAGATGGAATAAAATCTGGTCAAAAGACATCACTAAAGGAGCTTATGCTTACTGTTGTTAAAAATGATCAAATCAAGATCATTCCCGAAAGATTTGAAAAAACATATTTTCATTGGATAGAAAATCTGCGTGACTGGAATATCTCGCGACAAATCTGGTATGGCCACAGAGTTCCTGTATGGTATGACAAGGATGATGCTATTCATCTTCAAGAGGAACATAACATTATTTTCATACGTCATGGACAAAGTGAAACTAATGCGAGTGGGATTATTGCAGGAAATACCGACACACCATTAACAGATAAGGGGCGAGCACAAGCACAAGATGAAGTTAAAAGCTTAAAGGAACGTAACATTACGAAAATTATCTCCTCTGATCTAAGTCGATCAAAAGAAACCGCTGAGATTATAGGGCGTGAACTCGGCATTAAAGTTGAGTCATGGTGTGAATTGCACGAAGTTGATGCAGGAGATATTCAAGGTACATTTAAGGATCCTGAAAATCATTTTCTACAAAGGGCACAAGATGCACACACAGGTGAAACATTAGAACAAATTGAATATCGTGCGCGATTAATTATTGAGAAACTAAAATCTCTCAATGAAACTGGAAATGTACTTGTCGTCGGTCATGATGCATTTATTGCAATGATATTTGGCGTGTGGAACAATGTTCCCAAAGAACGACTTATGGACCATATAAATAGCTGGAAGAGCTTGGACAATGCAAAAGGATTGGATGTTCAAATCTTAACTGATCCCCAGGGAGAAGATTTAACACAAGACCCTGACACACTTGATACATGGTTCTCTTCTGGACTATGGACATTTTCAACACTCGGATGGCCTTCTCAAACTGATGACCTCAAGACATATCACCCAACGAACGTACTGGAAACAGGACATGATTTGCTATTTTTCTGGATTGCACGAATGATTCTTATGACCACATATCTTCTGGGTGATATCCCCTTTCGAACAGTATACTTCCACGGACTTATTTTAGATAAAGATGGAAAGAAGATGAGTAAGTCTCGACCGGAGACTGCCATTGATCCACTCATTGCAATAGAAAAATTTGGTGCTGACGCACTTCGTATGGCTATGATTGTTGGAGTGGGCCCAGGAAGCAGTAACACCCTCTCCGATGAGAAAATTAAGGCGTATAAAAAATTTGCAAATAAACTTTGGAATGCAACACGATATGTACTTGAGAGTATAGGGGATTTTGATACGGAACGCACAGTCACACTTACAAAGAAGCACGCGTCGTATATAGACGAATTACATGCGCTCGTAAATGAAATAACTAATGAAATGGAAGAATACAAATATTACCTCGTAGCAGAAAAACTCTATCACTATTTCTGGCATACGTTTGCAGATGTTATTATAGAAGAGAGCAAAGACCTACTTACACATGGTACTGAGGAGGAAAAACTGTCTGCTCACTATACACTTTGGACAATTCTGACCACACTTCTAAAACTACTTCATCCTTTTATGCCGTATGTCACAGAAGAAATTTGGGGAGCACTTCCGCATAACAAAACTCATTTATTAATGGTCGAAAAATGGCCAATTCAAAAATAGAAATAATATAATGACAACAGCACAAATCATAATTGCACTCATCGGAGGACTTATTCCCGCACTGTTATGGCTCTGGTTCTGGTTACGTGAAGACAAGGAGAAGCCTGAACCGAAGGGACTTCTTTTGATAACATTCTTACTCGGTATGGCAGTCGTGGGTATCGTACTTCCACTAGAAAGACTAGCCGATACACTTATACCGAATGCGACAGGTACACTTGTAGCATGGGCCTCAATAGAAGAACTTGCTAAATTTGCTGCAGCCGCCGTTATAGCACTTAGAACCAAATATGCAGATGAACCAGTAGATTTTCCAATATACTTGATGACTGCTGCTCTTGGTTTTGCAGCGCTTGAAAATGGACTCTTTCTCTTAAACCCAGCAGTGGTAAATGATGCTGCAGTGAGTTTTTTGACTGGTGACTTACGATTTCTCGGAGCAACCTTACTACATGCTGTTGCAAGTGCACTTATAGGTATATCAATAGGTCTTTCCTTCTATAAAGGCTGGTTCGCAAAAAAAGCATATGTTATTTTTGGAATAGTGGCCGCAATCGTCTTGCACAGTTTGTTTAATTTTTTTATAATGAGAGGAGGAGACAATTTTTTCAGTGTGTTTAGTTTCATCTGGGTTGTCTCAATCATAATAATATTTATTTTTGAAAAACTAAGACGAATGAGTCTCGTAACTGCATAATTGTGGTTGCGTGATTTATTATTTAAACTATATGCTAAAAAAACGATCATTTTTTGAAAGACTTACAGGAAGTGTAAAATTGGAAGACGACAATGAACTAGAGCTCGACGAACAAGAAATAGATTTGGATAATGTATTAGAGGAGAATGATAACTGGGTTGAAGAGGTTGGTGAATTATCTGTGGATGTATTTGAAACTCCAACTGATATTGTGGTGAAAGCAATGGTTGCAGGTGTACGACCAGATGAACTTACTATAAATATTTCCCGCGACTCATTAACGGTTGAGGGACATAGAGAGGAAAGTAGCACCGTAAGCGAAGATAATTATTATTCACGTGAACTTTACTGGGGTTCATTTTCAAGAACAATAGCACTTCCCCACGAAGTTGAACCAGATCAAGCAGTTGCAACTGAGAAACATGGATTGCTTATTCTAAAGATTCCTCGAATCGACAAAGAAAAGAAAGCTACGGTAAAAATTAAATCTATATAATAGACAACAAAAAAACACCCCTAGTGGGGTGTTTTTTTGTTGAATGAGTGTGTGTAGATTATTCTTCGTCGTCCTCATCATCATTTTCGTCTTCGTCATCTGACTCTTCTTCATCATCATTTTCGTCTTCGTCATGTGACTCTTCTTCATCATCATTTTCGTCATCTGATTCACTTGCTGCTCGTACTGCATCTCTAAATGCATCTTTTGCATCTTTAAGTGCGTCTTTAAAGTCATCTACTGCAGCTGCAATAGTATCTTTATGATCACTTATTGCATCACGAACTGACTCGCTTATGTTTTTGATTACATCTTTACTTTCCTTCAACTCTGCCTTAGCAGCCTCCATACTTGCCTTAAGTTCGGCTCGTATCTCTGAAGGATTATCTCCAGCTTCACAACTCGCTTGAGCTGTATCTATAGCTGCTACTACTGATCCTCTAAACTCTGCAAGTGCAGCATCAACATCTACATTTCGTGATTCAAGCACTAGATCAACTTCTGCTCGAAATGAGTCATTTGCAGCATCAATGATTGCTCGTCGTGTTTCAAATGCATCCCTTACTGCAAGCTTGAACTCATCAAGTGCAGCTAATTTAACAGGATCATCTCCCAATTGCTCTTCTAGATGAGCAAATCGATCATTTCGTTTTGTATCAGCTTCTGTTCGCTTCTCTTCAATTCTTGAAGCTCGATCAGCTTTACGATCAGATAATTTTCGCGCTTGCTCTGTTCGACGTGCAGCAATTTTTTCAGTTTGAGCATCTAGTCGACTGTTAACTTTATCTGATAATTGTGTGATCCGCTCACATGTATTTCGACCATGTGAACTTCCTTGTGCGTATGCCGTAAAAGGCACCATACTCACCACTATTGCTAATCCAATAATTAATGAGATTCCTTTATTCATAGTTATATTCATAAAAATTAATAAATTATTATTAGTAATAAAAAATTATAATATTAAGAGGGACGACTATTATTCCTCTATATATACTGACGATACATAGTTATTTATATTACACGACATTTGTGTATATACAACAATAATATCATAGAGTCAAAATATTAAAATTATACCTTTTGACTTGTGCTCGGGGGCGGACTTGAACCGCCGACCCTTCGCTCTTCAGGCGAATGCTCTAAACCAACTGAGCTACCCGAGCAGAAACTTTTGTTTACTCATCTTTGTTCAAAATATCATTGATGATACTTCCATCTGTAACCGACTCACTAAATTCAGTTAACTGAGTTACCCCAGAGACAGTTTGCTCAAAAATTGAGCGTGCTTGCTCTAAAAATGGACGAATGAAAAGGAATCCTACTAATGCAGCTCCAATAATAATAAGCCATTTAATAACCTTAAAAAAACGAGATCGCTTTTCAGCACTTCTCATCTGCTTTAAGATCTTATTATTCTCCTTTGAAAGCGCGATAGAAACTTCTAATAACTTTTTATCATTCGGATCCATGAGAAAAATATATCATAAATATGCTCCTTATGCTACTGAAATATTTGTGTCCCCGGACTGAGTCGAACAGTCTAGCTCGATCAAGTTTGATATAAAAAAGCACGGATTACTCCGTGCTTTAAAGCTATTATTTCTATTTTCTTGGTTGAATTGGCATTACATCACTATATGCAATGTCATATTTCTCAAGAAGTTCGTCAAGTTCATTCATAGACTTTGAACCAAAATTTCTCATTCCTAAATATTCATGTCTAGGAAAAGACGCAATATGACCTAAAGAAATATTTCCAAGGCTTCGAATTCCATAATAGCGCAAGATGACTGCCCGAATACAATTACTTAATCTGACAGACACATCAAGTTCCAATAATGATTTAGAAAGAACTTTTATCTTGTCATCTCCAAGACCTTGCTTCGATTTATCAGTCTCTTCCTTTGATTGATATTGAAGCAATTTTTGTTCAAGTTTATTAATAATTTGTCCTTGCAGTCTAACTTTTTCACAATACTCTTTATACTGTAACATTCGTTCATCGAATCTTCTCATTTTATATATTACATACCTTAAACCTTTCTGAAATATTTGACGAACTCGTTCACTCGTAAGATCAAATTTTTCAGAAATCTCGTCAAAAGTATTATTCTCAAATAAGACTAAATACAAGACTTCATCTTGTCTTGAAAAACGAGACTGTTCATTAAGAAAAACTTTTTTGAATAGATCTTGAAAAAATTCAAGTTTTTCAATTCTGTCATGAAATCCTGTATACCATGTAAGTTTAAATTTCATATATTCCTCTGTCTCATTTCTCACAAATAAAAGTTTTGAACCCCTTTTATTTGATAAACGAAGATGAGGAAATTTATCTTTGAGGCAAAGATTTCTAATCGTTGACATGCTAATGCCAGTTAGTACATACACCTCATCAATCAACAATAACGGTTCATCTAATGACACTTTTAATTTCTTCTCAAGTTTATCTTTGTCAATAAATAATTTATTTCCTTCATATACAGGTTTAGGTAAAACTCCTTTTTGTATATATCTTGAAATAGAACTCTTATTATGTTGGATAAGAGTTGCAACTTCATCAAGTGAGAGCATATTGTTCATTTCCTTTTATTTTAAAGTTCACTATAGTAATCTGTATTCTACACAATATAATACCATCATTATCATATAGAATCAAATATAAAATTTTCTATTTTTTGTGTCCCCGGACTGAGTCGAACAGTCAGCTGCTCCTTAGGAGGGAGCCGTTTTATCCATTAAATCCCGACGTTACAGTCGGGACCCCGACCTTGCGTCGGGGCTATACTATGCCCTCATCAGGAATCGCCTCTCCCCGACTCAATATTTCATATTTCGCTGGACTGCGTTTTGTATTCAATCATTTCACCACGAGGGCACTTCTTATTTCTTAGATTATTTCACTCCCAAAGAAATAAAGTCGCATTCTTGAACAAAACGGGAGCCGCTGGTCGAAATCCACAATTTATATATTCACTATGTTCATTATAAATTGGGACCTTCGGTTCTCATCTAGGAGTCACTGTAACGTAAAAAACTCAGGCAAAACATGCTTGAGCTTTTTACGTTATATGCCCTCATCAGGAATCGAACCTAAATCTAGTCCTTAGGAGGGACTTGTTTTATCCATTAAACTATGAGGGCTTCGGGGACAATTATACAAAAGAGCACCTTTTACGATGCCCTTTTGTATAATAAACTATTTTTCGAATTCTGCACTATTACAATTCAAGTAATTGCATTAGTTTGTCTTTGTTGAATCCTACTATAATTTCATTTTCTATATCTATAACGGGCACACCCATTTGTCCACTTTTCTCAATCATTTCTGTCCTTTTTTCTGCGTCAGTTGAAACATCGAATTCTGTGTATTCCACGTCATTAGCTTTGAAAAATTCTTTTGCAATAGTGCAATATCCACACGTAGGTGTGCTATAAATTAATACTGATTTCATACTATTCTCATCAAATATTGGTAACTAAATACTGGAATATTCGATATAACTACTAATAATGTAGTCCAGTATAACATAAATAGAAAACCAATCTAAATGTATTGTGACAAAGCACATATGAAGCTATAATAAATGCACTATGGCATTAGAACTCTATAATACACTTACAAGAACTAAAGAAAAATTTATGCCTCTTACTCCTCATCATGTAGGGCTTTATACATGTGGTCCCACAGTATATAACTATCCCCACATAGGTAATTATCGTGCGTATGTGTTTGCAGATCTGCTCAAGCGTCATTTAGAATACTCAGGGTATGAGGTAACACATGTAATGAATCTTACTGATGTTGATGATAAGACTATCAAAGTATCTCAGGAAGAAGGAAAAAGTTTAAAAGAGTTCACTGAATTTTATTCTAAGGAATTTTTTAGGGATCTTGAATCTCTTCATATAGAAAAAGCGGACGAATATCCGCGTGCAACGGATCATATTAATGAGATGGTGGAACTTATCAGTACCCTCTTAGATAAAGGATATGCATATAAGAGTGATGATGGAAGTATCTACTTTAGTGTGGAGAAATATAAAGACTATGGTCAATTGTCACACATCGACACAACTGAACTCAAGGAAGGAGCCTCAGGTAGAATAATTGCTGATGAGTATTCAAAAGATAGTGTAAATGATTTTGCACTTTGGAAAGCGTGGGATGAAAGTGATGGAGATGTATTCTGGGATACAAAGATCGGAAAAGGTCGTCCGGGGTGGCATATTGAATGTTCCGCCATGAGTACAAAATATTTAGGAAAAAACTTTGACATACATACTGGAGGAGTTGATTTAATATTTCCTCACCATGAGAACGAAATAGCTCAGTCCACATGTTGTACAAATAGTTCATTTGTAAATTATTGGCTTCATAATGAGTGGGTATTGGTTGATGGTAAGAAAATGTCAAAATCATTGAATAATTTTTATCGACTTTCAGATATAGAGAAAAAAGGAATTTCGGTGGTCGCCTATAGATACTGGCTACTTATGGCACAGTACAGAACGGCTATTAATTTCACATGGGAGGCCCTAGAGGCGGCTGAGAGTGCATTAAAGCACCTAATGAGCCTTTATATACAGCTTAAAGATGAAAAAGGGGTTATACAAGAAACATACAAAAAAGAGTTTATCCAGTACATGGATAATGACCTCGATACTCCTCGAGCATTAACTGTGCTATGGGAAGTAATAAAAGACAGCACCCTCTCGGACGGAGATAAACGTGCGACTATAATAGACTTTGATAGAGTATTTGGTCTTGGCTTTAAAGATTTAAAACTGGAACCACTCCCTGATAACATAATTCAATTAGTAGATCAGAGAGAAACTGCTCGTAAAGAACACAACTGGGATGAAGCTGATGTGCTTCGAACTGCAATTCAAAAAGAGGGGTATGAAGTTAAAGACACAGACCATGGACCACTCATCACTCCAATTCTCTAAATAAAATTAAGATTTAAAAAAAGCCTTACCAATTATTTGGTAAGGCTTTGTGTATTCTTATTGTGTAACACGTCTATGAACAGAAATCTTAAGTAAAGGAATGATGTCTTGATCGGAATACTCTAACACTAATTCCTTATTTGAAACATTCTTATATGCTTCTATGATCAAGTTATTTTCCTCCTTAATCCTCTTGCGTGACACGCGAATCAGTTCATTATACAGTTCTGCAATATCATACTGTGTCCTCAGTGTATGTTTATCAGCTGTATGTTGTTTAATTCTTGCATCGATATTTGCTTTCTTTTTACGTTCCCTAAATTCAGACAGTTCATCTGCTATCTCAATAGTGTCGCGTTGCAACATCGAAATAGCTTCATTTTTTTTACCGCCACCAATTTTTCTTGCTTTTACAGAATCAAGTTTATGTACCAATTCACTCATTGTGGAATTTAAACGCATTTCCTCTTCAGTAAATGAATTATATTTAGCGGAGATCTGTATTCCATTAGTTCTAATGTGCGTCTCTTGCTTCATTATATTTATACTTAATACCTCAGACCTCTCAATTAGTTTCTTGATAAAGGAATTATCAGTATCAGCGATAATGTAGACAAAGGTCACACTATCACTTGTATATGTCGCAATGGTGTCACCACTATTGGCATATGCATTACTAGTAAGTAATTGAAACAATACAATTACTACAATAGATACACTTCGAATATGTCCATAACTGTTCATGTGTTCAATTTTTAAGGTTCATATTTAAACTATTTGTCTAATAATGACATATATAAGACATACAGTCAATCATCGACATATTAACTATAACATGGTAATATATAAAAAAGTTAGTTCCACGAAAACTGAATATATGAAAAAGTTTCTAAGTCTTTTATTGTTTATAGGTATCTTTTTGAGTACTTCAAGAGATGATCACGCTATTAGCATGAGCACATCTATTGATGATCCTAAAAATCCATTTAAAAATATGGACGAGCTTATTGAGGCAATCGCATGCAAGGAATCCAGACACAATGATAATGCAATGGGTGATCTCACAGAATTTGATAGCATCTTGAATGGCATTGATACTGCATATGGATATCTGCAAATTACCAATGATGTGATTATTGACGTAAATCAAACACTTGGCACCAATTATCGTTCAATAGATGCAAAAGGCAATCGCGAACTCTCCATAAAGCTTTTTTACGTATACATAGAGAGATATGCAACTTTTGTCAGGCTTAAAAGAATAGCTACTCAAGAGGATATTGCTCGCATATGGAACGGAGGACCAAATGGATTTAAAAAAGAAACAACAATAGTATATTGGGAGGATGTAAAATCTTGTCCCAATAAATAAACCGCCCTTATGGCGGTTTTTTTTATATAGATACTGTGAAGCTCGAATTAGTATACAATCTCGTCTATACTCCTTCCTTTTTTAATTCTTCAATGAGTTCTTTAGATTTATTAGTCAATTTTTTAGGTAATGAAATATTTATTTTCACTAATAGATCACCTCTCTGACCGCTGCCCTTTGGAACACCCTTCCCTGCTACTCGAAGTACTTCATGTGCGGAAACTCCTACTGGAATTGGAAGCTCAATGTCTCCATCTAATGTAGCTATTGTGTACGTGGTACCTAATAATGCATCCGAAAGTTTAATATTCAAATCCATAGTTAAATTTAGTCCATTTCTTTTAAATGTTGCATGGGGTGCCACATTTATTTTAATATAGAGATCACCAGATGTCCCTTTAGACACAGCTTCTCCAAAACCTAACAACCGTATCATCTCGCCATTTTGAATACCAGCAGGAATAGCCACATTTATTTCGTGTTGATCCTTTAGAATACCTGCTCCCTTACAGGAAACACATTTTTCATGTGGGACCTTTCCTGATCCAACACAAGTCTCACATATACGAACACTTGAGAATGTCCCCAGCATCGATTGCTTGGTTTCGTGAACCTGACCCTGTCCATTACATCTCGTACATGTCTCCATTTTAGTGCCTGGTTTTCCTCCTGTATTCTCACATATCTTACATTCAGACATTTTATTCACTAAAATTTTTCTTTCAATACCGAATATAGATTCTTCAAATGAAATATGTAATTCAGTGGAAATATCCCTTCCGCGAGGTGCGCGTTGAGCACCTGCCATTCCACCCGTAAAAAATTGACTGAAGATATCATTTAAATTCCCAAAATCAAAACCTGCCTGTTGTGCCTGAGAAAAATCACTATACCCTGCACCACCGCCACCTGCACCAGAAAACACTCGCCCATATGAATCATATTCTGAGCGTTTTCTTTCGTCAGAGAGCACTTGATATGCCTCATTTACTTCCTTAAATTTTGCTTCATTCCCACCTTTTTTATCTGGATGATATTTGTGGGCAAGCTTATGAAAGGCTTTCTTTATTTGATCTTTGGTAGATTCCTTTGAAACTCCAAGTATTTGGTAATAGTCTTTAGACATATAATATATTATGAATTATTTTCCTTATTCTCATCGGTAGATTCTGTAGTATCTGTAGCTTCTTCTTTTGAGTCTGCAGGTTCATTAGGGGCTTCTGATGCATTCCTGTCCTCCGTAGCTTTTGCAGAGGAGGGTGCTTTTGCCATCGCATCACCAATTTTTTGCATTTCAGTTGAGAGTTCCTCTGAAGATTTCTTGATTGCGTCTATATCGTCTCCTTCGCTCACTTTTTTAAGTGAATCAATCTTCTCTTGAACAGTTTTTTTAATCTCTTCATCTATTCCTTCTCCTGCATCCTTCAAAGCCTTTTCAGCAGTAAATACCATTGTATGTGCAAGATTTTTAACCTCCACATCTTCTTTTTTCTTTTTATCCTCTTCTGCATGCACTTCTGCATCTGATGTCATTTTTTTTATATCTTCATCAGAGAGACCAGAACTTGCTTCAATTCTAATTGATTGCTCTTTGCCACTTGCCTTATCGAGTGCTTTCACATTTAGAATTCCATTTGCATCAACATCAAATGAGACCTCAATTTGAGGCACGCCCCTGCTTGATGGTGGAACACCTTCCAAAATAAACCTTCCAAGGCTCTTATTATCAGCTGCCATTGGTCGTTCTCCTTGTACAATATTAATTTCAACTGATGTTTGATTATCTGCTGCAGTAGAAAATACCTGAGACTTTGATGCTGGTATTGTTGTGTTTTTTTCTATCAATTTAGTTGCAACTCCTCCAAGTGTCTCTATACTAAGTGAAAGCGGGATTACATCAAGAAGTAGTACATCTTTTACATCACCTTGCAATACTCCAGCCTGAATTGCTGCACCTGAGGCAACAACCTCATCTGGGTTAATAGTAAGATTAGGTTCCTTTCCAAAAAATTCCTTCACTGCTTCTACAATTGCTGGCATTCGAGTTTGTCCTCCCACAAGTATGATTTCATTTATGTCTGTTTTATCAAATGAAGAATCAGCGATTGTTTTCTTGGTAATCTCAATCGTATATTCAATAAATTCCTGAACGAGTTCCTCAAGTTTACTTCTGCTTAATTTCATAAGTAGGTGTCGAGGACCTGAGCTATCAGATGTAATAAAAGGAATATTAATTTCAGTCTCAAGGGTTGATGAAAGCTCGTGCTTTGCCTTTTCTGCCGCTTCCTTTAGTCGCTGTAATGCCAATGGGTCTTTTGAAACATCAATTCCGCTCTCCTTTTTGTATTCATCCACAATCCATCCCATTATTTTTTTGTCAAAATCCTCTCCACCTGTGTGAGAATCACCACTTGTTGCTTTTACCTCAATCACATCGTTACTCACCTCAAGTACAGATACATCAAATGTACCTCCACCCAGGTCGTAGATTACGATCTTCTCATCATTCTTTTTATTAAATCCGTATGCAAGTGCTGCTGCAGTAGGCTCATTAATTATTCTCTTCACCTCAAGCCCAGCGATTTTCCCAGCATCTTTAGTTGCTTGACGCTGAGCATCATTAAAGTATGCAGGAACAGTAATAACGGCCTCTGTTACTTTTTCACCAATTTTTTCTTCTGCGTCAGCTTTTAGTTTACTAAGAATCATTGCGGATATTTCTTCTGGTCGATAGAATGTATCACCCATTTTTACTTCAACGCCACCTTTCTCACCCTTTCGAGTTTCAAATGGACTGGATTCTATATCTTTCTGTACCTCCTTATCGTCAAAATTATGACCCATCATTCGCTTTATCCCAGAAATAGTATTCTCGGGATTTGTCACTGCCTGGCGCTTTGCAAGCATTCCCACGAGTCGCTCATTCGTTTTTGCGAGCGCAACAACAGAAGGTGTTGTTCGTGCACCTTCTTTATTCTCTATAATTTTTGGTTGTCCACCTTCGATGATGGAAACTGCTGAATTTGTTGTACCTAAATCTATTCCTATTATTTTTGACATATTATTTTTATAGAGTAATACTAATATTTCTATTAGTATTACTCTTTAATTACTATTTCTTGTATGAAAAAACTTTAACTCGAGCTGGACGAAGCACTCTCTCATCCGTATCGCCTGCACTCTTTATGATATATCCGACACTTTCAATTGATAGTATCTTTCCGTCATCTTCTTTATTTTTTGTATCAATTGTTTCAACTGATTGATGATATATTGGATCAAAGTCTACATCTATCTCATCAATCTTTAAAATTCCACTTTGCTCAAATATTGAAAACATTTGACTATAGATATGCTCTACTCCAATCCTCCAGTTTTTATCTACACGCTCCCATGCCTCCTTATTTGAAAATGCCATATCAAAACTATCTAGTACTGGAAGAAATTTAAGTAAGACATCTTCCGTAATATATTTGGATACTTCTCCACGTGCCTTTTCTTGAGCTATTTTATAGTTCGCAAATTCTGCACGCTCTCTTTGCCATCCATCTAAATATTCTTGTCGCTCATTTTTACAAAGTAACAATTTTTGTTTTACATCTGCGAGCTTGGAGCCTATGTGCTCCTCCACATCTTCAAGTTCAATGTCTACCACATCATTATCGTCACTTTTATGGTCTTTGTCAAGTTTTGATTTCTTTTTTGGCATATAGTACGTATTGAAATAAATTTTTCTGGTGATTTTACGAGATTATAGAATATAAAGTGTCCTTGATTATATCACAAATAACAGGACAAGAAAAAACAGAGCATGTTGCTCCGTTTTTAATCTCTATACTTTAACGTTTAGACCATTGCGGAGCCTTTCTCGCCTTCTTCAATCCAAATTTTCTTCTTTCTTTCATTCGAGGATCTCTCTTTAAATATCCAAGTTTTTTAAGTCTTGAACGTAACTCTTCATCAAAACCAGCTAAGACACGTGAAATTCCATGACGAACTGCCTCTGCCTGAGAGTGAATACCTCCACTCATCACATGTACAGTTATACTAAATTTAGAATCCAATTTTGTTTTTAGAAATGGATCGTTAACGGTTTTTAGTAATTCCTCTGTTACAAAATACTCAGACGCGTCTTTATCATTCACCATAAATGAACTCTTGCTCGCTGGAGTAAGTCGAACGCGCGCAGTAGATGTTTTTCTTCTTCCCACTGCTTCAGTATACCGATCTGTGTTTTTTAATTCCAAATCAATTAGACCTTTAGTTTTTGATGTTTCAGTTGTTACTGTTGTTTCTGTTACTTCCATATATTTTATTCAGATATTATAAGGTTTTTCATCAATAATGCCCGTAATCTATTAGCGGGAAGCATTCCGTATACTGCTTTTCTAAAAACTTCAGAATACCCCTTCTTTTCGATTACCTTTTCCATAGTTTCAAATTTTTGACCTCCCGGATAACCGGAATATCTCACATATTCAACGCTCTTAAGTTTTTTAGGGTTAATGCTCGCCTTTGAAGTATTTGTTATATGCACTTTATTTCCTGAGACTTTATTTTTCTCAAAATCAGGTCTGTCTTTCCCCATCAACAATACCGCTGCCTGAGTTGCAGTCCTTCCAAGTGATTTTCCATTTGCATCTAATGTATGTTCCATGTGTGTATGTGTATCTATTATCTAGTGAAGGCAGTGTAGCACAAGCGCTATACAAATTCAATAAGTGCCATCTTACTCGCATCACCCTGTCGACGTGGTAATTTTAATATCCGTGTGTATCCACCATTTCTGTCCATGTACTTTGGTGCAACATCCTCAAATAATTTCTTTGCTTCACTTTTTTGATTCATAAGTCGTGCAACTGCTATCCTTCTTGAACTCAGTGTATTAGTCTTTCCTAATGTAATTAGTTTCTCTATATACGGACGCAATTCTTTTGCTTTAGCCTCTGTTGTCTTTATTCTTCCATATCGAATAATAGACAATGCAAGAGACCGCAAAAGTGCATTTCTTACTTTACGTTTTCTACCAAATTTTCTATTTTTATTATGATGTCTCATATATCAATCTATATTCTTACGTTATTCTTTGAGAGTAATACCAAAATTGCCAAGTGCTTTCTTGATCTCCTTTATACCTTTTTCTCCTAAACCTTTCAACTCAAGCAAATCTTTTGCACTCTTTCGAGCAAGTCCACCTACTGTTCTTATATTTGCTTCATCTAGTGCATTCGCTGTACGAGATGAAAAATCAAGAGTGTCTATTCGTGTCTTCATTACATCTGTGAAGTCATCTTCTTTTTCTTCAACTTTCTCTTCTACAGGCTCCTCGGTCTCAGCTTTTTCTTTCATTTTTTCTGCTTCTTCATGAATCTCATCTATGCCTTTAAAATCAAATATAGCTTGAAGTTGAGTTATCATTATTTCAATCGACTTCTCAAGTGCTTCACGTGGTGTGATTGTTCCATCAGTATCAATAGATATTCGAAGTCTATTGTGGTTTGTTTTATCTCCCACTCTCATATTTTCTACCTCATAACTTACTCTCTGTACGGGAGAAAAAATTGCATCAACTGCGATTTCACCCACTTCAACCTTTTCTTTCTGTAGTACTTCTTTAGATACAAACCCAAGGCCTTTTTCTACAGTCATTTCAATATTCAAATTTGTGTTTTTGTCAGTTACGTCTGCAATAAAGAGGTCTTTATTGAGTACTTCAACTTGTCCTCCTGATGTAATATCCGCTGCAGTTACCTTGTGTGGTCCTTTAACTGATATTGTTACCTTTTGGGGCTCATCTGTAAGCATTTTAAATCGAACCTTTTTAAGATTAAGAAGAATAGTTATCACATCCTCTTTCACGCCATCAATTACCGAAAATTCATGACTTACGCCATCAATCTTTAGAGATGTTATTGCAGCACCCGGAAGTGATGAAAGGATAATGCGTCGAAGTGAATTTCCGAGTGTATGACCATATCCAGGATATAAATTATCTATTTCATAGACTCCCTTTGTATCTTCTTCAAGAACAATTCGAGGCTTAGATGGTAATAGTATGTTGTATTCTGACATAATTATTTTTATTTTGAATAATAATTAATAGTAATTATAAAATGAATGTGATTATCGACTGTAGAACTCCATAACTGAACTAAAGTCCAAAAAGGATTGATCATTCTTTGGTACTCCTGTGATTTTCCCCTCAACTTTATTTGCATCAAATCCAAGCCATGCAGGAACTACAAAATCCTTTAGCTTCTTAGCTAAATTGGTGAAAAGTACACTTTTTTTGCTTCCTTCTCGAACAGTTATAATGTCTCCATTCTTTACTTGATATGATGGAATTTTCAATCTGGTACCATTCACAAGAAAATGCCCGTGGGCAACCATCTGTCGTGCAAGACGACGTGTGTGTGCAATACCGAGTCGGTAAATTGTATTATCAAAACGCGACTCAAGAAATTCATAAAGAGAGTCAGATGAGTTAAATCCCTTTTTTTCAGAAGCTTTCTTTACATAGTTAGAGAATTGCTTCTCAGACACTCCGTAACTAAATCGAACTTTCTGTTTCTCAATTAACTGAGTTCCATATTCCGAAATCATTTTTCGTCTTTTGGTACCTCGAACCTTCGCATGCCTTCCCTCTGAAAGCGCGAATTTTTGAGTCTGGCATTTCTCAAATACACCAGCTCCCAACCGTCTACATATTTTATATTTTGCCTTATTAATCATATGACCTGTTTACACTATTAAAAAAATTATACTCTTCGTGGTTTTTTAGGACGCGGTCCATTATGTGGTACTGGTGTCCTGTCTTTAATCATGGTTAGTTCTATTCCGTGTGCCATGAATGCTCGAATAGTAGGTTCACGACCTGATCCTATTCCTTTTACTACTACATCAGCTTCTTTTACTCCCATAGAATGAGCCTTTTCACCTATGAGATCACCAATTTTTGATGCAGCAAATGGTGTACCTTTTTTTGCTCCTTTAAAGCCAAGTGCCCCAGATGAAGACCAAAACACTGCATTTCCTGATTTGTCTGTAAGTACAGCTTTTGTATTATTAAATGTTGCTTGAACATAAAGCGTAGCTGAACTAAGTTTTCTCTTTGATGAACGAGAAAGTGACCGAGCCTTGAGCTCTCGGTTAACTGATCCTCCTTCTTTTTTTACAATACGTTTTTTACCCATACTATTTTAAAATAAATATTTTATGTCTTCTCAACCTTTCGTCTTCCTGAACCCATAGTCTTTCGTACATTCCCTCGAACTGTTCGTGAATTAACCTTTGTTCGTTGTCCTCGTGTCGGAAGATTTTTCATATGTCGACTACCCCTATAACTATTAATATCTTTGAGTCGTTTAATATTTGAAGAAATCTCTCGATTCAAGTTTCCTTCTATAGTATATGACTCTATTTCTTTTTTTATTTGAGCTTCCTGATCTGTAGTTAACTCGCCTGCTGTAGTACGTGGGTCAATGTGTACTTTCTCTAGTATTTTTAATGCACGTGGACGTCCTATACCAAAAAGCGCCGAGAGTGAAATCTCAAGTTGCTTATCATTTGATATATTAATTCCTAAAATTCTCATAATTGGGTGATACGATGCATTTCTCTATTGCTTCTGTTTATGCTTTGGATTATTGCAAATAACACGAAGATGACCCTTTCGCTTAACTATTTTGCAATTTACGCATATTTTCTTAACAGATGCTTTTACTTTCATATTGTAAAATAATGTTTATTTACAAGCTTATTTATTGCTTTTCCAACTAAAAACGAGCGCAGCGCGCAAGTTGTACCATTATAAAAAAAATAATACTTTTTGTAAAGTATATTAAGTGAATAAATACCTTATATACAAAAGAGTAATTCCTCTATGTCCTCTTTACAATTCTCCCTTTATCTCCATCAGGACTAAGAACCATTTCTACTCTATCTCCAATCAAAACCTTAATCCTGAATTTTCTCATTTTCCCTGCCAAATATGCCAAGATAATTTTCTCATTATCAAGTTCAACTCTAAATTGAGTATTAGGCAACGCCTCTGTTACAGTCCCTGAAACAGTTTCGATTATTTCTTTTTTTTTCTCATCTCTTCTTTTCATTATATAGTCGATTAATTGTAACAAATAGCATATACAGAACCAAATCTATTAGTTATCAATTTTTTCTGTATTAATAATTTTTATATCTTTAGATTTTTCTGGAAATGTTTTTTTCCAAAATGGTTTTATTACTACTTCTGCTCTATCTATATTGTTATATTCAGATAATATAGATTCAAATCGTCTCTTATGTACTCCTTGCAATTCACCTATAAGTTTTTCTTGATCTACATCCCATACTATACGTGCCTGTCCTGACAATGTAAACATTATCTCTTCTACTTGTTCAGGTAAGATAAATTCCTTGTCCTCAAGTACAAATACAAGTTCATCGCTATTTGAAATTGAAACGTCGCTTCCATCAAATTGACTTACGACTCGCTCAGCAACACTGTCGGCGAGTTCCTTTTTGTCGAAGATAAATGCATACAATGTTCCCTCTTCCTTCACTGATACAAGCGTGTCTTCTGATTCAAAGAATGAAGTTTCATTCTTTGTTACATATATAGTGTCATCCCAAAATGTGAACCCTGATGGAACTTGTGCTGAAATGTTTTTCAGTAATGTTGCTTGTAAATTTGAGCGTACAGATTCTTTAGCCTTATTTGCCTCCTCTTCTGTCAGTCTATATCTCTTACCTGTTAATCCTCCTGTTATCTCTGTTTGAGAACGTGCATAGAATTTATCAAATTTAGGTGTTCCTTTAAATCCGAACACAGTGAAATCTGTGAGATCTGTATCAAATTCCTCTCCTGGCTCTTCAGCACGTACCGTCACAATAACCGATCCAGGAATCGTTTCACCATCAACAATAGTCGCACCCGGTACAGTGGTTGGAGAATCTGTTTTATATATTTTACCATCTGCTGATTCAAGGCGTGTATCAACCAATAGTCGCTGATTCTTTGAGCTATACTCATTAAAGATTATCACTTTCCCTGTAGACCTTCGTTCAACTTCAACTTCAACAGTTGCTGTCACAATTTTGATTTCTTCTCCTGTAACCGCCATAATCTGAAACGATAATCCTTCAGATGAATCATTTTTAGTAGCAGTGAAGCTATCTTCTAATACAAATGTACCCATCGTTGGAGTGATCGTTACTCGAGCACCACTAAACAAAAGAGACAATGCAAAGAAAAGAATTACTACTGACACAAATGCAATAAACCACAATGCAATTTTAGGCCCTTGAGCTACTCCAGCTGGACTATAGCTATCTGCAGACACCTTTCTTTTTTTGACAGTCTTTCGTGTAGGTTTTATTACTCGCGGCCTAATTTGAGATGGTGTAGTTTTTTTTACACTACCGCGCACAGGCACACTACCGCGCACAGGCCCATTAGCACGGACAGTACCTTTGCCACGGGCAGAAACCGTAGTTGTTGCTACTTTTCTACTTCTATCTGATTTTTTTATATCTTGTATTTTTTTTGCCATATATATAGTAATACCATAGAAGTATACTATATTCACCCATTATGAATATAGTTTACTCGCATAAATAGTCTCAAGTAACAAAAAAGAATCTCTCTCTACTTTATAGCCAAACTTGAGAAATCCATGTAATGCCTTGGATTCAAGTGCAATTACAGTAAATTTCTTTTCTGTAAGCATATACTGATTAAACTGTTCGCTTTGAATCGCACCCACATACCATTGTGTAATATCTTCATCAGCTGTAATAAAAACAACATGAGGCAACGAGGTCAACTGAGACATTTTCTCTAATGTAGTTCTAAAGTGGCCTACCCAATCATCTTGTGCATTATCCAAAATAGCATCAATTTTCTTGCGGAGTATTTTTTCCACATGACCAGATAAGTACATACATAACAGTGACAATGCTTCCTCTTTAGATAATTGTAGATGTGTAGCTATTCGTCGCACAAGCACATTTTTACCAGATGGGAATGTTGAAGACTCAATTAATATATCATCCTTAATTACTGACACATCTGTTATTTCTCCTCCTACATCAATCAGTATAAAATCTTTTTGATGTGAATGGATACTACGCGCTACTTCATAAGAAGAAAAGAGAAATGACGAAAATGAAATAGTGGGAACCGGGAGACTACTGTTTATTTTGTGCTCAATAGACTGGAGAATTGATTCTGGACTCATACTTATAAAAAGTGTCAGTTCGGCGTCATGTGCCTTCTTACCTATAGGTGAGTTTGTTGAATATCCATTTAACTTCACATGAATATTCTTACTCTCAATCACACGTATTTCATTTCCCTTTTGATTATATTTCTTAAAATGTGATGATTCAAAATTTTTCAAATCATCAGCAATCAGCTTTTGTGCAAGTGATTCTGTATAGGAGAATTCAATATCTTTACTGTAGGTGACTACTCGAGTTTGAGATGTATACCACGGAGATGCAAGAAAACAATATGCTCGTGTTGGGTATCCTGTGTCTGCATCATTTAATTTTGCAGCTACAACGCCAATTGCATCAAGCATGAGTGTAGTAAATCTCTCATGATGTAGATCCTCCTGAAATGAGACTGGGTATCTAATAGAATACAGTACTCGAGCTTTCTTTTTTAATTTTCCACCTTTAGGGACTGCAACAAGAGCGCCTCCAATACTTGCACTTCCTATGTCAAAGATTGCAACAATTTCATGTATTTCTTTTTTCTTTCGCCCAAACATATACGGTATTTATTATACCAGATAGTGTTATTCAAGTACTGCCTTTATTCGACGAACTCCTGCAGACGCCGACTCTTCTTTCTTTATCCTAAATGTTCCTAGCTCAGACGTGGACGTTACATGGGGTCCACCGCAAATCTCTATACTGAAAACTGCATCTTGATCCCCTATGGTGTACACATCTACTTTGTCTTCATATTTATCCTCAAATACTCCAAGTGCTCCCATGTCTTTCGCTTCATCTAATACTACAGATGTACATGTCACAGGTAGTGATTCTTTAATTTTTTCATTAATAAGCTCCTCCACTTTCTTTTTTTCATCATCGGTCATTTTCTCATGGTGTGAAAAATCGAATCGTAATCGTTCGGTCGTAATATTACTTCCCTTTTGAACTACATGATTACCAAGCACTTCACGCAACGCCTGATGAAGCATGTGTGTGGCTGTGTGATATTTTATTTCCATTTCACTATGGCCTGCAAGTCCTCCTTTGAACTTTCCTGCTGCACTAGAGCGAGATCGCTCCTGATGCGCACGCATCTTTTCAAAAAAATCTTCTTCGTTAATTTTTTCTCCTTTTTCTAGAGCTAATTCTTGTGTCATCTCTAGTGGAAATCCATAGGTCGTAAAAAGTACAAATGGATCTCTTTCTCCTTTATCAAATTGTTTCAATCCTTGGGCGAGTGTTTTTTTGAATTTATCTTCTTCCTTTTTTATTTCTGAGATTATAGTGCTGCGCATCTCATCACTTATAGGATATATATCTCCGTATATAGCCTGTACTGAATCAAAAAATACAGACAAAGAGTCAAGTACTCCTAGACTTTCCATGTAGCGAACTGCGCGACGTAATAAACGCCGCAAGATATATCCTCTCTCACTATTTGACGGTAGCACTCCATCAGACAATAAAAAGATACTTGTCTTTATGTGATCAGCAATAATTCGAATTATACGATTATTTCCTACTTTGGATTCAGATGAAACTTTTTCTTCAATGTCCTTCATAAGTGTTTCAAATACGTCAGTCTCAAATACATTTTCTTTCTTTTGGAGCATTGTCAATAATCTCTCTAGTCCCATTCCAGTATCTACTCCTTTTTGTTTAAGTGGCGACTTGGATCCATTAGCATTACAATAATATTCATTGAACACTATATTCCATATTTCCACTCCATTCACATAAATCTCTGTTGTGGGACCACATGGACCCTCATTGCCTGTAGGACCCCAAAAATTATCTTCTTTCCCAAATTTCTTAACGATAAGAGAAGAATCAATTGCGTTCCAAATATTCTCTGATTCAGTATCTCCAGGAATATCCGAGTCACCTTCATATACAGATACATAATCAATTTCCAATTCAAGTTCCTTTGTTATAAATTCATGCGCGAGCTCAATTGCCTCTTTTTTAAAATATCCTCCAAAAGAAAAGTTTCCAAGCATCTCAAAAAATGACAGATGGGTATCATCTCCAACTTCCTCTATATCTGATGTTCGAATACTTTTTTGAACTGACGTGGTATTACTCGTACCAAAATCACTTTTAGCTTTTTTAACTCCACTATAGTATGGCTTGAACTGTTGCATTCCTGCAGTCGTAAAAAGTACCGATGGGTCATTTTCGGGTATAAGAGAAGATGAGGGAACAATTGCGTGCCCTCGTGATTCAAAAAAATCTAGAAATTTTTTTCGTATGGTCTTTGAGTCCATTATACAGCTCTATTCATTAGGATTATCTTCAAGAAATCGTTTCGTTTTTCTCAGACGATGTTCAATGGCCCATAATACTACAAATATAAATAATGTGAGAAGTGTCGCAATGAGCGCAAGTAAATAGAGACCAAACCCTACTGATATACCAATTCCTGCTGACACCCACAATCCACTCGCACTAGTGAGTCCACTAACTTTCTCATCTTTAAAAAATATAAGTCCTGCTCCAAGAAATCCTACTCCGACAATTACCTGACTTGCGATACGAAGTGGATCAAAATTTGTAATGTCTATGTACTGCGCACTTACAATTTGAGACACAATAACAAAGAGTGCTGCTCCCATTGATACAAGTGCATACGTTCTCATTCCCGCAGTCTTATGAGCAAAGAGTCGCTCTAATCCAATTGACATACCAAATAGCATTGCCACGAAAAGCTTAAAAATAAACTCAAATGTTTGAAAATCTAAAAATGCCTCCATATATCATGCAATTGATTAATGTATATGAAATCATTGTACCAAATCTTTAAGAAAATAAAAAAGCCTTCACATATGTGAAGGCTTTTGAGTATGAAGTAGAAAATTTAATTTTAGAGGTGTAACACTTCTTGCCGATTAATAAAGGCATCCATGATTCTTTCTGTAGATTTTTTTATTTTATCAAAAGAATAAAATTGCTTTACCACTAAAGAAGGAACAGTAGGATACTTTTCCTTATGAACTTCTTGGTATGTCTCATGAGATTTTATTTGCAAAGGAACTACATGCTTGTTCATTCTATTATCTAAATGAAGTATTTCAATATCAATCCCCTTGGCATCTTTAAATGTTGATGCCTTTGCTGCAAAAAATACAGATTCGATTTCATTAATTATCTTAACAACCTCATCCTCCAACAAAAATCCATATTCACATGATGATTTTTTTGAACTATAATTTGTTTCAACGTATCTTTGTCATACCCTAGACACAAGAATATTAGAGCGTCGTATTTTCTATCTCGTCGTGGTATATTTCTGATGTCATGTTCTCTTAACTTTCTATCCAGTCTGAATTCAAATTTAAATCTTATTCTTTTTTCAGAATAAACCTTCACATATAATTTTCTAGAATTTTCTTCACCTGAAATTTTTTTTTCGAATGAAATAATAACACCATCATCAATCATATCTTGAAAACATCCAGATATTTTTCTCACCAATGCTCTAAATTCATTTCTTTTTCTAAGGACTAGTGTTGGTCGTATGTATAATTTTTCTGATTGCATAAATCCAACTATCCGATCTTTAAGAATATACGTTATTTTTTCAATTTTCAATCGACACATAATGTCTGGACTCAAAAATATTTGATATCGCACAGATGTGTCATCAACTCGTATTTTTTGTGATGAAATTACACCATTAGTTTCCCAATGCTTTGGTACTGTAATATCTAATAACACAATATAATCACTACGCATAAGTTTATAGCGCCGAGAGATCAAACATTTATCAGGAGAAACATCTTCGAGAAGTTCAAAGGATTTATAAAACCCCTCTAATTTTAAATCTGATAACAGTGAATACATTATTTTCTCAAGCTGAAGTATGTCATCTTCTACCATTAATTAAATTTTAAAGGACATTATCACAAACTATACCCTTGTGAAATAGGAATAAAATATCTGGCAATAGTATACCACCAATACTTACTATGGTCAAATATTGAGTTTATTCAATAATCCCCCCTCCAAGACACACCTCTCCGTCATAGAGCACGAGAGATTGTCCTGGGGACACGATTGTTGGCTCTTTAAACTCTACCGACACAGTAGTATCATTTATAGTTTTTATTTCGCAGGGAATCATTTTTCCTAAGTGGCGAATTCGACCACTGTATTCCTTATTAATCTGTGGAATATAATTTACTATCCAATTTACATCTATAAGAGAAACTATATTATCAGTTGATTTGTTTTTATGTAGTAATTTATTCTCAGATACAGTTAATGTATTTGCATGCATATCCTTAGCTATAATATAAAGCGGCTTATCATTCGTTCCTTTTTTGATAATGGTAAACCCATGTCGCTCCCCTAATGTATAAAACAATACTCCTGTGTGATACCCAATAATTTCGCCATGTTCATTCAATACATCTCCCCTTTTTTCCTTGATATAGTGTTTGAGAAAATCTTTCATATCTAGCTTTCCAAGAAAACACACCCCCTGGCTATCTTTTTTCTTGTACGTCGGCAATTCAAATTTTTCTGCCAATTTTCGAACATGATCTTTCTCTATGTCACCAATGGGAAATATAATATGTGGAAGTTGATCTTGAGAAAGTGTCCACAGAAAATAGCTCTGATCTTTTTTAGGATCCCGACCTGTCAAAAGTAAATTTCCCTCTTTAGTAATTTTGTTTCTTGCATAATGTCCCGTCGCAACATAATCAGCTCCCATTGAAAGGGCCTTATCATAAAATGCTCCAAATTTTACATGCTTATTACACATCACGTCTGGATTAGGAGTATTCCCCTTTGAGTACTCATCTATCATATAGTCAGCAACTTCTTTTTTATAAATATCCTCAAAATCAAATTCCAGGAACGGAATATCCAAGTGTGCCGCAACTCTGATCGCATCACGTCTGTCATCTCGCCATGTGCACCCTATTCTCCTCTGTAGATCAACTTGAAGGAAATCTGGCTGCCATACGCGAATAAAAACACCAACGACCTCATAGCCTTGTTTTTTCAATAATGCAGCCGATACTGAAGAATCCACCCCTCCTGAGAGCCCTACAAATACAGTTTTCCTATCTGCCGTCTGATACGAGCCTCGCCCCTGGCGGGAGGCAGGCAGATTTTTTTTCGATTTTATATTAAACATATATAACTCTAACTATATATAAAAAAGAGATAACTTTAAAGTTATCTCTTTAGATAGCAGTAATCTTAAAGACTCATAAGTTTTTTATAGACTTCATAGGTGGCACGTGCGTCAGAGAGTGCAGTGTGGGATTTCTTATTCTCCACTCCAAAATACTGAGTTAACTTTTGCAATGAAAATCTCTCAATATCATCCTTCTTGTGAAGTAGGGCAAATGCAATAGAAATAGTATCCATCTTGTGATAATGCATCTTATTTTCTACACCTGTAGTTCTGAATGCGCGCTCTATAAATGAGTAGTCGAAGGTAACATTATGTGCAACAAATATAGCATCCTTAGTTTTCTCTGAGAGTGCCTTCATAGCCTCTTCCAAAGTATATGCAAATACCCAGTCAGATGGATTATATCCATTTACACGAAGTGCCCGGGGATCAGCATCTTGAATACGCTCAGGTTTTACTTTATATTCTAATTCATCAATTACCTCTAAAGAAGGAGATCCATCCGGATTTAAAGCCTGTCGAACAACCACCACGCCAATTTCTATTATCTCATGCTTTTCTGGATCTAATCCAGTTGTCTCAATATCTAAAAAAGCTAAATTGTGTCTTTTCATGATTTATTTTCTTATGAGCGGAGTGAATTTGAAAATCATCACCCTGTGAAATAATCTGCATAAGACAGATTAATTTTCTTCTCTTAAAAGAAAATCATTTCACTGGGGTCTGAAAATATATCCCGCTGTGCTTCATTATTGTTATAAATATTTTTGCTTGTTTTTCTTATGTTCTTCAAATGTTTTTCCATAACGAGCTACTCCATCATTTCCATGTAAATAATAGAGATATGGAGATGTCTCAGGACTAATTGCAGCCTTTATAGAGTCTAGCCCTGGATTTCCGATGGGTCCTGGCGGTAGCCCTTTATTTGTATATGTATTATACGGTGAATCCGTCTGTAAGTCACTGAGGGTTAATTCAGCACTGCCCTTTCCGTTGATAAATAAAAATGTCGCATCAACTTGGAGTGCAAGACCTATATCTATTCGTTTCCATAGTATTCCTGAGATAATTCTTCGTTCATCACTCCTATTGGCTTCTCGTTCTATAATTGACGCCATTGTAATGACATCACTCAACTCTTCACCGAATTCATCTATTTCACTCTGAATTGATGATATTTTATTATCAAAAGTATCTTTCATTTGTTTCACCACATCCTTTGATGTGGCTGATGGAAGATAGAAATACGTATCTGGAAATAAATATCCTTCATCACCTGCGGTGAGTTCAAGAAACTTCTCCGAGTCAAATTCATCCAATGCATTAGCATAAATTCCTGCAATTTCAGTGCGAGACAATCCCTCTGGAATAGTTACCTTAAGTGACGTAACATTATAGTCTCCTTTCACAATACGTCGGGCAACACTGATGACACTTATACGCTTTTCGAAAAAATAATCTCCTGCAACGATGTGTGTATCTCCACCAAATATAATTGCGAAAAATTGAAATACTGACCCAGAGCGAACTATTTTATGATCATCAAGAAGCTGCGATACTTCATTAAGAGATGAACCCTTCTCTATACGAATCGTTGAATCTTTAGGAAATTGTAGTGGTGCACTGAGTACGAATAAAAAAATAAGGACAAATAATAATGCACCTCCAAAAATAATACGTTTCTTAGTATTTAAATTACGATAAGTATTAAAATTAAATTTTCGCTCATCTATGAGAATTTCTTCCATAGATTCGAATGAGTCTGATTTCATATTGTTCCCTATTATATACTATGTAGGCAAATTTGCAGGTGGCTCAGATTTTTTGAATTCAATTCGCTTGAAACTAGGCGTTTCAGAAACCTGTCCAGGAAAGTGATATATTGTTGCCAGCTCTTCACTATTAAGGACAGATGGTGTTTTTTTATGAGGTGGATAGAAGAACGATCTTCTTTTGTATGCATCAAGCATCAATTTTTTTTGTGTTTCTGTTCGTTTACCCGTAATATCCTGCCATGGAAATTTAAACCCTGTGGCAGCTGTAGGTGCAAAACCATTAAGTGAGGCTGATCCATATTGCCTCAAACTTCCTATGAGTCCTGAGATATTTGCCGCATTAAATGACCCCTTCTTTGCAAGATAGATACCCCGAATTCCAGTATCGAATCCTAATTTTGAAATACTTCTTTCTATGGAACTAATCTTATCTTTCTCCCCTTGAGTAAGTGGGAGTGGTTGTTCACCTTCTTTTTTGGGTCTACTTTTCTCTTTCAACTCTTTAACAAGATCCTCTCCATATTTTTTCCATTTACGAGTTCCTCTCCATGTACCCGGCTTATGATATTCTTTCATAGTTGCTCTAACAAGAATCTGAATCCATATTTGTTCATCTGGACCAATATGACCCATGAACTCCATCATAGGTGTAATAGGATCGATTCTCTCAAACTCCTCAAGACTTCCCACTGCTTTATCCAAACCATAGTCGATATATGTTTTTATTGGATATGGATCAGGCTGTGTGAGACCAAACTCAGCCGCCCACATTTCCCATGTTCCATCCTTTTTATATTCCGGAAATGCCTTTGTGTAATCTTCTACTTCATTAATTTCTGCTTGTGGATACTGAGCATATATCTGACTCTCTATTAGATTTTTGAAAAACGCTGGTATATACATCATAAAATATACATTACCTCCAATAGACACTATTTCAAGAGAAAACCATCCTCGTACCATCCCCACCCAATATAATTTATACCAGTCACCGGGAAATGTCTGGTAAAAACTGTTAATTACAAGCTCCATTGCTTGAGGAGATTTATGAATTTCTTTCGGTATTTTAATCTGCAGCATCACCCATTTCATTTTTGAAATGTCTTTTGCATTTTTATAATGTAGTCGAACTTTAAATCCTATCCATAATAAAAGGGCCGCACCTACAAGTGGAGCAAGTGCAATCAGTATAGGAAATATTTTTTCACCTAGTAGAACAAAAAAATCTATTGTCATATGGATTAATAGTAATATAAATAAGAATAAAAGAAAATCACTACTCAAGGTCTATAGAATACTAAAATGTGATTGGGATTCGATGTTCAAGTAATTCTCGTGTAGATCCTCCACTAAATGTATTCTCAAATAATAAAAACCCGGGAATATTCTGATCCGTATTCGAATATGAAAGTTGCACAGAAAATGCAATAGGTTCAGTCGTTATTGAGTCATCTGTGAGTACTATTGGGATGCGATCAGTAGCTGAGACACCATTTAAATCTACAATTCGAACGGTTCCCGCAATACCTTCAAATGAGGGCCAACATGCTACATTTTTTTTCTCATTGGCAATGTGTCCTTCAATTATTACAGGGTCAACTACTACCTCATGTGGTGTGGGTGACGTGACAACTATTCCACATTCAACGATATCTTGATCAACCTCCACAAGTAGATCTTCATCTGACACCTCATCGAGAGTAGTATCAGGGGCTATGTTATTTGATGGAAAAAAAGAATTAAGTGACACAAAGGGCTCGCCCTTAGAAAAAAGCCCTAATGCTACGGCTCCTAATGTAATTCCCACTGCCGCAACAAGAATTATTGTAATGATTTTTGACATATGTATTACTGTATAAAAAGAAATGAGCCCCTTAGAGACTCATTTCTTTTTCCTTAATTAAGTGTAATTATACTGCTTTATATAGACCGTCTTTTGTTTTCTTAAAGTATTTTGGATTTTGAAGGTTTACCATAATAGTATTTCTCTTCAAAAATCGTTCCTTCATCATAAGCTCTATAATATCGTCCTTAGAGAGTGCACCTTTTTCTTTTAGAATATCCCTGAGCACATCCTTTACCACTCCATGTCGGTACCCCCATTCTGAAAGTCCATATGTACCACGTCCCACGAGTACAAATCGAGCATCTTTTATTAATTCATTATGACATGTTGCTGAATTAGTTTTCTTTTTAAAGACTTCAGTAATTGACTTAGCAACTTCTCTAAAGTGCATTGGTGATCCATGTTGTCGCATCACAAGAAATGCATAATCTTTCACACCTTTTGTTTTTATATTAGATGAAGTAGCCTTTCCCCATTCACCGAGTGGATTTCTGCTGATTTTTTTTGAAAGTAAAAGCCATCGTCGAGCAATTTCTTGATTTTTATATTCGTGATTTAAACTCTTGATTTCGTCTAGGAATTGATCAATCATATCTGCTTCTGCAATAATGTCATCGTTGTTTAATGATTTGTACAGATTCTTTAGTCCGTCATGTATATGTCCATCAACATCATTATCAACACTCCATCGCGCATTAAAATGATCATCATCTTTGTGGCGTGTAAACTCATCTCCTAATACTAAAAAGAAATTAATATGGTTTTGAGATAATTTATCTTTTGAAATATGACTTAGTAAATCACCTTCATGAACCACAGAACCCAAAGAAACCATTAACTCTTTAAGTTCATCAAACACAGCCTTTTCTTGCTCAAATGCATCTGATTTCTTTATTGCCATAAGAGCTGCATTTTCTATTTGTCGCACTCGCTCACGCGTAATACTATACATATTACCAATAGACTCTAAAGTCTTTCTCTCAGACTCACCTCCGAGTCCAAATCGATTTAGCACAACATCATAGGCCCTCTCATTTAGGTTACCCATAATTTTTTTGCTTATATTTTTTGGTTTAAAAGTTAATGTTGCCATAAGTTAATTTGTATGATTATTTACTATGTTGATTTTATCATCACTGTAAAAAAAGTCAATTGAATACACAGTGGATTCATGTCATTGTCATCCACCAATTATTCTGACTAATTAAATGGTCTATATGTAAATCGTATCTAAATCAAGCCAGTAAATACAGGGCTTATTTGGATAAAATCTTATATTTGCATAATAACAAATAAATCAAATTTTGTCAAAGATTACAATAATTTACCGATATCAAAAAAGGTAACCACTACCATGAGTAAGATGAGTAAGAAAAATCCTATTGCATTCAAGGTGTTTGCAATCGAAGGATTAATAGGAGAACCTTTTATCTTTTCTATTAATAAAAAGAGTAGTCGTCCCCCATCCAGCGCAGGGAATGGGATTAAATTGATGATTGCGAGGTTAATTGAAATGATCGCAGTCAATGAAAGTAGAAATACAAACCCAAGCTGGGCTGCGTCGCCCACTACCCCAACAATTCCAACTGGCCCTGAGATTTTTGAGATATCGGCTTCTCCTATGAACGCATCTCTAATTAAAAGAGAGAGAGATACTACTGTATCTTTTGTTATTGTTGCAGTTAATTTTGCTCCTTCAATAAGTGCTTTATGAACTGGAAGTTTCAAAATTCCCACAAGATCCATGGCTATACCAATAGCAGGAACACTCTCTTCAACAAGGCCAATTTGAGGAAGAAGTGTGACGGATTGAGATATATCATCTCTTTCAAATGTCACTATCAACTCTTGACCGGGCCGTGATGAAACAAATTCCTTGACGGCTTCTGGTGTAAGTACATCAATTGATGATGTCGGATCACTTACTGAAGTAATTTTATCACCTTGAATTAATCCTGAAAATCCAGCTGGTGACTCATCTAATACTCCTGTAACCATAAGTGACACATTTGTAACTTCAACTCCCGCTCGTTCTTGTCCTACTGTTGATGGCAAACCAGCTATTAATCCTATCGACAACAATAGCCACGCGAGTACAAAATTAAAAATTATTCCTGCAGACAACACCGCAGCTTGAATATATTTTGGTTTGTGTATAAAACTTCGTGATCGATCTGGTCCAGTAAGTGATTCTTCGTCTGGAGTTTCTCCAAATATCTTTACAAATCCACCAAATGGCAATGCATTAAATGAATACTCTGTTTCACCTTTTTTTACACTAAATAACTTAGGAGGAAACCCAAAGCCAAATTCATCTACTCGTATTCCTGATTTCTTGGCAACAATAAAATGACCGAACTCATGAACTAACACAAGCACAACCAGAATAACTAAAAATATAAATATAGACATATAATAGAGGTAGAAATTGTATTATTTTTCGAGGAGATCTATTTCTTTTTTCTTATAAAGAGATTCTAGATTTAGATTAGATGCATCGACTAATTTCTGTAATTCATCTTTAGATCTATATTTATCATCCTCAGAAATCTCTCCGTTTTTTTGTTTAGTTTGAATATCTTCCCATACCTTTTCTCTTTCTCCTCTCAAGGAAATACGTGCATCTTCTAATTTATCCTTAACTATCTTCACAAAACTAGTCCTGCGTTCAGTTGTGAGTTGAGGAAAAATAATTCTAATTCCTGTTCCGTCAACAGACAAAGAGACTCCAATATTCAACAGACCAATTGCTTTTTCTATTTCTTTAACCTGACTATTGTCATATGGAATTACTCGAAGTGTCTTTGGGTCTTCGATAGTAATGGATGCAATATTGTTTAAAGGAACATGAGAGCCGTATGATTCCACGAGTACTGGATCAAGAAGAACCGGAGACGCAAGTCCGGTGTGTATTTGAGATAATTCTTTTGAAAGCCATTCTTCGACCTTCACTAGATCTTTTTTAAAATTTATAAAATCGTATGCCATATAGTCCTAGTATTATATCACAAGAGATAAATGTTCTAAAAGCATTTTTACAGATGACCCCTGTTGATTCATATATTTTCTGCACTTCCACACTTCTTGAAGCGATATAAAATCCTCTTTTGTATTTCTCATATCTGAAGCACTATTCAGTGCAATTTCAATAGTATTCAAGAATGAAAGTGCATCACCTTTAAGTACTGACGGAGAGGAATATTTTTCATGAGCCCCTAGTAGTTCTTTTACTATTGAAAGTCTGTCTTCTTTCTCACCTTCAATAAATTTTTTCGCTCGTTCAATTTCGACCGCAGTATTTTGAATAGGAGTATCATTGATTACATTACATCGAGACAGAAGTGTGTCGATAATATTATTTGCACTAGACATAAGGATAAAAAAATGAACATCCGTAGCTGGCTCTTCAAAAACTTTTAATAGTGCGTGTTGTGCTTCACGTGTAAAAAAATCTGTATCAATAATTAAAATCTTTTTTGTACCCGCAGCATCAACTCCTTTTTGTACCTGCAGTGATTTTAGTTCACGAGCATCATCGATGGTACATATTTCAAAATTTCTATACATCACATCTGGATTGCCTTCTATCGTAATCCCATTACTACGAATAATATCAAAAAGCTCCTCCTTGATGTGAGATCTGTCCCCCACAATGAGATATGCGTGGTGAGTAATATCGGTAATGTGAGATTTTAAGCTCATATATATGAATATACTCGTTATTTACTTAAGGAGGCTTTCTTGTATGTATCTAGATGTTCAAGTGCTATACCTGTTCCATTTACAACACAATACAGAGGTTCTTCAGCAAGATATGCTTTAACTCCAATTTTTCGATACACAAGCTCAGTCAAATTTCTAAGTAGAGATGATCCACCTGTCATTATAATTCCATTGTCAATAATATCTGAGGACAACTCTGGAGGGCATTGCGCTAATACATCTTTGATTGCTCGAATCATAAGTCGAAGTTCATTATCAATCGCTTTTGCGATTTCATTTGTAGAAATAGTCGCTGAACGAGGGAGTCCTTGGATAAAATCACGTCCTTTAATAGTATACGTAAGTTCATCTTCAATAGGAATTGCAGATCCTATCTTAATTTTAACTTTCTCTGCTGTCTTATCTCCGATTGCCAGATTAAATGTTTTCTTTATGTAGTCGGCAATTGCTTGATCAATTTTATTTCCCGCACATTTTACAGAATTAGATGCAACAATACCTCCAAGAGAAATCACCGCAACATCAATCGTTCCTCCTCCAATATCAACAACCATATGTCCTTGTGATTGATAAATGGGAATACCTGCACCAATAGCTGCAAGAATTGGCTCTTTTACCACGTATGCATTCTTTGCTCCTGCTTTTATTGCAGCTTCCACTACCGCTCGTCGCTCAGTCGAAGTCACCCCTGCAGGAACTGAAATCATCACATCTGGCTTAAAGAGATTAAAAGGTCCAAGTGCTTTATTTATAAAATATCGAAGCATTGCTTCTGTCACTCGATAATCAGCGATCACACCATCTCTCATGGGACGATACGCAATAATACTGTCAGGTGTTTTCCCAATCATGTCCTTTGCTTCACTCCCAATCGCCAATATTTTATTTTTCTGCTCTGAGACAGCGACTACTGCAGGTTCATTCAATACAATTCCCTTCCCAGGTAAATAGACCAGTGTGTTCGCTGTTCCTAAATCTATTCCTAATTTTTTTGAAAAAAGTCCCATGATAGATTAAAACGAGTGAAGTGAGTATTTAATCATCACCCTGTGAAATCTTTTGCTACATGCAAAAGAAAAAATCTTTGATTTTTTATTTCACTGGGGTCTAAAAAAATATACTCATTACAATCGTTATTTGTTTGACAATTTTACCATACCGAAAAGGAGTGTCAAATTTTAATATATATGTATAATACAATCAGAATAGTGATCATATAAAACAAAAGACATGATAGAATTATTTTTATTTTTTATTATTCTTGTTATTGGAATAGTAAGCACAGCCTTATGGTTTCAAGAAACACACGTTATCGCACCTGTAAGCACTCTGTCTCTTGATAAACGTATCGTCTCACGAAAAAAAATGAGCCAGTGGACTCCAAGGAATCATGTACTCATTGAATTTCTTCCAGTCGTGCACGCTCATCTCATGAATACAAACGTACATGCAGTGCTCGAGAAATTGGGATATAGAATGCTCTCAGAGAGAGAAAAATATATTATCAGAAAGCAATATTCATATGAATCAAGCTTTACTAACTTTATCGTTGTATTTCCGCACAAAAAAGGATCGAACTTACATACGAGTGGTATCTCGTGCATACAGTGGACTGAAAATGGTGTCACGTATACCAGTGATGCATCTCGACATAACATTCAGTGTGTAATGAGAATGAAAAAATACATTCTTAAAGACTCTTTGGTGAATTCATTCTATGTAGGTGTCACGAGGAATAAAACGACACTATGGACAACAATTCTTGATCGCACGTATGATATCAAAGTAGCACTGTCTGCTTTATTAATTTTCATTAAAAATAAAGCCCAAAAAGCTCTCACACAGAGAGCTTTTTTTTATATCCCTGTGATACACTTAGGGCATGAATCCCGTAGTAGAAAATGACATTATGGGAACATCATAGTGTATGTATTGTAGTAAGTCGAAATTGTATAAGTAATTAATAATATGTGGCATACATGCTCCTTAAAGAGCGATGTCATTTTTCACTACGGGATGAAAATAGTTAGTGTAATTCCATATTCTAAGGGGATTCACAAGGAAACGCTCACCTATTTCAGTTCAAAAGATATTCCTGTGGGAAGTATTGTGACTGTTCCTGTGAGAAAAAAACTTGTGACCGCATTTGTGACTGAGTCTAAAGATCTTCTCAAGGCAAAGTCTGATGTGAAGTCATCCTCGTTTAATTTAAAAAAAGTTGATTCGATTGTTGGGCCTTCTCTGTTTAATCAGGAGTTCTTTTACACCGTACGTGACCTTAAAAAATATTATGCGACTCATTCAAGTTTACTGTTTAGTTCCCTCATTCCAACACTCTTTCTAAAAAAGTACGCACAACTTACGCTTCCTCATATTGCTTCAGAAAAAAGTACCTCGTCTATACGACAAGAAAAATTATTATTCCAATCTCCTGATGAGGAACGATTGAGTTACTACAAAACCTATATTCGTGAATCATTTGCAAAAGGTGAGTCGCTTTTTATATGTCTTCCAAATAGTAATGACATACAAACTTTTCTTCCAATAATTAGCAAAGGGATCGAACAATATGTATTTGTGCTTCATGGTGCCCTTACAGATAAAAAACAAATTGAGGTCTATAATAAACTTATTGATGAAACACACCCTGTGGTAATTATCGCAACAGGGTCATATCTCTTTGTTCCACGCAATGATATTGGAACTATCATTGTTGAGCGAGAAAGTTCATCTACATATAAAACATTCACACGTCCCTATATTGACATGCGAATCGTTGCTGAAATCTATTCTCACTATTTAAATGCCAAGCTCATATACGCAGATACATATTTACGAACGGAGACACTGTGGAGACATGATCAAAACGAGTTCTCTGAAGTAGATCAATTTAATTTTAGACCACCTATTCAATTGAAACATCCTATTATAGATGTAAGAAAAAATATTAAAGACGAACCACAAAAAAAATCTAAAAAATTCTCGGCATTAAATGATGAAGTACTTCAACTTATACACACTGCATTAAAAGAAAATAGGAAAATATTCCTCTTTGTACTCCGGAAAGGTCTCGCGGGGATAACGGTCTGTAACGACTGTGGAACAGCAGTACTTTGTGAATCGTGCTCGGTACCAATGACACTTTTCAATCAGAAAAATAAGATCACCCATAAAGGCAAAAAAGAAAGCATATTCATATGTAATAAATGTAGAGCAGTTAAGAGAACAAATGTGATATGTAAAGAATGTGATAGCTGGAATCTCGTATCACTTGGAATTGGAATTGAAAGCGTACTAAAGGAAGTCAAGAATGAATTTAGTGATGCCAAAGTATTTGTAATTGAAGGTGAAACTGTGAAGACAAAAACTCAGGGTAAAAAAATTATCTCTGAGTTTAATTCATCCACCAATGGAATACTTGTGGGGACCGAAATGGCACTTTCATATATAAATGAGAAAGTTGATGAGAGTGTGGTGGTCTCATTTGATTCATTGTTCTCAATTCCGGGGTTTAGAATTAATGAAAGGGTTCTCAAACTTCTTACTTCTCTTTCCTCAATTTCTAAAAACTCGGTACGTATACAAACCAAGAATCCTGATGAATCAATTCTTACACATATTCAAGAGAGGACCATGGTTGATTTTTTCAGAGAAGAATTAAAGCTGAGAAAACAATTCAACTATCCTCCTTTTTCGACACTTATTAAAATCAGTTTCAGTGGAAATACAAAAGATGTAGAAAAAGCTCATGATATGTTTCATACATTATTTAATTCATACCCCCTTGAACTATTCAGGTCAGTTATTACCAAAGGTAAGCGCTTGCATGCTATACACGCAATACTCAGAATTGATCGATCTACATGGGCACTCCCCTCACGTGGTACTAAAGGCGAGCTCGACACATTGCTTCTCGAAAAACTCATCTCTCTCCCTCCTTCATATATAGTACATATCGATCCAGAGGATCTGTTGTAAATATAATCCTAAAATATACATAATAACTGGTTGCATTATATACCCCGTATGGTATTCTGAAGTCTATGCCTACGAGCAAAATAATTATAGAAGTCACAAAGAATAAGAACGAAAACAATATAAATATTGTTCGTCGTTTTTCTCGTAAAATGAAGGAATCTGGAACACTCAGAAAAGTACGTTCAATTCGATATAAACAAAGAACTCCTTCTGCCTTAACTCTTAAACAATCAGCACTTCGAAGAATCGGTAAAGCAAAAGAAAGAGAAGTACTCCGAAAACTAGGTAAAATAAAATAAACTACTGATATGGTTTCTTATACCGGAAACAATGTATCTGTACGACGACTCACAAATGGCAAGCTTCCGAGCTTGCCATTTACTCGTCTCAAGGAGGCAGTGCTCGGCAAAAAATATGATCTCAGTATTGTATTTGTCGGATCAAAAATGTCTCAGGAGATTAATAAGAAATATCGAAAAAAAAATAAACCCACAAATATTCTCAGCTTTGTTCTCTCTGAGGAAAGCGGGGAACTTGTTATTAGCTTGGGTCAAGTTCGAAAAGACGCTCCCAATTTTAATAAAAGCTATCTCGACTTCCTCGGATTTCTAATTATTCACGGACTGCTTCATCTCAAAGGATATGACCATGGAAAAGAGATGGAACTACTGGAGTCAAAATTTTCTAGAAAATTTGGTTTTTAACTTTTTTCACTAAATTGAAATATGGACAATTATAATAAAGTTGATGTCATGTGGGTTGGTCTCTCCGCTAAGTATATAAAAAATTCAAAAGATATATGTCCCCCGTTAGATGCACGGACTAATTCTGGAAAAGTAGTGTCACTTGTTGAGCAACAATTAAATGACTTACGTTATTACAAAACTAACCTAGTTCCCACTCCACCGCTTGATAAGAATGGGAAACTACGTTATCCAACAAATTCTGAAATGAATAATGGATTTATCTCTCTAGAAAAGGAACTAGTAAAACTGAAGCCTAAGGTTGTGATATTGCTCGGTGAAAAGTCTTCATCGTTTATACATAACAAAATTACACATAGTGAGAATAAAATAATCTCAATCGAACCACATGTAGAAATATCTATATATCGCGATATGCATTTTATCTCTGTAGTCCATCCTTCTTATATATACATTTATAAGAGAAGAGCGCTGGACGAATACATTCAAGAAGTCTGTTATATAATAGATTGCGCTCTTAAAAACAAAGAGGCAATAAAATAATACACATTACATTTAATATTTTAAAATATTAAGGATTGTATGATACAATTTTCCTAGAATATTTTAAAAATTAAAACGTGAGATTATGCCTTCAACTGAAGAAAACATTTGTGAAACTGAAGATTGTGACAATGTGTTATCTGTAAATGAATTTGGTCACCTTTGCTGGACACAAGCCAATACACTGAGCTATGGTAATTGCGAGAGTACTCTATATTGTAATTGTTGTATTGACTGCAGACAAACCTGTCTTGATGGATTTATGGATGACGAAAAAGCTGGAAATATTCCGTCTCCATGTGACTCTAATGGTCTTCTGTATAAAGAATAAAAGTCCACGCGTATGCGGGACTTTTTTATTTGTGTCTTAAATTCTTAAGACACCTAGTTATTCACGGATTACTTAATCTCAAGATATATGACCATGCTATACTTATGGATAAGAAGAAGAAAAATTACCCGTCACATTTGGATTTAATTTTTTTCACGTAAACCATGGCAAAAAACATCTCAGTTGGTATCGATATCGGGACTCAAACCACTCGCGTAGTGGTTGTTGAATATGTAAAAGGAAAACCTGTGCCCCGAATACTTGGAACTGGTAAAAGTGAATCACAGGGACTCAGACAAGGATATATTCATGATTACGAAGCAACAATCGAAAGCATAAAAAAAGCTGTCGCAGAGGCGGAAAAAAACGCAGGGGTCACTATTAAAAAAGCATTTGTATCGATTGGGGGAATATCTCTTACTTCTGAGATGGGTCATGGCTATTCAATAATTTCCCGTGGAGATAAAGAAGTCACTGAGCTCGATATCAACAAAGCAATACACGAAAGTGAGGATGCTATTGATATTAGTAATAAAAAGATTATTCATGTGATTCCCGTAACGTACAAACTCGATGGAAATGAAGTACTTGGAAATCCTGAAGGAATGCAAGGAATAAAACTTGAAGTGAAAACTCTTTTTGTGACTGCGATGGAGCGTCATATAGAAAATCTACTCGGTGCACTCGCTGAGGCAGGTATTGATGTTCAGGATGTGATTGCGGCTCCTATTGCAGCGAGTATGGTTGCGCTTACTGAAAAGCAAAAATCTGTGGGGTGTATTTTGATTGATATTGGGGCAGAAACAGTTGAAATTGCAGTATTTGAAAATGGTACAGTATTATCACTTCAAGTCTTCCCTATTGGATCAATGGATATCACAAATGACATCGCACTTGGATTTAAAATTCCCCTTGAAGACGCAGAAAAATTGAAACGCGGGAATATTGTAGGTGAGTTCCCTAAAAAGAAATTACAAGAAATTATCACTGCACGCGCAACTGATATATTTGAATACGTAGAAGCGCATCTTAAAAAAATAAAAAGAAACGGACTGCTTCCTGCAGGTGTAATCATCACTGGAGGTGGATCAAATATTTTAGAAATTGAAGAGCTTTCAAAAAAGATTCTCAGGCTTCCCTCAAGAAAAGGTAATGCACTCATCTTCCAGGCTAAAAAAGGAAGTGGTGATGCGTCATGGCTTGTTGCACTTGGCTTATGTGTAGTTGGACGAAGATTCTATGATCAGGACTATACACAAGAGACTCTCTCAAAAACTTTTTCTGGAATTAAGAAATTCTTTAAATCACTTTCTAAACAACTCTTACCATAGTAAAAATTCCACTTAGACGTCCGACGTCTAAGTGGATTTTTAAAATAGGAAATAAAAAAGCGCTGGAAATTTTCCAGCGCTTTGCGATGCCCCGTACCGAACTTCCTAGAGCGTCCGAACCACTCGGAGTAGCTTACTCTGGTACTTGGAGTGCTTAAGCCATTTTTTCATGCAATTCAGGAATCCACTCACCTGACCATGATGTTAAATAGTCAGCACCTTTTCTACTTAACACATGCAAAGAATTATCGCGCCCATACATGACAACTGAAAAGGCAAATCTATCACTTCGTTTTTGCTTTCTTCCAAATCTTTCCTCATAATAATCAATTGCATTTGAAAAAAAGCCGCTATGTACCTTTGCGTTAGCAACGGCTTCTATAAAAACAGAAAAGAGATTGAAGTTTATATTACAGAATCTCGCAACATATTCCACAAATTGTGGATGTGTGACCTTGATATTATGTAAGGCCAATTGTTCGATGATAAATATGGTCATATTCAACTGCTCATCTCTTAAACTATTCGTAATATCTAACTCAGTAAGTTTTTCAGTAAAAATAGAAATAACTATTTCATCTCTTCGTTCCTGTGCCTTGTCTGACAATATCCCCTTTTTCTCTTCAGTCAGTTCGAAACTGAATATATTTTTTAACAGAGAAATTCGAGGATGAGAAACTTTAGTAATAAAAAGTTTATAAATCTCTATCCTTTTTTTATTGTCGCTAATCTTATCGATAACGATAAATTTTTTATCATTAAATAAAAAGTTGCCAAGAACGTGCAAAAATTTTTTATCTCTGTACACATCGAGTGATTCAAGTAGTTTTTTTAAGTAGGAATATAATTCATCTTCCGAATACTTTAGTACTTCCTTCAGGCGAAATGGTTCTCGTTTCATATTAGAATTATTAAAGTTCAACGGTATTATTACCAACTACAATATATCATGTTATTAGTGATTTGTCAAATATATCACATAGGTATTTGTTTTTTTGATAATTCTGGTATCATAGAGGCATATAATAATCAAAGGAGGTTTAGATAATCAATATTTTTACCCCAGTGAAATAGCGACTTCGTCGCTTCTTGCTACACAAGATTTCACGGGGTGATGATTTTCTGAAGCTCCTTTCAGTCACCAAGAAAATCTATCATGGCTAAAATTAACCCAGAAATTGAATCATTTGCACGCATCAAGGTTATCGGTGTTGGTGGTGGAGGGAAAAACACTACTAATCACATGATTAAGTCAAAAATGAAAGGAGTTGAATTCATTGCGATCAATACCGACACGCAAGATCTTCACAATTCCCTTGCTGACGTCAAGATTCACGCTGGAAAAACTATCACAAAAGGACTTGGTTCAGGAATGGACCCGCTCATAGGACAAAAGGCAGCAGAAGAAAGTATTAATGAAATTGAAGATTCAATGAAAGGTGCTGATATGGTATTTATTGCCTGTGGAATGGGAGGAGGAACAGGAACAGGAGGTGCACCGGTAATTGCTCGAACAGCAAAGCAGCAAGGAATCCTCACTGTCGCTGTAGTAACAAAACCATTCTTCTTTGAAGGTAATCAAAGAATGAGAGTTGCTGAACAAGGAATTCAGGATTTGGAAAAAGAAGTAGATGCGATCATCGTTATACCTAATGACAGACTTCTCGCAATTACAGACAAAGATACAAACTTCAAAACTGCATTCGCAATGTGTGATCAGGTTATAAGTCAGGCAGTAGAAGGTATATCTGATCTCATTACGACTCCTGGAATCATCAACGTGGATTTTGCAGATATTAAACTAATCATGTCCAGCACAGGTTCTGCATTGATGGGTATCGGTAGTGCATTCGGTAAAAACAGAGCTGAAGAATCAGCACTCATGGCTATTAACTCCCCTCTCCTTGAACTTTCAATTGATGGAGCACGTGGAGTACTATTCTCAATATCAGGTGGAGACGATTTGACTATTCATGAAATCCAAACTGCTGCGAAGATTATCACTGAATCTATTGATAATGATGCAAAGGTAATCTTCGGAACAATCAAAGACGATAAATTAAAACGAGGAGAAATGAAGGTAACGGTGATTGCAGCTGGTTTTCCATCAAGTGGATCATCAAAACCAACACTTTTCCAAACATCGGACATTGATACAACTCGAGATGAGTCTACTGACGTGAGTAATTCTCTTCCAATGGAACATGTCAGAAAAGTAGAAAAAAAAACTGAAATAAGAAAACAACCACAAGAAAAACGAATTATTATTGACGAAGAGGAGGATGATAACTGGAGTGCGATACCTGCTTTTCTAAGACGATCTAATAAAAAATAAAATTATGCAATACGATCTTATTATAATCGGCGGAGGTCCTGCTGGTTCAGCTGCTGCAGTCTATGCAGCAAGAAAACAACTTAAGGCACTTCTTATCGCATATGAATTTGGTGGTCAGTCGATAGTATCAGACGACATTCAAAACTGGATAGGAACTGTTTCAATTTCAGGTAAAGAGCTCGCTAAAAATCTTAAAGCTCACGTTGAGGCATATGCTGATGACATTTTAACTATTCAACAAGGAGAAAATGTAACATCCATTGAAAAAGATCCATCTTCAGAGGTGGAGGGAGAGGGATTTATAGTTAAAACAGATAGTGATTCTACGTTTAGTACCAAAACTGTATTAATCTCATCCGGAAGTGGACGTCGAAAGCTTGATGTGAAAGGAGCTGAGGAATTTGAAAATAAAGGAATCACCTACTGTGCCACATGTGATGGGCCATTATTTTCTGGACAGGATGTGATCGTAATTGGTGGTGGTAATGCAGGCATGGAATCCGCTGCACAACTTCTTGCATATACAAAAAGTGTCACACTCCTCCATCGAGGAGATGAATATCGAGCAGACAAAATTACTGTAGATAAAGTACTTTCTAATCCTAAAATGACAGGTATTCTAAATGCGCAAACTATAGAGGTTAAAGGTGATTCTTTTGCAAAATCCCTCGTATACAAAGATACAAACACAGGCGAAGAACATGAACTCCAGGCGACAGGTGTGTTTGTTGAAATCGGACAAATTCCTAATACAAGCTTTATAGGTGATGTTGCTGAACTAGATAACTATAAGCGAATCAAAATAGATACTCGAAATCAAAAAACTTCACAGCCTGGAATATGGTCTGCGGGAGATTGTAGTGATGTACTCTATCATCAAAACAACATAGCTGCAGGAGATGCAGTCCGCGCCATTGAAGATATTTTTGTAACACTCCACACTAAATAAGAATGATTACCACTCTATTTCAAAATCCAATATTCTCAAATGTTTTTTTGGGAAATACATTACAGCAATATACTATTGCGCTAATTGCATTTGTTGTATTTTTGATTATCTTGGGCATATTTCGCACAGTCATACTTGCACGTTTAGGGAAATTAGCAGCAATAACAGAAACTGATATCGACGACACGGCTGTTAGGGTAATTAAAACACTCAAGCCTCCCTTTTATATCTTTTTATCGTTCTATTTAGCATTTCAATTCCTTACATTTGAGGCAGTCATAGTAGATCAAGTTGTTAATGTCATTTTTCTTCTATGGATTGTATACCAGGTAATAATCGCACTCTCTGTACTTGTCGACTACATGATCCAAAAGAAATTAGACAAGGATGAAGGACAAAATGTATTCGCATATTCCATATTAAAAAAAATAGCCAAACTACTTATTTGGCTCTTTGGAATACTTTTTGTTCTCTCAAATTTTGGAATAGATGTCACATCTCTTATTGCAGGCCTTGGAATTGGTGGAATCGCTATAGCGCTTGCAGTTCAAAATATACTTGGTGATCTTCTGAGTTCTTTTGCGATCTACTTTGATAAACCGTTTGAAATTGGTGACTTTATAGTTGTAGGAGATAAAAAGGGAACGGTTGAAAAAATAGGAATAAAGACTACTCGCCTGCGATCACCCCAGGGTGAAGAAATAATAATGGCCAATAGTAAACTCACCGATGCTCATATTCAGAACTTCAAAAGAATGGAGGAACGAAGAGTGGTATTTTCCATTGGCGTAGTATATGAAACCTCATCTGACAAACTTAAGAAAATTCCTACCATTGTTAAAAAAATAATCGAATCAACCGATGGCGCCCGTTTTGATAGGGTTCATTTCAAATCCTTTGATGATTCCGCATTATCATTTGAAATTTCATACTATGTACTCTCTTCTGAATACACTCAGTATTTAGATATCAATCAATCGATCAACTTTGCCATTAAAGAAACATTTGAAAATGAGAAAATCGATATGGCCTACCCCACTCAAACACTCTACATTCAAAAATAAGAAATAAAAAAAACCCGTCACAACTGTGACGGGTTATTCTGTAGTACAGATCAATGAGGTTTCATACGAGCCAACTCCTTATTAGCAAGCTCTACATGAAACTCAATAAGAGGTCGATCTTCTCCACAAAGCTTCTCAATGTAATCCACAAAAGGTTGCTTATGAGAGTGTATAAGTTCCTCATATGTTTCTCTTAATGGAATCGCATGTCTCGGATCTGTAATATCTGGATCTGAAGGTATGAATTCGGGCAAAGGTTTGATTTCAGATACAAAAGAAAGTTCGTTTGCACCCTTATCTTCATTACGTTCTACAAGCTTGTTTACCTTGAAAAAAAATCTCGGATAATCCATCTTCTTTGTAATCCGATTAAACACTAAATCATTTGATGAAAGTGAATAATCATAGACATAATATCCACATTCTTCGAGCCATTCAATTACCAGTACTCTCTCTTTTGAAGATTTGTCTAAATCTCGCTCCCGCTTCACAATTAAATCAATTTCGTGTCCTGTAAAAAAAGCCTTCTCAGCGAGTTCTGTAAGAACGTTAATGAATGACTGATCGTATAATGCATATTCATCTGATCTACCGCCAGGTCCCTTGCAGTTAACTCTGGCTTCATCATACCTATCTTTGTCTAATACAGTAAGAATCTTGTTTTTTTTATCTTTAAACCAACCTGCAACAAAAAATTTAGAACCATTTTTATGTGTTCCCATTGTTGTTATTATTACTATTTTTTAAAGATCTTCGTGATCTTTTTCTGTATGTACAGTAACATAATTTGTATTTAAAGTCAAGTAATTGGATGGTACATTCAATCAGTAAGTGCAACACTCTCATTAAATACTTCTAATGGTGTCTTCCATCCAAGGCGTTTCCTTGGACGATTATTCAACATATATTCTACCATAGTGATCTGTTCATCCGTTACATTGGCAAAGTCGGTGCCTTTTGGAAAGTACCACCTAATGAGTCCGTTGGTATTTTCATTACTACCTCTTTCCCAAGAAGAGTATGGATGAGCAAAATAGACAACTGCATTCAATGTGTCAGTGATTTCTTTGTATCCGGCATTTTCACTGCCATTGTCTACAGTGAGTGTTCTTCTCAACTTACATGGCAATATATTCAGTCTGTGTACTACTGCGCTCGTAGTTTCGTGAGAAGTGCCATTCTTGATTTTTGAAATGAAGACGAGCCCTGTTTTTCTTTCAACAAGTGTATTGAGTCCAACCTTGCTTTTTCTGGATACAACAGAATCACCCTCCCAGTGACCAATCTCTTTTCTCTGTTCGATATGCTCTGGACGCATATCTATGGAAATACCTTTTGCACTAAAGATTCTTTGACCTTTTCGCATTCCTTTCTTTGTTCTCCTTCTGTGTCTGCGTTTTAGATATTGTCGCAAATCATGATATCCGGGTTTCATGTATCCATGCCCTCCACGATAGACTTGGCTGTAAATGTACTGATAGATCGCTTCATGTGAGATTGATTCAGAGGGATATTCTAAATGAAGACGACCTGCTATCTGCTCAGGAGAGAGTCCTGCTTTAAGTCCAGAAACTACATATCGTCTAACAAACCCACTCTTGAGGCGGAGTTTTCTTCCTCGATTCTTTCTTTGTTTTAATGCTTTCTCATGAGCCAGGCGTGGTGTATATTTCCTTTGAAGAGGGATATTTCTTGTGATCTCTCTTGAGATCGACGAAGGAGAGCGTTCAAGTTCTCTTGCAATGGCTCTTACTGACTCCTTATTCCACAGCATTTCTTGTATTTTTTCGCGCTCCCTGACGCTTAAATGTTGATATTTCATAACACTTGATATATTACCAAGTGTTGCACTTACTTGTTGAACCTAGGSMYKWAWKWMAYTYTYGAAATGCACTCCTTTAAAAACTTGTTGTGGCGTCAAATAGTTAAGACGTTTACGCGGTCGACTATTCAATTTATGAACAGCACGTTGAACATCTTTGTTGGTAATACTAGCAAAAGATGAACCTTTAGGAAAATACTGTCTCAATAACCCATTAGCATTCTCATTAGCTCCTCTTTGCTGTGGTTTTCCTTTATCTGCAAAATATACTAAAGCCCCAGTATCTCTTTCAATCATCTTGTGAAGAGCGAATTCACTGCCATTGTCATAGGTTATGGTAATACAAGGTTTAGTTTTAAATTCTTTTTTAGCATGTATGTGGATATCATCAGCTTTAGCACCGGTTAAGCCAGCTATCAAATATCCWGACCTTTTATCCACATACGTAGCAATTCTTAACTTTCTCTCTTTTCCAACAATAGTATCTCCTTCCCAGTTACCAATATCCTTAAGATTAATATTCCTTTCATGAATAGGGCGTTTATGAGATTGATATCTAGTTATATTAGACTTGGTACCGTATTTTCTTCTTTTCTTACCACACCTGCGAAGATAGTGTTTCATTTTTGGAAACCTATCAATATGTCGGTATATGGTCATATGTGAAGTTACCCCGCACACACCTGTAATTTGCTCAGGTGACCAGTCTTTTTTTAAATAGTTGTATATTATCTTTTTCAATTCATTGTTGGTATCAATGATACGTTTCCGGTATTTAGATTCTTTTCTCCTTTTTCTAGCTTTTTTGTGCGCTCCGTAAGTATTGTATATTTCTTTATCTTCACTATTCCTTCTAATTTCTCTTGATATTGTTGTTCTATGAAAACCCAATTCGTTTCCAATCTCAGTGTATGTATATCTTTTTCTTAACATTAAAGCTATACATACGCGATCATCTCGTTTAATATGTGTAGACATGCCCGTGGTATTTGATTAGTTGTTAACAAAACTATTCTACACCACGGGTGTGTGCGTTTCAGGTGTTAATTCAGCAATTAACATTGACAAATAGAGTATTTTATGACAATATGAAACCAAACCTTATGTACCTTATATAAAACATTTTAAAACTAAAAATCATGAAGTATGTACCCGCAATAACTATCGCTTTAGGAATAACTTTACCAGTTTGTCTTGGTCTATACTTAACTAAGGATCCAAACTGTTTATGGGGACTAACTTTAATGTATGTTGCCTATCACGCAATTCCTTTTAAGAAAGAACATGAATTCTAGAAAATAGATCATTTGGATTAAAAGCCCCACAACTGTGAGGGCTTTTTTTTACTTCCTCAAACTTACCTGTATACTTTATATGTAATGACGAAATATAATAAAAAAATTATTGTTTTTGCTGCACTAGCTGTTTTCCTTGTTTCTCTTATTCTTCTTCTTTTAGTCATAGGTCCTGAAGAAATAGTAAACAAAATAGGCGTAAGAAATGGATATATTATTATATTTATAGTTTCTCTTTTTGGTGGATTTTCTGCAGGAGGATCTATCTCTTTTATAACTCTTTTAATTACCTTTACTGCAGGCGGATTAAATCCAGTCGCTCTAGGACTGATATCGGGAACAAGTCTAGCCATAGGTGATATGGTGATGTTTTACGCTGGATCTAAAGGCCGTGAACTGATCCGAGGGAAATGGGACAAAAAAATAGACAAAGTTGCCAATGTTTTTAATAAAAAAAAGTGGTTAAAAAAACTAGCTCCCTTTCTTGCATATCTTTATATGGGCTTCGCACCATTACCAAATGACGTACTACTTCTTTTTCTCGCAGCAATAAAATTCCCTGCTAAAAAAATGAATGTGATAATAATTTTAGGCGATTTAACTTTTGCTTTAACTCTAACTCTTTTGGTCGCACGAGGATTTATACTTTAATTCCCCCACCCAGTAGTATTTCAGTCTGTCCATCTATGATGGGAACTTTTTAATATAGAAATAAAAAAAATCCGCTGTGAGTAATTCACAGCGGATGTTATTTCAAAGATCGAAAATCAACCCTTGAGAATAGCAGCAGGTTCTCTGTGGTTAAAGATATGTTTTTCTTCAACCCAACGCCATTCACAGCGCCACTCGCCATCATGCCAACGCAGGTAACGAATGCGCTTACCTTTATAATGATAGATTGTTCCCCAGAACATTATAGATTTTCCTTTCCAATCCTCGGGGATAAGGCGTGAGTCCATGAGTAAGTAATCTAGTACATTTGCGTTTAGTACATTTTTATTTGAGAGATAATCGCGCAGGTCCCAAACAAAGATACGGTCACCTTTTTGTTGCTTCTTCGACAAGCAAAGATCAATCTTAGATGGATCCCAAACGACATCCCCTCCTTTAAGATGTCTTTCTACTATCCAACCATTCGGGGTAAAAGGATCGATGTTGCAGTTGATGATATGTCCTGTAATTGTTTCCATGATTCATATTTTTAAAAGATTAAACAAAGAGTTTCGGTTATATTCTGAGTTTGTTTAACAGACAAAAGTCCGACAAATCTATTTACATAGTAGCATATAATTATACCTTTGTCAATGCTAAAATCGGTACATTCAAGCTTGAGCTGCAATTCTCTCTAATTCTTTCACACTAACCCTAATATACTCCCTTTGATTAATAAGTTCGGAAAGCTCCGCCTCCGCCAAGGCTACGGACGGACAGGCATGTTGTGGTGTCACAAACAAAAAAAGCCCTATCAAATTTGATAGGGCTTCGTAAATTTACTTCGAGAATGAAATTTTCATTACTTCACCTTTTTTTGCTTGTAGAGTGAATTCATCACCGGTTTCCAATATCTTAGCTCGAATTGTACACCTACCCGCTCCTCCTTCATTTTTAGCAAGAAAAGTTATTTCATTTTTTCTTCCTTTTACAAGAGAAAAATTAATCTCAAATTTCTCTTTTGAAAGAACTAGATCTGGCTCTATAAGTTCATCATTCAAGAATACATCTACTATATCACCATCAACATATTGATAATCCCACACAACTACTGATACCTTTTCTCCTTTTATTATTATCTTCTTCTCATCAGCTATTGTTTTATTTTTCAGAATTTCATCTTCATTTGACGGATGAACATCTATTTCCCTTTCTACTGTATCTAAAATTTCTGATTCAGATTTCATGGGTATCCACAAGCCATGCTGGTTTCTTTTTATTGACCTATTTAACTTCTTCAAAAATTTAATATCTTTTTTAGTTTTTGGTCCATTATAGTGCCATCCGCCTTTATGTTTTTCCCATTCGTGACAAATCCGAACAAGGTGAAATGTACTATCGTCATTTAATTTAACTTGCGCTATCTTTTTATTTTTGTAAGTAAATAGAAAAATATTAGTAGCTGGATAATATATAAGATCCCACTTGTATTCCTTATCTAAGGACCAAAATTTCTTATCAAATCCTGTCGCATAAGGTGTGCCTTTTTTACTATTTACATTTTCTTCAAAAATACTATTAGTCCAATATATGACATAGTCATAATTAAACCGTCCCATAATTTCAACGGTTAATTCGTCTGCTACTTTTGTTTGAGCAAATGATATTAACGGGGACAATTGCAGTAAAAAAATCGTCAATAAAAAAAACAATGTTGTTAGTTTTTTCATGATTCAATTATTAAAATTCGACTTTATTTCTAACTCAAATATACAAAATTTAGTCCCTCTAGTCAATCAATGAATTTTGTGGTAGTGTGAGAGTAGATTAAATTCCTATATGTATATATAGGTGGTTCGTAAGAACAACAGAGTAAACTCGCAACTCTTAGATATGGGAGTGTTCATTTAATAATTTTTCGTATGGAAAATAATATATATTGGCTTTCTAGTGGCCCATCAAGAGAAGGGATGTTTGACTCTCTTAGACTAGGTTTAAAAGTAGAAATTAAACTCTGTAAAATGGTACGTGGACGAAATCCTAAGGGAAATATTTTAGATCATGGTGCTAAAATTACAGCAATTAAAGCTGTACACAAGAGCGATGGTGCTGATTGGGGAATAGAACTTTGGTTTAAAGGAAGATTTTCTTCTAATAAACCGGAACATTGGTCAGGTACTTATTCAACTCGAAGGAGAACTGGTACTCTGTCTGAAAAGCTTAGTCATGATAAATAATATATATTTACACAAAAGCCTTTCGCTTCAGCGAAAGGCTTTTTTTATTTAACCATTAAACCAAGATTCTGAATACTATTCACTACATACTCTTTCTTCTCAGAAGTGTCTCAGTCTATCAGCCTATGGAGGAAACTTTTCGGATGGAAATAAAAAAAGCCCTATCAAATTTGATAGGGCTTCGTAATTTAAGGCTGATTATTTACAGCTACAACTTAAAACTCAGATTTCTTGAGGTTAGCTTTTCCCAATGTTCCATATTCTCTAATATAGATAGCAGACCATTTTCCTGATCGCTGTGAGAAAGATTTGCGCATTGCTTGTCTAAACGGAAAGGACATTTCGAAAGGCATGATAGTTGGTTGTGTATATTTATACTCGTACCCCGCACTATCAATCAATTCTACATATGTATTCCGATAGTCGTGCTCAAAATCAAAAGCGTCGAGATCAGTGTCCATTCTTGGCCATGATATTGATTCACAAACTGTATAATCTTCATCAAAGTCCTCGATATAGCAAAGGTATATTTTCTTCTGTCTCTTAAGAAGGATTTCCTGTCCTCCCCTTTGACTTAAATCTAGAGAAACAATTTCAAAATCATCAAGTAATTCTCCGCCGACTGAACTGAGGAAAATCTGATATTCCTTTTTTGTTTCTAATTTATCATAATCTCGAGTAATCCCTTGAACTTCAGAACTCCTTTCAGCTATACTTCCATATTCGCTCATACAAAGAAGATTAAAATCCCATTTGTTTTTTATGTTGAACTGAAAAACCATTTGAATAGGGTATAATGCTTTTCGCACATACTTACAATCATAGTCTGAGCTGTTTATCAGTTTACAGTCTACTCCAATAGCTAGACTGTCTGTACAAAATGACTCTGTTACACTGTCCTTATCATTTCCCTTAAGATAAGATGCAATATAAAGACTATTACTCCTCTTAACCAACAAATACTTTTTTGAAGGATCCGATGATAAAACGTGAACAGCAAGTACTTCAACGTCATTCAAAGGAAAGCCGAATGATTGCAGTAATTCTGTATATTCTTCAGTGGTTTCAAACAGCTGAAAATCATGACTGATGATACCATTACTGTCTTGTGCGATTACTTCAAGGGCACAGAGATTTAAAGAAAAGAGAAAAAGGATTGAAAAAGTTAGTTTTTTCATAGTATTAGTATTAAATTGTGTGGAACTTAGATTTATTTCTAACTCAAATATACAAAATTTTGACGCTCTAGTCAATCAACGAATTTTGTGGTAGAGTGAGGATAGAAAATGAAAAGAACATTTAAAACCTCATACCATGGATAACATAAAAAAAATATTTGTGGCAGATAGTTATAATTCAGATGATATTGCTAGTTTTCTTGGAGGAGTATATGGGAAAGAAGTAGAAATTGAGCCTGCTCCAGATTATTTTCCTACAGGTACACTCAATATAATGATTAATTGCAGAGAAAAGACAGAGAGTAGAATAGATGTTTTCTTTTTGTCAGCATTATTAGTACTAGAAGGACAAATTAACCCTAAAGTATTAAAACATCTTTTTGGCACAAAGGATTCTAAAATCATTGTGATATCTAGCGTAGAAAATTTCTTAGCTAGAGTAAAAGAAGGAAGTTATGGAATTGATTTTACTCACAAGAAGGACAATCTTACTTTACCAAGTTCTCTTATAGGTGAGCTACCTGATACAGAAAGACAGATACTACTTTCTTATCTTGAATAACAAACTATCCAATAGATTATGTTTATAAAGCTCTTTCCACAGGAAGAGCTTTATTTTATTTCATTTATAAGATAATCAAACCATTCGAACTTAGATATAAAAATTATTCCTGTAATTTAGTTAATGCAACTACAAAAAGACTTTCCGCCCAGCCCAGAGGAATATTCTCATTAGGGCGATCGCTGTTTGAGTAATAGAGCTCTGGTAATTTTCTATCACCAGTTAATACAGATTTTGTTTTTTCTAAATATTCTTGGGCTTTTTCTTTATTACCTCGTTCGCTGTAGATAATAGAGAGCCACGGAAAGCCCATAGTCCATTCGGCTTCTTCACTGTGGTTATCTTCATTTTTGTTGTAGTACTCATCATTTTTATAACGCACAACTCCGCGCTTTTTCTCCAAATGATATTCAATATTCTCTAATATCTGATCCCCTACTTCCTTATCAACAACATTATATGGATACAACAAACTAAGCAGTGCTAAATCTGTAAACTTGCTTACAGACTCTCTTGGAAGAAGACTCTTAAGTGCCTCTTCCCCTTTTTCAATCATTCCCTCTGGAATAGATATATACTCTAGTGGTTTGAGTTTCTTGAGTGCTGCTACAACCGCACCCACAGATGAAAGATGCACTTCTTCGTATTCTTCCCATATGCCATTGTCTGGATCATTCCAGTATTCTATTGAATTTAAATATTCAATAAGTTTTTGAGTTATTCTTTTTTCATCTTCTGTCTCAATCACGCTCTGCCCTTTTTCTTCCAGTTCCGCAAGTTTAAAAAGGATTGCACCAATTGCATCATTTTGTTTATTGCCCCACTCCTCCCAATATTCTTCAAATGTTTCTGGATTATAACGAGCATGAATATATTGCCAGCTCTCATGAGGTTTATTTTCAATCGCCCAATTTATCTTATCTTCATGCTTCGAAAAAATCGTAAGAATTGCCTTCCATACAGTCTTCACTGTGTCCCAGTCTTCAGTAGCTTCAAATGCCATGACAGTATAAAAGTTATCACGTAACCACGCTTTATTATATCCAGTGGACACATCTTGAGCTGATGCTAAAAATAATCCACTAGGTGACTGAAGTGCCTTAATGTTGTTGATACTATTTTGAACGAGATCTTCTTGTGGAGACATACTTATTTCTTTAGTTGGCTTGTATTCTTAAAATTGAGCTTCTGCTTCAGAAAAGGAATTCTTAAGATTGGGTAATTCGGAATCGATAATAGTAACAAACTCTGGATGATTGAGCTTTAGTTCTACATATCGAGCAATCATCTCTTCATTTTTTTCAAAAAAATCTGTAAGTTTCAAAGCTGCTTTTTCTCTATAGTAATCTCCTTCTCCTTGAATAGTATCCAGTAACTCCAAAGAAATCATTTTCTTAACCTGCGCTTCCGCCACCAATCTATCGCCCGCATTTTCTATTGGATATTCTCTTCCTTTTGCCACAAAGTTAGGATTTTCCTTAAGTCTCTCATCTACCTTCTCTAATTCCCTCTCGAAATGACCAGACACACCCTCAAACGCTGAGTGTTGTTTCTCATTCCTAGTACTCTTTTCTTCAATTGGAGCAGCTTCTAAATTCATAATTACTTATAATTATATTATAACAGAATCAAAAAAACCCTGCGAATACAGGGTATTTTTTTATTTTGTATNWGTARTWKWWTWTTKTMKWYMKYKWMYYGWGTTARMWTKTATTTTTTGTCTGTGATTTTTGGCACTTTCATATTTTGAGAACCCTTAAAGGTCATTCCTTTTGCTTCTTCAAGGCGCTCTTGATAACGCTTAATTACAGTGTCATAATCTCGAACCGCTCTATTTGACTTG
>NVSU01000005.1 GCA_002401345.1 Candidatus Wolfebacteria bacterium
TCAAGAGCGAAGCGATTGATTTTAAAATAGTGCGTTCACCCACAGGGCACAGGTCGTAGCAAGCTTACTTGCGAGATGCGAATCCTACCGGGCGGACAAAAATAAAAAAACCACCCTACTGTGTAGTAGGGTGCTTTTTTATATCAATAAAGTTATCCACAGGTATTGTTTGCTAGTTTGTATTGTGATCATTATAATAGTTACAGAGTCGCTTAAAAGAATTTATTTAACTCCGCCGAGGATTTCGGTCTTAAATTTGAAATAAACATCTTCTAAAGTACGACACAATTAGTACATCACTCACAATAAAATATTCCACTTATTAAAGCCTCTTAAGGTAACGCAACAATCGTCCTTACGGGGCTTTTTTTATTCCCTATAAAGAAGTCAGGATAAAATGTTCTACATCAATAGAAGTATCTCTATTTGAAGTTCGACTGCCATGATGCAGTGCCACAAGTTGAGATGAAATTTTTTTTAATTCAACAAGCCTGAAATTAGAACTTGCAGCAAAAGCTTTTTTAAATACATACGGATTTAGTCCAGTTTGTTTCACACTCTCTGGATTATTTTTTTTCTCCTTCACCAAAAGTAAACTTTTTATGTACCAAAATAAAATATTAATCACTTCTTCAGATAGTACACCCTTTCGAAGTGCCTTTTGATATAACGTCCATACATTTTTCTTATCTCTCCTGCCATATGCATCAGTAAGAGAAAATATATTAAATTCACTCTTTGTTTTTACCTCCTTGGGAAGAATAAATGACTTCACCTCTTCAGAGTGTGTATTAAATCGATCACTTACTTTTTTTAATGCTGATCTCTCAAGCACAATAAAGACATTCTTTGAATTTTTCATATCCTTAAGCTGAGAGAGTATATATTCTTCGTTTTCTTTCTTTTCGAGAATATTTTCAAGCACTATTATGCTTTCTGAACTAAAAAGACTCGAGCTGGAGATATGTTCTTTGAGTGTGTCATGTGTAAAATTTGAATCATCAAGTATATACAGGGATTTATCTGATGCATTCAAAGACTGAAGAAGTGCATTGTATGCATCCTTCTTTTGGGAACTATTATCGCCGTAGAAAAAATAGATCATACGAACTTATGTGTACTTAGAGCCAAGTTCTCACTGCCTCCCTATATTCTAAATAATCTTCACCATATGTATCCTTAAGGAACTTCTCTTCACGAGGAAGAATATATGTGTGGACAAAAATAAACGCAATTATCAGTGCAAAGAAAATAAAAATGGAGTTGATCAATAAACTAAAACCAAGCACAAGAAATACTAATCCTAAATATATTGGATTTCGACTAAACTTGTATGGGCCACGCCTAAAATGATGTACCTTAATATTCTCTATTTCGTGTGCCTTATTTTTTCTAGCCAAGAAGTAAGTTGAATTATGTGCCCAGAATATTAACAGAGGAGCGATAATTAAAAACAATACACCAAGAACAATTGAAATGTCCTCAGGAAGGATACGAATATTTACAATAAGATCTACAATAAGACCCACCACGAGTGCGCCAAGATATATGAACGGTGGATAAAATGTCATATGAGATACTATTGTTTCTTTGGTGTGTTTTTTTTCAGGATTCATCCCGTAGTGAAAAATGACATAGCTCTTTGAGGAGCATATATGCCACAGTTTTTTAATTGCTTATATAATTTCGACTTATGTGATACATAATAACGTATACTATTCCCTTAATGTCATTTTCTACTACGGGATTCATAATAATAAAGTATATCACACAACTATACTACTTTCATTTCACCCCAATTTGGACCCGATTCGACATTCACGAGCATTGGTATATCTTTTTTACCTTTTCTATACTTCTTAGGAATAGCTTCTTCCATAGCTTCTTTAATAACCTTAGTTGCCTTTTCAACAGCTTCGTTCTTTATTTCATATACAAGCTCATCATGAACTTGAAGAATAAGATGAGCATCCTTAATAAGCTTTGCATCAACAAGTGCACCGTGAGCATCCTTCATAGCAAGCTTAAATATATCTGCAGATGTCCCCTGAATCGGAAAATTCATTGCCATACGTTCTGCAGCTGCTCGCTTGAATGGCAATTTTGATTTTATATCAGGAAAATATCTTCTTCTTTCAAAAAGTGTTTCGCTAAATCCCTGTTTCATTGAAAGTGCCTTAATGTTTTCAATGTACGTTTGTATAGAGGGAAATGATTCAAAATATTCGTCATGAAATTTTTTTGCTTCGGCGCGCGTAGATCCAAGATTTTTCTGAAGTGCAACCACACCCATACCATACATAATTCCAAAGTTTATTACCTTTGCTTTTCGTCGCATGTCAGACGTCACATTATCTTCACTCACCTCAAATACTCTCGCAGCGACAGCTGTGTGAATATCATCACCTCTCATAAATGCTTCTCGCAAATATGTATCTTCTGAAAACATAGCCATCACACGAAAATCTATTTGAGAATAATCAAATGCAACCATCGTATGTCCTGGTGCTGCAACAAATCCATTTCTAATCTTCTTCCCCAGATCTCCTCGAATTGGAATGTTTTGTAAATTTGGATTTGCAGATGCAAATCTTCCAGTAGTGGTGCCAGTTTGAATGAAGTCAGCATGAAGTCTGTTATCCTTATCTACAAAGGTTGGAATAGGGTCTATATAGGTAGAAAGGAGTTTTTGTAATTCTCTATATGAAATAATTTCTTTAATTATTGGGTGCACGTCGATGAGCTTTTCAAGCTCTGATATACGAGTCGAACGTGCGCCTCCTGCGCTCTTTTTTAATCCCTTTGCCCATAACTGAAGTTTATCAAATAGAATTTCTCCCAATTGTTTTGGTGAATTAATATTAAATTCACCGTCTGAATATGTGTAGATTTTTTTTCTAATAATCTCTAATTTCTTATGATATTCTTTTGAGAGTTTTTTAAGAAATTCTACATCAATCTGCACTCCTCTTTTTTCCATTTGTTCAACTATTGGAATAATTGGGAGTTCAATATTAGTGAAGACGAATTCTAGATTCTTTTCCTTTATTTCTTTTTTAATTACCTCTACAGCTTCCTTAAACAACGTAGTATGAGTATATTCCAAAATATCAGTGAGAGATGGTTTGCTCAAATCAGAATTGAGAAGCCACACCGCCAATGCAACCTTTTTAAACTCTATTGGGTCTACTTTTTCTTCTCCGCCAGCTGGCGGATTTTTTTCTTCGCGAGGTGACGAAACCTCATCTCCTTCGTGCAATACTTTCTTAAATCGATCTAAGAGTGTCCTAAAGCTCAATTCTATATATAACTTCTCAACATTTTTCTCATCAACACTTTCGCGCCATACCTTCTCAGGATATGAGAACGTAATGGGAGCATCTCTTCTTATAAGTCCAAGCGTTTTTGAAAACAATGCCTCCTCTTCCCCTTCTCTCAATAGATTTATAATACGAGGCTTAATTCCAACTTTCTCTAATTCCTCAGAATCTTTTTTTATAGTCTTATATATATTTTCTATTGTTCCAAAATTGGATATCAGTTGAGTTGCGGTCTTTTCACCTATGCCTCTAATGCCGATAATATTATCTGATGGATCACCTCGCAATCCTTTATAGTCTGGAAGTAAGGTCGGATCAAATCCATATCTTGCAATGACTGCTTTTTCATCATAGAGAATTGTGTCACTTAATCCTTTCCGTAATGTATAGACTTGTACTTTCTTTCCAGTCACCAACTGAAGCGTGTCGAGATCACCGGATGCAATAATTATATCTGCATCTTTATCATCTTTTAGTTGTTCTACTATAGTTCCCAATATATCATCAGCCTCAAATCCTGGTGCATCATATATAGGTATATTGTAAGCTGCGAATACATCTCTGGATCTCTCAAGTTGCTTTATCAATTCATCATCTGCTTTTGGTCGACCTGCTTTGTAGTCTTTGTAGACCACATGCCTGAATGTCGCTTCTGGTAAGTCATAACATGCAATCACGTAATCTGGCTTCAAGTCATTTATAATTTTTAATAACATCGAGGAAAGGCCGTACAGTGCACCTGTTGGCTCTCCTTTTTGAGATACAAAATCCGGCAATGCATGATATGCACGATGAATAATCGCATGCGCATCTAGCAATACAACTTTTTTCTTCTTTGCTTTCATGTTTATTATTGTATCACCAACACCTTGATTCTCAATTTCAATAAAAAAACCGCCCAATCAATCCGGCGGTTTAATATTTATAGTTCTTCTAGTTTTCCTAGCTTATTTTCTAATTTTTTTGTCTCATTATTATACACAAGTATCAAATCCTGATATTTTGTATATAAATATTCAGCTTTCTTTATACAATTAAGACTAAGAAGAGAATTTGAAAAGGTCTCAAGTTTTAATTTCTCATTAGATAAATCTTCAATAACTTCATGAAAGTATATTTTTGCATTCTCAATCCATGGATCCTCTAAAAATTGACTCATTTTATCTATATCAAATTGAGTAAGGTCATATTTAAGCTTGGCGACAATATATCTGTTAGAAAGTTCCAAATATTTAATCTCAAACGAAAAAGTTGTATCTATACATGTAGAGTAACTAGTATCCGTAATTGAATAATCGTTTGAGTGAGATAAGCCTGGAAGAAAAAGTATGGCTATCAACACTAGAGTTATTTTTTTCATTTTATTCAGTTTTTAAAATTGGAACTATGTTTGTTTTTTGAATACAAACTTTAATTAACTAGTGAATATTATATCATAAAATTGAGAAAAGACAAGTTTTGCGTGTTCAAAAAAATATTATGTGCATTCTTGAATTACTATACTTCTATGTGTTTCATCAACATGAGTTAAGCGTACTTGTATGTGATCATCTGGTAAAATTCCCTTCGCATTGACTGGCCATTCAATAAAAATTAAATTATCTTTATTACCCATAATTTCCTCCCAACCAAGCGCGAGAAGTTCTTCTTCTTTCTCTATTCTATATGCGTCTATGTGAATAAGCTGAGTATAGGGAACATTAATAGTCTTTCCATTAGTTGCTTCAAACGACTTCTGTTCTATAGGATATTTTCTCTCTATAACAAATGTTGGACTGGCAACCCCTTCTTGAATACCGAGCATGTGAGCCATTTCCTTTGTAAGTGTTGTCTTACCAGAACCCAGGTCTCCATATAGACCAACAACGCGCGCCTTATCTTTGGCTCGCGGTGTAACCATACTATATGAGAGAATTGCAGATGCTATATCTTTTATCTGAGTTATATCAAAAAATTTTTCTGCCATAATGCTATTGTAAAGCACAACCCATTTATAAACAACGGAGTATATATTCGGTCACATAACAAAAACCCCTCTAGTAAAGAGGGGTTTTTGTTATGTGACTATTAATTGATTAGTCAATTTGGATGTCTTTTCCACCCGGATTTTGAGCATTAAATGCACTAAATGGGTCTAGAGATTCATCTTCCATAGATTCATCAATCATGTCATCGGATACTTTTGTTTTCTTAAGATTAAGCTTGTAGTATCTATGACCAAGTACAGAGAGTCCACCGAGTACTACGAATAGAATAATCCATTCAACTACTGAGTTAGGGAATCCAAAGTCTCCAAAAATTGCTGCTGCTGAAAGAAGGCTACCGTCAGTATCATCGTGCTTCACGTTTTGTAATGCATATGATATTACGTCTTCTCCTGCTTCAGAATCTGGGTTAGTGAATACAAGAATTCCTGTTGTAATAAGAACCTCTTGTCTTCGTGCCTTTCCAAGCACTTCTCCTTGAATTTTAATTTCTCCTGTGTCTCCTGATTTAAATTCTCCAATTTCAAGTGTGATTGTATTATCAGATCGTGAGAATGATCCTTCACTTGTCTTTTCAAAACTTATTTCTTCAGGAAGGATGATTCGAAGTATTGCATCATCTATAGTCTTATTGCTTACGTTCTTGTATTCAATAGTATAGTTTACAGTGTCTCCTACCTCTACGTCATCAAATATAGTTCTAAGTGAAAGTGACGCAAGAGATGAATTTCCAGGATCTTGAATTGTTACCACAGGATTTGTTCCTGCCTTAAGTGTTCTAAAGACCACTGTTGTATCTCCTGTATCGCTTACGTTTGCATTTGATGCTGACGCTCGGAAGTAATATATTGTATTCGGTTGAAGACCTCTAATTGTGTGAACAAATGACTGAGATCCTGTTGATCCAATTGAGTGATCGTGTGTTCGATTATCAACATCTATAGTTTGTCCATAGTTAAACCATGCTACTGTCTCTGCGTTTCCTCCTATAAGAATTATTCCGCTTAACTTAGCACTTGTACTTGTGATTGAAGTTGCAACTGTTGTAAATGCTGCAAGTTCATCTGAAGTACCTGTAGTTATAAGACTTCGTACGCTTCCACATGTCTGATCAATAGTGTTTTGAGCACATGCTCGGAAGAAATATTCAGTTCCACTTGAAAGACCTGTGAGTGTAAATGGTGATGCGATACTTACTGATCCATTACCAAGGTTTTTGTTTCCTACTATAGTGTTCAAATTACTTGAACTTATTCCATACTCATACCACATGTTTGTAGGTGTTCCGTTTGGAATAATAGATGAATTCAATATTGCTGAATTAGAAGTAATACTTGAAGCTGGGTTTGTAGCTACAACTGGTGCAAGATCTGAAACCACTGCACTTGTTGTAAAACTCAGACTAGATCCACTCGTAGATCCTAAGTCATTTGCTGCAAGAATTCTAAATGTATATGAAGTATCTGAATCAAGGTTACTTACTGTATATCCTGAGAGAGTAATAAGAGATGTTCCATTTCCAATAGCTTCTGTAAATACAACATTTCCATTAAGTTCGTATGACACAGTTGTAGATGATCCATTAGCATTTACTTGACCATTCAATACTGCTGAATTTAAAGTAATATCTGAGGCGCTATTTGTAATAGCTGTTGGTATCTCAGCTGAGATTACCTCTGCTGGTAGTGTAGTAAAACTAAATCTAGAGCTTGCTACCGTATCAACACTATTAGAAATATGCGCTTTGTAGTAGTAGGTTGTATTTGGAGTAAGTCCGGTAATTGTTTTTTCATATTCCGCACTACCTAGAATTGCGTCTATAGAAGTAGATGCTCCTCCTGCAATAGAAGGTGATGTTCCATATTCAAACCAAATGCTTGATTTTACTCCCTTTGTATCAAATGAAGTAACAAGTGTTGCATCTGTTGCTCCAATATTAGTTGCTGACATTATATCAAGAGTTGGACTTTCAGTATTATTAACATCAGGTGATCCGCTTACTTCAAATCGCAATACCATTGATCCTTGCTTACAAGAAAGGTTTGAACCTGCACATGAATATTGTGACCTTATAGTTCCAATATTAATTCCACTTGTGAATATATCTGATTCACTTTGTCCTGCGGGCAATGCAGATGGACTTGTAGATTGGTTTGGATACCACTTTAGGGATCCGTCTACAAATGTAAGATTCTCAGCATTTGAAATATTTACTGATACTGAGTTCTCAGCTGGCGCTGCAGTCGTTGAATTATCAGCAGTAACTGATCCTGAGAATGAATGAGATGAAGCTTGCGCACTTGAAGGTGCATCAAGTTGAATAACAGTGTTGAGTGCATCCCAACTACCTGAGTTGTGATACCACACTCGTACATCAATCTCATCACCTGGATCTGCTGATAGTGATGTTGACCATCCACTGTTCTTAGTTACATTTAACACTTGAACTGTATCTGGATCTGAAGGATCAGAGTTAAATATAGTTACCACTTGCGCATGTGCCTGTGGTACTGCAAGTAATCCGAATCCAATAAGAATTGACCCTAAAATAATCGCCTTTTTTAGAGCTCGTATTGCATTATATGCAATTGTATTTGTAATATTTTTCATAATTATATTGTAAAATCCACTTTAATTAAAAAATAACCTAAAATGGGTTTGACTTATTTAAAATCTATTATTTTATTAACACAGGGATTGTATCATATATGTATTTATTTGTCAATAGAAAAAGCCTATCTGGATTAACCAGATAGGCTTTGAAAAAATTGGCTTTTTAAGGCTCAGCGTGTACCACATTCTGTACCAGCTTACCTACCGTACATAAGGCGATGACCACCGTAAAAGTTACGTGTTCCACCATGACTGTGTCCATAGTTGCCATACGACTCGTTTAATGTTCCACGAGGTCCACGGTGAACATGATGATTATTTCCATGATTACCATACGACTCGTTCAATATACCACGAGGTCGATAATAACTATTTACACGACCATAACCAGCAAAGTAATTATTATTAAAAGTACTATATCGACTACCATAATAATATCCATGAAGAGCATCATAATATATTCCACCATATCCGCACGCTCGTCCATGGTTCACACGGCAATCATTGCAAAATGGAGATGAACGGTAATATCCAAGTCCATAGTAATATCCACGTCCAACTGAATATGATATTAATCCAGAACTACATGTACCACGATGATACCCATTATGAGAGTTGCAATATGGAGAATACGTATAATAACGCGCTGGCTTCCTTTTTTGCACTACAGGCTGTTGAGTGTACTCTTTAGTTTCAGCTTTTTGAGTAGAACTCTGAGCTGTTTGCTCGGGAAATGTATAGTTATTATTCACTATCACCGTACATCCTTTACATTCACTTTCCTTGATCACTTCTCTAATAATCGTCTCAACTGGTTTCTGTGTAACCACAGGTTCAGTATGAGTAACCACTAGATCAGGGGCGGGCTCAACGTTGGGCTCCACTGGTACATTTTTCACAGGTTCTGCAATTACTGTTTCTGTAATTGTTTCCGTTACTACTACTGTTTCCACCTGAGCTTCAACTGATGCGTTTCTGAAATCACGTATCGGATTATAGCACGATGACGAAACAATAAAGACACCTTCGAATTCAAACACATATTCACCTGGTCGAGAATCTCTTTTTCTCCACCCCACCTCACCAGTTACTTTATGTAAACGAGCTAGTGTAATGTTGTCAGATTCTTTCCATGATGCTTCAACTATGTCTGAATTCAATAAAATCCATAATACATTTTCAGGAGTAGGAAAACTCTTAAAACCCCAATCATGAATTTTATTTAATGTATCGATTGTTTCAGCTAATGACATAATGAATACATCAACGGAGCAATTAAAATGTGGACTTGTACCAGTCTTTTGACGTACTGCGTCCATTATATGCTCGGTTGATCCATTCACACCAGTTGAAAGTCCTCCTTTTCTGAAGTAATCCCAATCTCCTGCTAAAACAGAAGGTCCATAAGTCATAAAAATAACTAAAAATATTACAAAGAACTTTTTCATATCTTTCCGAATTAAGTCCACCTAAGGTAGACGGGTTATACAGTATTTTATTTAACCAAATACTATCATAAATGATGTATTTTGTCAATATTGGGTGTTTTCTCCTATTACACATAAAAAAATCCTACTTATATCACTATAAGTAGGATTGTTAATACCCTAAATCACTATATCCTTAAATCATAAATGGTTTGACAACTATAGAGCGATAGAATAATTTTCCCTTTGTATTCAAGGAAAAGCTCTCCATCATATGCCGGTCGTGTCCCATATCCTGTGAATTTATTGGATTTGACATACAGTATCTTCATGTATTTTTCTTCTTCCTTGCTCCATCCTGAGTCAACTATGTTACATTGACCAAGAATCCTAATAACAACATCTGCAGTCAACGTCTTGTTATCAAATCCCCAATAAGATTTTTTATTATGATATCCTAAAATTAAATTTAATTGCAATATCATCTCTGCATATGCATTTACAAGTACATCGCCTTTACTTGATTTCATATAGACCTCAACAAATAAATGTTTTAGGTTCTCTTTATCTTTATCAAGAAGATATGCCCGAGTAACATTACAAAAAGTGTTCGTAATATATTTGCTCTGTATAAGTCCTCTATATGCTGGATTTGTTTTATTTTCTGAAACCGCGGTGGTAATGATGAATGTAAAAAAAATTACAAAGAACGTTTTCATGTCTGAATGTTTTGATTCAGTAATATATTACCATAATTATGTAAAATGTCAATAAAAAAACCCCGCTCATTGCTGAGACGGGGCTTACTTTTGTGATTCTTAGAAATTCACACCAAATGTCACTACTCCAGTGTTAAACACTGAATGGTTTTCATTTACATATGCACCTTCCAAATCATAAGAACTAGACAGACTTTTGAATTTAGTACTCACAAATGCGAAATCCAAAAATATTTCTGTTCCATCATCATCTCCTCCAAGGAATCCGTGGAATCCAAAACCAGCACTCAGGCTGGACTTATTGAATGCTGCATCAAGCTTGCTTGACTTTGCACTCGTAGGATTTTCATGAGCTGGACTACCAGAAAGCTTGTACCCTGCTCTCACAGTGAAAATCTTTCCTACATCTGCCCGGCCTCCGATACCAATATTTGACGTATTCTTATACGTCGATTGAATATCATCGTTTTCATCAAAAAATGATGATGTAGACCTCAAGCGTACATTTTGATAGTTAATCCATTTGTATGTGAGCCCAATGGCTGCGGTCTCCCAAATGAGAACTGTCACATCTGCTGCAAAATTCATTGGCGTTGATGTTTGATACAACGTCTCACGTAAACGAGATTGAATTGTACCAAGGTCTCTATTGTCATCATATTCTGGTGTAATAGTTGATGCATCACTTTCGGTCATGGTCAGTACCGATGGAGCCTTAAAGGAACCACCGACCCTGAGCCAATAAATAGGCTTTGCCATGAAACCAACTTTCACATTGTATCCTTGAATCGTGGTAAGTACAGATTGAGTGTACAAAAACGATTTAAAAAACAAGATCTCGTTATTCTGATCGACTTCCTTATGACTGATCTCCCTACTATAGAATCCGCGCTGCATAGCAAATGCGAGTCCTAAGTAGAACTTGTCATTGTAACTAGAACCTACAGACAATGCACTTTCCCATAATTTTCCAGTGGTCTCCGAAGAGTGATGTTGAAATACTCCCGCATTCGGCACAATGCTGTACCATACGGTTTCATCATTTATCTTTCCACCTGGATCAGGCTGAATGAGCAATGCTTCAAATGCAAGAGCTGCTGAACTCGTCGGGTCAAGCATTGATACATCAATACCTACACCATTAGAGTTATGCGCATCTCGCATAAATACATCAATAAGTGAATTATCTTCATTGGACACCGAGTTTTTACTTCGGAAATGAAAATTATTCTGCCTATTGAGAGAAAAGCCGACATTCAGCGCTTCCCATCCATCCAATCCGGCAATGCCACCCTCTTCATAGAGACTGAACACACCTGAGAGATTTGAAAAACCAAAATTCGAACTGTTATCACTACTCACAATCTCAACTTGAGTTTCATTATCAATTTTACCGGGGTAAAAAGAAGATGATCCTTGCATAAAGACTGCGGGTGAAAATGAAAAACCTGATTTCTTAGCCAATCCAATCACAGCTGGATTTCCGTTATTGATGTATGAGGGATCATATGTATCACCCACATTACTTCCGGCTGATCCAATATATGCTGCGGTTCCGATTGGAGAAATTGGCTCTACGACAACAATAGCGTCTTCACCATTTTGTGCATTACTTTCAAAATTAATTGAGAAATAAAAAATAGACAGAAAAATTACGATTTTCTTCATGATTTGAAAATTAAATTAACAATGTTCGGTTTATTATCTGGCTATATTATACATAAGTCATGAAAAATGTCAATAGACATAAAAAACCCCTTACATATTAAATGTAAGGGGTGTGAGGGTGAAAAAAGATCAATTAGTTGAAACTGAATTAGTTTCCGCTCGCCGAAGCCAAGGAGATCCCGAAGAATTCTTCTCATTTCTCGTCTCAAATTCAGCTGCAGCCATAAAACTGAATCCCTCAGTATAGCGATACTTACCCTCATCCTTTATCTTCTTAAGGGCCTTAATCACTGGATCAAGTTCCTTGCTTTTATTGCGTGGGTCAGTAAGTTTCCTTAGCCTTGTTTCCAATTGAGCTTTTTCCTCAAGACGTATGTGTCGATCTCTCGCCTTCTCATCCGGAGGTACATTTGCTTTTTCTATGATTTTAGTTTCAATACCTGAAATCAAGGCCAAGCGATGCCTTTCAACTAAAAAATTGGTAACGACATCATCCAACGGAGTACAGTAAAGGATGACAACCGTCCCCTTTTCTTGAAAATATTTCATCATTGTTGAAAGATCTTCATTAATTCCAATTCGGACACTTTGATTTCCCACATTACTGTGTACAAAACCGCTGTCTGTTTTTGTCGCATACGCTATCATTTCACCCAAAAAAGCTCCTGCCAATACCGTGACAAATTTTGATCCTCCGGTTTTCCTGAAATTCTCATCAACCTCATAAACTGCGATCCGTGTTACATACGGAGCTCCTACAATTTGTAATGAGTTGATTTTGAAATCTATTACATAAGGTCTCAACTTGGCATCAGCCTCAGGTGGCTCTGGAATGACATTTTGAGCATACGCTCCGTTTGTAATTAAAAACAAACCTGAAAATACAACTAAAAGTTTGATTACTTTTTTCATAACTTTATAATTTAATTAGTAATGTTCAATTTGGTTCTGGCCGTATTATACATAAGTGTCAAAAATTGTCAAGTATTTACAAAGCCCCCTATTTCCATGCATTTGCAGTGCTATTTTGCTATACTTGAACCAAATCATGCCTACCTTTGATGAAGAAAAACAGAAGAAAAAACTAGAGGAGCTACGAAAACAAGAGGAGGAGGAACTTGTGGAAGTTCTCGCTGAGTCAAAATACAACCTTCCATATATAAATTTAGCAGCTGTTCCTATAGATAATGAATCACTCAGAATTATACCTGAAGAAGAATCTAAAAAATTAGAAGTTGGACCATTTAAACTTCTCGGAAAAAAAATAGATATCGCTGTCATTTCACCTCAGAAACAAAATGTACAACAACTAAAACAAACACTTGAACAAAAAGGCTTTGAGGTTACGTATTACATGGCCTCTCATCAAAGCATACAAAAAATATGGAGTCGTTATGCAGAAATATCATTGGCGGAACAAGCCAAAGCGGGCGGACTTGATGTCTCTGGTGATGTATTGATCACAATTGGAGAACGAATTAAAAAGATTTCTGATGTTGAGTCAGTAATAAAAGAAGAAACAGCAAAAACAAAAATACATAAGATTTCCGTCATGCTTGAGATTATTCTTGCGGGTGCAATTGCCATAAATGCATCTGATGTACATATTGAAGCTGAAGAAGATGATGTGCTTGTTAGATTTCGTCTTGATGGAGTATTGCAAGATATAATGCACATAGATTTTAAGACATATAAATTTATTAACTCGAGAATCAAACTTCTCTCAGGAATGAAAATAACAAATGTAGCCGAGGCGCAGGATGGAAGGTTTAGTATTTTCCTAAAAGAAAATGAAGTAAACGTGCGAACTTCAACTGTTCCAGGACAATATGGAGAATCAATAGTTATGAGAATATTGAATCCAGAATCCATTCAGGTTGAACTTAGTGAACTTGGAATTGCTCCCGACTTGTTAGATATTTTTGAAAAAGAAATCAGGAAGCCAAATGGTCTTATACTTGTTACTGGACCTACTGGTTCTGGTAAAACAACCACACTCTATGCCTTTCTGCGAAAGATATATTCACCTGACCTTAAAATAATAACCATTGAAGACCCAGTAGAATATCACCTCAAGGGAATCACTCAGACTCAGACTGATCATGATAAAGGGTATGATTTTCTCGCTGGTCTACGTGCGGCACTCAGGCAAGATCCTGATATCCTAATGGTCGGGGAAATTCGAGATTCAGAAACTGCAAAAATAGCCATTGATGCATCACTTACAGGTCACATTGTCTTTTCTACACTTCACACCAATAATGCAGCAGGTGTAATACCTCGACTGTTTGACCTTGGTGTAAATCCAAAAATTATTCCTTCAGCACTCTCACTTTCAATTGCACAACGGCTTCTAAGAAAACTTTGTGTTACATGTAAAAAAGAAAAAACTCCTACAAAAGAGGAGGGGGAGATAATACGAAGTATTTTGAAAAATGCTGAAGCAGTGGGCAAAAACATAACTGCGCACGGTGCAAGTGTGGACCAAGACATTGTCCTTTGGGATGCAGTCGGATGTGAAGAGTGTAATAACACTGGATATAAAGGGCGAATTGGAGTATTTGAAGCAATACTTTCAGATGAAGCAGTTGAAAATATAGTAAATACAAATCCAAGTGAAAGAGAAATAAAAAAGGCAACATTGCCACAAGGAATTCTTAATATGAAAGAGGATGGAATAATCAACAAAGTACTTACAGGTGTCACTACACTAGATGAACTAAAGAAGGTTGTTGATATATTTGAAGAATAGCTGAATCAAGGAGCGAAGCGACTATGATGAATTTACCCCGCCCCCTATGCTCGTTGAATTGATTTCATAGTAGGTAGGGTTTTATAATAACGAATATTATTTTATTGGTTTAATAAAAAGCTTAGAGGGCGGGGTTCTCAAAAAATATATTTCGCTTCTCTACATTATTTTTTGGAAAATAAAAAAAGCACAAATCTCTAAACAATCTCTTTTATTAATGAAAATAAAAGTAACATACGTTTGAAGGATAGATCCAGCGCTCTCACCAAGGTGAGAACCACATCGTCCTTTCGCACGCACATCTAGGCGGAACCTGATAGTTTAGAGATTTGTACCTTCTTAATGAACAGGAAACTTATTGTACTATACATGTTCCTGTCGAAGAATTTGATTTTGTTAATAAACCTGTGGATAAATGATATAATTACTATATCAAAAATATCATATCATAACTGATTAATTATGTCAAGCGATTCAAAACAATCCGACCCAAAAAAGCCTGAAACAGTTGGTTATTTAGACCAGACACTTCGTCCAGATAACTGGGATGAATACATTGGACAACAGCATATTAAAGATAATGTTCGCATATTGCTGCAAGCCGCAGAAGAACGGGGACAACCTTCGGAACATCTTCTCTTTCATGGTCCACCCGGTCTTGGAAAAACGACATTAGCCCATCTTATTGCTCATGAGACTGGACGACAAATAAAGGTAACGTCAGGTCCTGCCATAGAAAAAGTGGGTGACCTTGCATCTATTCTTACAAATCTTTCTCCTGGTGACATAGTCTTTATAGATGAAATTCATCGTTTGAATAAAATGGTTGAAGAAATTCTCTATCCAGCCATGGAGTCAGGAGTGCTGGATATTATTATTGGAAAAGGACCTTCTGCACGAACAATTCAACTTGAACTTCCCCCATTTACACTTATAGCGGCTACCACTCGTATTGCACTTCTCTCTTCTCCACTACGTTCTCGATTTTCTGGTGGATCATTCCGTCTCGAATTTTATACAAACGAAGAACTAGGTGAAATAATAAAACGATCAAGTGCACTTCTTGAAACAAATGCTGATGAAGATGCATTGGAGGAAATCGCCAAAAGGAGTCGTTATACTCCACGAACAGCGAATTACTTTTTAAAACGCTGTCGAGATTATGCTCAAGTTCATAAAAAAAATCTTGATAAAGACTCAGTGTGCAAAGCACTTGAGTTACTTGAGGTAGATGACATCGGACTTACTTCATCAGACAGAAAAGTACTTTCGGTTATTATTGAAAAATTCGGTGGTGGGCCTGTAGGTTTAAAAACTATTGCAGCCGCAACAAGTGAAGAAGAGGCCACAATCGAAGAAGTTATAGAGCCGTATTTAATACAATCAGGTTTATTAGAAAAAACTCCTCGAGGACGCATGGTGACTGCTCGTGCATATACACATTTACAATTTAACCTTCCTGAACACATTCAGGAGAAATTATTATAAATTAAGGAGTAAAACGATTATAATTTATATAACCCCGCCCCCTATGCTTTATGTTATACGTTTATATATTAAAATGGAAAAGTACTGGCGATTTATACATAGGATATACAAATGATCTCAAACGAAGAATGAGGGAGCATAATAATGAAGCGTCTTGTACTATAATTTATTATGAAGCCTATCAAACTGAGGATTTAGCTCGAGATCGAGAGAGGAAGCTTAAACACTATGGTAGCTCTTGGAGAGCTCTCGGAAAGCGAATAACTTCCTAGGGGGCGGGGATACTCAAAATTAATATTCATTATCATTCATTAAATTTTGGTATGAGTGGACATAATAAATGGTCAAAAATTAAACACAAAAAAGCAGCAACTGATGCAGTAAAGAGCAAAATCTTCTCTAAGCTTGTTCGTCTTATTACAGTGGAAGCTAAACTATCAGGAGGAGACACAAATTCTCCGGGATTGCGTATGGCAATGGATAAAGCAAGAGCTGCCAACATGCCTTCAGACAACATTGATCGAGCAATAAAAAAAGCCAATGAAAGTTCTGAGAATATGGAGAATGTCACATACGAAGCATATGGACCTGGAGGAGTAGGACTCATAATTGAGGGACTTACCTCAAATAGAAATAAAGCTGCTGCAGAAATCAGGCATATTCTTTCCAAAAATAATGCATCACTTGGTGCTCAAGGTTCTGTGTCATGGGGATTTACAAAAGAAAATATGGAATGGAAACCAAGTACGACTATTGATCTCTCAGATGAAGATCTAGAAAAACTCTCAAAACTAGTGGATGCACTTGAGGATAATGACGAAGTACAAGAAGTATTCACGAATGCTGAATAAAGATTCAAATACAATATTGGGGGAAATATAAAATCCCGACATTTCTTTTAAGAAATGTCGGGATAAGTTCAAGGTGTTTAAGTGCTATCTGCGTCTGGAAAAGACAAGAAAACTTTCTTGACCAAACCATGTACACTTATCATACACATGCATACCCCACCCGTCACCAAAATCTGCGATGTCATACATAGATTGACAAGTTGCAAACATTCTAATTCCATTTATATAAATTGGAAACATATTTAAATTACCATCTGTTAACAACTTCCCTATCTCCAAATTTGACTGTTTTGAAAAAAGATGAATCCAAGCCATACCAAGTTCTATATTTGAGAGTGGTTCAGGATGGATATGGCGTGAAATTTCATTATCATTTGTGGGTCCGATTACTTGGTAAATATTAAGCCAAAACCCAGGGTGTGATTTAATTTTCCTAAGGTCATTACCAATACATCTATAATAGGTATTTGTATGCCGAAGGTTGGCAACTGCCTTACTTTTGTTCATGCTCAAAAGATCTTTGAGGTCAACTTGCTTGATTGACGGAATATAAACACTGTCAACAAGCAGTGGGAAACTAATTAACCCGCTATCAATTAATATTCCACTTGTATCATAAACTGAATAAGTTGATTTTTGAGTATTGTTTTGATATTCAATCTTCTCATTATCAGACGTTCCACAGGACGAAATAAAAAGAGGTAATAGTGTGTAGAGAAAAATATGCATATTTTTCATAAGTATTTGATTTTAAAAGAATTGGACTTTATTTTTATCTATTTGTATTATATCAAATAAATAAAAAATGTCAATGTTTCTTGTTTTTATATTTTAATGTTTTAATGTTTATATGAATCCCGTTAGAGATCACAATGTTATGAAAGCGGAATATAGAATTTTAAAAGAAATAATTTACAATAATTACGATAGGTATGAGTTACACGGAAATGTAACCATTTCCTATCTCTAACGGGATGAAAATATTATCTATAGATCCAGGATATGAGCGCGTTGGTATTGCTATTCTTGAAAAGAATATCAATACGCCAGTTGCTAGAGGCCAGAAGCCAGAGGCTTTGATATATTCCAGTTGTTTTAAAACGGATGCCGCACTTCTTCTTACTGAACGCATTTCACTCATTGGAAATGAGATTAATCGTGTAATAAAAAAATATTCACCAGATGCACTCGCTATAGAAACTCTTTTCTTCACAGTTAATAAAAAAACTGCAATGGGTGTAGCTGAAGCACGTGGAGTAATTATGTATGAATGTTCACAGGCTCATCTAAAAATATTTGAATATACTCCTCTTCAAATTAAGATCGCTGTTACAAGTTATGGAAAATCAACAAAAGATCAGGTGATAATGATGACAAAAAAATTGATCACTATGGATGAATCTATCACTTCAGATGATGAAATCGATGCCATTGCTATTGGATTAACCTGTTTTGCCCACGAAAAATCACTTACCTCAGCACCAAATTTTACAAAATAAACACACAGCAGCCCACTGCGTCCATTGAGGTATGTGCTATTCGCACACGTAGGCTGCGAAATATGTTCGAATATAATCTTAAAATCAGACTAACTTAAGAAATCCGAGGTAAAATTGGTGCGGGGTTCTCTAATTTTATAGTCGCTTCTCTCCTTAAAAGTTAGGAAAAATAAGGGATTTTTGTTTATTCACCGGATATCCACAGTTCCAAGATATATTAGACAACTTTTATTTTAAGAAAATGCTTTTTGCCTATTTTAAGTATTATATCGCTCTCTATAATTGCCGAACTATCGGCAATTTTTGTTTTTGTTTCTAAATCACTTACCGCACCTTGATCAACGAGTCGTCTAAATTCACTTTTTGATTTTATTAATCCTTCTTTTGTAAGAATATCTACAAGTTTCTCCCCAGAGACTGCCGTTACTTCTTTTATAGCGTCAGGAATTTTTTTCTTTTGAAATATATTACTAAATTCTTCTTCAGCCTTCTCTGCGTTTTTTTCTCCATGAATTATTTTTACAATTTCATACGCGGCACGTTTCTTTGATTCAAGAGGATTATTTTTTATATCCATATCTTTTATTTCATCCAATGGCACACGTGTAGTATTTATAAAAAGAATTTCAATCATCTCATCTGGTTGTGCCATGATTTCACCATACATTTCTGATGGAAAAGACTCGAGAAACACTCCTGTACCTCTGCTTTTTGACATCAATTCGCCAGTTTTAGGATTTTCCATCAAATTAACTGCGACTACAAATTTCTCCTTTCCTTTAAGTCGTTTAAGTAACGTTCGTCCTGCTAAAGAATTAAAAATTTGATCGGTTCCGGACAATTCCGCATCCACCTCCAGTACCACACTATCGTATCCTTGCATTAAGGGATATAAAAACTCATGAAGAAAGATTGGATTATTGTTTTTTATTCTTTTTTCAAACATGTCTCTCTCCAACATGTGTTGAACTGTAAAGTTAGAAGCGAGCTCTATTATTTCTTCGAGTGTAAGTTTGGAAAGCCAAGTACTGTTAAATACAATCTTTGGAGGATTTTTTTTATCTGAAAAATCTAATAGTGGCTTTATTTGTTTTGACCACTCTTTAACATTTTCTTTAACATCTTTCTCTGTTAACTGTGATCTCACATTACTATTATCAGAAGGATCACCAATTCGTGCAGTAAAATCGCCAAACAATACAATCACCTCATGACCAAGTTTTCTAAATTCCTCAAGGAGCATGTAGTTTTTTGCATGACTCAAGTGTAATGATTTTGACGTTGGATCGGCACCTATATAGAGCTTGATTTTCTCTCCTGAGAGAAGCTTTTCTCTAAATTTCTCCTTACTTGGTAAAAAGGTTGTAATAACCCCTCTATCAAGTATTTCATCTACTATTTTTTTATCTGTATTGACTTTCATACCTAATAACTTTACCATACTAGCCCCCCTCATAATACTATATAAGGACATTCATATGGTATTATGTACATAATTATGGCAAAACAACAAAAATTTAAAACTTTTATAAAAAATGGAGTGCTCTTTGGAATAAGCGTAGGGTTTATTGCCACTGCTATTGTTATTTTTTCTTTTGGAGCTTCCAAAATACCTGATTTTGAATCGTTTGATGAACGAAAAGTAGCTCGTTCAACAAAAATCTATGATCGGACTGGAGAAATAGTACTCTTTAATATCCACGAAGATATCAAACGTACAGTGCTTCCATTTGAAGAAATGGGGGTATATATAAAAAATGCATCTGTCGCTATTGAAGATTCTGAATTCTATAACCACCGTGGAATACGTCCCAAAGCAATTCTTCGAGCGGTGTGGGTCAATCTTACAAGCGGACAACTCAAACAAGGTGGTTCTACTATAACTCAACAAATTGTTAAAAATACACTTCTTACTCGAGAAAAAACAATCGTGAGGAAATTAAAAGAGTGGAGCCTTTCATTAAAGATTGAACAAGTAATGACTAAGGAAGAAATTCTTGGAATATATTTGAATGAAGCACCGTATGGAGGAAATATATATGGGATTCAGGAAGCATCAAATTCTTTTTTTGGTGTTGATCCTGTAGATCTGACACTTGCACAGGCATCATACTTAGCAGGTATCCCTAAAGCTCCTACATTTTTTTCTCCCTACGGAAAAAATACAGATAAATTAGAGGCACGAAAAAATACTGTGCTTAAAAGAATGTTTGATCTTGAGTTTATTACCCAGGAAGAATTAGAGTCGGCATTGAATGAAAAAGTAGAATTTCAACCACCTCAACAATTTGGTATTCAGGCACCTCATTTTGTATTCTTTGTTCGAGAATATTTAGAAAATAAATATGGAAAAGATGTCGTAGAACAAGGCGGACTAAAAGTGATCACATCACTCGACTTTGATCTACAGCAGAAGGCCGAAGAAATAGTCCTCAGACACGCTCTGAAGAACGAGGCCGACTGGGATGCATCAAATGCGGGATTAGTTGCTATAGATCCAAAAACGGGCCAAATATTAACAATGGTTGGATCTCGTAATTACTTTGATGAAGAAATCGATGGGAATTTTAATATTGCGGTGGCAGAGAGACAACCTGGTTCTTCATTCAAGCCATTTATATATGCGACTGCATATAATAAAGGATACACACCAGATACTGTGCTATTTAATCTTCGTACAGAATTTCAACTCACATGTGACATACATGGAAATGCACTTCCCGGACAAGACCAAGAAGAGTGTTATAGTCCTTCAAACTTCAATGATGTATATAGTGGACCCATTACCACACGAGACGCACTAGGACAATCAGTGAACGTAGCTTCAGTTAAACTTTTATACTTAGCTGGACTTAATGATTCTGTTAAAACTGCAAAAAATATGGGAATTAAAACTTTGGGTGATCCAAATACATATGGACTCACACTTGCACTTGGAGGTGGAGAAGTTTCACTATTGGATATGACATCTGCGTACTCTACTTTTGCAACAGGAGGTATTCATCATGATTTTAAAAGTATTCTTCTTGTAGAAGATTCTGAAGGTAATGTACTAGAACAATATAGAGATACGAGTCAAAGAGCACTTCCTAAAAACACTGCACTTCTAATATCAGATGTACTTTCTGATAATGAAGCTCGAACACCTCTCTTTGGTGCAAATTCATTTATGTATTTTGGAGAAAATAGAGATGTTGCTGGAAAAACTGGAACTACAAATGATAATCGTGATGCGTGGATGCTTGGGTATAGTCCCAATATTGCAGTCGGAGTGTGGTCTGGTAATAATGACAACTCCCCAATGAAAAAAGGATCTTCAATCTCAGGACGACTGTGGAGAGAGTTTATGGATGTTGCGCTTGCAAAACTTCCTAATGAACAATTTGAATCTCCTATAATTACATATGATACTCCTGACACAAAACCTATATTACGCGGTATATGGCAAGGTAACGATATAGTAACAATAGACACTGTATCAGGAAAATTAGCTACTGAACTTACTCCAAAAGAAACACTTAAAGAACTCGTGATTACAAATGTTCACTCTATTCTTTATTGGATAGATAAAAAAAATCCAACTGGAGATATTCCAACGGATCCATTTGTTGATAAGCAAACAGAGAGATGGGAAGAACTTGTTGCAAATTGGTGGCAGGCTAATGCGTCATTAAATAATACTATTGATGAAAGTGATATCCCTACTGAATTTGATGATGTACATACTATTGAAAATCAACCAATTGCTTCTATAGTAGGAATAGATGAAAGTAGAATATATAATCAAAACGAACAAATTACATTATCTCTAGATTATTCTGGTGCATTTCCATTACAAAAAATTGATGTGTTTGTGAATAATACATACGTAGGATCAGATTCGACATTACCATATAACTATACATTCAATCTTTCAGATATAAATAACATAACTTCAGCTACTCAGATAAAGATAGTTGGATTTGATTCAATATTCAACAATGTCTCCAATACTTCAGTTGTTCAGGTAAATATATAAATTTGACAAATTAATTATATATTATATAATAATAAAAGATAAGTAAATTCATAATTTTTAACTTTTAATCTTTTAATCATGTCAATTAAAAAACTTAAAAAAGATCTGGAAAACAGAAAAATTGAAATAGAACAGCTAGTAAAAATAATAAACGATCAACTCTCAAGGAAAAAGGTATGGGAATTATCTCAAATTACTATCCCTGAATCCGGTGGCAGAATCCACTATTCTATTGATTATACAGAATGGGATCAAGATTAATAAAAAAACAAAGTACTCAAATAATATTTGAGTACTTTTATTTTATATCATTTATTATTTTATTTGTTATACGACTCCGTAATGTAGTTAATATACTATCTTTTTTAAGATACATTTCATTCTTTATTATTGGATTTGTTTTAATATAGAGTATTTTGTTTTGTATCTTAATGTCTCCTGACTTTAATTCTACTCCAATACTCTCCTGTATAGTTTTTATAATAGTATCTATTATTTCTCTATCATCCTTGAGAATTCTCTTAAATTTATCTAAGAATGAATGTAATGCCTTCATATGATTATATTATCTGTTCATTGGCATAATAAGGTATGTGAATGAATTATCAGATTGACCTTTAATTACAAGAGGTTTATTTTCCCCATTTAAATTAATTATAATACTATCATGAGGTAATGATTGGAATGCATCCATAAAGTATTTAAAATTAAAACTCACATCTATATCATCCCCTGTAAGCGCTGCACTTACTTGGGTATTATTCTCTCCTACATCAGCGTTTTTTGATTGCAGTTCAAATAATTTCTCAACTGGCTTCACACGCAGTGTTATTTGATTAAATTTATCAGAAAAAATATTGGACAATTTTAATGCATTCAGTAAATCAGTTTTTAATACTATTGCCTCTGTGGTATGTGTCTTAGGAATTATTTGCTTGTAATCAGGAAATACTCCATCGATAATTCGTGATGATAAATATATACCATTTCCTGAAAACGATATTTGATTTTCACTAAATGTAATTTCAAGATCAGACTGCATATTGTCGAAAAGTCTAATAATTTCAGGGATATTTTTAAATGGAATAATAATATTTTTAAATTCCCCTATCTTTTTAACTGGAATCTTCTTCTCAGCTAATCTAAATGAATCAGTAGATACAAATACAAGGAAATCTTCTTCAGAATATATATACACGCTTGAAATTTCTGGTTTTATATCTGAAACGGCAGCACTATAAAATACAGATTTCATACCATCAATAAATTTATTAGCAGGAATGGTAATACTAGTACCAGTTACCATTGGTATAGTAGGGAAATCATCGTGAGGGTAATTTTTTACAAGAATACTGTTATTTGATGTTTGAATTGAAAGATTATCATTAATCAATTCAAGGTATACATTTTCATTCTGATTTATAGAAGAAAAAATATTTGATACTACACTTCCCTGAAGTGCTGCAACTCCCTCTTTTTCCACTTTAGCGGGAATTTCTATCTCAATACCCAAACTTAGGTTTGTTGCACGAATTTTAAGTTTTTTATCTGTGGCAATAAGTAATACAGAACTCAAAATAGGTAAGCTTAAATTTTTACCTGTAATTCGATCTGCTTGAGAAATTGCATTTTTTAGTTTTTCTATTGAACATTCTACTTTCATATTTTCGTTTTCATTTAATTTATAATTATTTATATATAAAATATTATTATTACTATTAGGGCTGTTGATATGTGTATAAGTTGTAAATCATATTATATTTATTGAGTATTTAGAGAATTTATTTTTATAATATGTGAACAAAAAATAATTACTTGTGCATTACTATTATATTATTTTTTTATGGTCATACTTTTACTTTTTTATGCACATTTTTTATTTATTTTATTCAGTAGTTATTTGTAATTTATTAACAGTCTTGTACACATTATTTCAACATGGCACGTAACTGTTCTACCTCTTGTGTAAGTGATGTATCAACTTTTAAATCTTTTTTTATTTTCAAACATGAATGAATAACAGTTGTGTGGTCTTTTCCTCCAAGTTTCTGTCCTATAAGTGGATAGGACACATTGAAATCCTCTCTTAAAATATACATAACTAATTGACGTGCTTTAACAATTTCTTTTCTACGAGTTTTTTCATATATAGATGCTTCTTCAATATTATAGAAACCAGATATCACTTTAACAATTTCAGCAATAGAAACGTTTTTCTTAGGCTGAATACTGTTTTTTATAAGGGTTTTTACTTCATTAAGAGTTAAATCTCTATTTTTTAGTTGAGTCTGACAAATTACAGAGTTTAGACTCCCTTCCAATTCACGAACATTTCCCTGTATAGCTGATGCAACATATTGGATTATTTCGTCAGGTAAAATAATTTCATTTTGTAAGAGTTTAGATTTTAAAATAGCTAATCGAGACTCAAATTCAGGTTCATTAATGTCAACTATCATTCCGGCCGCAAAACGAGATTTCAATCTGTCTTCAAGGCCAGGCATATAGTTAGGATGTTTATCAGATGAGAATATAATTTGTTTGTTGTTTTCATATAATGTATTAAACAGATGAAAAAGCTCTTCCTGAGTTTTTTCCTTATTTGAAACAAACTGAATGTCATCCATTATAATGACGTCATATTTTCTGTATTTTTCCTTAAACACATTAGGTTTGTTTTTTTGAAGCGAGGTTACATAGTCTACAGCGAACTTTTCAAGTGTAATGTACAATATTTTTTTACCATCATGTTTTTCTTTTATTGCATTTCCTATTGCTTGTATTAAATGAGTTTTTCCTAATCCAGTACCCCCATAAATAAAGAATGGATTGTAGGACATACCAGGACTTTTTACTATTGCTTGTGCAGCAGCTTGTGCAAGTTCATTAAAAGGACCTACTACAAATGAGTCGAAGGTGTATCGAGCATTGAGATTGTCTTCCTTGTTGATATATAGATCATTAAGAGGAAGTGTACTAGTAGTGAGTAATTTACTTTCTTCAGCAAGATTTTGTTGCTTGTTTTTTATATCAATTTTATAAATAACATATTCAACACTTCTCATTTTGTGGAATATGTCACCTACTGTTTTTGTGATAAGACTGTGATATTTATTAAATAACCAATCTTTTACAAACTCATTGGGAACACCAATATGAACAATACCTTCTTCTTCCTTTAAAATATTGGTATTTTTAAACCATGTACTAAAATTAGCTTTAGAGAGGTTTAACTCAATTTCATCAAGGCATTCAGACCAAAGTTTTTCTTTATTCATAGTAGTCATACTCTATTGTAGCTTAAAATTAATTATGATAAGAAATAAACGAAACAGCACTCTTTATCTAAGTGATTTCATTATATAGTAATTAAACTAAATAGAAAAATTTATGAAACCTGACTTTCATGTTGATAATATGTGGATAAGAGACTACATTTTGTGGTTGATTTTTAAAATAGTACCGTATAAAAAATCAGACATGGTATAGTGTGAATATTCTTGTATTTTATAGTGTTCTGGTATAGAATAATCTCACTATATAAATAGACTACATACTATTATGTCTCAAACATATAATCCATCACGAAAAAAAAGAAACACGACTCACGGATATCTCGTCCGGTCTTCTTCTAAGGGAGGTAAACAAATACTTAAAAACAGAAGAAGAAAAGGTAGAAGTAAACTTTCTGTGTAGATAGTACGTTTTTGACCTTAGAATTTAACTATCTATGCGTTCTAAACAGAATAAAATATCAAGGCAGCATTTTGATGAACTTTTACGTTCAGGAAGGTCTCTACACTCCCCTCATGTCAAACTTGTATATATATTGAATGCATCTGATGTTACACATAATAAATATTCATTTATTATTTCAAAAAAAGTAGCAAAAAAGGCAGTACAAAGAAATAAATTAAAACGGAGAGGATATTATATTATTTCAAAAAATAAAGCATATATTAAAGCACAGTCAGTATTATTTTTATTCTTTAAAAAAGGAGCATTAGATATAACATTCAAAGAGCTTGAAGATGAAATCACAGATTTGCTTAGAAAAGCAAAACTGCTTAAATAATTTTTTATACTATGAAACATATATTACTTTTTTTTATAACTGGATATCAAAAATTATTTTCACCACTCTTGAAAAGGAATACATGTGCGTTTTATCCTACATGTTCACACTATGCCAAAGAAGCTATAGAGAAACACGGTGCTGCAAAAGGTTCATTAATGGCAGTTAAACGAATTGGAAGGTGTCATCCATGGCAACATGATCACATTGATCCGGTACAGTAAGAGTGTATAAAAAAGCCTCCTCGGAGGCTTTTTTATTATGTCTTTTGATTTATTTGTATATTTAATATACAATCAAAAACATGATAAGAGCTATATGGACAACATTATTTTTTGATCCTTTGCAGAATGCGCTCGCATTTCTTACCTCAGTTGTTCCTGGGGGGGATATCGGTATAGCAGTTATTCTTTTGACCGTTATTGTAAAGCTTATACTTGCGCCACTTAGTAGAAAATCTATTAAAAGCCAGGCTCAATTGAAGATACTCGATCCTGAAATAAAGAAGATTAAAGAGGAGTATAAGGATAAAGAGGAACAAGCTCGAAAAACATTTGAGCTCTATAAGAAACATAAAGTAAACCCTTTTTCTGGGTGTTTACTCATTTTAATTCAATTGCCTATTATTTTGGCGCTCTATTTTGTTTTCTTAAAAGGATTAGATTTTACAGGAGGAAATTTTTATTCTTTCATCTCCGTTCCAGAAACGTTTAATGTAAACTTTCTAGGATTGATAGATATGCAGAGTAGGAGTCTCTTGCTCGGTCTTTTAGCTGGTGTAACTCAATTCTTCCAAATAAAACTATCCGCTCCCAAAATTGCTTCAAACTCAAATCAACAGGGATCATTTATGGATAAGGTCACAAAGAACATGAGTGTACAGATGAAATATTTTATGCCAATTTTTGTTGCGGTAATTGCATATCAAATTTCAGCTGCGGTTGCATTATATTGGGTTACAAGTAATAGTTTTGCGATTGTTCAAGAGATTCTTATACGAAGAAAGATGAAATCAACATCAGACAAGAATACACTCGCTCTTAAAGAAGCCTAACAAAACGATTATGGATACTACAGAAATGAAAAAAATAATAGAAAGCTTGGTAGATATGACCACATTCAACGTGGATGAAATGAGTACTTCATATGATGAAGGTAAAAATCAACTGTGGTGTTCTGTAAAGACGAATGAAGCAAAATATTTTATAGGAAGAAATGGCGAGACGATTATGGCACTTAATCATATTGCGAGACGTATTATCGATAAAAAGAGCTCAGTTGGCGCGTCAGCCCCTTTGGATAGAAAAGAAATGACATCTATCACTATAGATGTAAACAATTTCCAAAAGAAAAGAATAGACAATGTGAATGCAATGGCTCATATGATGGCTGAACGAGCACGATATTTTAAGAGTAATGTTGAATGTGAACCCATGTCTTCATATGAAAGACGCATAGTTCATGAATTCTTGTCGGATCTACCCGATATAGAAACAGAATCAACGGGTGAAGGAAAGGATAGACGTGTAGTAATAAAATTTTCTTCAGGAATATAAAAACAGTCTCATATATGAGACTGTTTTTTAATTAAGTGTGAGTGACCAAAGGTATGAATCGTTTTTATTTATGAATGTAAGATAGTTGTTGTCATGGGAGAGCGAAAGATTAGTTCCATCAATGTCTTCTCCAGCGTCAACTAATGGAGTGGCGAGTATAGTAGCTCTGTCGGTGAGTACATTTATCTCCCATAATGCATCTGAAAAACTAATTGCACCCTGATACCAGCTGTCAGGATAGACTGCTGACCCAATAGAGGTTGGCACTGAACAAAAGACTGTGATACTCGAAGATGACCACGTACATTTCTCAGGTAATGTAGCTACTGAAAATCGAGTTGATTGCCGGGTGTCTGTATTATACAAATATGTTTGTATAGAATTATCTAATGACTCGCTATAGAGAATAAGTTTTCCATTGGGACTTGTAAGAGTGGTAAGACCTGCGATGTCTCCTAGAAGTTTATCGAATGATTCTGTGTCAGGATCAAGTCTATAGGCAAATCCATGAACTAATCCAGAAGCTTTTGTAGTTAGTGTGATCATGCGGTCATTTGCCCACTGAGATATCCACTCAGAAAATTCTGAAATAAATATTTGTTTTTTGTTTTTGTTCTCAAATGTTGAGGTGAGTCCTATTGTATTAGGGCCAATTGTATTCATATAAAAGAATGATGATGAATCAGGTGACGCTGATATAGTAGAAACATTTTGAGGAAGAAATATTCCATCGAGCTCACGTACACGGTCAGATTGTGTTTCTTCCTCCAGTATCCCTGAGAAAGACTCAATGGTTGATCTGTTGCTGCTTATATATCGAAGTACTATTGAATCTCCATTATTACCAAAGACCACTTCTTGTATCTTAGGAATTGTTGTATTTGAAATCTTTCTTTCTGAAATATCATCGAGAAATGTCTCATATATATGACCGCTCGATTTTTTTACATATCGTACTGCAGCAACTGTTTCTATTTGAGGTCCATTTATTCCCTGGAATGCATTCAATGCAGCAAATGTATTTTTTCCAGCTATTCCATCGGCTACTAAGTTATTATTTTTTTGGAATGCTATAACTGCTGCTCTTGTTGATTCATCATATTCTCCAGAGAGTTCTAAATTGGGAGATGGATCTTGTCTGTTTAATATTGTCTGAATGCTTTGTATTTCCTCTCCAGTACTTCCTAGACGCATAGTTTTAAATGATGAGACATCGATTGGCTGTTCGATTTCCTCTTCTTTCTCGAGCACACGCTCTTTTGTGATTGTTGTCGCACCTGCTACTGCAAAAGATGATATTTTTGTAAGTTTTGAAATTATAGGCGCAGTTGTTGGGATTTCAATTTCAGTCACATCTATAATTTCTTCTTCTGGTTGGGTGACATCTATGAAGTCTTCTTTTTCTTCTCGTGAGCCAAACGGTAAAAAGTCTCTCATTTTAATCTCTTGCGCCTGTCTTTGGGAGCGTCCTTGAATAAGGGCTGCAATTGAGAATATTATGGCAAGCCCGACTATGATTGAAATTATTATTATGATTGTTTTCTTAGGCATATATAAATCAGTTTATCATTAAAAATCAACTATTAAATTTCCTCCTTCTGCGCCAAATTTACTAAAGTGCATAGGATCTTTTTTTCCGGTCCAATTACCTCCCCATCCCCAACCCTCTGTTGTATTTGCAAATAGTTGCCAAAAAGGAGGATTTTGACCATCCATGTCTGTTTTTAGTTTTGTTTTAAATGGGTTTGTTTTTTGATTTATATCGAGTGCGAGTCCAAATGCATGTATAGACATTTTATCAGTTCCCCTAATAATACGACAACTGAAACTCCCGATAGTATTTACCTTATAGTAATTATTGCCTCCCAAATTTTTCCACCTTTGATCTATTGCAGTTAAACTTTTAACTACACCTTTGTGTACAGTCACTTGTTTTTCGAATAACGTAATGGTTTGCAAGTCTCCTCGTATGTCTGCACAATTATTACTTGTATTTGAGTTCAATAATACAGATGATCCATCTTTATTTATTACTGCAAGTGATGTTCCTCTTGTAACACCAAACCCCGGTTCATTTTTTGGATCAATATTTATAAAGGCCTTTCTAATACCAAGATTCAAATTAACCAAGTCGGGATTTATAGTGAAGAGTATTGCAAAGGCACCGAGCGCAAGAAGAAGGCCTCCAATTGCTGATGTTATCCTCTTTTTCGCCTCACCCTTTGCAAGTATAGATTCTTCCATCATGTATTGGATTCCACCCATAACAATCATGACAACTGCGAGCACACCTGCTATTCCAATTAATAGTTTAAATATAAGTTCGAAATATTTACCAAGCTTATCAGCAGATGTATCGATAGTTCCATCTGTACCAGGTAAGGGTGCTAAAAGAGTATACGGACCACTTAGATCAAATGTTATATCTCCAGGCAGGGGACCAATTTCGGGTGATTCGATTTTTTCTAAGGACCAATCCTGCCAACATCCACCTCCTAGAAGTGATACATCAGCTGAAGAGGGGTCGCAATTATAGTTGAGTTCCCCATTTGGTTTTCCTTGAGATATGTATGTAGCAATAGGAGCTGGTCCTGTGACCTTAATATAGTATTGACACTCTGGACTCCCTGCTCTGTCACACTCGTCTTCTCCTGCAAGGAGACTTATAATTGTCTTTTCTAGAAAAGAACCCTTGTCTTCCGGTATTATTTTTATAATTCCATCATCGCCGATTGTATCATCTACAATGTTATCTCCAGCTGCAATAAATGTATCATCCTCCCATATTGAGACGCTTAATTCTTGTCCGACACAATTGATAGTTTCTATCTCAAGATTGACTTTTGGATGGTTTGCATCATCAAAAAAAGTATCTTCGTTAACATGACTGGGGCTAAATTCAGCAGATACAACACTACATTGACCAGTCAATGCTGCATCAGGAATTTCATCAGGAGAGTTAACTTGTACACACTCACTCACGGCTGCGATGGTTATACCGTACGCACCACTAGTAACAATGTTTTCTATAGCTGCCGAGCATTCATCTCTTGTATCAAATCCTCCTTCTGAGGTGATTTGCGAATTAAAATCTATTTTTTTAAACCACCATTTTAATCCTCCAATAACTTTCCATCCAGTTCCACATAGACCATCACAATCGTACGATATAGTTCCATCAGCTTTTCGCTTAGAAGAAAATTCTTCAATACCGCTTCCTGTTATTTTTGCATAATATGATGCATCTGGATCAACAGATAAATCACCCTGGAAGTCTCCTGCCCTTAATTTTATTTCTAGTTTATTATTTAGAGGAACTTTGATATTTCCAATGGTTTTTGCAATATCATCATCTGAGTCATCGGTTTCATCAGTTTCATTATCTATTTCCCATAATCGAATAAATATCAACTCATCTTCACAATTGCGTGTCTCGATAGTGAGGAGAACTTCAGGCTGATTATCTTCATCCATGAAACTTGTTTTAGGGGGAGGGTTTGTGTCATCAGATGGAGTAAATGTTGCTGATAAGATTTTACATACAGTAGTAGTGTCTGCGAGCGCATCGGTGAGTAAAGACAATACTATCCCTTCTCTGTCTCCACCAGTATTATTTCCAAGCAATTTAAAAAAATATGTTTTATTCGGGTTGAGATTTGTAATAGTTTCGCTAATATTTCCAGAGCCATTTCCGCGGGATATAAGATTGGTTGTGCTGGATGGAGTGTTGTTCTCATTAAATATTTGGGACCCAGATTTTATTGTTCCATATTCAAATGCTGTATCCACCCCGTCTTTTTTAAAGCCATTGTCACTCCAAAAACCATTTAATGTTGCAGAAGTTGTAGTTACATTTGTTGCTGAAAATGTTTTGATAATTGGAGGAGGTGCCAGTGTTACAAATTGATGCGGTGGGTCAACAAATATTTGTGCGGGTGAAATCGCATCATTTTTAACAGTGAAATAGTAGAGAGTGTCCGAGTCAAGTGCAGTTAGGTTTTTAGTTATAGGGATGCCTTGTGCAGCTATGGAACCTTTAAATACAGAGGCTTTTTGAGTGAGCGAGGATTTGCTTGTTCCATAATATATATTTATATCTACATCAATTCCTCCTGATGGAAATAGATTAAAATTAATTCGTGCCGAATTATGAGTTTCTTCAGTTACTGACAGATTGATTATTTGCCCCTGCGCAAAAGCTGTAGAATGAGCCGCGAAAAAAAATACAACCATCAGTGCTACGAGAAGAATAGTACGATATATGGTTGTCGGATGAAAAGAAAATCTCATATATTATCTATTGAGGAACATACTAAATAAAGATGAATCTGATTGGAAAAGTTTTGAAAGACTTTTTATACCTAATGAAATCTCTGCTACACCTCCTGTGTCTCGGTCAAATTGAAGTGACAGTACATTTTTTGTAGACTGTGTTTGAGTTGTTTCATTATTGAGCTTCCAGGAATAAATGAAATCAGAGTCGACTGCATTTTTAGATGAGAAAAAGAATGGTTCTGCGACAATTGTCACTTGATTTGTGCGCGGTGTAAAGCCTCTGTCGAGTGAAAAGGTATAATTTGTTCCTTCTAGTTCAGAGTCTTCATAAAAAAGAATTTGAGGAGAACGCAATTGAATTGCGACTTGTCCTAATCCTTTTGAGCTTTGATTTAATCTTGAGACTTCAACCCCAATGGTCTCTACGTCGTCCAAATAGTCATTTTTAAATGTGTAACTTTTTCTGCCAAACCCCGAGCTATTTTGAATGTTCTGAAAATTCTTTTTCCAATTATAGACCAAGTCAGATGACTTGATTTGACTTGACCCTAGTGAGAGTGAAGGTAGTGCAACTACTTTTATTTGAGTTTCAGATGTAGGGAGGGCTTTTCCTTTATAAAATGGTGGCACATAAGAATCTATTGCTTCCCACAAAAGATCTACGCTCGTTGGCCTAATTGTTATCTGCTTTGTGATGAGCTTTCCTGTGCTCACTGTGATGGCGATATCTACAAGGGTAGTTGATCCCAGAGCACCAGATTTTACCGTAAAACTTTTTCTACCGATACCTTGCAACTTTGTATTTCCGTCTACTTTCCATGTAATAGACGCCCTATTTAAATCAAAACTAAACGTCGAAACTGTAATGGAAACGTCTTCAAATGCATCAGGAGAGCTCGGGAAAAGAGATACTGCAACAGTACTGTCTTGAGTCTGTCCAAAGGAGACCAATGGCATTAATAATGCCAGTAGTACAAGTAGTGTATATATAGAGTTGTGTAGACGCATATTCATTATTTATTCTAGTTCTTTGTGAGCCTCTTCTTCCAGTTTCTTTATTTCTTCTTCCAGTATTTCAATTTTTTTGATTTCATCTTGAAGTTTTGTGTCTATGTGTTGCAGATCTTTGATTTCTTTTATGTCTTGTCCGAGCTCTTCCTTTAATTTTTTTAATGTGTCGAGTCCGGCGCGAACATCACTCTCATCATTTTGAATTTTAGATAGTATTTTATCGTGAAGTGCTTGTAGGTCATCCACTTTCTTCTTAAAGTTCGTTAGTTGTATTTCGGGGATACTCGTATCCGCTATAGACCCTATCTCTTTTTCTACTTGTGCCTCTAATTCTTTTATTTCAGTAGCAGTATCCTCTCCAGTCCGCTTCGACGAAGCTTCAGCGAGGCGAGTTGATGGAGGGGTCGCTACCTCTTCACTGGGTACAGGCTGTGTGGCAGTTTCAGGGATAATTATGTTATCAGCGTCTCCGCCAGCCCGCTTCGACTCAGCGAGGCGAGCTGGTGGATGAGTCTCTTCTGCTTTATCAGGTGTTGGTTGTGCAGGTGGTGGTACATTTGCATCAGCCTGCTCAGATGGCGCAGTTGTTTCTTTGGATGGTTGATTTTCATCAACAAATTCTACGTCAGGCGTAGTATCGGCAGTTGTATCAGTTGGAATTATTTTATTGTTATCATCATTCATTATATTGTAAGGTTATTTTTTAATACTATTATTATATCAGTTTAATTCTTAAGAAAATAATACGGATTAAAGGTTTTTAAATTCTTCTTCAAGTGTTTTAATTTCATCCTCTATTTGCTGTTTGGTTGTTTCCATTTGTGCTATGCGACCTTTTTTCTTTTGTGGAGTGGGTTTCTTCTTTATGGGCGCTATTTCAGTGTCTGCGACTGGTATGGGTGTAGGTTGTTCGGGTGGTGCACTTTCTTCTGCGGTGACGGGTTCTTCTGTAATTTCAGGTTCTTTTTCTTCTCCGCCAGCTCGCCTCGCTGAAGCTTCGTCGAAGCGGGCTGGCGGATTTTCTTCCCTAGGTGGTGTTTCTATTTCAGGGACAATAAGTTCCGGTTCCTCGAGTTCTTCTGCAGCTTTTGCTTCTGCGAGCTCCCTTTTAGCTTTTTGAATAGTGAGGAGTTGAGATGGATCTGAAGTGATAATTTGATCCTCAGTATATGAGGCGATGATTTTTATTGCGACGTGTTTCAATCCAGCAAAGAAAATTCCCTCACCAATATCAGATTCCAATAGAAGAAACTTTTCTTCATCAGTGAGACTAAAGGTCTTTTGAAGAAGATCAATTGCACTAGGAGATTGTTTCAAGAGCAATTGAAGTGAAGAGTTTGTAACAATTGGAACTCCATAAGGTGACTTCATAAAGTCCCCTACGTCCTGCGTAATAGTTGCGAGACCTAAAAAATATTTTCGGCCACGTTTTGCAATACTATAGAGGAACGATGCGGTGTCTTCTGATTTCATCATCCACCATGCCTCATCAACTACAAGTAGTCTTTTTTTCAAATTTTTTCGTACTGCATTCCAAATATAGTGAGTAATAATGTACATCGCTGCTGGCTTCAGCTCGTCTTCCATATCTCTCACAGAGAATACGATAAATTTTTTATTTATATCAATATTAGTTGGTTGGTTTATGAACTGAGCCCATGATCCCTTTGTATATTTACTGAGTCGCTGAACAATTGACTCACTTCCCTCCATTCCTGAGAGTACAAGTTCAAAATCTGAAAGCAGAGGGGGCTCAATGGTTGCAAAGTCTGACTCAGGTGTAATATCTTTAAGTGCATAGGTTTCGGAAATAGCTCGATCAATAATAGAGTCTTCTTCAGGAGTAAGACCACCAAGCATGATTCTAAAGAGCCCTACAAGTTGAATAATATTTGACCGTAATACGTCGGAAGGTGTCTCGTCTTCTCGTGGTGGTGGTAGGTCAAAGGGATTTATATGGTGCTGTGAAGACAGTGACATATTGAAATATCGGCCCCCCACAGCCTCAACAAGATAGGTGTACTCTTTCTCAGGGTCAATCACAATCACATCTGTATCAAACATAAGTGATCTCAGTATCTCTAGTTTTGTTGCATAGCTTTTTCCTGCACCTGACTTTGCAAAGATGATCGAATTGTAATTTTCTAATGAAAATCTGTCAAAAATAACTAAACTCGCATTATGTCTATTTACTCCATAAAGAATTCCTTTATCTGAGGTGAGGTCAAATGATACAAATGGGAAAATACTCGACAGGGGTTCAGAATTTAGCTTTTGGTGCACCTTCAGTAAGTCTGTGCCTGTGGGAATCACACTCTTAAATCCTTCTTCTTGTTGGAAAAGTGCAGGTTTAATATATACAAGCTTTGCATCAAGGATTGATTTGATTTCATTTTCTATCTTAAAGAGTTCGGTTTCGTCATCTGCATAAATAGTTATATAGAGTCCCACTTCAAATATTTTTTGCTGAGCTTGTTGCAATGTATCACGCAATGATTCCAGGTCTTGGAATGCAGTATCAAGAATCGGATCTCGTACAAGTCCTCGCGCTCGTCGTGCATTGATCTGACTTTGCACTTCAGCAACTTTCTTCTGAAATTGTTTTAATATTTTTGCAGTATCAACTGGGTGTATAAAAATTGAAATATCGAAAATTTTATCAAGATTTATGATTGGAGAAAACCAATTATCTGTTAAAAAACGAGGATATGAAATAACAAAAAAGGTTCGAGCAATTTTTTCTCCTAGATTGAGAGATTTTGCATCTATCTTCAGTGCTGAAGGTGCAATAATATCCTGAAGCTCGAGCTTTGCTGCCTCATAAATATCTTCTGGAAGCACAGGAAGTACTGTAGGTTCTGGAGCGTGCACTCCTCCCTTTTTCTTTCCTATTTTTTTAAAAATGTTGTCGAATAGTGCCATAAATATTTTAGCATCTAGCACCTAGGCACTAGCATCTAGTTTCGTTATTAATAAATGTAACATTTTTATAATTTTATTATTGATTTCTTTCATATTGAATTTAATTTTAAGGCTAGTTGCCAGTCGCTAGTGCCTAGGTGCTTTTACTATTCTTCAAACTTTACAGTCCCAGTAGGATCACCGGGGTTAAATGTCTTATAAAAGAGCTCCACAACCTCTTCTGTGCCCAATTGAACACTTCGCACACCCATTCGTGCCAGTCCACCCTGGATGACCCCCACTCGTTGTTCGAGTTGTGATTGTTTTTCTGCAAAATCAATTCCCTCTTGTACCTTTGTTTTTTTCTTAGATGAAAAAATACTTGTGAGTCCCTTAAGTCCTGAAGCGGGACCAAGTGCGGGTGCAGTATAGGGAACGACTATAATAAAACTTTTTGTCATAATATTACGCGACTCTGTGAAGTTTCTAATGAATTGTATATATTCACGAGTTTGAATTTTTAACAAAGGTTCTACCTGCTCTTTCATTCTATTTTCAAGAAGTATGATGTAGGGGCGGATGTCGAGTTTTCGTGATTGAACAACTATTTGTGTTGAGAAATCCAATGAATTCAAAAATGACTGGAATTGACGAATTGTTGCATTCTGTTCATCAAGGGACTTTAATGAAAGATTTATTGATGAAGCCATGAGAACTGCTCGGAGTCCCCCATCTTTTAAAACCACAATCCCATTTCGGATTTCTTTTATTGGGACAAAATTTTGAGTTGCTCGTGCTGCAAGTGCCATATATATGAGTTAAGAGTTAAGAATAATGATTAATGACTGAAAGTTTTAGATTTTTTAATTAATCCATTGATAAGTTTATGGGTTGTTACTGTTCTGTTTGCAATATCATTAGATCCTTTTTGATCTATGAACCCTAAATCCTTCGTGATTAATATTTGATTCTGAATTTCTGTAAGTGATCCAAGAGCTATCAAATAGAACCTTATTTTATCAGGATAAGAACCCCGACTAAACCCTTCAGCTAAATTGGATGTTATTGAAACAGAGGCCCTTTTCATTTGTGAAGTTAGTCCAAATTGTTCTTCTCTTGGAAATTTTATTGTCATTTCATACATAATCATAACTAATTTATGGCCTTCTTTCCATGCATAAAGATCAGTAAAAGATTTAATTTTATTTTCTTCCTTATTCATACTTCATTATTCCTTAATCTTTATTCTTTATTGTTCTTTTTCTTTCATATCCAACACATCAAGACTCCATGAAATATCTTTTAATCTGCCTTCAGAGAGCCGAGGAATATACGCTTTCTCTGATATTTCCTTTTCTTCTGGTGTAGGTTGTGTCGCAGCCTTCTTTTTTTTGCTCTTTTTCCATATATAGAGTTTTCCCTGAAAAAGGTATTTTACGTAGGCTTCAAGAATGTATATAAACGGTTTATTGTTTATCTTATAGAACGTAAGTGCCAAAGAAAGTGATACCACAGGAATGATTATAAGTATGGCAATAAAATTTGGAAGTACTTTGAATGCAACAAAGGATATTCCCGCACCCCCAATCAAATAGACAAACTGTTTGAACGTAAATGGTCCAAAGATTTTGTCTTCTATATCAATAAATTGTGGAACTCTAAATCTCATATATTAGCCTCTCGCACCTAGGCACTGGCACCTAGCATGCCTACGACAGGTAGCATTAATTTATTAATAAACGAATTTAACATTTTTATAATTTTATTGTTGATTTCTTTCATATTTAATATGTACATTGCAAATTTTTAATGATTGAGCTAGTTGCTAGGAGTTAATGACTAGGTGCTTTTACTATTCTTGAATTCTTTCTCTGTAGGGATCTTGCGTTGGTCCTGTGTCTGAATAATCATGAGTCTCTCTTTTTAGTGTAAACGGCTCTTTTAATTTTTTCTCGACAATACTCTCTTTTGGAGTTGCTAATAGGGGTTCTTCCGTATGTGTTGGTATCTCTTTTTTTAAATCTTGTTGTAATGGAACGGTCGTCTGTTGTGGTAGTGGAACATATGAATTTTTCTTTGATTGTATTTTGACTCCAGAGGATTCCAATATTTTTTCATCTTTTGTGTCTATGGTCGGTATATTTTTTTGAAGAGTAATGTCCTCTTGTGTCTCAGTCGCAACAATATCTATACCCGTTTTTTTTAATACCCCAATGTCCTTTGAAGGGAGATGCGATGGAGTAGTTGAAGGGAAATCTTCTTCCAATAATCGTTCAATATCTTCATCAGTGATATCAATTTCTGGTTTTTTCTGTGGAACTTCTGGTTCACCATGGAGATGTTTAAGTGCACTTCTAATTTTTTCAAATACTTGTGTGTTTATGTCATTAACAATCTGATCAACCTGTGTTGAAGAGAGGGATAGTGTACGCTTAAGATTTTTTGCAAAGTCTTTTGGATGGGACAGGCCGAGAATTATTAAATTACTTTCATAGACAAGTTTTCCAATATCAGAAACTGTAAGAGTGTGTTTCTTTCCTATAGAGAGGATTTTTTCTCCCACACTTGCATCAAGAACCGCAGATCGTACATCATCTGGGAGCTTGCTAAATTTTTCAGTTATTTCTTTGCTTGAAAGTTTCATATTATAACGTGCATTAGTGATTATTATTTCTTAGCTGAGTCTCCACTTTTTTTTGCTGAACCAATTTTTTCCTGGAGTTTTTCCTTTTGATCCTTCTTCTTTTCTATTTTCTCTTCTAACTTCTCTTGCGTGTCAATTATCGTTTCCATGCCTTTTATTTCTTGTTCTGCTCTCAGTATTTCCACCCTTGTTTCTGTCATCTTTTGTTTGTCCCTTTCGTCGCCAGTGTTTTTGTATGCTACCTCGATAGTTTGTAATTGATTGTTTAATTCTGTTAATCGAGTTTGTTTTTCTGAAACATCATAATTTATTTGCTCTTTTATTTGGGCTCTGGTGAGTGTATGTAGCTCCTCTGGTTTAATGTTATTTCGAAGCGCAGCATTAGTCTTAATTTTAGTGAGTATCTTATTTCCTTCTTTAACATCTATGTCAATATCTTCAATGTCATTGTCTAATTTTTTAATTGCCTTTTTGTAAGATTCCACTTTGTCAGTTGCAAGACCTTTTCTAAGTTCTAAGGCTGCACGTAAGTCACCTTGTGCAGCAAACGCAGCAGCCGGACCAGTAGGTGAAACCTTGCTAATAACTCCCAAGTTTTTAAGTAGAACCTGTGATGTACCAGCTTCAAGCGTATTAGCATAGTCAGTTTGACGTTGTTCATTAATTTTCTTTGAAGTGCTGACTTCAGGTGATCCAGTGATGGCTTCTCCCTTTACCGTTAATGGTTCCCCTTTTGTATAGGCATCTTTAAATTCTTTTTCATTAAAGATTTGCCCCTTGCCTTCAGTTTCTTCACGAGCATCATCTCTCATGTCTCCATAGGCTTTTTCCCAATTTCTGGCATTTTGATCTTGTCGAGCAGCCTCAAGTCCTTTCATTTTTATTTGTTCAAATAGATCCATTCGTTCCTTCCTCCTTTCTTCGACACGTCCTTCATATCCACCTACTCCCGCGGCAGCTCCAAGACCAACTCCCTGCAGTACTCGATTATCAAGATTGATTCCACCCGCTCCAGCAGCTTCTGAAACCCCAGGAGCTTGGCGTATATCAAAACTTGCACCTCGTAGATAATTTGCTAATCGTAGCTTAGTCCGTGCACCAAATTGTCCTTCAGCAGCAGCTTGTTGAAGTCCTTTACTCTCAGCTGCACCAGCAGCAGCTAGACCAGCTGTACTACGTAGGGCGAGGCCTCCTACTCCTGCAGCTGCACCAAGGGCAGCACCTCCAACGGCACCGACTTTTTTAGCTGCAGCTGTTACTACCTTACCGGCTTCACCTGCAAGATTTTCTGCAAGTTTTTTTGCCATGATAAGGAGCATGGCAATAATAGAGAGCGGGAATACTATATTTAATACTGCTTGAACTGTCGATAGATTCTCTCCCTTGCCAAATGCACTTCCAATAATATCAGTCTCAAGGAACATTACGATTAAAAAGAGGAAGAAAATAAAGACAGGAGCTAGAAAAGAAAGCTTGAGGAGATTTCCCCACCATTTTTGTTGAAAGTCACCTATTTGCGGGATGGCGTATGAGATAAATGCGAAAGGAGCAGAGATCATTACAATCCATAATCCAAGTGTACGGGCAATAAAAAGAATTGCGACAGTAAAGAATACCCAAATGGCGACTATATTTATACCTGCAGCAAGTAAAGACACAAGTGAGAAAAAGGATGCATAGGCATCTCTACTCAAGCCCCTCGCTGTTAATATGCTTGAGGTAGGATCATTACTCACACGTTCAATGTTTGGCCCTGACGCAACTTGTGCAAAAAGTTTTTGTGGTTCAAATTTTGATATGACGGCAATAGAAATAGACTTTGCTCCGCTGACTTTTACAAATTCTGCAGGACCGGTGACTTCTATCGCATTATAGAAAATCCTCGCAACGATATTTGAGCTATCAACAACAACTTTGGTGAAAAAGAGACTAAAGTTTATAAGAAGCGCGACTACCACAACATTTGCAATGGTTCTTTTTGTGTCAGCACCAGCGATGCCCAATATTGTTTTTATTGCTACAAATACAAGTATGAATATAAAGAGAATATTGGAGATATCCCTTGTGATCTTCCATCCTTCTGTAATAAATGAGGTGCCAGTATATGATGCACTATCAAGAGTGTAGGCAAGAGTAAAGTCCAAAAATTTTCCAATAAGCGCGAGAATAAATGCAGTAGGAACAAAAAGAATGTAGTAGATCACCTGCGCAATACATCCCATAACACCTCCTTGAGTGTCTTCACCAAATAAGTCACATGCGGGAAGTACGTTTTCATCTTTCGCAGGGTCAGTGTCATCAAATTCACCTGTATGAGTGGCATATGCGACATTGGTGTGTACTGTGGGAGTGAGAGAAGTTGGGTGAATTGAAACAGAGACCGGAGAAAAGAAACCAAAGATAAATACCACAGCAAATACAAGAATGGCAAATTTTTTACCAAGTGTACTCTTATGTGTAGTTTTATTTGTTTTATTGTTCATTTTGTCTACTAACTATTTGCTACTTTCTGTGTATCCCGACGTAAAGTCGGGACCCCGACTGTAGCGTCGGGGCTATTCTCCTAATATATCCGTATTTCGTCTTCCCATCTCGAAAAATTTTGACTAGTAGACAAGCTTATCTCTAGTGTATCGAGGCTGTCTTGATCTGTTATTCCAGATGTATCAGGCTTGTCATTTGGAAGGAATGTACATCCGAATCCTGGAATAGGATTGAAACAACCTCCAACTCCAGGATAGTCTCTTCGCTCTGCGGGATATATATTTGGATTGTAATTTGGATTAACTGGAGCAGTTTGAGCAGTACATTGTAAGTTAAGAAACTCAATATATGTGTTATCTGTGCCTAGATTTTCTCTGTCAGCTATTACATTTTTTATGGCTGCAGTGTTTGCGAGTTGTGGTGCGATTCTGATAAATCGAGTTCTGAGCAGATTAAATTCTTCTACTTGAGTTTCATCAGCTATTCCATCATTCACAAGTGTTTGAACTTCAGCCAATAGGAATTCCAATTTGATACGTTCTCTGTTGGCAAGTGTTATTTTTTGAGAGTTTACACTTTGTACTTGATCATATTCCTCTATTCTTCTCACCTCAGTAATAGATTCTTCTACAAAGATAAATCCACCATCAAATATGTTTTGAGTAGAAAATCTATTAGCTATGAGTTGTGCATAGTCTCTAAGGAACGTATTGTATGCAGTTGTAATGTTTATAATAGCTTGCTGTTTTTTCTCCGTTATTGTTTGTCCAATAATAGGGATGACTTCCCATCCACTAAAATTCCCATTAATAGCACTAGCAATTTCTTGTGTTCGTTCAATAGTTCTCACTTGCGCTCTTTGAAACCATGTAGGAGTTGGTCCAGGAATACAATAATCGAGTGAACGTAGACCAGCTCCAAGTACACCTAGTTCAGTGTTGTAGGTGTTCAATTCAGTAACATAATCAAGTTGATTTTGAATAAGTGTTGGCAGTTCGTCTACAAGACTCAGGGTTTCTTCTGGAGCTGTGCCAAGGTGATCTATAATACCTTGATCGTCAAAGCTGGTTCCGAATACATGTCCCCCAAAGGTACCTGAGCTTGTTGTGACAGCACCGTCATCTGTAAATTCGATTTGAGAAAGTCCTTCTTGAATAAGTTGATTTAGAAGTGCATCAATCATGGCTGAAATTACTTCATTGAGCTCATCAGCAAGCTCAAGCTGATTTTGTTTTGAACCGAGCGTAATATTTGCTTGATGTGCAATTGTTTGTCCGGGTGTTGCATTAGCCCAGCGTGCACAGTTTTGATCATCCCAATCAATATTTGGATTTGTGACATTGTCTTTGTCTAATACACAGAGTTTTGTAGAAAGAAATCCATTACCTTGATTAAGTTCATCTCGGAATTGTTCAGCAAGAGAAAGTCGTGTTCCTCTGGTTCTGCGAAGATTTTCTTGGGCAGTTATGAAGCGAAAGCCAATCGGGTTGTTTTGTGGCAGAAGTGTCATCGCAAGCCATGCACCCCAGCCCCCCACTCTAAAGTCTGCATTAAAATCAGTATGATTAAATCCCTCTAAGAGAACTTCATTTAAGGTAAAGCGTGCATTTCTCTCGAATTGAAACGTTATAGAATTTTTTAATGATGCGGCAACCTCAGCGCCAAATGGATAATTGATAGGATCAAACCCAATTACGCTTACCAATCCATTTACTTCTCTTTTGTACAGATTTTCAAAAAAAGATTGAGGATTTTCTAAAAATAATGGTTGTCCTTGAAAACCATTGTTGATCCATGCGATGGTCTGCACTCCAAGCTCTCGTACGAGTTCTTTTGCTGCAAAGAATGCAATCGCATCCAAACATGTTTCCTTATTATTTGCTGCTACTTCTTCCTTTTGTATTTTTTTGTTTATTTTTTTGATGTTTTTAGCTATTTGATTACCTGTTCGTTGTGCTGCTATTGCCCCTGCGTCATGTGTGGGTACGCTTGTACCGGCAATATTAGTTACAGTTCCAGCAAGATTTGTTCCTATTATTCCTGTAAGACTTTCATCAATTCCGAGTTCTTCAATTTCATCTACAGGGAACACTGGTAGATCATCACCTCCAAAAAAATCTTTTATACCCCCTATACCACCTGCACATCCTAGAATAGTAGTTGCAAGACCGCCAAGTGAGACATTTCCCAACACACCAGTTCCACCACCAAATGTACCAGCTCCACCAGCTCCAAATGTACTTATAGATTGAGCATGCACAGGATATGACGGAACAAGTAATAGAGATGGAACAAGTATTCCTATCATGAAAATAAATGAAGTAATTTTTTTTGTTTGTGTTTTTATTTTTATCATAAAACGCAGACTATTTTGTTAAAGTATACCATTTTGAGCAAAGTAATTATTGAGTTTTTCAGCAGAGGAGACAAAAATATCACTTGAAGATCGATAGCGTGCAATCCCACTAATTCCGACGACTGGATTTGAAAATATTTGCTTCATATCTTCGATTGACGCACCGATAGCAAGTGCTCCATTCACCAAATCTAAATGTGTTGACTGAATAGCTGTGGGAACTGAAATATTTTTGCTCTCTTTTGCAAATGACACGTATGCCAGACCCAATTCTTGAAGTTGGGTAATGACAGTTTTGTCTCCTGTTTGGATTGCGAGTGCTAAAAGTTCAAGTTCAGATCCAAGATTAGAATTTTTATAGTTCGCTCGGACAGTATCCAAGTCTTCTTTATACGTACTCGTATTTGTTGACGAAGAAGAAACTGTAGTGAGGTCTGTGAGAGCGTAGCTTAGTGGAGTGTCCCCAGATAAAATAGAGTCACTTAGAGAATTTGAGAGATCATTGATTGACTCCTCAGTTAATCCACCAGACTGTTGAAGCGCAATAACAGTTGTGAAAAATTCTCGAGCAAATGTTTCGGTTTCATTTAGGTCACCATTTATTTCGGAGCCATTTTGTACTGAAGGAAGTTCTTGTCGTCGGGCTTCAATTTCTTCTCCATCAAGAGTTCCGTCATTGTCTGTGTCGGGATTAAATGGGTCAGTCCCCCATAGAGATTCTTCCCAATCTTTGAGACCATCTCCATCTGTATCTGCTTCGATCACATCTCCAAATTCTACCGCCTCAAGTGACGCAGTCGGGATGCGATTGTTTTTGAAAGAGATTTTTTTACTACTTCCGAGATTGAGCAATAAAAAAAGTATCACTAGTACTACTAATGATGAAAGTGCAATGAGTATAAATTTTTTACTCGGTAAATAGTTGTTCATAATAAGTTATGACTATCGCATCGATACACCAAAGAGTGTAATTGAAAATGTTGGGACAGGTACTGGAGGAGTAGTAGTTGTAAAACATGACCCAGGAGTTAATATAGGATTATAGAGACCCAATATCCATTGCCCAGGTGAAACAACTTTTTTAGTTGCAGTAATTATGTAGGGGGCAGGGGGAAATAAGGCTACAGGGACAATGGCGATGACTCCATGTTGAGCAGCACACTTTACTCCAGGTATTTTGGTCGAAATGATTTTCCCTCCGAATGGTCTAAGGAGACTTTGGGCAAATGTAGTTTGTGCGACAAAAAATATTGTGAGCGCAATAAAAAAAATCGTAAATTTGGATGTGTTCATATTGCTTTCATTATAGCACTATATTTCCTTACATAACCCTTGTGTTGTAAGGGGTTTTGTGGATAAATTAGATACATATAAAGAGCTAAGAATTGATTCCTTTTGTGAGACATTTCCAGTCGTTCAAAGTAAGATTTTCAGCCCGAGAATTATCTGGTAATGCACATGCACTCAGAATTTCTTTTTTATCTGTCTGAATGGATGACTTTTCGGTCTCATTAAAAAGAGGTTTAATGTTGCTCATGAGTAATTTTCGTTTATGTGAGAATCCAGCCTTCAGAACTTTAAAAAAATCTGTTTCGTTTATGGTATCAAAAAAATCTCGTGATATTTTGCGTACAGAAAGTATAGCTGAGTCTACTTTTGGGGCAGGAGAGAATAGTCGAGCAGGTACTTTTTCTACATACGTTGGCATTCCATATGCCTTTACACTTATTGAGAGAATGCTTTCCCTAAATCGCCTTTCGGGCGATCGGGCGACTGCGCCCGCTGGGCGCGGTTTAGCCTTTTTTCTTCGTTTTTCTATCCCAACAATTCGACGGGCAACTTCTTTTTGAACAAGTATGGTAATAATTTCTGGTTGATGTTCTGTTTCGAGGAATTTTTTTAATATTGCCCCTGTAATGTAATACGGTATATTGGCCACTATTTTATAGGGGTTTTTATCCAAATCAGCACTTTTAGGTTCAAAATCGAGAATATCTCCCTCGAGTAGGGTAAGTGTCCCTTTGTCTATCTCTTTTTTGAACTTTTCTTTTAAATATTCGACTAGTCTAGTGTCTTTTTCAATTGCGATAATTTTTTTTGCATGTGTCAGAAGTTTTTCTGTGAGGATTCCCTTCCCGGGACCGATTTCTAACACAATATCGTTCTCATTTATATTAGATGCATTCAACATAGACATCACAACTTTCTGTGATTTTAGGAAATTTTGTCCAAAAGTTTTGTTTGGTCTGAGGTTCATCCCGTTAGAGATAGGAAATGATTACATTTCCGTGTAACTCATTCCTATGATCATTATTGTTAATTATTTTGTCTACTACTCTTCCTCCCATATACATAACATTGCGATCTCTAACGGGATTCATAATATTTTTCAAAATGATCTCTTTAGTATAGCAATATATTGTGATTTTTTTGACACTTATAGATAAATTAGTCAATTTTTTGATTATCCCCAGACCCTCTCTAGGTGCTTGACATAATTATGCTATTTGATACCATAGGGGCGTACAGATATTTCCAGATTTTCGAAGAAATCCCTTGTAAATAAAGGTTTTTTGGAGAAAAGAAGCGGTTGAAATCACGTAATAATCATTAGATTTAATACAGACTTCTTAAAGATTTTTTAGGTAGTTTTCAAAATCTAATGACCACATACTCTTTGTAAGAGTTATCGGAAGAAATATACAGTATTTTCAATAATCCGACTCTTATAATTGAGAAAAAAGACTTATAATACTCGACAAAAAAGACCCTGATCCCTCTTTATCAGATACGACTAGAAATCAGGATACATACAAATCATCATCTCTTCAGATTAAGAAGGTAGGAGTGTTTGTGTTGGCTATGATGATAACTTTTAGTATTCCACTTTCGACAATGGCAAGCTTTTTGTCTGTCGTAGGTGATATTTTTTCATCCGATAGGAATAAAGTAGTGGAAGTTGAATACAATTCTCAAACATTACAACTTTTGGAAACTTCCTTAGTGTCTGACATTAATGTTGCACGAGGTGGTCCAGAAATAACTATTAGTGATAACACTGCACTCGTTCCTGAACTAAGTCCACTCGGATATGCAATAGAATTTAAAGAAGACTTAGCCTCATCAGATGAGATTAGTCTTTATGTGGTACGAGATGGAGATACACTTTCTCAAATAGCTAAAATGTTTGGTGTATCAATAAATACTATTAAATGGGCAAATGACATTAGTGTTCGTGGGTCTATAAAGCCTGGGCAAACTCTTACAATACTTCCTATATCTGGAATTAAATATACTATTAAAAAAGGAGATACATTAAGAAGTATCACAAAGAAACATAAAGGTGACATTAAAGAGATCGGTATCTTTAATGGAATAACCGAGGATACTATACTTGCGATAGGTGATGAGATCATTATTCCGGACGGAGAATTTGGTTCAACATCTACAAAGAAATCTAAAAAGAAGAGTAAGAAAAAATCATTACGTGCACCAGCTGCAAACGGATTCTACGGACAACCTGTGGCCGCGCGGTTTGGAAGAAAGACACAAGGATTTCACGGTCCATATCAAGCGGTAGACTTTGGGGCACCAACAGGTACTCCTGTTGTTGCGATGGCTGCGGGTACTGTTATAACAGTACGATCTCCTGATAGATGGAATGGAGGATATGGAGGAATGGTTGTAATCAAGCATGATAACAACTCTCAAACATTGTATGCCCACAACAGTAAAAATATTGTTTCAGTAGGTCAGAAAGTAACAAAAGGAGAAAAGATTGCTGAAGTTGGATCAACTGGACGCTCAACTGGCCCTCATGTTCACTTTGAAGTTAGAGGAATAGGAGAACCAATCAAGACACCACGAGTTTATTAATAAGTGTTCTAGAAAAATACTCAATATAAAAAAATCCCTCTCACGAGGGATTTTTTTATATCTAACGGGGTCGGTATTGGAGTGCTTCTAGGATATGAGTGTCATGTATAGACTCACTTGTATCAAGGTCCGCGATGGTTTGGGCGAGTTTTAATACGCGATGGTATCCTCGTGGTGAGAGATTAAGTTTTTTCGCACTCTCGTTCAGTAGTGTTTTAACATCGTCACTGAGAGATATGGTTGATTGAAGATCTTTCACGTTCATTTCACTATTTTTTTGAATGTTTCGTTCAAGTTTTTCAAATCGTTTCCTTTGAATGTCTCGCGCATCCTCAACTCTCTTTTTTATGACCTTTGTTTCATCTCCACTTTTACTCTTTGAGCTCAATGTATCAAAATCTATATTTTCTACTTGTACCCACATATCAATTCTATCCATAATCGGTCCTGAAACTTTTCTTTGATATCGCGCGAGGTCTGACGGAGTACAAATACATTCCTTTGCATTTGTTCTGTAGTTACCACACGGACAGGGATTCATCGCTGCAATTAAAATAAAGTTTGAAGGAAAGTGAGCTGTTCCCTTTGCACGAGAGATCACTACAATATTATCTTCAAGTGGTTGTCGCAGAGATTCTATTGCCCGACGTTCAAACTCAGGGAACTCATCTAAGAAAAGCACACCTCTGTGTGCCAGGGTCACTTCTCCGGGTTTTGGATATGTTCCACCACCTATTAACGACACATATGAAGAGGTATGGTGAGGAGATCTGAAAGGTGGATCTGTAACGAGTCCATCTTTAATTGCCCCTGCAATAGAGTGAATTCCAGTAATCTCTAGAATATCATCGTGTGAGAGTTTGGGAAGAATTGAAGAAAACACACGTGCAAGCATTGTTTTTCCTGTCCCTGGTGGTCCTGACATTGCAATATTATGTCCTCCGGCCGCAGCAATCTCGAGTCCGCGTTTAACTGACGCTTGTCCTTTGATATCAGAAAAGTCGATGGTGTATTTTTGATCTTTGTACTTAATTTTAGTTTTGGGGAGTGCTTCAAGTGAAAAATCTTCTCCTTCATTTTCAATAAGGTGGTCAATAATTTCTTTTAAGGTAGAGACTCCGTATATTGTTATTCCATCAACGAGTGCAGCCTCTTGAGCATTTTCTTTGGGAAGATAGAGTTCTTTAAACCCATTACGTTTTGCTTCTTGAGCTATTGGAAGTGCACCACGAATAGGTCGCAGTTCCCCATTGAGTGAGAGTTCACCAATGAACAATTTCTCTTCTGGATTAAATGAAATATATTTTTCTGAGAGCAAATATCCGAGTGCGATGGATAAATCAAAATATGAACCCTCCTTTTTAATCTCAGCTGGCGAAAGAGACACAATAATTTTTTGATATTGTTGTTTTGGCGGTTTATGGCCAGTATTTTTAATTGCTGATGACACACGGTCACGTGCTTCTTCAACTGCTTTATCAGGAAGACCAACTATAGAGAATGCATGAAGTGTATTTTTAGATACATCTACTTCAACGTCAATGATTTGACCCTTTAATGCGTTTGTTTGAGCTGAATATACCCTTGAGAAGTTACTCATATAGTTATTTTACCACTCTTTTTTGTGCATAAAAAATAAATTGAAATTGATTTGAAAGACATATTGGTTAGTTTTATAATTTTTTATATATAGCATCTCCTCGTATGCTTATACAATCGATGATCATTAGATTATTTTCTGATCTAAAAATTATCCGTATCCTTCCCTTTCTAACACGAAACATATTATCAAACCCTTTCAATTTCCTTATATCAAGATATTTGGTATCTTTATTTTTTATCTTATCAATTATTTCCCTCACTCTTTTTCTGTCTTCTTTGTTTAGTTTTCGAAATTGTTTTTCCTTTTTATCCATCTATATTTTTAAGAGTTTTAAGGGCATCATCTAATGATATTCCACCAATATCTCTAAAATCAACAACTGTCTCCCATGCTCCTTCGTCTCCCCAGGGATCTGTTGGTGAGATTTTAAAAACAGGAGAAGATCGACGAACAACGGTGAATGATTCGCCTTTTGTGACACGTTTTATATATTGCTCCATATTTTCACGAAGCTCCTTAAGTCCCACTATATTAGTTTTTTGTTTTAGTTTAGCCATACTTAAAGTTTATCTTAAGATTAACTTACTGTCAAATACATTTTCTAACCTCTTATATTAAAAATGAAGGAGGTCCAACCTCCTTCATTGCTCTTTAATGCGTTTGTTTGAGCCGAATAAACCCGAGAAAAGTTACTCATATAGTTATTTTACCACTCTTTTTGTTTTTAAAATAAAAAAAGCTCAACAAGAATTGTTGAGCTTTTAATAATTTATAGAATATTAGTCGTTGATGTGGTTTTTGCAGGTTCGTGCTGCGGGATTTGCGTCGAGACGGTCTGCCTCAATTTGTTCTCCGCCCTTTTCACATATACCATATGTTCCATCTTCCATTCTTTTGAGTGCATCTTTTATATTATTGTATCGAATTTCAAGTTCCCCTAGTATTCCAGCCTTTTCTCCGAATTCTTCATCTCTATCAGCCAATGTATTTTTGTCGGCTATGTCTGCACTACTGATAGCGTTTGGAATTGCCCCCCAGTCATTATTTTCTGGATCTCGTATACCAAGATTCGCAAGCTCCTTTAAAAGAAGTGCTTTTTCATTTTCTAATGCGTCTTTATATTTATGTGTATCTATTTCCATAATTAAGAGTATATCATGAAATTATAATATTGTTATTGTGTGAGTGATTGAATTCTAAGCCGGTCTAATACATCACCAAGAAGTAATTCGTTTCGGGAGATGACTATCGTTGTGTCATCGACAAATGTGTAGAGAAGCACGATAGTTCCCGTGGAATCACGAAGCACACGAGCATTGTTGTTGTCTATAAGTGCTTCTTCGAAGTCTTTATCAAATAATGCCTTATTTTCACCACTTGTAGGCAGATCAAATATTTGATGGAAATCAGTAAACAATTTGTCTTCCCATTCACTCATTCCCTCATATACTCTAAATGGACTTGAAGATCTTAGAATAATAAATGGCTGATTAATGCCGCTTGAATACGTTCCAACCATAAATTCAGTTAATGAAGAGAGCAAAAAGGAAGGAATGGAAGCTTCTATTGATGTGAGGAACTCTTGAACACCCACAAGTCGTCTACCAGAGTCGTCCGCTTGTGTGAAAATTATATTTTTTATATCACCCACCCCAAGTTTCGCATTTTTAACCTCACTACGAATTGTGCCAATAAGTTTATGTGGAGAGGTTTTTGTAATATCAATCTGTTTATGTTGTTCCGAGAAAAGTAATGTGGGAAAGAAAAGTTGCGGCAACACAGTTGTCATCTTTTTAGGAACAATAAATACGAAAATGATAATAATCGCGACAACACTGAAGACAGTGCCGCCTATCAAAAAGAATTTATTTTTCTTTGAGGTGAGAGATCGAGCAGCAACTTCTTTTTCTTTTCTTCGCTCATTTTGTATTGTTTTTTTTATGAATGCTCCCTTACTTCCTCCTTCTTGTAATACATGGGCAGTATCGGATGCAAGAGTATGACTCGCTTTTGGTGTTTCTTTTTGATCTTCCTTAGACACCCCGACGGACGCCAGGGTGTCGAGTGACTCAAGACGAGACTTTGTCTCATCGAGGTTAGTCTTTTTTTCTTCCTCTCCGTTCATAACGATCTTATTATACTATTTAAAATGATGTTGCAACTATAAAGGCTATAAGGGCAATAAATCCAATAAACGCGAGAATTACAACACCTATAGTTATGAGTAAATATTTAAGCCATTTAGGGAGACGTTTTTTCTCCTGACCTACTTCTGTGAGAACAGTTTTTTCATTTACATTGATATTGAACCATCTACGGTCATACGCAATAAGCGGTACTAGTGCTGATATTAATGCTGGAATAACAAAGAAGAATACCACTGCTATATTTCCGTCATCGAATAATGGTGCCACTTTTATAGAAATAATTCGTAGAGGTATTGTAATTAGCAATAAAAATAAAATTGCTTTGAATATTTTTTTTGGAGAATTATTGCTCTTCTTTAAATAATATCCGTAAATAAATAAAGCAACTATAAGAATAATCATAACGATATTATTATACTACAGGTTAAGGTTATTTTGCTTGTGGAGGAAAGAAATCGGGATTTGCTTTTTTGATTGAGAGGTTGATCCTTCCTTTTTCATCAACTTTTATAACTTCAACAGGGACTACGTCTCCAATTTTAAGTAGAGATTCAACGTTATCAACTCTGTAGGGTGCAATTTCTGAGATATGAACCATTCCATCATTTTGACTGTTACCTAATTGTACAAATGCACCAAAATCAAGAACTTTAACAACTTTTCCTTCAAGTTTTTCTCCCACACTGTATTCGTGAGTAATATCCTCAATTATTTTCAATGCTGCTGCTGCACCATCACTTGATCCAGTTATGTAAATCATTCCATCATCCTCTATTTGAATATCAGTACCTGTTTTTTCTCGTATTTCATTTATAACCTTTCCACCAGATCCAATTACAAGACCAATTTGTTTTGGTTTGATTTGTGTAGTTAATATTTTGGGTGCATTTGTAGAAATATCTTCACGTGGCTTTGCAATTTCACTCTCTATAACATCCAATATTCCAAGTCGTGCCTTCTTTGCTTCAACTAATGCCTCTTTCAAGATTTGCGGAGGAATTCCATCAACTTTAATATCGAGTTGGAGCGCAGTCACACCTTCACGTGTCCCTGCAACCTTGAAGTCCATGTCTCCGTGGTGATCTTCTGGACCTTGAATATCTGTGAGTATTTTATATTTTGATGAGTCTTCGTCTATCATAAGACCCATGGCAATTCCAGCAACAGGTGCTTTTATTGGAACACCACCATCCATAAGTGCGATTGTTGATCCACATATTGCGGCTTGAGACGTTGATCCATTCGATGCCATTGATTCTGATACGAGACGAATTGTATAAGGGAAATCATCTAAGGAAGGGATAATAGGTCGAAGTGCTTTCTCTGCAAGCATTCCGTGTCCAATTTCCCGTCGATTAGTAAATCCTACACGTCCAGTTTCTCCCGCAGAATATGGAGGGAAATTGTAATGATGCATAAAGTGTTTCTTTTCTTTTGATTTCATTCCTTCATAAAGATATGTTGCATCGGGTCCGGCAAGCGTAAGAGTGGAGAGAATATGCGTTTCTCCTCGATAAAATATTCCAGAACCATGTAATACAGGTGAGACTCCGCCAGCTTGTGCGAAAATGTTTCGCACTGTATCCATTGCACGTCCATCTGCCCTCTTTTCATTTTCAAGTGCTCCCTTATGGAGTACGTCATCTATGTGTAGATAAAATAGTTCGCCTGCAAATCCTTTTACTTTTCCTTCGTCCAGTCCATATTTTTCAACAAGTGTATCTGATATATGTGCGACTTCTTCCATCCATTCGTTTTCTAATTCACTAATCTCTCGCTTTCCCATATGTGGCTCGTGCCAGATGTTTCTGGGGTGTACTTCCACTTTTGAGTCTGTACTACTTGTAAACAGCGCGTCTTCCATCTTTGGAGATATTTTTTCAATGAAAAGTGTCTTTAATTCTTCTGGAGTTTCAAGTTTTGCTATAACTTTCTTTTCTTTACCCATTTCGACTACTATATCTTTTTGGAATTTTTCTAATTTTGAAATTTCTTCTACTGCTCGATCAAATATTTCACCGATTTCATCTTCTTTTTTTTCAAATGACATCGCTTCAATCATATTGATGTTGCCATCTTTCCCACACACAATCAGATCTAAATCGAATAATTCTTCCTTTATAACTGCTTCATTTGGTCGTGGTTGAAGATGAGAGTTCACTATTATTTCGCTTTCTCCTTTGAGTTTTCCTATTTGAATTGCTCCGACAGGTCCTTTCCATGGAATATCTGAAACAGCGAGGGCCAGAGATGCGGCGTTTACTGCCAAAATAGCTGGATCTTGTTTTCCCACAGATAACACTGTCACAATAACTTGAATTGCATTTTTAATGTGTTTCTCAAAAAGAGGTCGTATTGTTCGGTCGATCACACGTGCAGCGAGTATTGCTTCATCTGATGGTCTTCCTTCCCTTCTCATAAATCTACTTCCAAGAATTTCTCCTGCTGCATAGTATTTTTCTAAATAGTCGACTGTGAGGTTAAAAAAACCTAAATCACGCTCCCCGGCTGACATTGCCGTAGTTGCAAGCACAACAGTATCCTCAGATTCTAAAATAACTGAGCCATTTGCTTGATTTGCAAGATCTGAAAAACGAGCGGTAATTGTTTTTCCGCCTATTTCAATAGAGTATTCTTTTTTATTCATTGTGTTCTATAAACTAGAGTAGTCTTCAGACTTTAGGATTGAAATTTGCGCCGTATCTCAACACTACATGTCTACAGACTACTTTTATTAGATTAGTTGCTAATTACCTAATAGTAGCAGTACTTTTTCGAATGTACAAGCTGAATTAACACCTGAAACGCACACACCCGTGGTGTAGAATAGTTTTGTTAACAACTAATCAAATACCACGGGCATGTCTACACATATTAAACGAGAT
>NVSU01000023.1 GCA_002401345.1 Candidatus Wolfebacteria bacterium
TCTCTGTTAAATAATCTAACTTCTACTCCTGCTACTGGAGCTTTTTTAACACCTTTAGTAGGTCCGCCAAGTGCAACATTGTGCTGAATAACAGTTATGCTGTTTCCAAATGGACATCCTCCGTGAACACCAGCTATCAAAGGACATCGATCTAGAAGATTTATAAATGCGTCAGCATCTGCATCTGCAAAATCATTGGTCACGAATACATCACTTCCTGTAGTAAAGGCTCTTTGAGCAACTACAGCAGTGTTTTCACTAAGAGTTAATGTTCTTACTTTAGTTGTGACATTTTCACTAAGAGATAATTCATTTGATGCTTTCGCCAATCCAGCTATGTTTTCTATAGCACTCTTAATCACATTCGCTGCATCATCTTGTATAAGAACCTCATCACTTATCGCATATTTTTGAACTCCTGCTAATTTAAATGTTGAATCTATAGAGGATCCTTCTATAATTTCCAGATTATCAAATATTCCCTCATTACGTGCAATGTTCTTAATCGCTGTAGCAATTATTGAGACCTTAGAATTATTCTTAAGAAGAGATGTTCTTAATCTTGCGTTCACTTTTGATTTTTGAATGCTGTTTTTCTTTGCAGTAGCAGTTACTGATTCAAGTGTCGTGTCAAATGCATACACTATACTATCTACAGTACCAGCAGTCTCAATTGCTGAAGAGGTCATCTCTGCAATAACCCCTGATCTTAGAGTTTTATGTAATCCGAAAGACGCTTCTTGAGTCAACAATAGTACATCGTTAATATCTCTAATTTCCTGAACTACTATATCATCATCAAAAGTTATACCCTCAAAAGCAGATTTTTTTACTCTAACTGCCTTTCTCGGAGCAGCTTTACTAGAGGTAATGATTCCACCCTGAACAATTCCCGAAATTACACTTTGAGGGATAATTACATCTCCTACTGCTATATTAGATGCAAATTCAATCTCTCCTATTAGGGTTGCATCAACTGAGTCCGTAATATCAAGGGTCAAAGCAGCGCTAATCAGAGATTTGTTTGCTTTAACTCTCTTTTTCGGAGCGGCTTTACTGGCAACAGTGATTCCGCCGTCAACAATTCCTGCAATTACAGTCTGATGCACCGGTACAAGTCCTGATGCAATATTGCTTGCAAAAATAATATCAAGGTCTCCCTTATCAACACCGGTATCAATGCTCATAACTATAATATCTATATCTCCACTAAGTCCTCCAAAGTCATCTTTTCCTGCTTTTATTTCAATTATTTCATTAAGTTTGATTCCTCTAAGAGACCCCTCTGTTATGCCAGCCATGAAGCTTGAGGTTGTAGGAACAAGTCCGGATACAATTTCTGGTGAAACTGCTAATTCAAAACCATCACCACCAATAAGAACATCATCTCCTTGGCTTCCAGCACTTAATTTGAATCGGTCATCACCATCTCCTCCAATAACCGCCTTAAGCGAACCTTCAATCATTGATGAAAATATTTTTTGATCTAGACTCACAATTCCAGCTATTCCATCTACACCTACTGTAAGAGTTCCAAGAGTTTCAAGGTCATCCTTCATAATAACATTTACAGTTCCAGCAACTGCATCTGAACTTGGTTCGATTCTTATGTCAATCGGTTGAGGAGAGTTAATTATTGAATTAAGAGATCCTTCAATCATTCCACTAAATATTCCTTGTTTAACTGGAACAAGTCCGGATACAATTTCAGATTCAACCTCAAGAGTCCCCCTTAGTTCCCTAGCCGAAGTTCGAACAGTAATTCTTACACTTCCAACAGTAGTATCAAAAATCTCTATAATGCCTCCGCTAGTAGCAATTGTGCTAAGAGCTCCTTCAATCATTCCTGTAAACATACTTTGATCAACTCCAGAAACTCCTGTTATAATATTTTCTGTCACAGTAAGAGTTCCAAGACTTTCAAGATCACTACTATCGCTCACAATAACATCTATATCTCCACTAAGGCCAATTGTACTTACTCCAGCCTTTATGTCGATCGGTTGAGGAGAATTGATTATTGAATTAAGAGATCCTTCAAGCATTCCTGCAAGCATGTTTTGTTCGACTCCAGCAGTTCCCGATACAATTCCTGCTCCCGCAGTAAGAGTTCCAAAAGTTTCAAAATCATCTCCAAGAATAACGTTTACATTTCCAGCAACTGCATCTGAACTTGCCTCAATATTTATATCACCTGGTCGAGTAGATCCAGCCATCGAATTAAATGCTGCCTGAGTTAGACTTGCAACAAATCCTGAATCTATATTTGAAATTGCAAGTTCAATATCTCCTACTACTGAAAGAGTTCCAATATTCACTCCAGTAATTTGATCATCAAACCCGTCACCATTAATATCTCCGGCATTCACTCCTTGTGTAAATTCAATTCTTTCTACAACCTTAATCTTACTAAGAGCACCATTAATTAGTCCCATTGCAATATTTTTATTACTTGCACTAGGTCCAGAAATAAGGTTTGTTGCTAATTGAACTCTTGCAACTTCTATTCCACCAACTAATGAACTAAATGCTTTACCAGTAATGTTTGTTGCATCAGCACTATACTGTACTCTGTTAACATCTGCATTTCTAAATCCGCCGACTGCCATTGCTTCAACCAAAATTTGTGCACTTGCACTACTAAATTTAGCCTCATCAATAAATTCAACAATTACTGATTCAGTTCCTTTGGTGATTGTTACTTGAGAATCTACAGTCAATGCATTCGCATCAAGATCAAAAGTATTGTCTGCTACAATTTTAACTCCACTTGATAATTCAATTGCCGAATAATCAGTAGTAGTCGGTGTTGGTTCAGGAGCTGGTACTGTTGGTACTGATACCAACTCAGCAATTTCTTCAGCTGAAAGTTCTACATTATAGAACCTTAGATCATCAAGAAGACCTTTGTAATCTAAATTATTATTCCATCCATCTGTTCCAATTATCAGTGGATTTGGACCATCAGCCATCTCAGTGAAAGTTCCACCAGATAATACAGTACATGAAACCTCTGTCCCATTAATATATGTCTTCATTCCAGCTTGAGGTTGAGTTGAATCTCCACTATAAGTAATTCCTACATGTGTCCATCCTCCTCCGGATGCAACATCAGGAACACTTCCAACGGGAGTATAACAAACCTCAAAATTTGAAAGTCCAGTCATCACAGCCAAACCAATACTTCCTTTTCCGACTCCAGGTACTATTGCATCATTTATAACAACAGCTTGATATTCATCTGACGTAGTATTATTTCGCTTATTGAATATCCATCCTCCAGGGAATGTGAATGTAGAATAATCCGTTGGTTTAAGAAAGAAAGAAGTTGAGAATTTAGAATCACGTCTATTGCCTACTACTCCGTCATCAAAACTTAATACAGATGCATCTGGAACTGTTATCTTGCTATTTGACAGAACTAAAGATGATGGACTTCCATCTGGGGTGTCAGTTGAATACGTTGCTCCGGAAATTATTCCATTATTTGTTCCCTCACTATCAATCGCTGTTGTTCCTGCTCCTTCATCAAATTTCCAGTGGGCAACAATTCCTGGTGCTACAGCCAACTCAGCAATTTCTTCAGCTGAAAGTACTATATTGTAAATTCTTGTTTCATCAATTCTTCCATCAAAGAACGCAACAGCTTCAGGAGTTCTTCCTATATTAAGTCTCGCTAAAGATCCGCCAGTTGCATCATTGGTGTAAATATAATTTCCAAACAATGTTCCATTAACATACAATTTCCAAGTTTTAGTTGCAGTGTCCCTAGTAGCAGCAATGTGATACCACTTTCCTGGAACTAAATTAGTATCAAACCTAAGGAATTGATTTGCTCCTTTATCAAATTCTTGACCAATTAATAAATCTCCAGTAGACATCAAGTCAACAAAATATTGAGCATTTGTATTTTCAGTTTCACCCTCTGCAGTATACCCTGCAATGATTGCATTATTTACTACTGTGTCAATATTTACCCATGTTGCTATTGAAACATTTCCTTTTATAGCTAATGAAGGATCATTTCCTCCATCAACATAATCATTAACTCCGTCAAAGCTAAATGCGCTAGTTCCAATAATTCCTGGTGCAAATGTTGCACCGTTAACTAACGTTCCATCATTTCCAGTTCCTGAAGAATCAAGTGCATTTCCTTCAGCTTCATAATGCGCTACAAGGGGACCTACTGGTGCAGCTGCTACTGCAGCAAGTTCCGCAACTTCAGCATCACTTAATGCTTGGTGGTAAATTCTGGCGTCGTCAAGCTTGCCATTTAACGGCTCATCAAAACTACCAAAATTTCCCATCTTCAAAGAATGAGTATTTAACATAAGTGATCCCGACACAGTTGCRCTTRCTTTCATAACACCATTGAYAAACAACTTAAACTCATTACCATCCCGAACAGCAGCTATATGATTCCAAGTCATTATGGGCAAGGTTTCAGCACCACTCTTCAAATGCAAACCGAAGCTACTGCCATCTGTACTGCCAAGAAGCACCAATTCATCAAGATTATTCGGCCTAAAGAACTCAAGGGTGTTGAAATCTTGAGTACCTATTGAGAAAAATGGAGCTCTGTGTCCATCAGTTCCCGAATCACGCAAATACGCCCACATACTCATTGTGAAATCCCCCGTGCTCAAATCAAAATCAGTACTATTAGGAACACTTACAAAATCATCAACTCCATCAAAATCAAGAGCTCCATTTACCTGCCCTGTCACCCAATCAGTTAACGGATCCATGTTGGTGAGTGTTCCATCATTTCCGTTCCCCGAACTATCAGTTGCTGTTGTTCCTGTGCCTTCATCAAATTTCCAGTGGGCAACAAGAGGAGATGCAGCCTCAAGTCCTGCTAAATCCGCAATTTCAGCTTCAGTAAGTGCCTTATCATAAACTGCTACATCATCAGCTAATCCATTAAAGAAAAAATTAGTATCAATGGTGTCGAATGAAGCCACCCCGATAGTTGTTGGTCGATTTAAATTTCCAATATCAAATTTCTTAGAAATGCTAGTTCCAATAAGAACCCCATTTACATAAAAATTTGATTGACCTTCAGCAACATTCCATGTAGAAGCTAAATGCACCCATTCATTTAATACCATTGGAGAACCTGTTCCTCCAACAATTCCACTTGGATGTTGACGAGTTTTCAATTGATTAATATTATCTTCAAAAGGACCATCCATAAATTCAAACCATCCTTCAATATCAAATAATATAGCTGTAGTTCCAGCCGCGGGAGCTGAAGTTGTTTTGAACCATCCAGCCACAGTTCCCTCACTATCTAAACTTGTTCCTACGCCCCAGGTCTTAAGGGCAGTGCCAGCAAAAGCTCCTGAAGTAGTTACATCAAGTACTGAACCCCGAGTAGCATCTTGAGAAATTGCAGCTCCCTCTGATAATGCCATATCATGACCATTTCCAGTTGTGTCAGTTCCGTCCACTTCAAATGACCATGATCCAACCGGTGCAGGTATTGTTGAAGAAATTACTGCAGCAGTAAGACCTCGTCCAGAACTCAAAGAACTTAAGAACGATTTAGTTAGATCACGAGCACTTCGAATTCCTTTAATTCCCCATTCTGGAACAGAGATATTAAATCGTCGTGCAAGATCTTGTGCTGCATTTTTGATAGATGCAGTACTTGCACCCGCACCTACTTGCTCTTGAGCGATAGACCAAAGCGTCTGTGCCTTAGCAGTTCGTGGTGTGAGTGCAAAAAAAGCAAAAAGAGTGAGTGATGCAATCACTACACTGCTGAGTATATATTTAGTAATAGTATTTGTATTCATATATATATGTATGTAAAAGATTTTGATTTCCTTAGTAACTTGTAAAATCTAAATCTTTTTAATTAATAAATTATATTTTTAATAAAGTGTGATTTGTTTTGTGAAGTTTTTATATTTTGCCTCTTCGAAAATATTTCCCGAGATCTAAAAAAATATATTTCGCTTTGCTACATTATTTTTTTGAAATCTGATTTCAAATGAATTTCCAATCGACCGATAAATCAACTGAAGTCAAATTTCAATTATCCTCTTCAAAGAGTTACGAATAAAAGATGTACTATTCTATGTAGCAAAAAAAATGCATCATGTACTTTTACCATTGACTATGTCTATGCAAAAGATTTGTGACGCATTTTTTTTGGGCATGCAATATTGTGGTCTGCCGACCATTTCATTAACGTGAAAACTTCTTCTTTTTACGTTATATATATTATACGTTGTAATTATTGATTTTCTATGTGGAAAACTGGACATACAAAAAAAGCTCTCATCTATGAGAGCTTTTTTGAAAAATCTATAAGCATTGTTTCGATCTCTTTTTTGATTGTTGATCGTTCTTCTTTGGTGGATCCCGGTTCAAGAGAATCTTGTAAAATATCCTCTATGAGGTGATCTCTATGGATTACGTAATTACGTCCTATTTTATGACCACGTATTTTACCTCGCTTAATATTCTTGAATACTGCAATCCTGCTTATTCCGAGTATAGTTGCTACTTCCATAGTTGTATATAATTTTTTGTTTTCTATACTCATATGTATGTAGTATATCAATATGGTTAACGTATGTTAACCTACGTGTTATATGGTGTATGGTATATGGATTATTTTGTTTTGGATATAAAATCCGCGCAATCAAAAAACCACCCATGTGGGTGGTTTTTTCCATGTGAGAACTCTACAAATGCTCTCTTATGAGTGAAATATTCAACTCTTATTATTCAACGTCACTGTAGTCCAATCCTCCAAGGAATAAAGGTGAAAGTCTTCGAGAATCAAACAGTCCTCTAATTCCAAATTCTGGAATAGAAATACTGTTCTGTTCTGCAATATTTCGTACTGCAGTACCAATAGATGCACTTGATGCATCAACTCCCAAGAGACTTCGTACAGCATCCCATAGAGATGCAGGGCCTCCGTTTACCTTAATCTTTTTAACTTTCTTTTCTTTCTTTACTTTGAACTCAGCCTTTATTTCACTTTTTCGATTATGTTCCTTACATGAACCACCACTACAATCTTGAATCTGGAAATTAGCTTGTGCAATTCCCTTTTTCAATTTTCCGAAACTTCCGACAGCTGCAACTTGTGTTGCTACTGAAGTACTTGCTGCTACAGTAAGATCACATGTAAGTGTAAAGACAGCTGCTTTAAGTTCATTACTGACTAATGTAGAAATGCTTGGAATATCTGAAGTACAACCTACTGGAGGAACAAAGTTTGTCACAATATTCCAGAAATCATCTGCTGATTCATAGGTAAACGGTGCATACTCAGTTGTTTCAAAAATATCAATTACTGAAGGTTCAAGTATCTCAAGCAGTGAACCTG
>NVSU01000006.1 GCA_002401345.1 Candidatus Wolfebacteria bacterium
ATTTCTCGGCCTTTTGTTTTGGTCATGCTGTTCATGATAGTCTCCACATAATCTAGTAGTAAGAGGGGTAAATTTCACAAAAGAGGCAAGTTTTGCCTCTGCGTTGTGGATAACTGGTTAAAGTGGAATTATACACATCGGACATTAAATAATTATGAAAAGTGTGAATATTCCCTCCCTTACGTGCTTTCTGTCTTTTTGTAGAGTAGGGGTATGATCAGTAAAAAATCCATTGAAGAATTACAGCTCATTCTGAAAGAAGAGTTCTATAAAGATGTAAGCTTTGAAGAAGCTGCCGAGATAGCATCTGGACTTGTGGGATATTTTGATTTGCTGGCTAAACTTCATCATCGAATTCAGAAAAAGGAGGATTCCTGATGCTAAATGGTATAATATACCTGCTAGACTGAAGGTGAAAAAGACAAATAATTTGCCTATAAAAGCGGGGTGACAATGCCTTTGGTCTAGCGATCTAAGTTCATATTGTCGCCCCACTTTTGTTTAAAATAATGAGATATTAAAAGCATGCAAAGTCATATAGACATATCAAAAAATACAAAGGTTGTAATAAACCCCAGGGTTTCCTCAAAAGAGCAAAGAGAGACTGGGTACTCTCTTCCTGCTCAGGAAAAATTATTAAAGGAATACTGTGTTCGTAAAGAATTTGTTGTTCAAAAGACTTTTTCAGTAACTGAGACAGCGAGTAAGCAAAAAGAACGAAAGCAGTTTAGTGAAATGCTGAGGTATATGAAGAACAAGAACACTAAAACCCTTGTTATGGAAAAGGTGGATAGATTCACCCGCAACTTTAGGGACGCAGTAACCATCGATGACTGGCTGAACGAGGACGACGAACGTCAAGTACATTTTGTGAAAGATAGTATTGTATTGCACAAGAATTCACGTTCGCAGGAGAAACTTAATTGGGGTATGAGGATTGTGCTTGCCAAGAATTATACTGATAATCTTTCAGAAGAAGTTAAGAAAGGGCAAATGGAAAAAATAGCTCAAGGTTGGCTTCCCACAAAGCCACCTTTAGGATATAAAACAACTGGTGATAAAGGTCATAAGATTCATATTATTAACGAGGGGAAAGCTCCATTTATTAAAGAAATGTTTGAGCTATATGCGACCGGAAATTATTCAATAAAGGAATTACTCAGAACTATGCACAGCAAAGGTCTGAGAAACAGAAATGGGGGCAAGGTTAGCAAAAGCAGAGCGCATCATCTGCTCTCTGATCCTTTCTACTACGGAAAAATGAGATGGAAAGGAGAAATCTATGATGGGAAGCACAAACCTTTAATACACAAAGAGTTATTTGAAGTGGTTCAAGAAAAACTGAAACGTAAAACTTCCATCCCTCAGTTCAGGAAACATGTCCCAATCTTTAAAGCAAAAATAAATTGCGGAATATGTATGAAGGTAGTAACATGGGAAATTCAAAAAGGACGATGGTATGGAGGCTGTAAGAATTGCAAAAGCAAGATGAGTAAAGTCAAGAAATATATCAGACAAGAAGAATTAGAAACACAATTATTCCAGATTTTTGACAACGTAGCACTTCATAATATGAGGTTACTCGAATGGCTAAATACCACCCTCAAAGAAGATCACATAGGCGAAATAGAATGCACTCGGAAGAGAAAAGAAGAAATCAATGAAAATCTTGAGAGGATCGAGAATCGTTTAGAAATCATGTACGAAGATAAACTTGACGGGAAAATAACTCCAGAATTTTATGCACGAAAAAGCAAAGAGTACAAAGAGGAAAAAGAAAACATTCTTGCAAGTCTCCATACATTAGGGGTGGATAACACTCAATATTATGAGGCTGGTATTGCCATACATGAGCTTGCTTCTTCAGCAACAGAGATATATCAAAACAAAAATGTTTCCACTGAAGAGAAGAGACTGCTTTTGAGCTACATATTCTCGAACTCTTCATTAAACGCAGGAAAACTAACGCCCAATTACACATTGGCGTTTGAATTTCTATGCGAATGGGTTCCTAGGTTAAATAGGATTCTCGAACTGGAAAAAGGCTTACACAATAAGGCTCTTTCCCAAAATGCACCACTAAATGCTTCTTTGCTCCGCAGGTAGGACTCGAACCTACAACCCTCTCGTTAACAGCGAGATGCTCTACCATTGAGCTACTGCGGAATGTATTGTTTTAGAAAATTGCTCTACCTCCGCCAGCTGGCGGAGAGCTACTGCGGAATATATTGTTTTAGAAAATCTCTACCTCGATAACTTTTAAGCTGTTTCTCTCGAATTACAGCCTTTTGTCTACTCTCCAGTTCTTCTGTGTAAATAATTTCCCATTCACCAGAGAATCTAGATGTGTAAGACTGCTTAAATGTTTTATCATTATGCAGTCTGAGTCGAGTTTGAAGATCTTCTGTTTGACCTATATAGATTTTCTCACAGACTTTATTATATATGGCATACACTATGTATTTCTCTTGCTCAACCATATATAGATTATAAGAAAAATGCTCTCCCTCCGCCAGCTGGCGGAGAGCTACTGCGGAATATATCTATTTATAAATAGACGTTCATTATAATATCAAATATCAACAAACTTGCCAATATACATAAAAAAATGATGTGGTTATTTAACCACATCATTATTATTGTCTATATGAGCTATATGCTCTTTTTCTTCTTGCGTAAGAATTCTGAACTGATGGGATTTAGAATATCGTCTCACATTAGAAGATCCCAAGTCAAACAGTACTACTGCATCACTCTTACTTAATTTTTGAGGAACACTCTTTCGTTTTTTTGACTTTCGTATCTCTGTAAAACTTTTTTTACAAGTCTCTCTTTCTCTCTCTATAATCAAGGAAATCAACAATGAATTGTCAGCCTTAGCTTCTTCGGCCATTACAACGCTAACTCTCGCTAACTTACACAATTCATCATACCCAAGATCCTTCAATTCCTCTCTTCTCTTATTTTCATCAAAGACCACGTTGTGTAGTTTGACTTTCTTTAGCAAAGGAACTACTTTCTTTAATGAACTCTTTTTCATCCGTTTTTTTGAGGAAGTAGTAGATACAGCTTTATTAATATTTGATATTGCACCGGTAGCCCCCTCAATTTCAATAATAGTTTTAATCAAATTTTTTTTTCGACATATAGTCAAACTATTATCTTGATCAGAGAGACAAGCAAGACTTTTCAACTCATTAATCTCAAGCTTCTCTAATTGCTCCTTCCTTTTCTCATCTTCTATAATCTTCAATTTTTGGTGTACATTTTCTGAATCCACTATACCCAATATTGGCCATAGTGTCAATTTTATTTGAAGATGTGTTTTATAAAATTCACTATTCTTGTGAAAAAATCATGCCTAGATATATTTCTCAACCATTCAGCTGATAATTTAGTACCAAAGCACGATTTATAGGTCGCAAATACTCGATGAGGAACAATATTAGTGAGTGGAATATTATATTGTCTTCTCTTTTCTCGAATAAGTTCTTTAAGAGATCTGATCTGTGCTTTTGTGGGCATTGTCGCATCAAAATTTCCTGTGAGACAAATTCCCAAGCTTCTTGTATTCATTTTCTCCTGAGAACAATGTGCTCCATGATAGTCATCATCTCTATATGGATTCTTAGCTACTTTTCCGTCCTTTTCAATTACATAATGATACCCACATGATTCCCAACCGAGCGATCTATGATACGCATCAATAATCTCAAACGTATGAGTCGAGGTATCCAATAATAGATTTGATTTGGGTGCACCCGTGTGATGAATAATTAAATATTCTGGAATATTTCTCATCCCGTTAGAGATAGGAAATGATTACATTTCCGTGTAACTCATGCCTATCGTAATTATTGTTAATTATTTTGTCTATTACACTTCCTCCCGTATATATAATATTGTGATCTCTAACGGGACTCATACATACATTCTACCTTATATAGAATACATATAAAAAAGACTACCTATATGGTAGCCTTTAATTCTTCTTCAAATCTATATGAATCATCGAGATACTTAATTCTTATCCCGAGCTCTTTAGCTCTCTCATGTTCCCATTTTGCACCAATGGAACTCTTCCATGTTGGTAAAAAACAAAGTCCTGAATAAAATCTAGATTCAAATAATGGTCGATAGAAATCTTCCAATATGTTTCCTTCATTCACCGCACCTTCATCAGACATTTTTCTCATAAAAGGTCCAAATGGCATCTGATCAAAGACGAAGCGATTTTCAGATAATTTTTGAATTGCTTTGTTAAAAACCTCGAGGTTTTTTTCTATCGATCCACTGCCTCCAGATGTAATAGGTCCACATATTTGATATATCGGACCAGACATACCTGAAAGGATATTCAATGCAATATCCTTCATTTCACTTAATGTCTGAGCCTGATACAACTGCGCATAGTGATTACTATTCCAATACCTATGGGTAATAACACCTAAATACTTTTCAATGCTACGGCGTTCATTTATAATATTTCCCTCTTTTCGCTCTAAACTCTCATCTATGAAGAGGAGTTCAGGAACAAATCTATTTTCCCCATTTCTCACAATAAACATACCTCTTACTTCATTAATCTGATTCAATAAATGATTAAACTCTCCCCATTTCTCATGAGATGTATAATATTCACTTTTATCATTAAAGATTAATGAAGACAACACAGAGATTTCCTCCTTTTTTTCGATATACTGATACATATGAAATTTTTTAATGTTCAAAATAACTAAATAACTAAATGTACTATATGAAATAGAGACACTATTGTCAACATATATATTACGTGTTACGGTACAATCAGAACAATAAAATCACAACAAAACATTAGTACCATGACAACTATATATACAAACCACACAGATGATGAACTTATCAAATTATTTCAACTAGAGAAAAATGAGAATGTCATTGGATATCTTTTTATAAGACATCATAAACATATCTACGGATATATAATGAATATTGTAAAAAATCACAATGATACCGATGATATCTATCAAGAAGTATTTTTAAAGGCATACAGTGCTATTCAAGATGGACGATATAAATTCAGAAATAAATTCGGCCCATGGATAGGAACTATTGCACATAACATATGCATGGAATTTTTTCGTAAAAACAAAAAAATACCTATCATAGATATTACGAGCGACGAGATAGATTTTTTTGATTTCATACCTGCAAAGGAACCCACAATTGAGGAAATGATTATTCGATGTGAAACTAAAATAAAGTTGAACAAGATGATTTCTCTTTTACCATCAAATCAGGCAGAAGTAGTGCGACTTCGTTTCGAAAATGATATGCAGTTTAGGGACATTGCGGAATATACTGAATCAAATATCAACACTACATTAGGTAGACAACGATATGCACTTCATAATCTGCGAAAACTCATGGTCGCATGACCTAGACTAATCATATATACCTGTGGATACTAAACCCTGCACCTGTGCAGGGTTTTTTGTTATACTTATACTGTAAAGGTCGTTAATTATTAATAATCGTACACACAAAAAATATGTTTAATAAAACAGCACTGGCAAATTCACTTGCGTGGGTAGGAGGAATTACATACGTAGTCTTCTACATAATAATGCTCTTATTCCCACGATTTTTTGTTTTTGTTTTTAATGCACAATTTTTGGGCGCAGACGTCGCAGGACTCGTTCCGTCGACATTCACATTTGGTGATTTCATTTGGACTCTCATTGCAATCATTGTCACAGGATGGCTTGTCGGATATCTTTGGGGATGGCTCTATAATAGATTAGCGAAATAAAGATACACATATAAAAAAGACTCTGTATATACAGAGTCTTTTTTTATTTTTTAAGGGTGAAAATGATATACTAATAGTACTATCACTAATATACAAAATGTATGAATCCCGTTAGAGATCTAAACGTTATGTATTGGATTTTGTGGGAAATATATTACTATGATTAAAATAATGAGAATATTATTAAATAATTTACGGAAATCTTTGATTTCCTATCTCTAACGGGATGAATCCCGTAGTAGAAAATATCATTGAGGGAAATTTATACTGTATACATCACACATGAGTCGAAATTATATAAATAATCAAAAAAATAATGACGTACATGCTCCTCAAAGAGCTATGTCATTTTTCACTACGGGATGAATCCCGTTAGAGACCGCGGTCGCTATGGGATATATCAGCACAATATTAAATCTTATTATCAAATTAATTTTATAGCACAGTGTCGCGTTATCATATGTGATTGCGATCTGTCTCTAACGGGATGAATAAAAAAATTAAAAACGCATTAGGTATATCAATCACTGCGACATTAACGGTTCTCACGGTTGCAGCTGTTGTATTTACCTTCTATTTTTATCAACTATCAAAACCAACTTCTTTTAGGAGTTTTTCGGTGTCGGCAGACAGTACGATCACTACTACTCCAGATATTGCTGAGTTTACATTTACAGTCATAACAGAAGGAGGTCTCGATATTGCGGCACTTCAAGAGGAAAACAGCACGAAGATCAATGATGCGTTAGAGTTCGTTAAATCATTTGATGTCGACAGCCAGGATTTGAAAACTCAAAATTTCAGTATCCAACCTCGATACAAAAGATTTTCATGTCCAAAGGATGGCGGTGAATGTCCGCCAGCTGAAATTATTGGACACTCTGTACGACAGAGTGTCCGAGTAAAAGTCAGAGACTTTGATGTGATAGGTATACTACTTGCGGGTGTAGTTGAAAAAGGAGCAAACTCCGTGTCCCAGCTTAATTTCAAAATAGAGGACAAAGATGCTGCTGAAAATGAAGCTCGAACCGAAGCTATTCGTGAGGCAAAAGAAAAGGCTAAAGCTGTTGCAAAGTCTGGAGGATTTAGATTAGGAAAATTACTCTCAATTCAGGAAGGTGGAACCTTTGTTCAGCGGCCATTTAATGACTTTGCATTTGCAGAAGTAGCACCACGTATTGAGCCAATTTCTTCTCCTCCACCTATAATAGAACCTGGATCAGAAGATGTAGTTGTGTCAGTAACATTAACCTTTCAAATCAAATAATATGCAGAAAATAAAATTTATTACAAAAGAAGATGTATTGGAACTAATGGAAAACAAGGAGGATTTTAAGCTTGTAGATTCACTTTCTGCTGAAAGTTTTAAAAAGGGACATATACTGGGATCTATAAACATTCCCGTGCAAAGAATAGAAGAGCTGGCACCAGAACTACTTCCCAATAAGGATCAGCTCATAGTTGTATATTGTGCAAGTTATACATGCCAGACATCAACTGGGGCCGTACGAGCTCTTAATGAACTGGGATACACAAATGTGCTGGATTATAAAGGAGGAAAAAAAGACTGGGATGAAGCAGGCATTGGATTGGTAACTATCTAGATTTCATATTAAAAAGCGAGCTGTCATGCTCGCTTTTTTTTGATTGCAATATGATACTATTATATATATGGATGTATCAATATTTTTAGCTCAATTTTTTGGACTTTATATTTCAATCACTGGTCTTGTAGCACTCTGGAATTATAGAAATCTAATTGAAGTTATTGAGGCATTTGAACAAAATATCATACTACGTCTTATGGTAGGAATGGTACTACTTGGTACTGGTCTTTTATTGGTCTTACATCACAATATCTGGACTAATGATTACAAAATAATCATTACTATTGTTAGTTGGTTCGTATTATTAAAAGGACTCCTCTATCTACTATTACCTCAAGGTGCAATGAGTAAAATAATCCGATGGACTGCACACACTCCCACACTACTCATTATTCGAAGCATTACTCTACTATTTGGTCTCTATCTTATCTACATTGGATTTTTCTAATATCTAACTCTACACTCTATGCCTGATCTTATACTCTTATTTATCGCACTTGCAGGTCTTTGGGTTGGGTCAGAGCTCGTTATTAACGCTGCACGCGCAATTGCTCGACACTATAGGGTGTCTGATCTTTTTATAGGTCTCACCCTTGTCGCATTTGGAACCGATCTACCTGAACTCTTTATAGATATTACAGCAGCATTTCAAAGACTTAATGGAATTGAAACATCAGGACTTATTATTGGACAAACAATTGGATCATCATTTGGTCAGATCGCACTTGTCCTAGGAATAGTCGCGCTCGCAGGCACTATAAGTATTCGAAAAAAGAGATTATATAGAGATGGTCTCATGATGATCATAGCAGTCGTACTTGTATTTCTTCTTGGGCTCGATGGAATGCTCTCTCAAATAGACGGATTGATTCTTGTTGCAAGCTACATATTCTATATTGCAACCATTTTTCGGGAAGAACGCGCACTAAACGGCGTTCGAAAAATCCCCATGGATCGCCTGTGGTCATTCGTCTCCATAATCTCAGGATTTGCAATTCTTATATACGCATCTCAACTCACTGTGACCTCGGCACTTTCCATTAGTGAGCATTTCGGAATATCGCAATCACTTATAGGACTATTTATTGTCGGACTCGGAACAAGCTTGCCTGAACTTGCCACGTCTCTTAATGCAGTTCGTCGCAATGCAGGACAGCTTGCTATAGGAAACCTGATTGGAAGCACTACATTTGATCTTTTGCTCACACTGGGAATCGGATCTGCAATATCCGGTTTTCTCGTAAGTCGAGATATTCTTATATTTGATATGCCTGCACTTTTTGTGGTATCACTCCTCGTAATTGGCTTATTTGCAATGAAAGGTAAATTGAATAAAAAGGAAGCACTCCTTCTTATTGGAGTATATATACTTTATTTTATCCTAAAGGTATTTATAGTATTTTAGCTTCAAAATATTAGAGGTCTAATTTTTCTGCATCGTCAATAGAGTAATCTCCGATAGATGTTCTGCGAAGATTTTTAACTGTAGCAACTGTACCTAGTCTTCTTCCAAGTTCTTCTGCAATACTCCGTATATATGTTCCACTTTTAACATTAAACTCAATCTCAAGTGTGTCATTGTTAAACGAAAATAATGTCGCATCTAGTATATGCATCGTCTTTAATGGGACTTCAACCTTCTTCCCTTCTCGGGCATATTTATACAGTGGCTTTCCTTCTTTTTTTATAGCAGAGTAAAGAGGCACGTAAAGATCTATCGATCCCTCCATTTCTTTCAATACACTTTTAATTTTTTCTTGATCTAATTCAGGAATGGGTTTCTTTTCAATAATTTCTCCTTCCATATCACCGGTTTCAGTCTGAACCCCCAACAGAATTTCTGTAGTGTACTTTTTGGGTAGACCGATGAGATCCTTTAGCTGTTTCGTTCCCTCATTTACACCAATCAACATGAGTCCTGATGCAAGCGGATCCAATGTTCCTGAATGCCCCATTTTTTTTATACTAAGTTTCTTTCTCAATACTCGAATTACATCGAATGAGGTTATTCCTTTTGGTTTGTCTATAAGTAAAAGATTTTCATTCATCCCGTTAGAGATAGGAAATCAAAGATTTCCGTAAGTTATTTAATAATATTCTCATTATTTTAATCATAGTAATATATTTCCCGTAAAATCCAATACATAACGTTTAGATCTCTAACGGGATTCATCCCGTAGTGAAAAATGACATAGCTCTTTGAGGAGCATGTACGTCATTGTTTTTTTTATTATTTATATAATTCCGATTCATGTGTAATGCATAAAGTATAAATTTCCGTAAATGTCATTTTCTACTACGGGATTCATAGCACAACTACTTCCCTATCTCTTTTTTAATTTCTTCTTCATACTCGGGAAAATATGTAGAAATTATCTCTATATTGAAATTCTTTAAAATTGATTCCTTTGACTCCTTCTGCAATAGGAACTCAAAAGATATCTTTACAAGTGCTTCTGGAGAAATAGCTTTGGTACTTAGGTTTTCTAGGAAATTCTTATCTATATCAACCACATGATGTGTGGACCTTTCTCCCTCGCCCACATGTACTCCAAATTGCCACATATCATCTGTTTCTTTTATTTTTTCTATCAGTATGTGTTCCATATTATAATACTTCACGTATAAGCCTCCTTACTTCTGGCTCTAATCTATCGGCAATCACTTCATGACCACGTGCATTGGGATGAATAAAATCAAACATAAAATTGTAATTAAAAAGTATTCCGCTTAAAATATCTGGAACAAAACGAGTTTGAGTTTTTGTGACCAACACCTCATAAGATTCCTTATACCTATCAATAAATATTCCTCCACGAATACCCACTAAAAGAGGTGTTGCTCCATTTTCAGTTATTTTCTCTAGAATGTGTTCTATATTATCAAATGTTTGTTCCACTGGAATATAATGAAGTACATCATTTCCACCAATAAGTACGATTACAATTTGGGGATTTAAAAATAATAGATCTTCTTCCAGTCGCTCTAGTGCGGTCTCTGTGGTATCACCAATTATTCCTTTATTTAATATTGGAATTCCAATTCTTTGCTCTAGTAGAGAAGTAAAATTTTTGTCTTCTAGTACACCAAATCCCTTAACAAGACTGTCTCCAAATGCAATTATTTCATATGAACTTCTATCATGTTTCTCTACCTGGCCACTGATTCTGACATATTCATTAGTCTCCTTATTTATAAATCCAATCACTATACTAGCCACAACTGCAAGTACGAATAGATCTCGTATAAAACTTTTTATATTCATCCCGTAGTGAAAAATGACATAGCTCTTTGAGGAGCATGTACGCCATTGTTTTTTTGATTATTTATACAATTTAAACTTATGTAATACACAATAACGTATAGTGTGTATCTAATGTCATTTTCTACTACGGGATTCATAACTATAACTATATCATTTCACCGTGCACAAAAAAATAGGCCTCTCGGCCTTATTTATTTCACTGGAATTGAAAAACGCCAGGCGGACCTGGTGCTTTTCAGTGTATTCAGTTTTAGTAAACTAAATCTGAATACCTAACTAGTATATTCATATCTCTACATTGGTCAAGGATTACTCATGAAGGTATCTGTGGATAACCCCGTAGTGAAATTTGGACACTATTTTATGGGCCTTTAAGGCGCATGATCAAATTCTACTACGGGGATAACTATTCATGGTTCTAATTTCTAGAAAATAGTCTTGAAAATAATGCTTTTACCGCATTCCATACGCTTGCAGTTTGTAAGGATGACATATCACATATAGATCCATCCCATACGCCTCCTGCGTCAGCACACATCACCGAGGGATCAGGCTGTGATACTGGGTCAATCGGTGCACTATCGAATGTTGGTATGATACACGTAACTCCGTCCCATGTTCCTCCTGCACCGGCACACATCACTGAGGGATCTTGCTGGAATGTAGGTTCTGTAAATGTAGCGTCAAATGTTGGCATGATACACGTAAATCCGTCCCATGTTCCTCCTGTTTTTTCACATCCATATTGTGGATCTGTACTATTGATCGGTGCAATATACTCACAATCTATAGAACAACTGTCTCTATTTTCATCAGAAGTACATACGCCGTCTCCACAGTAAAATGGATCTATTGCACCTGTATTACAGGCATTTAGTTGTGGATCCCAAAATGAAGGAGAAGGACAGAATGTTGGAGAATCAATTGGTTCAGGTAATGGTTCTATATGGGGTCCGGTTTTATCAGATGGTTCACACCCATAGTAGTCACCACACTGCTCTGAACCAAATATCAAAGTCCTATTTTGTCCATCTGGACAACTGTCAACAGTAGGCATCGCCGGACAGATATTTAGTATAGGTTCAGGAACTGGATATGGTTCTGGGAATGTATACTCAGGAATCGGTTCACATCGATCCGGCAGTGGACACCCGTCAACTATGTTTTCTATTAAATATTCACCAGCTGGACATTCAAGAAATGCGATTGGACAATCACTTCGTATTTCTGGTTCTTGGTATGGCTTTTCTAGAGGAAAATGTTCAGGGTATGGAATACATTCACCTGGAACATAACACCCATTCGCGTCGCGTGAATCTTGTCTGAAGTGCTCAGCAGGACAAGAGTCTGGAATTATATCTGGACAAATAGGATATTGCTCAGGAAATTGTTCGGGATTATGAATGGGTTTGAATTGTGGAATGAGATAAGGTTCGCGATATGGTTCTCTATATGGCTCTTGAGTTTGATCTGGATATTGTTCCTGGTATTGCTCTGGGTACTGTTCAATATATGGATCAGGATACGAATAAGGTATTGATTCTGAGTCAGCAAATTCTGGCACATCACATAATTCCTTTGCTCTTATAAAATCACCACTCACAATTGCATCAAAACACTCTGGACTCGGACCTTGATGACCATACTCTGGATAATATGGTTCTGGATAAAAATTCTGGTCTAGATGAGTAGAACTATAATCTGGTTCGGATTCAAATCGATCATCGAATGCGGGCTGATATGGTGGAAAATAATCTTGGTCGTTAAAATGTTCTGGAAATTGTTCAATAAATATCGGTGATGGACCTGACAAATGTTCAGTGTATTCAGAAAATCTTTCTATCACATCGGCAGGTTCAAATATTTCATGTTTAGCTCCAAATGTTAAACACTCTGGTCCATTTACTGGATTACTACAATACGTAAAACATTCTTGCTCTGAAAGACAGCCTCCGGGTCCACCTTCTCCTCTAAACACATCTTCAAAATCCTCATGAAGCTCAGACATTCGCTCTCCTTCTGCAATATGAGACTTAATCTCTTCCACAATATGTCGAGCCGCAGGAAATTCTATCGCCAATGCTTCAATCCGCGGCAATGCTCGTTGAGCCCCTTCAAGACATCTCATTCCAATTTCTGGATCAAATGCGCGTTCACACTGTATTGGATCAAAACCCATTTCCTCTCTCATGATCTCATAAATATCAATCTCAGCACGGAATTCGTCAGGAATGAATTCTTCACACGCACGTGGATCAACTCTACATTCATCGAAATCAAGTGGTGCAGCAACCACAGATGCAAAAAGATTGATTGCATCTTGCATGTCTTCCTCTGTTGCAAATCCATTTCTCACCGCAAACTCTCCACATGATCGTGCTAATTCAATATCCCTTGTATCAAATGCTCTGTCACACGTTTCTCGAATTGATCTTTCTCCGACAATTGTACTTCCATCAGGTGTTATCAATTCTAGGTTTTCAAATCCATGCACGTAGTAGTCTTCTACATCTTGAATTCTCTCTCGAGCGCGTCCCAACTCTCTCACTCCCTCATCGCCAAAATATATCCTGGCTATTTCATCACATGATACAAATGACTCTGATCCTGGTCGAAGACATGCAAATCCAGCCTCATCAGGTGTAGTACCTAATTCTGGATATCTTCCTTGAGCTAATGCGTGTTCAAATTCTAAAAATTTATCAAAGTCACCTCTCTCTATACGCTCGATTCTCTCTACAGGAATATAGTCTTCTATTACATCCGCATATTGAACAAGATTCTTACTGGCATTCAGACATCTGACCAATTGATCCCGACTAAGTGTTTCAGCTGGATTCCTACATACACTAATATTCACTCCCGCATTTTTTACTTGTAAAATAACTGTTCCTGCAGCCTCAACTTTTTCTATGTTGAGATTAAATTTTTCTGCCAGTTCAGGTTTACTCTTTAAAATATTAGCTGCAATTTCGATTATCGTTTCATCAAGATTTTCTTCTGCAATATTACTTAATTGAGAAAGTACCTCATCTTTATATGATTGAGCTAACGCTTTTTTGTCTTCATCGTTGCGATAAATATCATATTTATCTATGAGCTCTAGTCCCTTTTCAAAGTCAGCATCAAATGCAGCTGCACATTCTATTTTTGTTGAACAATTGAGTTCCTGCGCTAACTGAGTGAGCGAGTCTGGTATGTCGCTCGTCTGTTGTACTGTCGCCTCCTGCGCATGCGCAAAACTGAGCATTCCGACAAATAGCACTAAAAGCAATATGCTTTTAGTAAATATATTATTTTTTTGTAAAGTGATCATAATGTTAAAAATCCCACGTCTCGAATAGTCGAAACATGGGATATATATTACTCGTTAAATGGATTTAGGATATCTTTAGCTTCATCAAATGGATTTGCTTCGATACCCTCTAGAGGATTTTCTATTTCAAATGGATTTATGTCCTGTGCAGCTTCTTCAACCGCCTGATCTGTAACTGCTTGTTGTTGAGCTTGAATATCGGCTATGGCACTTTTCTCGCCTTTATTAAAACCGACCACATAGCCCACAATAATACCTACTACAAAAAGTACAATCGCACTCCAAAGTGCATTTTTTTGTAAATTCATATTTTTTTATATAGAGAAAGATAGATTCAAACCCTATAGATTAGATTATTAATAATGAGTAATAATCACTTTACAACGCTTATAGTTAATTGTATCAATTTTGCACAATAAAAAAACATGAACTATGTGTATAACTTATTTACAATAGTGAGTATGTAATTAGCGTTTTTTACCTTTCAGCTTGTCGAGATGAAGTGTCTCGTCTATGCGTATCAAATCTACGAATTCAGGTACGTGAGATATGAGAATCATTGCGCCCTCATATGTATCAAGTGCATTCGCGATTATAGGAAGGTGACGGAAATTAATATGATTAGTAGGTTCATCCAATATGAGTAAATTTGGCTTTAAGAGTACAAGTTGCGCAAAGGCAACAAGACCTTTCTGTCCTTCAGATAAATTTCCTACTTTTGAATACATCATCTCGCCTGTAATAAGAAATCCTGCCGCAATGCTACGCAGTACTTGTTCATCCTTTTTATCCATAACTGACTCGAGGGTCTGATATACCGTCTCATCAAAATTAAGTGTTGAAAAATCTTGTCGATAATACCCCACCTTTACTCCTTCTGAAATTGTCGCTCCTTTCTCAGTATTATGTGCCAAGTGCTCTAGTAATGTGCTCTTTCCTATTCCGTTTGGACCAGTAAGAAGTAAATGTCTATTTTTCTTTAAAGAAACGTCTGCACTACGTTCAACTAATTCATGATCTTTAATTATTGAAAGTGACTCAATTCGTAATACTTCTCCCACATGATTCTCTTTTACATCAATGGTAAATTTCCGTATCGTCTTGTCTTCGCGCCTCACGTCAACTTTAGATTCTTCTGCTTCTGCTGCACTCTCTCGCATGCGCTTTGCAAGCATTCTCATGCGACCTCCTTTATGTGCAAAGAAATTCGCTTTGTCTTTTTTCTCTTGAATATGTTTCTCATATTGCGCATTCTTTCTACGCTCCTTCTCAACACGCAATGTTATCTCTTTTACCACGTCATTATAGTTACCAGTGTAGTTCTCTATCTCCTTAGTAAGGACATCAAGGTATAACACACCCTCAGTGAATGCATTCAAAAAATCTGCATCATGAGAAATCACAATCACCGATTTCTTGTAACTGATCAAAAAATCAGTCAGATGTTGAATTCCATCTTTGTCCAAATTGTTCGTTGGTTCATCAAGTAAAAGTAAATCTGGATTTTGAATCAGGGCTGATGCCAAAAGAAGACGTGCTTGTTGTCCTCCTGAAAAATCTTTAATTAATTTTTCTTTATCTGCACGGAGATTTACTACTTCTAAAATCTTATCGATGCGAGGATCTATATCGTATATTTTTTCATTAAAACTTTTTTCAAAAAATGTTCGCACTGTTAATTCTAATTGGTCGCGCGGTATAACTTGACGGGCTATTGCAATGGAAAGATGCGGCTCCATGTGTATATCCCCATCCATTGATTCCAGCTCTTTTGTGATGAGATGAAATAGTGTGCTTTTTCCCGCTCCATTTTGTCCCATAAGTGCGATCTTTGACCCACTACGCACCGCAAAGCTAACCTCATTTAAAATAGGCTTATTGACGCTGTGTTCAAATGACACATCATTAAAACGTACGATTACTTTTCCTTTTTGGGTTGCGATTGTTTTATTCATAAAATAAAGTAACACACATTATTTAATAAAAAAAAGCGCCATGGCGCCAGTGGTCGTCATACTATACAACAAATAACCCGTCTACACAACTACTCTTCTTCATACGTTTCTATAAGAAGAAGTTTTTCTTTCCTCGTCATTCTTTTAATCTCTGCCTCCCTTTTGCGTGCATCTGTTAATGTCGTGCATTCTTCTTTAAATACCACTATTACAGGACGTCGAGCTCGAGTGTACTTTGCTCCTCCTTTTTGCTCATTATGTGCTCGAAATCGCCTAGTGAGATCAGTAGTTGAACCAGTATAGAGGGTGTTGTCGCTGCATTTTAATATATATACTGTGTTCACTTTTTTAAATTTATTTAGATCTTCTACCAGCTGCTTTTTTCTCAAGCATGAGTTTTTTGATGGCAAGTCTCTTTTTGGTCTTAGGAGAATGCCTAGATTTTTTGTGTGGTGAAAGTGTAGTGTTTCTTTTAGCCATATATGTCTTGATTTACTATTATTACAATGTTCATAGTATACGTTATGTGAACAAAAATTTGAAGCTATTTATCACATACAAAGCGGAGGGCACAGGACTCGAACCTGCAAGAGCTTTCACTCGCCACTTTTCGAAAGTGGTGCATTACCATTCTGCCAACCCTCCGCTTTGCATACGATATACGTATTTATATCACATTATTCTATATAATTATTGTGTTATATCAAATAAATGATATAATCTTTGTGCCTTTAGTCTATGGGTTAACTTTTATTTTTAAACCTTTAGCTAACTTGGCCCCATCGTTCCCGATAAATAATAATCCTTTAATTATGTATTTATCGAGGATCCTCGATTTTTAAGTCATGCATAGCATGAGAAAAATCGGGACTAACGGTGAGGTTCCTTTTTTTATGTTTTGTACGTATATTCTAAAATTGATTGATAATTCCTACTACATAGGAAACACTAATGATTTAGAGAATAGACTACAGTATCATCGAGCAGGAAGAGTAAAATCAACAAAACACAAGTTACCGTTTATTGTTGCATATGTGGAATATTTTGATAGTAGAAATGATTCTCATGCTCGAGAATATCAAATCAAAAAATGGAAGAGCCGAAAGGCCGTTGAGAGATTAATCAACAAAAAAGATTAATACACGGCCCCATCGTCTAACGGTTAGGACGTAAGCTTTTCAAGCTTAAAATCGGGGTTCGATTCCCCGTGGGGTCACATAAAACACAAGGTCCAGATGCGCATGCATTTGGACTTTTGTGTTTCAGTGCCCCGCGGGAATCGAACCAGCGGAACCTAGATGTGAGGATGCGAAGCACTGGAACATCTGGTGAGCTGCCTGTCCGAAAGGATTCATCCTGGCGGGCGTCCAGTAGTACTTTGTATTTTGTGAATTACATGCGACATTGTTTACTTAAGGTAAATCGATTTAGTAAACAAGAAGTGCCCCTGTGGTGAAGCAAAATACTTAGTAACTGTGGGATCATTCCCCGTATGACGAAGTCCGTTGGAAAACCGTGGGTTTCCAAGACCCCTGTGGGTCATTAGATCAAAAAAAGCCACCTTCTTGCGAAGGTGGCTGAAATAAACAAAATAATTTAATTTCAATCAATAAGCTTTTTGATTGCCTCCTTTCTCACCATATCATTAAAAAACTCAACAGGTTTGATAATTCCACAATTCTCATCAGCGAGCAGGATAGTAAGAGGAAGAATTCCTGCAGCAGGAATTATTTGACCATTACCATCGTCTACCCCAATTTCAGAAGAAATAAAATAAATGATAATTACATCTTCACCACCTAGATCTTCAATCAATCCAGGTATTGCTTCGGGATTAGGCCAATTTTTGACTGGCCCAATCATTATAATCTCAAATTTTTCTGGATGAAAGTAAAATGCTTCCAGATTAGTATTTAATGGAAAACTAAACTGCATTCCTGATAAATCAAAATATTCTGACCCACCAAACCATTGTAAGGAGACCTCAGTGTTATTATTATCTTGAATTAGAGTTGGTATTTCAACGTTTTCGCTACACACTTTATGTAGTGGCTGTCCTTTTTTAAGAGTTGTTTTGTCCATTTTTTTTATTTTAAGGTTCAATTATCTGAATTAAATATACAGGAACTGCCTAGGTTCAACAAGTAAGTGCAACACTTGGTAATATATCAAGTGTTATGAAATATCAACATTTAAGCGTCAGGGAGCGCGAAAAAATACAAGAAATGCTGTGGAATAAGGAGTCAGTAAGAGCCATTGCAAGAGAACTTGAACGCTCTCCTTCGTCGATCTCAAGAGAGATCACAAGAAATATCCCTCTTCAAAGGAAATATACACCACGCCTGGCTCATGAGAAAGCATTAAAACAAAGAAAGAATCGAGGAAGAAAACTCCGCCTCAAGAGTGGGTTTGTTAGACGATATGTAGTTTCTGGACTTAAAGCAGGACTCTCTCCTGAGCAGATAGCAGGTCGTCTTCATTTAGAATATCCCTCTGAATCAATCTCACATGAAGCGATCTATCAGTACATTTACAGCCAAGTCTATCGTGGAGGGCATGGATACATGAAACCCGGATATCATGATTTGCGACAATATCTAAAACGCAGACACAGAAGGAGAACAAAGAAAGGAATGCGAAAAGGTCAAAGAATCTTTAGTGCAAAAGGTATTTCCATAGATATGCGTCCAGAGCATATCGAACAGAGAAAAGAGATTGGTCACTGGGAGGGTGATTCTGTTGTATCCAGAAAAAGCAAGGTTGGACTCAATACACTTGTTGAAAGAAAAACAGGGCTCGTCTTCATTTCAAAAATCAAGAATGGCACTTCTCACGAAACTACGAGCGCAGTAGTACACAGACTGAATATATTGCCATGTAAGTTGAGAAGAACACTCACTGTAGACAATGGCAGTGAAAATGCCGGATACAAAGAAATCACTGACACATTGAATGCAGTTGTCTATTTTGCTCATCCATACTCTTCTTGGGAAAGAGGTAGTAATGAAAATACCAACGGACTCATTAGGTGGTACTTTCCAAAAGGCACCGACTTTGCCAATGTAACGGATGAACAGATCACTATGGTAGAATATATGTTGAATAATCGTCCAAGGAAACGCCTTGGATGGAAGACACCATTAGAAGTATTTAATGAGAGTGTTGCACTTACTGATTGAATGTACCCTGAATTTACTTGTCAATATATATATTTTGTGGTAAAATAAATTCTAGTTTAGTAGAATAATTTGAACTTTGAAAAATAAAAATTATGAAAAAYCTAAAGGATACTTCGTCTGGTATTGCTGGTAAATTTCCAGTGAAGAATCAGGCAAATTTGTCTGATAGACCTACAGGTGATATTGACGATAGTTACAATGATTACATGGAGTCCTTTTCAATTCTTTCTAAAGAAGAAGAGGCAGTACTCGCTAAAAGAATTGAAAAAGGTGACAAGAAGGCACGTGAAGAATTATATAACGCTAATTTGCGTCTAGTTGTTTGGGTGGCTAATCGTTATAAAAATTTGATCAAAACAAAGGAAGATATTGCATTCATGGATTTAGTTCAAGAAGGTAATATTGGTTTAATGAAGGCTGTTGATAAATTTGATTGGCGTAAAGAAAATAAATTTAGTACTTACGCAACTTGGTGGATTCGACAATCAATCACTCGCTCACTTACTGATCACTCCCGGACAATTCGTATTCCTGTTCATATGGTTGAAAAAATATCTAAGTATAAAAAAGCGATCAAGAAAATGGAAGCTCAAGATAAAATTAATCCAAGTCTTGAAGAAATTGCAGAGCAAATGAATTTAAGCACAAAAGAAGTGCTTTCAATTGAGAATGCTTTGCTTCAAAAACCTATTTCTATTGATAAATCAATTTCATCCGAAAACGAAGGAGGTAAGACCTTCGGAGACTTGATTGAAGACGTGGAAATGATTTCTCTTGATATTCAAGCTAATTCTGAAATTGTAAAACAGGATCTTATGGTGCGAATGAGTAAATATTTAAAACCTCAAGAAATCGAGATTTTAAATTTACGTTTTGGCCTTAAAGATAATTTGACTCGTACATTGGAGGAAATCGCAATTATATATGATTTAACTAGAGAGAGAATTCGTCAAATACAAGAAACAGCTCTTTCGTGTTTGAGAGATGATCCTGTCACAAGACAGATTATTTTTGAAACTTTTGGTAGCGATATCTCTGATCATATGCGAAGACTGCAACGTGTATTGGTTCCCACAGAGGCTTTTATAGATGGTCATAGGATTATTAGTCCCTATGATTATCAAAAGGAATCTTTAGAAGCTATCAGTAAGACCAGGTTAAGAGGTATTAATACCGCTTTGGTTGTAAAGGCACCTGGTCTTGGAAAGACAGTTACAGTTGCTTTTGATGTAAAGAATTTTAGGAAAAATAATTTTGATGCAAAGGTTTTATACTTATGTCATCAAAATGAAATTTTACATCAAGCCTATGTAACGTTCAGTCAAGTTTTAAAGAGCAGTGTGGGGTTTGGTTATCTTAACGGACTTAATAAAAGAAAAAATAATTCATCATGCTTGTTTGCTTCTTTTCAAACTATAAAAAATCATTTGTCTTCTTTTGATAAAGATTCATTTGATTACATAGTAGTAGATGAAGCACATCATGCACAGGCTCCAACATTCAAGTCTGTCATAGAGTATTTTGAACCAAAGTTCTTATTGGGTCTCACTGCAACTCCAGATCGTGAAGATGATTTGGATATTCGTAATATTTTTGGTGATGAAATAGTAAATCTCAGTTTACCAGAAGCATTGGTAAAAGGGTGGTTATGTCCCATTGAGTATCATGTATTGACTGATAATATGAATAGCAAAACTCTCAAGAATATCTGTAGCGAGGTATTTGAAAAGGGAATCCGTATTACCAAGAAACAATTAAACAATCGTATCTTTATAGAACAACACACCAAGAGTCAATTAAAGTTCATTCAAGGTTATACAGAAAATGGAGAGAAGGCCATTATATTTTGCAAGAATATACGTCATGCAAAATACGTAGATAAATATCTTCCTTCTTCTGTTTTAGTTCATTCCAGTAAACCTGGAAGATTGAATTCTTATGCTCTTGATGCGTTTCGTAATGGAAAAGTAAAACATGTTATTGTAGTTGATAAGTTTAATGAGGGAATTGATATTCCCGATGTATCAATTATTGTTTTCTTACGTTCAACTGGTTCAAAAAGGATCTTTTTCCAGCAATTAGGAAGAGGCTTAAGAAAAAGTCCATCAAAAGATAGGGTTATTGTTTTGGATTTTGTAGCCAACATTGATCGCATGATTATGATGCAAGATTTTGTTAGGGATATGGAAGAAATAGCAAAAATCGAGAATGTATCAATAGATGTAGATTCTCCCTTTCACTTTAAAGGAAAAGAATTCTCCTTTGTGTTCGGTGATGATTTGAAAAATATCATAAGTCTTTTGAAACACATTGAATTTGATCCTTATGAAACATGGCAAGAGGCTAGTAAGGTTTGTATTGAAGCCTCAGTGAAAAATGGCTTAGATTTCAAGAGGAGGTATTTGGTTATCGATCATAAGTTGCCATCAAACCCAAATATTACCTATTCTAATTTNCCCTGGTTGGGATATTTTTCTAGGTAAGTATATTTCACCAGATGGTTGGGTAACTAGCAGTGCTTTAAGCACAGAGACAGGTAGTTCTGAGGTAACTATTATGGATTGGGCAGAAAAGTATCGTTCTGATCATCCAGAATGGTTTAAGATGTTTTGGAAGAAAAAGCTGAATACAGAGCATTATCACCCTGAACTTGCCAAAATCATTCGAGATGAACTTATAAGAAAAAACAATGTTCCTTATGGTTGGATAACAAAAACTGGCTTGATGATGGAGGGTATTAATACTGCCAAAAGAACAATTAAGTCGTTTGCAGATAAGTATCGCTCTGATCATCCAGAATGGTTTAAGATGTTTTGGTCTCATTCTCAAAATTATGTAGAGCATTATCACCCTGAACTYGNNCSAAWANNATTCGARAAGAACTTGGGGGGAGGAAACATGCTCCTGATGGATGGATAACACCAAATAAACTTAGATCAGAAATTAGTGTTACTATCACAACAATTAAATCTTTTGCAGAAAAGTATTGTGATAGTAATCCAGAATGGTTTAAGATGTATGTGACACATTGTTACTATATTGTTCATTATCATCCTGAACTCGTTCGAATAATTCGAAAAGAACTTGTTGAGAGAAAATATGCTCCTGAGGGTTGGGTAACACCAAATAAACTTAAATCAGAGTTTCATGCTAGTCCTGCAACGGTTAAATCTTTTGCAGAAAAGTATCGTGATAGTAATCCAGAATGGTTTAATAATTATTTAATTGGTGGTACTTATACTGAATATTATCATCCTAAACTCGTTCGAATAATTCGAAAAGAATTACCAAAACGAAAGAATAAAGAATGAGAGATGTAACGTATCATTTATAGCCCCGTTTTATACGGGGCTTTTTTTATTTATCATAGTTTCTTGATATACTTCTTACATGGAAGAAATACCATCAATAAAAAAGAATAGGGAGAGACCAGCTTATTTTGGTGAATTATCAAAAGATACAAAGCAACAATTGGCAGATTTAGGGTGGTCAAAAGAAACTCAGATTGATATATCTCCTGGGTATGCAGAAATGATTATAGAAGATCAACAAGTATTCAATAAGGAATGGTATGAATTGATGGAAGAATGGGGGAATGCTCTTGAAAGACTTGATGATGTAGCACCAAGAGAAAGAAAAATGGTTGAAATTATTACATACAATTTAAATAACGAGACTTTAAAGGAAGCGATTTTTAGGATAGAAAAATATGTTAATGAACATAAAAATACCCTTTCACCTGAAGCAGTATTTTTTCTTTCGATGGCTATACAGGTAAAGAAAAAAGCATTAAAAAACTAAAAAAGAGAAATAAAAAAACCACCATATGGTGGTTTTTTTGATTTCTGATTGGTCACAAGAAAATAAAGTTCAGATATTATTTGGCTTATAGTGCCAAAGATAAAAGGTACAATTGTAACTGACGGGAATGAAATCATACGTCTATTACGAGTATAATTTTCGACTATCTCTTCAAAAGAACCGCCTGCATGATAGATAAATAATAGAACCAAGCATACAAGGATAAAGAACAGTGGAAGTATATTTTTCATTGGTGAAAGTATTAAACTTATTAGATTATTTCTATTTTTAATAGAACAAGTAAATTTAAAAAAGAAAAGCTACTATATTAGAGTCTTTTTAAGTATCAATGTTTATAAAATTAAAATATATTTATTAGAAGGAAGAGTGAAAATAAAAAAGCCCCGGTATCACACTAGCTTTCACTAGTGATATCTCCGGGGCATAGACTTGCTCATGTTGCAATTTTGAATCAATTTTCCAACCACTAACTTTAAAATCAGAAGAAGAAGAAGAACAAGTCTTACATTCATTGTATATTGATTGAATTTGTTTGTCTATTTAATGGATTCTTTTTTCTGGTATACTCTTACATATGAAAAATATTTCTCGTACATTATTTTCTGTTTCTGTGGTCGCTTTCTTGATATTTGCAGGTTTAAATAGTCCCAATGACACAACTATTGTAGTAAACACTGAGATTCAGTCAGACATCTCAGGTACTATTTTAATTCCGAATGAAGGAGGAAATTCTGGAGGACACACTCCACGTGGTTTTTCTGGTAGTGGAAGCGGACTTTTTGTAGGTGATAATCTCAATCCTTCTTTTCCTGAAGGAGATGGAGTCCAAACATTTTTAAGTTTTGATCTGTCTGATATTTCTGAAATTGAAGTATCATCCGCATTTCTTCATACAGATAATGTCGAAATTGAAGGTACTCCTTTTGAGGATCTTGGTAATCTCGTAGTCGATGCTATTTCGTACGATGAGTTTTCTGAAGATCTTTGGAATCAGAGTCCTTCTGAGAGAGTCTGTATCTTGGCAACCTCAAGAGATGACGCGTTTGAGTGTGATGTGTCTTCTTTCATAAATAAAATAATAGACTCCGGCGACACAAAGGCGCAATTTAGAATTCGTTTTGATACAGCAGGGGATAGTGATGGAAGATCAGATATGGTATTTTTTAACATAACTGATATCAATACTAATGAGGAAGGAATATTTGAATTAAAAATTACAAGTGACACTATAGAAGAAAATAAGATAGAAGTTGATAGTGTTGAAGATATTCAAATCCCAATTGTGGCATTTTTGATAAAAGACAGTGCGGGTGCAAGTACTCAAAGAGATAAAGAAAACCTTGAATCACTTTTTGCAAACTCGCAAAAGATATGGGATGAGGCAGGTATAGTTCTAGATGTTTCAATTGAAGAAATAGTGTTGAATGAAGATCTGATACATGCGGTTAGTTCTGGAAATTTTAGAGCGTTATATTCAGTGCTCCCATCAGATATTCAGGCATTAAATATTTTCTATATACGTGACTTACTTGGTCCAAATGGTATTGCTATTTCCCCTAATGTCGGACTTGTGGCTGATAGGACCTCTGTCGATGATTTTAGGGCCACAGCTCATGAAATAGGCCACTTGCTCGGTCTTGATCATACCTCAGAGAGCAGATCAAGATTAATGTTTCCAGGGGCAAATGGAAGAGAACTAACTGCTGATGAAATTAGGAGAACCAGAGCTATAGCGTCTTTACTGGTTCAAATAACTAGCGCTGAGCTATAGTCATAAGTTATTGACTCAGGCGCATTTTTAGCGTAGTCTAGATGAGCGCATACATGTGCGCATTTTTTTATTTTAAATTTTATGGAAAACAAAGAAATTAGAAACATAGCAATCATAGCTCACGTTGATCACCCCAGTACCACATCCTCCCTGTGGTCGGCTGGCTACGGGGCGGGACTCATTGCAATATAAACTTGAATTTATTTTATGAATACTGAAATTAGAAACATAGCGATCATAGCCCATGTGGATCACGGTAAGACGACTCTTACTGATGCGTTAATGCGCCAAACTGGTGCAGTTACTGCTGATGTGTCAATGGATTCAAATTCACTCGAACAAGAGAGGGGCATTACTATCTATGCAAAGAATGCATCATTGGTCTACAAAGATACAAAGATCAATATTGTAGATACTCCGGGTCATGCCGATTTTGGATCTGAGGTTGAACGAGTACTTCGTTCTATTGATTCAGTGTTATTGGTAGTTGATGCACAGGAGGGACCAATGCCGCAGACTCGTTTTGTACTTAAGAAATCACTTGAGCTTGGACTAAAGCCGATCGTAGTTATAAATAAAATCGACAAACCAGCAGCAGACCCGGATCGAGCTGAAGAACAGGTACTCGAACTCTTTCTAGAACTTGGTGCAAATGACGAGCAATCAGACTTTCAAGTTGTATATACTGTAGGACGTGACGGAGTGGCAAAGAGAAATCTTGAAGATGAGATGAAAGATCTCACACCACTTCTTGATGTTATTCTTGAATTTGTACCCGCAGCAAAAGCATATAAAGAAGGAGACACATTACGAGCACAAGTATTTAATCTTGGTTACGATAATTTTACAGGACGTCTCGCTGTTGCACGTATTTATGAAGGGAGTATTTCTCTTGGAGCACAACTTTTTATACTTCAAGAAGGTGGTGAAGTTCGAAAGGGGAAGGTAACAAAACTCTCGACATTCGAAGGATTGGACAAAATAGAAGTTAAAGAGGCGTATGCAGGTGATATCGTGCTTATTGCAGGATTTGAGGATATAAACATAGGAGAAACACTTACAACTGATGAAAACGCACTACCTCTTCCTGCGATTGCAGTTGATGAGCCAACTATTGGTTTGGAATTTATGCCAAACTCATCACCATTTGCCGGACGTGAAGGAAAATTTGTCACCAGTCGACAAATTAAGGATCGATTAGAAAAAGAACTCGAGATTAACGTTGGATTGCAAGTAGATTTTTCAGAAGGAAATACATTCAAAGTATATGGACGAGGTGAAATGCATATCGCAATTCTTCTTGAGAACATGCGTCGAGAAGGGTATGAGCTCGCTGTATCTCAACCGCAGGTTATTATTCGAGAAGATGAAAATGGAAAACAAGAACCCTTCGAAGAAGTGACAATTGATATACCTGCAGAATTCCAAGGTGCAGTGATTGAGCGACTTTCAAAGAGGGCATTTGTGATGCAAGATATGATTACAAAAGGAAATCAAGTTCGACTTATTTTTGAAGGTCCTACGCGTGGACTTTTGGGATATAGAGGACAATTTATTATTGATACAAAAGGAGAAGGAATTTTAGGTGCACGAGTAATTGGCTTCCAGCCATATGCAGGTGAAATTAAAAAACGAAGCATTGGTTCAATGGTATCAATGGTGACAGGAAAAGCATTAGGATTCTCACTGTGGAATTTACAGGAGAGAGGCACACTTTATATTGGCCCTGCAACGGAAGTATACGAGGGAATGGTTATAGGAAATACATCAAAGGGTGAAGAAATGGTGGTCAATCCAACAAAAGGAAAGCAACTTACAAATATCCGAGCTGCCGGTTCAGATGAATCACTAGATCTAGTCCCAGCTCAGACACTTACCATAGAAACTGGTCTTGAAGTTATGGTAGGAGACGAACTACTCGAAGTGACTCCAAATTCAGTGCGTCTTCGCAAGAAGTATCTCAAGGAAAACGAACGAGTGAAACAAAAGCGATAAACTACTGAAAATATAGCATTAAATTAATATTTTTTTCTTTTTAACATTTATGTTATAATGACGATATTAACCCCTCTAGAGGTATTCAAGTTATGGACGCAAGGGAAAACGTATCACAATAATTTAGAATAATAATCATAGATATGTGTTGTATGAAAATACAAGCATATTTATCTCTAGTAAGATGAAAATTTCAACTAATAGGGGCGCGAGTTCGATCGTAGTATTGATTGTAGTAGTCATAGCGATTGCCGCCACTCTCTTTTTTATTAATAAACAAAACGCTCAACCCGAAGAAATTTCTGGGGTACTTAAAGATGCAGTAGTGTCAGAAGCAGGGTATGTAGGAGAAGTGCTCGCGGGTACCTCTTCTCTAGTTCTTGATTTCAATCAAGTTGATTATGACAAGGCAATTGAGAGCGATAAATTAGTAGTACTTTACTTCTTTGCAACATGGTGTCCAATTTGTATTGTTGAAGTCGAAAATGAATTGTTCCCTGCATTTGATGAACTTACTACAGACCAAGTAGTTGGGTTTAGAATAAATTTCAATGACACAAGTACGAGTGATGAAGAAAAAGCTCTTGCGAGAGAATTTGGAATCGCATTTCAACATACAAAAGTATTTGTAAAAAACGGTGAGAGAATTCTTAAAACGCCTGAATCGTGGGAAAAAGCTCAATATTTAGAAGAAATTAACGGTGCGTTGTCACTATAAAATAATATGGAAATTTCAATCGCTATCGCATTCCTTGCAGGAGTAGTATCTTTTCTTTCTCCTTGTGTATTACCCATTATCCCTGGATTTCTTGCATACCTCGCTGGGTCATCATTGGACGAAGAAAAACCAAATAAAAAGGATATATTTCTTAATAGTCTCTTTTTTGTAATAGGGTTTTCAGTTGTATTTGCAATTCTAGGGGTACTATTAAATACACTACTTGAAGCTGTCGCATTTGATGTACAAATATGGCTGGCGCGTATTGGAGGAACTCTTATAATATTCTTTGGATTATATCTTGTAGGTCTTCTAAAAATTCCTTTTCTTGAAAGAGCTCACACGATAAAGGTAAAGAAGAAATTTAAGTCTCGATATTTTACATCATTTTTATTTGGACTTGCATTTGCAGTAGGGTGGACACCGTGTGTAGGAGCTGCACTAGGAGCTATTTTAGGACTCGCAGTTACTGCGCCTGGATCTGCATTTGTGCTTCTTTTGTCATATGCAATTGGTCTTGGTATACCATTCCTAGTAATAGGACTCTTTGCTACTCAAGCTTCAGGTTTTATAAATAAATACGCGAAAACTCTCAGATACGTAAACATTGGATTTGGAATCATTCTTATTATTCTGGGATTATTTGTCTTTACTCAAAGTCTTAACCTTATTTCTGATTTTTCTGCAGCGAGTAATTTGCTTCAGTAAACTACCTTAAAAACAAATAATACCTCATCCTTCCATGTGGTATAATTATGTCTAATGACTCAATTGCTTCCATTTTTTATAGTGTTATTTGCGGGATTATTTTTCTCTGACGTATTTAGTCGTCTTCATATCCCTTGGGTAGTTGCACTTATTTTGGGAGGAATACTTATTGGACCTTCAGCGTTCGGAATATTTGAAGCAGATGCTACCATCGACTTCATAGGACAAATCGGACTTATATTCTTGATGTTTATGGCAGGCCTTGAAACAAATTTTTCAACTTTCAAAAAGAATGCCAAAAATATAGTAGGTTTGTCATTATTTAACGGACTACTGCCATTTATTGTCGGGGTGGGCATTGGATTTGCATTCGGATATTCCCTTATAGTATCTCTTCTTATTGGAATTATTTTTATTTCGTCATCTATTGCTGTTGTGATGCCTTCTTTGGAGGTGAGTGGTCTCTTGAGGACGAGAATCGGTAATTATATTGTGTCGGCGACCGTGATAGAGGATATCATTAGTTTGGTTTTTTTCTCCGTATTGTTCCAGACAATTAGTCCGATCACCAGTTTATCTCTTCCAGTGTTTTATATTCTTTTGGCGGTGTTCTTGGTATTTTTCCGATGGCTTGTGCCCAAACTGCAATGGTTACTCACTCGTCTCAGTGGTGATCGAAATAAATTATTCCAGCCAGAATTACAAGTAATGTTTGTGATTTTGATTGGTATAGTGATCACATTTGAATTACTTGGATTACATCCAATTATTGCCGGATTCTTTGCAGGTGCAGTGCTTTCAAGCTCAATTCATACTGATATTTTGAAAGATAAACTTAAAACACTAAGCTATGGTCTGTTCATCCCTATTTTCTTTATTGTGATCGGATCAAAGACAGATCTTTCTGTATTTACCCAACTAGAAGGTGCTGGTCTTATTGCGCTCGTAATTATACTCGGATCAATGCTCGCTAAATTTATCAGTGGATGGTTTGGAGGAAGAATTTCGGGCTTTTCAACTAATGAATCAGCATTTATAGGAGCGTCTACTATTCCTCAGCTCTCGACTACTCTTGCTGCTGCATTTGCGGGATTTGAGTTTGGTCTATTAGACCAGAGATTACTTACTGCACTGGTGCTTTTGAGTATAGTGACTACCATTGTCGGACCGATGCTCATGAGAACATTTCGTAAAAAAGCAAAGGAAAAATCCTCTGATGCACCAGAAGTTGTTGATATTAAATATGGGGTATGATCAGTCGCTTACAATTTCAAAAAACCATAAAGGAGTACTATTGCTTAAATAAAAGAGACTTTCCGTGGAGAAAAACTAAAAATCCATATCACATTGTGGTGTCTGAAATAATGCTCCAACAAACTCAGACAAGTCGGGTTGTAAAAAAGTATAGAGAATTTATTAAAGCCTTCCCATCGTGGAAGGCTCTTTCTAATGCTCCACAGAAAAAAGTATTAACTCTATGGCAGGGACTTGGATACAATAGGCGAGCGTTGAATTTAAAGCGTATGGCTGAGACTGTTACGAAGGAATATAGAGGTAGACTTCCTGAGGATTCAGCTAGTTTAGAGAGTCTCCCTGGTATTGGTCCCTATACTGCTGGAGCAATACGTACATTTGTATGGAATCAACCCCATGTATTTATAGAGACAAATATTCGAACAGTATTTTTGCATTTTTTCTTTCCTAATAAAAAGAATGTCAGTGACCTAGAACTTTTCAACTACATTGAAAAAACAGTTGATACTAAGAACCCTCGTGAGTGGTATTCAGCGCTTATGGACTATGGAGTGATGTTAAAAAAAGAAAAGGGAAATTTAAATACGCAAAGTAAACATTATAGGAAACAAACTCCGTTTAAAGGATCCGATAGAGAGGTACGAAGCTCAATATTAAAGTATGTACTGAAAGAAAAGAATGTAACACCACTACATCTAAAGAAAGAGCTTTCATTTAATAAAAATAAAATCCAGCAGAAGCTGGATGAATTAATCAACGAAGGATTTCTTAAAAAAAGTGATAGCTATATAGTCTCAATATAATACCTTTACTGAGTGTCCTTGAGTGTAAGGCTTGAAATAAGACCGAGTGCCACTATTATTGCAAGTGCGATAAAAAGACTCTTAAAAGGGAAAATAAGAAGAAATACAGTAGCCAAAAGAGGTGCGATGATATATGCCAAAGGAGACGCATTTCTAAAGAAACTAATGAGATCTACATCCTCACCATCGACTTGCTTGAAAAAATACGTCTCAGTCATTATTTCTACCATACTTGCACCAATTCGAGTGGTAAACAAGATAAGTGCCCACAGGAGAAGCTTTGGAGCTCCAATAAATGCAATCGTTCCTGTGGCGAGTGTCATAATAATGAATCCAGCTGTCATGAGCTCTTTTTCACCAAGCCATTTGTCTGCAATTCTACCGAGTGGAATTTCAAGAATGACAAATGGGATGAGCATGATAGTGAAGATGATACCAATTTTATCCCACGGGAATCCAATTACCTGATTCAGGTAGATTGGCGTATAAATCACCATCCAAGAATAAAAAAATTGAAGCGTAAAATTTGCGTGAAATACCTTTAAAATATTTTTATTTTCAATGAGACGCAAAAATGTTTTTTTGAAAGGCGCGTGTACATATTCCGGATCTTTGTATTTTTTGAACTTATTAAAGAGAAGAAAAAACAAAGGAACCATTGCTAAAAGTGAAACGATATAAATTCCTGTGAATCCCATTTTTACAATAATAAACCCAGCAATCATAGGAGAGAGTACCCACGCAATATTCATACTCGTGAGAAATAAACCTCGGGTTCCACCGGTAGTTTCATCATCAGAATAATTTTCAATTAATATATCAAGACTAAAGAATATAAGACTATTAACTGCAAAATAGATAACAAAAATGGCAATCAATAGATTTGGCGACGAAATAGTTGCGAGTCCAAAAAGAGAGAGCCCACCTAAGGATACAAGAGTGAGAATTGTCTTATATTCTCCAAAACGATTAAGTATGCGAGGCATTTGAAGAAGTGCAAGTATTGCGAGTACTGATCCGATTGTGAAGAGGATTCCGACTGTAGAACTGTTAATATGTTGACCCAAAAAGCTTGAGTTCACAAAAGAGGTGAGTGCCAAGTGAATCGCAAAAAGAAAACTTGCGAGATAGAGTATATTGAGTGGTTTATTTAATCGAAAATTCATTAGTATTACACAATAATAATAACGGGTATTACAAGTGGGCGTTTTGCAGTTTTTTGGAATAAGAACCTAGATATTTCATCCGTAAGTACTCCTTTTATTTCATCAAGATCCAGTGGATTCATCCCTTTTGCAGTTCTTTCGATAGTTTTCTTTGTAATGATACGTGCTTGATGTAGAAGGTCTTGGGATTCTCGTAGATATACGAATCCTCGTGAAATAAGATCAGGAGATTTTCTTAATGTTCCAGTTTTAGAGTCTACATTAGCAATCACTACAAACATTCCGTCTTGAGCGAGAAGTTGTCTGTCTCGGATAACTACGTTCTGAATATCTCCCACTGAGAAACCGTCTACCATCGAAAGTTCCGCAGGTGCTTTTTCTTTTAATATTCGAATCTTATTACCTTTTTCATATATTTCAATAATTGATCCATTGTCTGGGATTATTGTATTAGACTTAGGTGTTCCAAGTTTTTGAGACATTTCCGCGTGTTGACGAAGCATAAAGTGATGTCCATGAACTGGTAAGAAATATTTATAATTAATTTGTTTGTGTATCCATCCAAGTTCTTCACGGTTTCCATGACCAGAGGCATGGACGTCAGAATCACGATACGTGATAATCTTTGCTTCCTGTCGATAAAGATTATCCTTAAGTTTTGTAATTGCATACTCGTTTCCAGGAATTACTGACGCAGAAAGCAGTACAGTGTCAGTTTTATTTAATGATATGTGTCTGTGTGTTTTATTTGAAATTCTCATCAGTGCAGCAAATTCTTCTCCTTGAGCACCTGTAGCAAGCATAACAATCTTATGAGGAGGGTAATTGGCCATATCATCTGCGGGGATAAGGTTTTTAGTCTTTAATAGTTTTAATTGTTTAATGATTTCAACATTGGATTTCATTGATCGCCCTTCAACAACAACTTTCTTTCCATATTTATCTGCAAGTTCAATGATACTGATAATTCGTTCTACTTGAGATGCAAATGTTCCAATAATAAGACGTCCAGTTGATTCTTTTATAATTTTGTCTATATTTTTAACCACCACTGATTCCGAAAGGGAAAATCCAGGTTTCTCAATACTCGTAGAATCCATTGTCAAAAGAAGTATCTCTCTGTCTTTGAATTGTTTATATTGTTCAACTTCTTCTTCTGTGGGCACTCCATCGATATTATCAACACGTACGTCTTCAATAAATACAATGTCACCATGGGGAGTTCCGATAACGAGACCCATTGAGTCGGGTATTGTATGTGAGATAGGGAAGGTTGAGATCTTAAAGTTTTTTCCAATACTCATCGATTCATGACCCTCAATAATATTCATGTTTAGTTTAGCTAAATGAGGATATTCTTCCTGTCTTTTTTGGATCATCACAGCTCCAAATTCTCGTGAGTAGATTGGTGGATTTCCTATTCGTTCCATGATAAAAGGCACCGCACCGATATGATCAAGGTGTCCATGAGTAATGAATAAACCACGAATTTTTTCCTTTCGCTCTTCTAGATACTTAATATTTGGGATTATAAAATCAATTCCTGGCGTTTCTTCTATACTGAACTGAAGTCCGGCATCAACTATGATGATATCGTCTCCATATTCAATAACGGTCATATTCTTTCCAATTTCCTCCACACCTCCAAGCGGAACAATTCTAAGCACACCATCTTCAAGTTTTGGAATCTCTTGTTTTTTTAATCTGGTACTACGAGAGATTTTGAATTTACCTTTTGGTTTCTGTAAAGGTAGATTCAAGCGCTTTCGAAACCCCTTCTTTTTTTTGCCAGCAGTACGAACTGGCGGTTTTTTAGTAGTCGGTCGGGATGTTTTTACTGTAGGTGCACTTTTTCGTGCAAACCTTTTAGTGCCTTGTTTTTTTGTAGTAGTCCCAGTTTCCCTTTTTTTTACTGGAGCATGTGGTCTAGAGTGCGATCGTGATGGTGATGTAGTCTTCTTCACGACTCGTCTTTCTGTTGGACCTGCATTTCTGTTATCTTTTTGTATCATAGTGATTATTTGTTATGTCTATGGTGAATAGAGTTTTAGTATTAATTAATAGTGAGATGTATTATCGATTAAAAATTTTCCATATGTTTTCCGTACGCTTGTACCATAAATGTACATCTAAAAATCTATCAGACGCACTTGTGAGATTTTCAATGGAAAGTCCTTTTATGTTTTTATCGACCACATAAATGAATTCTGGTGAATAAATGAATACTGCTGGAGAATCTTTTTTAACTTCATTTTCGAATTGTAAATATTTTTTTACTCTTTCTTCTCTGTCTAGTGTCGTTAATGATTCCTCGAGTATTTTGTCTACTTTTGCATTTGTATATAGGGCAATGTTTAGTCCAGGATCATTTCTTTGAGATGAATGCCAGAATGCGTAGAGATCAGTATCATGATTTACTACTTGCCCAAAGAGTAATGCATCATAGTTTCGTGGGCGTATTACATTTTGATTTAGATCACTTATATCAAATATCTTTATTTCAACGAGTGCGCCTATTTTTTCCAAATCCTCTTTTATAAATTCTGCAGCTTGCTTAAGTTCCGCTACATTTCCAGTTGCGATTGAGAAAGAAAGTAATATGCGCTCTTTTCCGCCCTTTTTCTGCATAAGTCCGTCCTCATTTATCTCCCATCCTCCTTTTTCAAGTAGTTCAATTGCTTCTTCAATTGAACTCTCTGATTTCTTTTGAGGTGCTGAAAGTGACGTATCTGAGACAGCAAATACCCTTGGAAGGGGGCTATCTATTGATGTTGCGAACCCAAAGAGTACTGTAGTTACAATTCTTTCCTTATCAATTGCTTTGTCGAGTGCCTTGATGACAGTCTTATCTGTAAATAATGGCTCTTTACTTTGATTAAAGAAGAGACCAAAAATTCGAGGAAGTACAGTTGATTTGACGATAAAGTTTTTAGTTTCAAGGATTTTTGCTTTCTTAGGGTTAATCGCGTGCATGTTATCTATCTCGCCACTGTCGAATGCGCGCAATAAATCTGCCTCATTTGGATAAAATTTTAATGTAATTTGTTTAATATATGGTTTACCGAGTACAAATTTTTTGAATGGTACGAGCTCGAATCGTTCAATAATTCCTGAGGATTTCTTTCTTACTTTATCGATCTTATATGGTCCTGATCCAATGGCATTAATATTAAAATCACTGAAACTTAACTGCTCTACAGAAATATCTTTCCAGATATGTGCAGGAAGAATTCCAATCGTGCTATTTTGCATAAATGATGCGTATGGCTGCTTCAATGTGAAGATGATAGTTTTACTATCTTTCTGCTTCACGGATACACCTTCCCAGCTAATTTTTCTTGGACTTTTCAATATAGGGTCTTTTGCTGTGTTGATAGTGAATACCACATCTTCAGCGGTAATAGGTTTTCCGTCGTGAAAGAAAATATCATCACGAAGTGTAAAGGTGTAGGTAAGTCCATCCTCAGAAACTGAAAATGATTCCGCTAAATCCGGCCTTATTGCTCCGCCACTCATTTTTCTCGTCAGTCCGGAATATACAAGGGTAGTGATGTCTTTATCTGTATCAGAAAGTGAAAGTACGGGATTCACAAATCGAGGTGCATCAATGAGGCCTTCTGTGATCTTCCCACCATGTGCAGGAGTTTCTATCATAAATGAGGTATTTATTTTTTGAAGAAGTATAAGTGTACTCAGGAGGAGGATTGTAAATAATACGCCAATTCCAACAAGCCATTTTTTTGAAAATGAATTTAAAGCCTTTCTTAGTTCATCCCGAGTGGGAAGTTTTGTATATCGTGGCTTATTAAAGCCTTCAATAAAGTTCTTTAGTTTTTCCATATGTAGAGAATTGAGAAATGTATGTTTAGTATTTTACTACGATACTACACGAAAAGCGCTATGAATGCTGAGACAGCAAAGAGAATTGATACCACAATAGTGAGATAAAAGAGGAATTTTTCTAAACCTCGACGTGTGTGATATACAGTGTCTCCACCACCTCCACCAAGTGCACCACCAAGGCCCGCACCTGATTGCTGTAGTATTATTGCGATTACAAGGATAATAGATAGTATTATCTGTATCCAGGGTAATATTGTAGAGATATTCATGAGCCCTATTATGGCAAATTATTATTTTTTTGGCAATCCCGATTTTTCTCATGTAAAAAATGAATGAAAAATCGAGGATCCTCGATAAATATATAATTAGAAGATTATTATTTTTTTGGCAACCGTAATAGATATGCCACTAAAACTCGCTTGATAAATAGTATCTACGTGGTATGTATATAGACATATTACTGTAATAGTACTATAGAACGTTCTATAGTACTATTAATACATGGCACGTTTTTCATTAAATAATTTACCAGAAGATGAACGAATACGATTGATAGGAGAATTCTATGATGTAATGGGATTAATAAAGGATCGAAAAGAGGCTTCTAAGATTTTTCGAGATATTTTAGACATCGATGAAATAGGAAATATTATGCGAAGGATAGATGTTGCAATATTACTTATTTTAAATTTTACATATGATGAAATTGTCGAGTTATTAAATGTTGGGAAAAATAAAATTACTAATGTTCAGAAAAAATTAGACCGTGGGGGAGAAGGGTATCGAATTTTAATTCAAAGAATATTAGAGAAGAGAAAGAAAGGAAAAATTAAGGAAATCAAATTAAAAAGGAAAAAGAAACGTCAGCAAACAAACCCTGAATTTGAAAGATTGAAAAGGAAATATCCTACAAGCTTCCTCTTTTGGAATATTGTTGACGAATTAGGTGATAGTTTTAATTCTTATTCGGAAATTAAAGATGATAAAAAGGAATCTGATGATTTTTATAAAAAAAATGAAACGAACATCTGATATTAAAATATACGTAACAGTACTATAGAACGTTCTATGGTACTGTTATAAAAGTTGATTTTTTTGTTTTAAATCTTATTTTTTTATTAATTTTGGGTTATAATATTTAATATGGAATCACTAAAATCATTTTTATTTACCCTCCTCATTGTTGTTATTCTTGGTGGTGCAGGATATTGGGCATTTACGAGTATAGACAGTGGAAAGGAACTCGCATTAAATAACACCTCAGAAACACTAGTGGATGAAGAGGAGGATGTAGGAGAGATATTTGAAATCGAAGATGAAGCGATTTTGTTTATTGAGGATGAGGTAGAAGAGCTGCCAGTTGAAGATGAACCCGATCCGTCACTACTTGCATTAAAAGCAGACCTTGAAGATCTTCGAGACAGAAAGATACTTCTTGAACCAGGGGATTCAGGACTATTGGTGTTACGAATTCAGAAATTTCTTAATTTTTATGATCCGGACTTAAATTTAGGAGAAGATCAAGATTTTGGTCCATCCACGAGGAGTGCTGTTGAGAAATATCAAGAGGATGTAGGATTGAATCCTGATGGGGGAATAGGCCCAAAGACAATAGAAAAAATGCTTGAATTATTCGGATAAATATATAAAGGACATCCAATTGGATGTCCTTTATAGAATAATCCATTAAAAAAAGGCGACATACTATGTCGCCTTTGTCTTTTTTCATTGTTTTACCCATGTTACCAATAAACCAATATTGTTCTTCTGATTATTATTGGAAAGCATTCATTCTCTTCTGAGATGAAAGATATTTTTTCCGTTTTATCAGCCTTAAAGCTCACACAAGACCGATAATAATTTTCCACATTATCTTTAATATCGATCGTACATGAGTCGAGCCCAAGTTCAATATAGCGGTATTCAGTTTCTCTTTTATTAAGAAATCTTATCTTCGCATCACTTTTAGATTTTGAATATATAGTGAAAGAACAAGTACATACATTTTTATAGTTAGATCGTTTTAGAAGAGTTGGTGGACACGTTAGTTCAATATCTTCACAATAATTTCCTGTATGTACGAGCACTTCAACAGTATCTTGTAATCTAGATTCACTAAATTTTGCACTGTAAGGACCATTTTGAGATAGTGTTTGAGTGCCAAAAATAAACAATCCAATTATAACGAATAAAATGATTTTAATTTTCATCGTATGGATTTTAAAGAGTTAAACAGCAATGGTTCTGAAATAATTATACAGAAAAAATACAAAATGTCAAATGTGACAGTACAGTATTTAGTGTACATGTAAAGATAAGTGAGTGTACATTAAATTGTAATTAATATAAGGAAGGGTTTAAGCGTCTTCTATAATATAATCCATTAAAAAAGGCGACATTATGTCGCCTTTGTCTATAATAAATAGACAATCTCTACCCCCCAAATTTCGTGGCTTTTTCTCTTACAAGTAACAAAGAAATACATTTTCCCTCTTTCGCCATAAATCCTATTTTTATTGTAGTTTCAGAAGAAAAATCAATGTTCGAGTAATAATATCCTTGTTTATACTCATAAGTAGATGTAAATTCTGCATCCTTATAGAAGTAATTTCCATTGTTGTAGAACTCTCCTTCTTTGTTGATAAATCTTATAGATATACTGATTGATGAATCTGAAAGTATTGAAAACATACAAAGCTCGTTTCCAACCGCGGGACACGTTAGTTCAATATCTTCACAATAATTTCCAACATGTGCCACGACTTTAATAGTGTCTTCTATTTGATCCTCACTGAATTGAGTACCATAGCTACTATTTTGAGCCAGTACATGGATCCCACACATAAGGAATCCAACAATAACGGACAAAATCTTTTTTGTTTTCATTTTCTTGATTTTAAAGGTTCAAAAACAAGTATCCTTATCTAATTATGCATAAATAATGCAAAATGTCAAACATTTTATTGGTCTATTAATTCGAGTTATTAACACATCAAATACATTTATTATTAGTTGTGCAATAAGAATTGTTTTATAATTAAGACATAAATTAGCTGTTATAAAATCTCATTAATTATGAACAAAAAAATAAATTTTATATTCATTTTAGGGTTTATCTTTGTCGGACTATTTAGTTTTTCTCCTCGAACTGTTTCTGCGTGTATTCATACTGTAGAATTAAATGCGGTTGGGATTACGTATGAAATTGAAGTTCCGCAAGGTGAAGCATTTTCCATACAAGCAGAAAACTCTGATGGAAGCTATTCTACTGGTGGTACCGGAGCCGGTGTTCTAGGTACAAGTACTTTCGCCTGTGATGATCAAGATAATCCAATAATTACAACTCAATTAACTGGAAAAACAGGAGTAATTAGGTTTGATAACAATGGAGCGATCAAATCGACAAGTGGAGCTGCGACAGGTAGCATTACTGTGACTACGACTACAGTGCCACCCGGAATAACCCCCATGTCTCAATTTAGTTTTCCTGTGTTTAAAGAAAAAGATGATTTCTATTACCAAATTAGATATCAAATCGGCCCAATATCCTTGAGTAATCCTATTGAGGAGTTTCCTTATTATACGTGTGGTCATTTTCAAGGTGGATCATGTATAAATCAACAAATTTTGTATAGCAATTATGAATCATATTTTAATAATTATTTACTACCGATCTTAGAAGGAAGATCTACAGGGTTACCCGTGAGTCCTCAGGGAGGATTACCTGTTTTTTATAGAGGCCCTGTGGACAACTCTGTAATGGTTTCAACATTTGTACCATTTGGGGTAGGTGCACAGACAGCTGATGGATCTTTGTTCAATGGAGAGCCAGGTCTCACAACTTCTGCAGCTGATGTTAATTTATTTAATAAAGACGGGATAGATTTTTCTTCGTTTAGTTTTCTTTCGCCATTTCAAACTTCCCAGGTGGCATATTATTATCAAACAAGAAAGCAGCATAGTATTGATAGTCAGCATCAAAATTTCGAATGGACTGATTGGTCGCCCCTTAATTATTTCAGACAAACTATTCCTCCAGCACCCCAAACGCGTTGGGTTACAACATGGCTCAAGGGAGAATTGACTGGTGGAATTCAAGGAACATGTAGTACGAGAGCTATAAGACCTTCAGATACATCATTTTTTAGTTTTGCACCCTCATATACAGCTCAATTACCTCCCATTTTTGGTGGAGGTGTTGTGCATTATAAAAATATAGGCATTTATCCTTCGAGAAATTCGACAGGGGCTTCATATACATTTGTTGCAGACTGCAGCACACTTAAGGATTTAAAAGACTATCTTTTACTTCGAGAAGGAGGTCCACCTAGTCAAGGTCAAGGGCATTTGCCCTCGGTTGGCGCTTCACAAACATTATTGGCTGCCAATAATGAAGAGCAGCGATTTTTAGATATGAATAACGATATGAGAGCTGTAATAGATCAAATACAGTTAGAACTTGATGGTGGCACTATAGACGACCCACTAGAGGGGATCATAAGTCATTGGAGTCAATTCGCGAACATATTCAGTGAGTTAAAGTTTTTTTATGGTAAATACAGACCAGCAGTATTAAATTTCAATATTATAGATGGGAAAGCAGTACCTACTTTCCCATCGATACCCATCGTTTTACTTATTGACCCTTTTGCAACTGGAAATGTAACTGAAGCAGAACTCCGCAATGAGTTGTTGAGTAAACTACCTATTACGAGTGCACTAGGTGTTAAGGGTGAAGTTGTTGATCAAGCACCAAGTCCAGATTTCCAAGAATTCTCAGTGGATTGGGATGAAGTTGATGATATAAATGGAGTTGATGCAGATTCATATACGGTACTTCTTTCGCAAGAGGAACCAATCTTTAGTGACCGTCCCGTCAATGGAGTAATAAACTATACTTTTTTAGGAGAATCTTATTCAGCAGAGGAAGGTCTAAATGAGTCACTGTTTGAACAAAGGGGTACAGTGTTCTTAAAGCAAAGACTTCATGATGTAAAAGAAACTCAATTTACGTTTGACACATTAGACCCATTTCAAACCTATTTTTATAGAATTCTTGCAGTAAATGAAAATGATGTTCCGTATTGTAAGCTGGAGGGAAATTTCAGTACCCAGGGTCTAAGGGTTCAAAAATCTGTAAAAGATGGAAGAACATTCATGCACTTAATACCAGTTGAAGATTTCACCGGAGATGATAATGGTGGTGGAGGAGGGGGGGGAATCCAGTCGTTATTTGATGGATCATTACTTTCAGCAGCTACTATTATTTCTACACCAAAGATAGGGCCTGATTTGACGGGTACATTTGCTGAGTGTGGATTTACTCCAGGTTTTGTTCCTTATGCACCAGAAATTGAAGAAATCAAGATCAAAATACCAGGCTTTACGTCTTCTATAAAGAAAACAGATACCCGGCCAGGTATATTTGACACAAAAATAGGTGTTGATGATGCAAAAAATACTGCTGACGAGTTATTGCCGATACCTCCTGGAGCTACTCTTGGTATAGGGCGCACAATTGCTGGGCCAAGAGTGAAACTATTGGAGAGTTTCGCTAAACTGCTTGGATTTTCAACAGGACAGAAGGATACCTTTGATAGTACTGAAGGTAATTTGGTAAGGAAAATTCAAAAATTTAAGAATGAAAAACAAGATGGATTGGTAGGTAAAAATACATTAATATCAGTTAATAAAGAAATTTTAAAGATAAAAAGTGCACTCGGATCGGTGAAAAAGGGTACTCGAAATATATATCTAAGAACAGATAATGAATACAAAATATTTAATTCAGAATTAGGAGTATTTGAGAACAATCGTTAATTTTAATTTGAGAAAAAATATGAAAAAATATATCTTTGGAGCCATAATAATACTCCTATTTGTTCTAGGAATTTCAGTATTGAGACAAAATCAAGATACTACTATTAGTGCTGCTGCGGTTGGCGCAGCCATTCCTTCGTCTGAATTTAAAAAAGTTTCAAGTTCTACACCTGAGTTAAGATTACAAAGTAGAGTTCCTGATGTGTTTAATGAGAAAACAGGCAACTTGATATTTGAAGTTAATCGGTATGAAGTAGAGGTTTTTATTGTTGATTCCAAGACAGGTACAACAGGTGAAATAGTCTATACCAACTTTTTTCCAACCGCTGACACATTAATTCATAGAGTCGCAACACCACTGATTCCCGGTGAATACGGATGGAGAACTCGTACTGAATTCGAAAAGAAGAGAACTGGAGAAAAAATCAATAGTAAATATTCAGAGCCTAAGTTTTTTGAGGTGATTTCTGTAGGAGAAGTTCCTGCGCCAATCGTTGAAATCGAAGAACCTGAAGAAGAAGAGCTGTTGCCTAAACCAAGCGGATTAATTGAGATCATTCCTATTGATGAAGAGGTACCAGTTGTTACTAGGCTAGAACAAGAGGATTTTGCACAATTATTTGCAACCAGTGATGATGGATGTGAGGCATATGATTCTTCGGTGGAACAGTGGATACTAGTAGATTGTGAAACCCTGCCTATTGAATTGCGGCCTCTGGCTCAAGTGGAGGTGCAAACAGTAGAAAGATTTGTAGAAGCTCCAGTTGCAGTATCTCGAGAATCACTACTTGTAAGATCAAGAGAAACAATAGAAAGAACTGCTCAAAACGTTACAAATGCAATAAGGGGATTTTTGGGAAGAGTAACAGGGAGAACTACAAGGATAGAGACTGCACAAGCGACATTCTTGTCTTTGAGTGAAGAAAAAAGTGATCCTTCGAGCAGGCAATCAAAAGAACAAATTAATAGTCAATTGGCAGTTGCTGCACAAAGGGTGCTTGATAGTTCAACATGTCAATATTCGGCGATTGATACAGACCTTCAACAAGCTATTGATACATATAATCGTAATCCAGATGAACGAGTGACATTTGAAATTGTCGGGGAGCCATTTACTATGAATATCTCAGATTTGATAGAGTTTTTGGGACACAGGGACATTAGTTGTTCGCGAGGTACGGTTATTGATGATGGAGTATCTATTAATTTTGGTCAAGAAATCAAACGATCTGATGATCAATTATTACGAGGAAGTGAAGATAATGACACTCAAATGATTGAGAGCGTTTCACTATCAGCAATAAAACCTCTAAAGGTATGTGACCCGAGCACGGCTTTATCTGCTTCTCGTGAGTTATTATTTAATGATTTTTTTCCCCAAGGATCCCAAGATTTTATTAGATTTAGATTGAGTGCAAGTAGTAACTGTAATGTACAAGTTTCAGGAGCTAGTTTTGATGTTACTCCCACTTTGTTTTCATTAAGTTCCTTAGATGATTTAAGACTATTCGATAATACAGGAACTCAATTAGGTCCAACTATTAGCCCTATTTCCTCCTCTAATTTATTTAAAAATGTACAACTATTACTTCCTGCAGGTACAAGCAAGGTTTTGACTGTAAGGGGAACATTTACGACGAGTGTACCAGAGGCGTCCGTACTTGTTACGCAACTTGACAACATAATCGCAATTGATGCTGACACTGGAAATATGATTAATACAACAACAGGTTCAGTGGTCAATGGGATATTGATAAAACAACCGTAATTTTAGTTTTTAATTATTAATTATTAATTATTAATAAATACAAAAAAACATTATGGCGTCAAAATGTATATTAGGGATTGTTATAGCAGCTTTATTTTTATCAATTAGTTTCTTTTCTTTACCTAGAGAAAGTTTGGCTCAGAATAATAATACCTTACCCAATTATCAGCAAAACCCTGATTATAGCAGTGGAAATAATAGCTACTTTCTGGAAACTGGGAAATTGGGGGGTAATATTCAATCTAATGTACCACCATCTAATGAAGGAGAAGGAGCCTGTTTTCCAGCAGGAACACAAATATCATTGGCAGATGGAACAACAAAGAATATTGAAGATGTAAATATTGGTGATCTTGTTATTGCATATGATGAAGAAACTGGAGAGAAGAAATCTGCAAAGGTACTAGAGCTCGAAGCTCCTATAGCAGAAGGATATTATAAATTAAATGAAGACTTACTTAGAGTTACTGATGAGCATCCTATGTATACACGAAAGGCTGATGGTGCAGAAGGGTGGGCATCAATCGTACCAGAGAAAACAATAGAACTTTTTGAGTGGGATTCGATGCTTTCACTAGAAGTAGGAGATTCAGTACTTACACTAGACGATGAATGGGTTGAACTAGTGTCTATAGAGTATGTTGAAGGAGAAATTCAAACGTATAATTTAAAGAGTGTTGAATCTTACCAAACTTTTTTCGCCGATGGTGTGCTAGTTCACAATAAGTCAAAACCAGAAAATGAGGTAAATGTTATAAATATCACAACAATAGTTCCTGCGTCAGTTGAAATTAAAGGTCCTGGTGGTGAGAATTGGTCAGTTGGAATACCAAGGCCTCTTATTTTTGAACAAGAAATTGATCCAGCTTCTGATGTGAATGACGTGTATGGATACGAAGTACAAGGTTCTTTTTCAGCTGGTTTTCCAGATGATTTCCCCAGTTCTTCTTTGTTTGATAATGCTACTGTAGGGCCATTCATTAATCCTATTAGTGTAATAACCAACATACCTGTAGAATTTGGAATAATTAATGATTTTTTCCCGCTTCCAAACAAATTTTTTCAAGAAGATATAATTTATAAAAATTATTATTGGAGATGGAAAAATCTTGGTCAATTCGGTGTTCCTTCAAATGAGTGGTCATTGACGAATGTGAGTACTGAAATTAGTCCACCTGTTCCACAGGCTATTTGGAAAATCAATGTGTCAGAAGAGACAAATTGGGATTTAATACCTGGCGCAGATAGTTATGATTTATATATGATCCCATGGGCAGAAAAGGAGGATTTGAATTCATCTCTTCTTGGGATATACAATGTTTTACAAGATATGGACGAAGACGAACTAGAGCTCGGATTAAATGCAAATACTGACTATGTATGGGGTATGCTCTTTAAAAATTCCAGCGGCCAGTCACTCGGGGTTGATCCACTTTATCGAGGATCATTAAAATATAGCTTTGGGGACTTTAAGCACTTTCGTTTCGGCAATTTTTGTGGAATTCCGAAATTTGTTGACACTGGTGGGTCTGGAATAAACTCATTACCATATTTAGAATTTAAAAGTATTTTGGGTGCTGAAGAATATCAAATTCAATTATCTCAAACCCCTATAGCAGATACAGATACATTCGTGGTTTATGCAAACATCAAAGAAGATGACTATGATCTTGTATGGACCGACGCAAGTTCTCTGGGGGGGTGGAATTATTTAATACATTATGTACCACCCGGTCTAGTTGCAGGAAATGAATATTATTGGAGGGTTCGTGGAATTGATACAGACACAGGTACAAATAAAGTAATAACCACTTTATCACATGTTGGAGAGTTTACCAGTGAAGATACTCGAGTGGATCTTGTACCGGCAACACCAATAACGTGGAATAAAGACTCTAATGCCCTTTATTATATTGTGGATGCAGTTGAAGGAAATTCATCTAAATTTGGATTATTACCACGATTGCCAAATCAATTTTTGACAGCAAAAGAAGTAAAAGAAGCATTGAAAAAATCAAAAGCAAAAACTCAACAAATTGATAACTTTAGCAAGCCTGATAACGATGATAGTGGCACAACAACTTCTTCCAATGGAAAGGTTTTATTGAATGATGATAAAATTAAGTCACTTTTCGGCAAGGTTGCTCATGCTCAAGGTTCTATACCAACAAGTACCGATTATTTATTTAGAAAAACTAATGTTGCGTCATTTCTCACAGGAACTGAAGTTGCTGCAAGAAATTTGGCCGAAAAGATAAAAACAGAAAATATTGGACTATATACAATTATGCGCGGACAGCCTTATGTCGATTGGTTCGATAATTATTATTGGACTTTAGGATATCAAGGTATTGATGGATATGTTCAGGAACTTTATACAGAATTAATAAATACAGCTAATTATAACGTCAGAGAAGTAGAGATGGAAATATTTCCGCGCTTGGCATATAAATTAGGTCTGGCTAGAGTGATAAATTATTTTCCAAATCATAAATATGCATTTGATGCGGATGCAATCGTTGTAGATGGAAATGAAATTACTCTTAAGGGAGATATTGATATTACTGATGCGAGTACAGGAGGGGCTTCTATTTCTATAAATAAAGCAGCTGGCTTTACTGAACTTACTTTAACTGGAAATGGAGGGATGTTTGGATTAACGTTTGGATCAGGGACGGCAGGTGAAACATGGACACATACAATTAGAGAGTCTTTTATTGATTTGGATACAAACAATGATGGTGTGGAAGATCAAGTTTATTATGAACTTAAAGACCTATATCCTGGATCAACATATCAGTGGAGAGTAAAGGCGGTAGGATTAAATAATTCAGGTAATATTATAGTAAGTCCATGGTCTTCTGTAAGTTCATTTACAGCACCAGAGACACGCGCTAGAGGCGTAGACAGTATATCAGTCTCTGAAGTTGGATTTAAACCTGTATCAGTCAAGGATGATGATCAAGAAATTACTAAGGATTTAAATTTCATCGGGAGAATTCGCTACAACTTAGCAAATGAAACAAAAAAAGAAGTACTAATGGATAAAATATTGAAAGAAAAATTAAACAATCTAACTGGGGGAATGCTTAATAAAATGGAACATCCAATTCAAAAGTTCAACAAGAATAGGATTCAACAAGTCTCAGTGATAGAGTCTTCTAAGGTGGGTGATTCTCAACAGGAGACAATAGAAAAACGAAATTTGTTCAGGCGTGTTTTTAGAAGGAAGTAATATTTTTTGAAATAAAAAAAAGCGGTTCGATGTCTCGAACCACTTTTACTACTTATGGTTTGTAGTATTTATCAAATTTAGCAGGTACATATAATTTACCATTACTAGTGCCTGCAAATTGAATAGCGTAAATTTTATTTCTTTTATTCAATAAGGAATATCCATCTTTTTTATTTAATAATTTATTGACAGATATACTACGCCTTAGATGACCAGTGTTATAAAAAATCTTATCAGTATTTGCATCATATCCGACAAGCAATATGAAGTGATCAGCTGTCCATTCTGGATGTGTGTCTGGATAGATTTTAACTCCAAGTAATATTGGATTGCCACTTAAGATTATAGGGATAATTATCTCTCGTATATATTCAGAATACTTAGGGGTAACTATCGATATATCTTTGTGTAGAATATTCTTTTTCTGAACAACTTTCTTTATTTCAAAACCATGCAATCCCCGGTTGTAAATAGTTCCCGAAGCATTAATTTTCTTTTGAGGTGTAGTTTTCCCTTGCATCCTAAATACAGTAGACAAGCATGCTTCACCACAATTTCCTTCTGGAATTTTAAAACGCTCTGTTGGCGGATTAGAATTTGGTATTATGTATACCGAATCCTGGCTCACAGAATCTTGACTCACCGAATCTACACTCTGAGACTTATTCTGTCCAAATGCATTAGTGTTGATTAACACAATGATAGTAATGAGAACTATGTTTTTCATCATCATTTCCATTTCTTTTGAATTTCAAGGTTCAAAATAACTGTTGTAATTATACGGTATATAGTGTATTTCGTCAAATACTCTATATACATTACTCTATGGAAGGGGATGCTTGACATAAATGGTTATATGGGGTAAAATATGTAAGTAGTATTTAAAAATAATACATATGATTAAATTTATATTTTCAAAGCACCTAGGTGCCACATTACTTCTTCTTGGCGTAATTGGAATGTCATATATTGCAATTACAGATTCAGTTGAAGCAAACCATCTCTCACAATTAGAAGCACCGGTACTTCTTGAAGTTTCTGAATAATAAAAAAGACGACATATTGTCGTCTTTTTTTGTATAAATGAATACATAGTTCTTGTCCTATGTTTAATAATATTGTACTATGGTGATAGAAATAATATAATGAACACCATCAGTTACTAGTTTTAATAATAAATATTGATTACAATTAATGCTGTATTAGTTTAATCGAACCCTCATATGAAAAGATTTTTATTTTCAATTTTATTACTCTCATTAATCGCTTCCACAGTTGTCTTTATAAAGGAGCGTACAGGTCCCCAGGATTCACTCAGCGCTGCAGCATTGAGTGGAGTAGATTTTTTGGGTAGTGGTGGTGTGGTGCCTATATCTGATCCATCTAGATTTATATATCCTAAGTTCATTATTCCTTCGGAATTAACACAACATCAGTTTGGTCCTGGAAAGTCATTCACTAATGATTCAAAAGGTCTCGCTGCAACAGCTTTAAACAACACATTGTCTTTTTTCGGTTTTCTCAATCTTGACGAGGGTGGTGCATTTCAATCTCAAGAAGCCTTGAGTCTTTCGGCTGATAATCGTTTTGGACTGAAGACACTAAATAGAATAAATGATTTAAATGAAGTTGCGAATTATGCATTTGGCGATGTGCTTCCTTTGGGGGCAGATACTATTTATTTTGTGCCTAAGAAAGGAGAAACAAGAGTATTTAATCCATCAATCGGTGAGTGGATTCCATATGATCCAAGCGAAGGCAGTGAAGGGGATCTGATTCTTACATCTGATCTTCATGATGTATCAGATTATGTAGAAGGAAAATTCGATATAGTATATACAGTAGGAGCAGATGGGACTATATTAAAAAGTTTTAATGGAGGAGAAAGCTGGAAAGATATTTCAATAAATCCTGCCACAGGAGCACTGTGGACAACTGATAATCTAAATGGAGTTGATCAAGTAGATCTTGTAAATGCGATAACAGTTGGAAATAAAGGAAATATTTTATATACAAAGGACGGCGGAGATAATTGGAACAGCGCTCAAACATCTCTGCCGAATATAGATTTTTACGGAATAGATTTAGCTGATAGTGGTGTTGCGACTGCAGTAGGAGCCGGCGGAACAATTTTCAGATCAATAGATGGCGGAGTGAATTGGATTGATCAGTCAATTAATGTTTCAACAAAAACTAAGTGGACATCAAACGACTTATATGGAATTGCTCAGCTAAATTCAAATATTACATATGTAGTTGGTGATGGCGGAACAATATTGCTTACGATAGATGGTGGAGTGAATTGGAGTTTGCTTCAGGATTCGAATAAGATTAATTGGACGACACGTAATTTACGTGAAATCAAAATGGATGAACAAGGTACAGTCCCAGGAAGAAATGGATCTATTGTGGGTATGAATGGAACACTTCTTTATACATCTAATTTTGGTACAAAATGGACATCTGTAGCTACTCAAGTAAAAGGAACACTCTATGGAGTTTCCCAACAAGGTCCAAGTGTCGCCCGTGCTGTGGGAGAAGATGGAGTTATAGTAAGCACAGATAATCTTTGGGCACTATTTACATCACAGACTTCTTTGACAAATAATACGTTGCGAGCGATATCTATCGCCCAAGACACTAAAAACCCCGGTAAAGATGCAGTTTCTGTAGGAGAAGCATTTACTAAGATTTTTACGACTGATTATGGGAAAAACTGGAAGCCAGCTCAATAAATAAATCACATTCATTTATATGAAGAGAAAAATAGTAAAATTCATAATTCTTGGAGCGATAGTTTTTTCAACAGCTTCTTTTACTGATGTTACTCATTTAAGTTCGGACTCTATACTTGCACTCGATCCAACTAATTCAGAAGCAGTGATTGCTGCTGATGTAAAACCTTTAAATCTAGATTCTGTATTCACACTTGATGCGACGAGTTCGGAAGTGCTTGTGGCTCAGATTGCTGCAGATGTAACCATACAATCAGAAGCGGAATCTCCAATTACAGTTGAACAATCTAAAGAAATAGGCGATATAATTGAGTCCAGTCACACATCAGACAGAATAAGTATTTCTTCTTTTGTAGACCCTGTGTACTGTAAAAATATAAAGGAAATCACTTCACCTAATCCAGTACTTAGATTATCGGCCCCTGCATCAGGCGGAATGACGATAGTTTCAATTGTACATAGTCGCAGTAGTGAAGATAATAGTCCTAGAGACGAGGTATACAGAAGTCCTTCCTATACAACAAAAGATCATAAAGTAACTACGTCTTTGAAGCCGGGTAGATATATATGGTCATCGGTAGTTACTTCTGCAACTGGAAAAATTATTAAGTCTGATGTGTATCAATGTTTTGATATAGGCACTAGTGCAGAAATACAAGATGAGGAAGCTCGAATAGATACAGTAGCAACACCACCCACAATAACTAATCCACTTTCACTACCAGATCTCTTGACATCAGGTAGGGGTCTGTATTGGAGTTTTGACGTGATAGAAGGAGTATGGAATCGGATATCAAAGTCATTACATGATGCTATTTTGAGTGGAACCAAACTCACTCCTCCTGATATTAAAACAACAGGAAATCTGCCAACTCTTTATGCTGAAGATGGATCAAGATATTATATATTCGATTATAAAACATTCACCTGGAAATCGAGTACTAATCCCTTTAAATAAGACCCTGAAATGACCACTAAAATAGTGGTCATTTTTTATGCCCATATGACATATTTAGGGTTGACTTGTTGGTCTGTATATATATAATAGGGAAGCGTCTTTTTTAAAAAGAGACGTTTTATTTTCTTTGAAAATTTAATAGAACATAATACATACTATTCATTAATATATGCAAGAACACAGAGGAGAAAATACTATTTTTTCTTTTGTTCCGCTAACATTTTTTTTAAGAGTTTGATCCTAGCTCAGGATGAACGCTGGCGGCGTGGATAAGGCATGCAAGTCGAATGCATTTAGTTGCATGGCAGACGAGGTAGTAACACGTAGGAATGTACCCCAAAGTTGGGAATAACCCATCGAAAGATGGAATAATGCCCAATAGTCTCTCAGGAGTAAAGATTTATCGCTTTGGGAACAGCCTGCGGAATATCAGCTTGTTGGTAAGGTAATGGCTTACCAAGGCTATGACGTTTAGGGGAGGTGAGAGCCTGACCCCCACCGATGGTACTGAGACACGGACCATACACCTACGGGTGGCCGCAGTCGAGAATCTTCCGCAATGGGCGAAAGCCTGACGGAGCGACGCCGCGTGATTGATGAAGTTCTTAGGAATGTAAAGATCTTTTATAGAGGAGGAAATTTTTGACGTTACTCTATGAATAAGGGGCTCCTAATCTCGTGCCAGCAGGAGCGGTAATACGAGAGCCCCGAGCGTTATCCGGAATCACTGGGCGTAAAGGGTGTGTAGGTGGTAGTGTTAGTCTTTTGTTAAATCCTCGGGCCCAACCTGAGAACCGCAAAAGAAACGGCACTACTAGAGAATGTGAGGGGTGTACGGAACTCATGGTGTAGGGGTGAAATCCGTTGATATCATGGGGAACACCAAAAGCGAAGGCAGTACACTGGCACATTTCTGACACTGAGACACGAAAGCGTGGGTAGCGAATGGGATTAGATACCCCAGTAGTCCACGCCCTAAACGATGTTCTCTAATCTTTCGGAGTATCGACCCTCTGAGAGGTGTAGCTAACGCGTTAAGAGAACCGCCTGGGAAGTACGATCGCAAGATTAAAACTCAAAGGAATAGACGGGGACTTGCACAAGCAGTGGATTATGTGGTTTAATTCGACGATAAACGAAGAACCTTACCAAGGCTAGAAATCTAGACGAAAGCCCTGAGAAACCAGGGCCCTTTTCGAACGGCTAGACAGGTGATGCATGGCCGTCGTCAGTTCGTGATTTGAATTGTTCCCTTAAGTGGGGTAACGAACGCAACCCTCGTCGTCTGTTATACGTGTCAGACGAGACTGCTCAGCCTTTTGTTCATAAACAAATATTGTTTGTGGCTAAAAGGCTGAGAGGAAGGAGAGGATGACGCCAGGTCAGCATGTCCCTTGATGCCTTGGGCTACACACATAATACAATGGTCACTACAACGGGTCGCGACGTGGTAACACTGAGCCAATCCTAATAAAGGTGACCCCAGTTCGGATTGAGGTCTGAAACTCGACCTCATGAAGTCGGAATTGCTAGTAATCGCGGGTCAGCTAAACCGCGGTGAATACGTTCTCAAGTCTTGTACTCACCGCCCGTCAATTCAAGGGATCCGGGAGTGCCCGAAGTCTCTACATTCGTAGGGCCTACGGTAAGCTCGGTAACAGGGAATAAGTCGTAACAAGGCACGGCTAGCGGAAGCTGGTCGTGGAATAATTCAATGTGAAATTTATTGTTATAGATTATTCTATTTCAATTTACGGTGTCGATTATTTACTTTTAGTAAATGAAGTTATAGCTCTACAACTTTAAATGTGATGCTCCTTTGATCATAAGGTTAGATGATTAATAGTTAACGGAACAAAAGAAAGAATAGTATATATAATGAATGTATTGTGTATTTAGTAAAACCACCCCGCCATATGGCGGGGGGG
>NVSU01000007.1 GCA_002401345.1 Candidatus Wolfebacteria bacterium
GATGTTGCCAGCGAAAGTTTGGCTACGGTTTTCCCGTCTGTTAACTCCGTGATTTCTGGATCGGCTCCAAGGTGACCGATTAACTGCACTCTATTTTTCAGTGTTTTCATGGTATTTAGTTTTTAAGGTTCATACTATAAAGAAGCATACCGGATGCACGAAAAATGAAACGGGGGGAGAATTTATCATTAATGACACATTCTGTGGAAAACACTTTTAATCCTTAAAACAAAAAAGGGCGGTGGCCGCAAAGGTGACTACTGAACGGAGCGAAAAGAATGAATGGAGTTTTGCGATAGCAAAGTGAAATGAATGATAGCAGAGCAGAGAACGGAGTTACTTTTGCACTGTTGGGCTCATGAATCTATATGTGGCACTACATCAGCTTTGTTTCATACAGTACATGGAGTGGAGGAACGAAACGAATGAACTGTGTGAATCTAAGCGGTTGTAGAATAGTTTGTTTCCTTGTATATGTGATATAATATCAAAAAATGAGGTATCTTTTGATTGAACAGTAAGAGCTAAAAAATAGCACGAATGAGAGATGATTTTACAAAAACAAATAAGGATCTCATGGCAAAAAGGGTTGGGTTTAAGTGCTCAAACCCTAATTGTAGAAAGGTAACAATAGGTCCAAGTATAGATGAGGAAAAAACTGTGAACGTTGGTGTTGCAGCTCATGTGAAAGCAGCAGCGGTCGGAGGGAAACGTTATGATCCAAATCAAAGTAGTAAAGAAAGGAGTTCTATTGAGAATGGTATTTGGCTGTGTCAGACATGTGCAAAATTAATTGATTCTGATGAACAAAAATACTCATGCGATTTATTGGTGGAATGGAAAAGTCTTTCAGAAAATGAAGCTGCTCTAGATGTTGAAAATCCGCCTCAATCAAATTCAGAAAATATTTTCATAACAGCTATTAATCCGGTTCAAAGTCAGGTAGCACATACAATAGTAAATCTGAAACCTTCTCAACGGACAATTCTTCCCATTAAAGCTAGGTTAATTGAAAGACTAAAGTTGTCACCTCAAGAATATCAACTTCATCTTTCAAGTGGAGACAGCGAAATAGAGATTCTTGCTAAAGAAATAGACCAAGCTTTTAAAGAAGCTGGTTGGGAAAACACAGGTTTCATTTATAATTTAGCTAGCTTTTATCCCCCAGGTATTACTATTGAAGTAAATGAGGTCAACGAGATTAACCAATTTATTGCGGATATTTTCCATTCATTACGATTAACGGTTACAGCTAATAAAACACACGATTCTAAAGAATTTAGATTATATATTGGTCCGAATAATTAATCTCCAACAAGTATCAAAATGTTGTATTAAAAGTTCCCAGAAAACCATAATTTCTCCCCGCTTACTCGAATTCAGAAAACAGTATATTATATTTCCATTGATCCCTTTTTAAACCAAGATTAACAAACTATTTATCCATCTTGAATAAACATTGGGATCACCAACAGCTTTTTTCCAGTCAAAAGTTCGAAACGCGTCCCGCCAAGCGAGCAATAATAAAAAAATACCCATTCTAGGGTGTTTTTTTAATTATATTGATTGCCTCCGTTAGTAGGACGAGAACCGAAGGCGCCTATTTAAAAGGAGAAACGAGTATTTAAATAGTGCGTCTCGCAGCAAGTTTACTTGCGAGAGGCGAGTCCTACCTGCAGAGCATTTAGTAACTATTGACAAAAGAAGATAAATATGTTACGCTCTTAACAGAAACTTTTAAATATATAAGACGTGAACTATTATTCTCGAATAATCGCATTTAGGAAAAATAGAAAAGGCTTATATGAAGTACTTCTAGTTAAAGAAAGAGTGGGTGGTAATGTTGTCTTAGGTTTTCCAGGTGGGACTCCTGAGGATACTGATGCGACCAGTCTAGACACAGCAAGACGTGAAACTTTTGAAGAAACAGGTCTAATTTTTCCTAAAAAGCCTCTTATGTTTTTTGAGGCAGGAAAACGTGATAAGTTAAATCATTTCTACGTTTTTGCTGAAGAAGCGAAGTTGCGAATACCTATATTACCTACATCTGACCCTAAAATTAAAGCAGTATTTTGGTGTAGAGTTGTGGATATTGATCTTTCTAAGATGAAGAGGTCTCATAGAAAAGCCCTTCGAAAATTCTTAAGAAAATTCTTAAGAAAATTTAAAAGCCCTCAAGTTTGAGGGCTTTTTTTATTCCATATTAACACAGGTTCTCCGACTCGTTTCACTCCCTGGACAGGTAACTAGCCCTAAAGGACTGCGATTTCAAATGATTGAATGCAATCTAAAAAATCGGTAGTCTAAGCCCTCGGAGCAAATTGTATTTAGTTGGAACTTAAACACCTCACATGAGGTTTTTTTGTTCTGAAAGTGAACCTGCCCGAACGACGTTCAGTCGGGCAGGGAGTGGAAATAAAAAAATCCCCCATCGTCCTAGACGTGGGGGATAATCAAGATTGTTTCTCTCGAAGAGCTTATTTGAGGCAACACATGATACATCCTTCAGGGAATGGGCATTTACTGCAATGCCTATGGTATCCACCATCAAACTGACGATATTCTCTTCTGCTATTAGAAATCCTTATCACTCTTTCATTTTCAGGATCCTCTGGATTTACTACTTGAATATCTTTATCAGTGAGATGAACAGGTGTTGTTAATATTACCTTACCCTCTGTAGTTTTAGCATTATTTAGTATTTCAGATTCTTTTGCCTTCTTGTAGATTTTTTCTTGACGATTTACTTCAGAGTTTTTTGTACTCATATCTTTTTTTTCAACTTTATTTAACTAATTCTAATATATCAAAATTCTGGACTCTAGTCAATCAATGAATTTCGTGGTAGAGTGTAGTTAAATAAAAAGATCTTAAACAATTTAATACTCTTGTATGGAAACAATTATTCTAACAGGATTTGAACCTTTTGGTTCTTATTCCCATAACCCAACACAACAAAGTACTCTTGATTTCCATGGGAAAATATTTGGTGATCGAAAAGTTATTGGCTTAGTGCTTCCTTGTACTTATGATGCGTGGGGTCAGCTTGCAAGTCTTATACAAAGAACAAATGCTGATAAGGTAATTAGTACAGGGTTATCTTCGTCCGTAAAAGGTATTCGTATTGAGTCGAAGTTTCATAATGTCATGAATGGAAAATACCCTGATGCAAAAGGTTTTGATCCAAAAAATATTCCTGTCATGGAAGAAGATGCTCCGATTTCAGTTAGATCAAAAGCTGCACATAAAAAACTTTTTGATTTACTTATTAAAAAAGGTATTCCTGCAGAACTTTCAACTAATGCTGATGCTTTTATATGTAATGCACTAGGATATAAAACTTCTCTAGGTACAAGAAATCACAGATATAATACTCGAAACTTATTTATTCACGTACCATGGACAACTGCATATAAAGATAAGGTTTCAATTGAGGAAGGAAAAATATTTCTTGATCAGAATGTTTATTACAAAGGATTAGAATTATTGATTAAAAACATTTAAAGCCCTATAACCACAAGCTGGTTGTGGGCTTTTTTATTCATCAATAACACAGGTTCTCCGACTCGTTTCACTCCCTGGACAGATAACTAGCCCTAAAGGACTGCGTTTTCAAATGATTGAATATAATCTAAAAATCGGGAGTCTAAGTCCTCGGAGCAAATTGCACTTAGTTAGAACATAAACATCTCTTAATTGAGGTGTTTTTGTTTGGTGGAGTAAATAAAAAGAGTTTCCAACAACTAGGAAACTTTTCCCCCAGTTGTTTTAGGACTCGATTATATTTCTGATATAATATAAATATATGGCAAAAAAAAGTAATAATCAAAGGAAAGAGATAAAAAAACCAAAAAAACCTAAGTCCAAAAAGGATGTAAAGAAGGATAAATAGTAAGGGAGGTCAGACATTTTAATGATTATCTGACCCTTTATTTCACTTCCAACAATTCACCAATTTGTCCCACACCCACGACAGCATGTCTCAAATCATATGTTCGAAAGGCAGACCTCCAAGCGAACTAACTTAGACTAGTTAGAACAAAAACACCTCTTAAGTGAGGTGTTTTTTTGATAAGTTAAAAAGGAGAGAATATTTAGTCCATTCTGTATATTTCTTTTAATTTACTCCAGATATCTCCCCATCTTTCACTTACTGAATCTCGAAATCCAAACTTAAATTTCAATCGTTCATTTTCGTTTTTTGCTGTCTTTACAAAAAGACCTCTATAGACTAAATGTAGATGATGTTTAGGATCACCTCCTGGAACTAATGGATGAAAATCGGGTCGCTCACTAGTTTCTTCATCTATTAGTTGCATACCAACATTTGTAAGTATTCGTTTAGCCATCCCTGGTGGTTTAGGGAAATCTCCTAAGGTATCTTGTATTCTTAAGTCAGATGAATTTACAAGTCTTGGTTGTAGCATTGAAACATGCCATAGATAACCCTTTTTCTTCAAAGCAGAAACGGATAACTCCAATGTTTTTTGATATGCAATATCATTTGGTTCGTTTGAACCCGAGGCTCCATAAAGAAAAACAACGTCTGCTTTTTTGCCTGAATTTATAAATTGATTCAAATATCCATCATTGTCTATTGTATGTATTTCAATATTATCCATTACTTGAGAATCAATTGCCTTTCGTCTTGCAATATCATTACCTTGCTTAGAAAAATCTACATGATGAACAATTGTATTAGGAATATGAGCTAAATCTGAGGTGAAATCGCCTAATCCTGCACCCATATTTAATATAATAAGAGGGGAAGTAGTTTCTTTTGTCAGGTTGTATATAAATTCAAGTGGCCCAGGTCTTGGTTTCCATGATTCTTCAAATGAATCACTTTCTTTATATTGCTCATCCCAATGAATGATTTGACCTCTTTGGTGATCTTCTGAGATATGATCTGTAATGTAACCAAAGCCTGGCTTGTAGATATTATGTTCAGAAATTTTTTCATTTGGCAAAGCTAGACTAAATGCTCCATCTGGAATTTCATTTTTGTTATCACTTGGGAATTTCATAAAACTTATTATACACAATATAGGTTCCCCGACTCGTTTCACTCCCTAGACAGGTAACTAACCCTAAAGGACTGCGATTTCAAATGATTGAATGCAATCTAAAAATCGGGAGTCCTACCTGAGGAGCATTTTATAAAAACACCTGATGTGAGGTGTTTTTGTTTTGAAAGGAAAGAGTGGAAATAAAAAAAGCACCGAGTCACTCGGTGCTTTTTGGTTTGAAAGAGAATCTAATTTTTCTGATTAGACACACTTAGTTTTTTGTCTCTATGGTGCTGTTTTCGTCTTACATCATTCGTAGAGAGACATGGACCAAGTCTAAATATGTCGACATCTTTTTTGCCTAAAAACGCTCCCATTGACGACAAGGTAGCATATGCTTCTACAATATGGAAAGCATAAAGTTCATTGTACTTCAGTGTTCTATGAAAGCCCCAGGGCATACCAGGATTTGCATCATTATATTCCAGAACTTCAAAGTTTGTCATATCTTCACTTATGTACACACAGAGTGCCTTTTCTGATTCTGATCCCTTTTTTCCTTTGTTGGGGTAATAAGAAAACTCATGTCTTTGACTAGATGAACCCATATAGGTAAAATCTGTGCCTGGAAAAAGTTTATCGCAAAATATTTTCAATGCTGATTCCTCAAGTGTTTCTAGTATTTTTTTACGTTCTGACATATTGCTAGTATTTAATTGTTATAGACCGTTAACTGACTTAAATATACAGTAACCCTCATCTCTAGTCAATCAAAGAATGTTGTGGTAGAGTGATGGTAGTTAAATACTAAAGGAAAACATTTAAAATCAAATACTTGATGTATATAAACATTTCAACATGGAAGAGTTTCCATATTTACTTGATAATATTAAAAAGAATTTATGAAAGATATAATTATAAAAAGATATACATTTAATCGATTAACGAAAAGCATAAAAGAGAAGTTGCGACAAGGGGTTCTGTTAAATTTTCCAGATGTAGAGGTTTTTAAAACAAGATTCTATTATCAGATACCACCCAATTTTATGTTTATAGCATGGCATAAAGGCGGAATTGTGGGTCAACGATATTTAACTACTAAAGTAAGGCCGATTGATGGAAAGAAATATAAGGTCGCAGGCATAGGTATTACTATAAGCAAAGAATTTCAAGGTAAGGGATTAGGAAAAGAGCTAACAAAGGAAGTTCTCAGGTTTATCCAAAATAGTGATTATGATTTCGTTATGGCTACTACTTCAAATAAGATTGCGATACATGTTCTAAATAAATTTGGATTTACAAAGCTGAAAAGAAAAATAACATATAAAGATATTAAAACACGAAAAATCATCACAGAAGATGAAACAGTAATGGTAAAAGATTTTCAAGACAACAGATTAATAAAAGAAATTGAAAAATCCAAGAAACCAATTTATATGGGAGTTGGTGTCTGGTAATTATAGAAAAAAGCCTAATCAGTAATGGTTGGGCTTTTTTTATTTTCTTAAACTTCTTGGTATACTTTTAGTATGAATGAAAAACCACCAAATATTATGAAAACTCTCGTTAGGAGACTTACAACGAAGGGAATCGCCTTCTTCGGCACTCTCACGGTGTTCCTGCTGGTTCTTCATGCCACGGACGAGATTGCGCGCGGCGCGGCCGCCCAGCAATACGCGGGCTTTGGAGCCGGAGAGGCCGTCCTGGTCTTTATCCTACTGATGGTCCTTTACCTCTTCGGTATCGGATGGGCCTGGAAGCAACGTAGGTTGGGCTACTGGATCGTCCTCGTGGGGTCCGCCATCGCCTTTTTGCGGACGTTCTCAGTGATCCTCGGCTTGGGCAATCCGGATCTGGAGGCCCTCTTTGCTGCCTACACCAGCGAGGCCGTAGGCGTATTCTTCGTCTTTGTCTACCTGGCCATTGCTCTGACGAGCCTGATGGCTCTCTTCCTCTCCATCTACGCACTGGTTGTCCGAAAGCGGTCATAAGTTTGCAGGCCGAGGCAAGCCAACCCTCATGACCAACCCCGTGTTGAATAAATAGCTTCAATACATACTGTAGCTTTAGCAAAGGAGGGCCTGAGGAGCATCCAATATAAAAAACACTTCATATGAAGTGTTTTTTCTAGTTCAAAATTATTTTTTATCATGATTCCATTGAGACATTTTCAAGTCTTCTTTGGATACGCTGTGCAACGATTTTCCCTTCGTCATCACCAAGATGATCAAATAGTTTAATATATAATTTGCTAATTTTATCAGAGATGGGATTAAAGCCAGTCATAGAATCTTCAAGATAACCTCTTGTTTTACCGCCAGAATACGTATAGCTAAATGTGTTATGGTGTGTAGCATAAAATACTCCACCAAACCGTTTATCGTTAAGTGCAAATTTCGCTAGTTCACGAATAATTTCTTGAACACCGGGATCTTTATATTCTTCAAGAAGCTCTTTAATATATTCGTTATCTTCTGTATTTATGTTTTCAAATGGGTTTTTGGTCTCCATAGGCTATAGTATATCATTTCGAGTAATAATATTAATCCTTCTTTGATTCTTGACCAATCTAAAGCTCTAAACTTCTCTAATATATAGTTCTGAACGTATCCTGCCTGCGGAGCATTTTTTGCGATACTTATCTAATAGATCGGATTGAGAGTTAGAGCTTACTATTAAATTTTGGTATAATTTCGATATGAATATAGAACAAAAACCACAAGATAATCAAGAAGAAGCTGACAAAAAGCTTCTTGAAGAAGCATCAGTCTTAATCAAAAGCCTTGAGGAAATCGAAAATCAAGATGCTGAAATTACTGGTGTGTCAGATCAGTCAATAACTATAGGAGAGATGACTGATCATATTAAAAATTTAACTCCTATTGGTAGAGAGCATATTGAGTTTTGGAAAAAGGGAAATAAGATTATTGAAGATTTGAAAAATAAAGAATAAAGAATAAAAAACACCTCATCACTGAGGTGTTTTTTTGAAAGGGAACCTGCCCGAACGACGTTCAGTCGGGCGGGGAGTGGAAATAAAAAAAGCCCAGAGGTCATAAATGACTTGGGCTAATACTTTGACGAGAAAATGTCAGATCAACAAATTAACTATTTTTGTCAACGCTATTGCAATTGATGCTATTTGTAACCAGACATAATACTTTGCATCTTTTTTATTATAAAAGTATGCAAGCATTGTGTGTGATGTAAGAAGTGCAATCCATCCTAATGTGAACATATGATGTCCCAATAGAATAAATGCAGAAAGAGTAGATATGGTGATGAGTCCCTGTAAATGTCCCATTAAACCACCTTTTCTTGCTTCCTTAACATAAATAACTAAAGCGAATATAGCAGTGAGACTTAGTATGAAGTAGTCAGTTTGAAATAAACCACTTAATTCATTAGACCACTTATACCATCCGTAAGATGACATAGCGGCTAGTCCAACGACAGTTGAGCCTAGTAGAGTGTCCCTGCGCAAAAAATTATATACAGCAACAAGGACATAACCAAAGATTGAGAATGGCCATCCTAATAGTATTTCAAATGCCAAAAGTGCTTTTGATAAAAGTAAGCTAATTGCTGAAATTCCTTCCAGAATTTTCAGATTTTTCATTTTAAAGAGCTTATTTGTTCTCCATTAGCGTAGCACACAATACTTGACAAGTCAAGTAATATATGATATTGTGGTTATGAAAAGTTCTTTTAACATTTAAAACCAATATTATGTCAAAGCAGAAAAGGAGACATCCATTATCAATTATAGAAGGTGTTGATCTAGATTTCAAAGCCTCGATAATTTATGATGAGGTATATGCAAAGTATGCAGATGATATTCAAAAGGAAGTAAGAAAACGTATCAGACAGGAACTCGGTGATTTATTACCAATTGGAACAGTTATAACCTTTCCTAAGGGAGATACAACTGTTAATAGTAGTGATTATACGACAGTAGGTGATTTTCGTTATCTTATATTTCGAAAGCCATGTATAAACATCAAAACTCCTGCATAAGATTAAATTCAAAAGTGTAAGCCCAACCTTTATAGGTTGGGTTTTTTTTATTTCCTCAAACTTCTTGATATACTACAAGAATGAGTAGTTCAGACAAATTTCCTGAAGAGGAACAAATAATTGAAAAACCAGATATTTTGTATCATGGATCGATAATGAAGGATTTAAAAGTCATAGAGCCAAAAGATCATAACTATAGGGATCCACACGAAGGAGCTCTTATTTTTGCAGCACCTGATTTGGCGTTGGCAACTATTTTCATAACAAAACGTCATCACAGTGGGTATTTTAATGACGTCCCGTTTATAGTCATTGATGAACACAGAGAATCTTTTATAAAAAAAGACAAAGGAGGGGCAGTATACGTTTTGTCGTCGGAAAATTTTAAGTGTGATTCTAAAAAGGGAATGCAACACAAAGAATGGACATGTGATATTAAAGTTAAACCGAAAGAGAAAATCGATTACCCTTCAACACTCGATGCTATGTTAGAAAATGGAGTACAGGTATATTTTGTTGATAATAAAACATATGAGCAAGTAAAGTCTTCAGATGACGGTGGGTTAGCAATACTTAAGGATCTGAAATCAGAAAATGAAGAAAGACAGTTAAACTATAAAACATTACCGTAATCTCTATTCTACTAATTTGTTAATCATTTGGTTAGGCAAATAAGTCAAAGTCCTCGTCCCTTTCAGGGACGAGGCATTTTTTATTTCCTCAAACTTATTGCCTACCTGCCGGTAGACAGGGTATACTTTTTGTATGAGGCAAATCTTATCAAAAGTCGGAGATGAATATACATGTCCAGTGGCGATTATAAATCGTGATGGAAAAATATTACTGGGTTTAAGGAATTATACTGCCGATAAATGGAAAGATATTTCTGTATGGACATGTCCTGGAGGAAGATGTGATCCAGGAGAAACTATTGAAGAAACATTAAGAAGGGAAGTATTGGAAGAAACAGGAATAAATGATTTAAATATTATTGAATTTCTTGGGGAGGTCCCTGGGGCTAAAGAAGGAGATAATGTCTACTTATTTCATTGCTCTACAGAACAAGAATGCAGACTTATGGAACCTGAAAAATTCTCAGAGTGGAAATGGATTAAACCAGAAGAGGCTCCCGATAATTATGTAAATAAAGATTCTTTGGAACTTATCTTGAAATCAAATAAATAATAAAAACACCTCATTACTGAGGTGTTTTTTTTGAAAGGGAGGAGTGGAAATAAAAAAGCCCCCAATCCGTCCATCTATTTTGTCTGCTATTCTTGTTGATAGCATTAGGACTGCTATAGTTACAGCCGGAGTTATTGGGGGCTTATGTCATATTACCACATACCTTAAGATAAAGAATGGAAATAAAAAAAGCCCCCACAGTGGAGGGCTTCATATTTAATGCTGGATGACTCATGTTTAGAGTTGAAACTAATTATGTTACTAAAGCATTGTGATGTATTTTAGACAAAAAGACGTAATGTGGGAGATAATTTCCACACTCTTTTCCGAATTGTCTTTTCGATCTTTTTTCTCTTTCCTTCCATAAGTCTATAATTTTTATTTCCAAGTTCCTCAGTTTTGTCTTTATTCCAACAAAAGATACCGGTAAGGAAATATGATTATTTTTATAGTACTTACTGTTCATGTAATAAGTAGCATAGGAACTAATATCGGAAAGCATTTTACCTATCTTTAGAATTTCTAAATTAGATTTTTCCCCTCTTTTTGTGATTAATAAAGATAATTCACTTTCAATCTCATTTAAAAGGTTTATAAGTTTTTCTCCACAATAATCTTGCTTTTTTTGATCCTCGTTCTTTATTATTGATTTCCATTCCTTTTCTATTCTTAGAGCTGACTCTTTTTTCAAACGCTCCATCTTTTTCTCATAATTTTTTTTATCCGCTCTGGAATATCTTTCTTTCTCTTCGAAAAAAATTATTAGTTTATTAAGTCTATCTTCTTTCATTGGTATGCAGTTTTTATTGAACTAACTATGTTCAATATAACAAAACACGGAACCCTAGTCAATCGATAAATTTTGTGGTAGTGTGAGGGGAGAAAGTAATCTTAAGTTCCAACTCAAATAATAAAGAATAAGATGGAAGATCAAATATCAGCAACTGAATTAGCTTTCAATGCATACGTAAAGCTAAAAAAAGTTGATCCCGATAATGAATTAGTTAAAGTTATGGACTCGGATAGTGTGACCGATGAAGACTTTATAAATCGTTTTTGGGATAAAGAAGAACCATGGGAAGGGAAGCCTGGCTCGATGGTCTCAATGAGAGTTGAGACAAACTACTTTCTTGAAGTAAAGAAAGAGTTAAAAGAAAAACATTCTGTTGAAATATAAAACAATAAAGCCCAACCGAAAGGAAGGGCTTTTTATTTGCCGCTTAGAATACAGGTTCCAACTAAGTGTTTTTGTTTTGAAAGTGAACCTGCCCGAACGACGTTCAGTCGGGCGGGGAGTAGAAATAAAAAAAGCCCTCATGGTGGAGGGCTTTATGATTCCTAATCTATAGAAATCTTTTTTACGACATCAATATGCATGTGCCTTAAAAGATTTTTAGCAATTAAAGCTGTATCTTTTCCATGGGTACCATCAGCAGCACTTCTTAATAAAACCATCATACTTAATTTGTTATATCCAATTGCTTCTGGAATACCAAGATTTAATTTATGTACATCATTTCCAACGAAGACATGTCCACTTTCCCATATTTTTTTGACAATGGAACGCAAAGCTTCATTCTGGGGATTTATTTTCCCTTCATTGGCTTCATCAAGAGTTGCTATCAAAAGCTTTTCATATGCATACTCAAGAAATGGTTTCGCTTCTCTTTCGGTATTAATCGTTATAACTATTTGTCCCATCTTTAAGGTTTTTAAATGTTCAAACTAATTTACTAACTTCAATATACATAAACAGAGACATCTAGTCAATCAGTAAGTTTTGTTGTAGTGTGAGAGAAGTTAAAGAGAACATAGAACATTTAAAATTTGATATTATGAAAGTAAAAGTGTGGGTAACTCAAATCACAGAAGGTTTAGAGTACAATGGGTGTATTGAACTCAACGATATAAAGTTTGACTACAATGTTCTTTTCGGTGTCCATATAGATAAGTTGGATGATCAAGAAGATCCTGATGGAATAGAAGAACTTAAAGCACAAACTAAAAAGCTTTTTCAATTTTCTCTTAAAAGAGAAAATGAGGAAATAGAAATCGATGATACATTGTTCGGTTTTTTGTTGGGGACAGTAGGAGTGCAAGTTGTTGAATTTTACAACAACCCACAAGCACAATCGTCTAATCAAGGAGTAATAGGAGAATTAGTTCGTGGTACGTCTCCGCTCCCTGGACAAATGACAATTGGATGTAATGTTACATATGACATACCTGAGGAAGATATTCCTGGTGGACTAATGACAAATCAGACCATTCAATAAAATTTATTCCCAATTACACTCAAAAGAAGTAACGAAAGTTACTTCTTTTTTTTATTTCTGCATACTATACGTTTTGCAATCTTTTATTATTCTTTTTTTTAAAAGGCGGGATGGAAATAAAAAAAGCCCTCATGGTGGAGGGCTTTATGATTCTTATTTCTACGCGATCAGTTTCCATTTCCTTTGATCCCAAAAGAATTTACGGTCAAAAGTGAATTGATAATTTATATTGTTCAAAAAAACAGACAGATGCATTTCACCACCAGCAACTCCAGGGATCATAAATCTTATGCAGTGTAGATTGTTTTCTTTTGCAAAATTATCAACCACTGTTAGTGCATTGATAGATTTTTTTGAATCTTTGTCATTATTAAATAACTCTACTAATTTCTGTCCATGCATTTTGTGCGGGATTAAATGGTTTAACTATAATTTCTGACTTAAATGTACCCAGAGAACTCTAGTCAATCTATGAATTTTGTGGTAGTGTGAGGATAGAAATGTTAAAAATCCATAGTTATGCAAGGATTTGAAAAAATAGAACTACATATAGCAAAAAAGATTGGAAGTGTTCTTTGGATAACGGCAATGGAAGCAAAGTTTAACACTAAGTGGTCTAGAGAAGATTTGATTCCGGTGAGCGTCAATACACAAATTGGAGATTTTATTCTTAAAGGGGAAAATTTTATAGGGGAGATGGAATCTTTAATGAATATAACTAAATCAGCTGACGAATTTCTAGGATCCAATGGAGCCTTAGATGACGTGCAACGATGTGTATCAAAGATGTGCTCTGGAAAAAAACTTATAACTTTGATCAAAGTTGATGATGAAATATTAAGTTCCGCTTTATGGGAGTTGCAATTTAAAGAATGAGTTTAATAATGACCCGTAACTATATTTAGTTACGGGCTTTTTTTATTTCCGCTAAACTTCATGGTATATTATATATAGATAATTTCGATCATTAATTCTAAAATCACATAGCCATGAAAGCCATTAAAGTAAACACAAGTATTGATGAAAAAGGGAATGTTGTTTTTAAAGCTGATGGGTATGTAGACATAGACCCAAAGCTTTTTAAGGAAAGAGCAGAGAAGCTGAGGAAGTTTAGAGAATCTCTCGATCACTTATTAAAAAATTGCACTTCCAGTACAAGAAGAGTGGTTAAGACATTCAGAACACCACTTTCACGATAAGGACTAAAAAGATAGGAATATTCCTGTCTTTTTCTTTTCCCTAAACTTATTGCCTGCCTACCGGTAAGTAGGCTATACTTTTTATATGGATTTATATGAACAAATTATTGAAGAGTCGAAAAAGATTACAGAAAAAATCATGTCCTTACACAAGGAAGATCTTTATGCGTATTCAATAATTTTTTCAGTACCCACTAACCACCCTAGATCTAGGGAGCTTTCAGAATATAGATTTATGGTTACCTCAATCGATACATATGAGTTCGATGAAAATTCAATTTTTCTAGTAGATGAAGATCTAAAAAATATAGTTTTTTTGAAGGAGTTTCTTGATGGAAAAGAGATATATTTTTTGAAATCAAGCGAATTTGAAACTAAAACAAATACGTTTGCTGATGCATTTATTAGTAAAAATTTATCTGACAAAACTAAGAAAACTGTTGTAAGTATAGGTGGGGGTTTAATTCAAAATGTAGTTGGATATATTGCCGAACACACAAAATCGGATCTTATTTATATTCCAACTACACCACTATCGATGTCAGATAGTTCAACGGGAGGAAAGATCAGACTTAATTCTATTAAAGATGGTAAATTTTTAAAGCATTCTTATAAAAGTTTCTTTGAACCTAATGCTATTGTAGTTGATCCTCGATTCCTAGACACATTTCCTGATAATGTGCTGCATGTAAATATAGCTGAAATTATTAAACATGGATTTTATCAATCAGAAGATCTTTTTGATTATTTACTGTCGGAGAAATTTAACATTAACGATAAGACGGAGCTGCTTAGGGCTATTTTATGGACCGTTGAACTAAAACGTATTGCATGGAACATTGACTCACATGAAATGCAAAGTGCATTTAATAAAATAATCAGAGCTGGTCATGATATTTCAGATAGACTTGAAGAAGAATCTGAATTGAGTATCTCTCATGGTGAAGCTCTACTTAGAGGGTTGTACATACAGGCAACGAAAGAAAATCACCCACATCTCAAAAAAATGCGATCACTGTATGATAAATTAGGATTAAGTAAATATTATTTATAATACGTTCTCTTACTCATCTTAATTGTATTTTGATTGTGAACCTGCCCGAACGACGTTCAGTCGGGCGGGGAGTGTAAATAAAAAAGCCCCGTCTATAGACGGGGCTTTGATAATTATTTTATAACTCACCGCACACAAATAAAAGGTTCCTTGTAGGTCATAAATACAAATGCTGGCGGAGTAGAGCAACCATTATAGTTTAAAAACATCCAGTCATAATCTACTGTATGAACAGAGACTCCTTCTTCGGTTGGATTTTTTACATTAATCATCGGATATATCTTAGCTCCATTTGCATGATTAGGCAGGCATATATCTTCGGCTGGAGCAATAATATATTTATGATGTAAGAGTTCTTTTGGACGAAGTTCTAATAACATGAAAAGATTATCTCGTGATATTGGAAATCCATAATGCACTTTCATGAAATCAAACATCTCCGCTCTTGAACAGTGCTCAGACATAGAAACAACAGACACATCTATTGGTCCATTGTCTAATGTATTAAGATCCCAAAGAGATGTTCCATCTGGACAATCATGGTATGAGCTAACGTTACCCCTTTTGAGATCACTGGTATTAGACCAGTCATCGGAGCAAAATAATTTCTCAAATTTCATTCCAAACATATTAAGTTCATTTCCTCGGAATTCAAAAGTGTTACAAATGTTAAATTTTTCCATTTATTCAATTTTATTGGTTCATATCTGATCTCAATATACAGGACTCCGATACACTAGTCAATGCGCAAATTTTGTGGTAGTGTGAGGTCAGATAAATTAAGTTCACTAAAAACAAAAAGAAATGCAAGAAACAATATTTAGTTCTACGAAAAGTTTTCCTCAGGACGAACACATTGAAAAAACATGTAAGCCTGGAAAAGGTAAAAAAACATGCCGATATCTAACGATGACTAGTAATGGATGGAGTTGTGCCAAATATAACTCAATTAAAGATACTATTGATGACAGGGTATCTAAGGGCGAGATGAAGGCTGTTGGTGATAATTGCGATGGCATATTGGGGCAAATTATAGAAAACCAAGAACTTTTACAAGGCAAACGAATAGAGTATAAAGAAAGAATGCCTAGCTTTGAAACCAGTGGTGTGCTCGAAAAGGTTGAAATTAAAGATGGTGAATTGTGTTTCATTGCTGACTGGGAAGGTGAGACGGAGGGAACAATCTCCATCACTGTAGACAACCTTGATGTGAACGTCCTACTCGACAGAATAACCTTTGGTGTTCTTGGTTTGGATCATATTGCTGGAAGGACCACAATTTTCCTGAAATGAGTCTTTTGTTCCCATGAGTATTTTCATGAAGCCCCTTCAATTGAAGGGGCTTTTTTTATTTTCTAAAACTTATTACCTGTCTGCCGATGGACGGGGTATACTTAAGTAATGAAGAAGGTAATAATATGTGGAGCTGGTATAGGTGGACTAACCGTAGCTCACGAATTGTCAAAGAGAAATTTCGATGTGACTGTATACGAGAGAAATGATATTGTGGGTGGGCTCGCTCGGAGTATGTATCATACCGATCCCCAGATGTCCTATAAATATCCGGTGGAATATTCGTGGAGGATTTATGGCGCGGAGTATAAGAATCTACTGAGGATACTTAATGAAATACCGTTACGGGAAGATCAAAAGAAGACAGTATTGAGTAATTTGGTGACAGTATTTACATTTATTTTTGCCAGATTTGATAAAAAAGAAGTCATTTTTTCTAAAAATAATAACTTGGGGGAGATCACAAGGGATTTTCAGAAAGGAGACACTCGAAAGATACTCAACAAGATTTTGTATTGCATGACGATGTCAACCGCAAGAATGGATTCGCTCGACGGTTTCACATGGAAGGAATATTGCACAGATCTTTCACCTGAGGCAAATAAATACCTGGTCAGACTTATGGCACCGTTACTGGGTATGGATCCTACCTATATGAGCTTTCCCGTTATCGCTCGAATGGTCAAGATGTTACTCGGTGGAGTGTGGGGCGGAAGCAGTGCATTATATGTAATGTGCAAACCGACTAACGACGGGTGGTTTGATGAGTGGCTTGAATACTTGCAAAATAGCAGTGGTGTGAGCATTAAAATAAATAGTGAAATAAAAGATTTTAACATGCGAGATGGTAAGATCCACAGTATTACAGTTCAAGATAAAGTCACCAAGGAAGAAAAAGTAGAAGATGCGGATTATTTCGTGTGTGCTATGTCAGTTGAAGCGATTGCGGATATCGCATCAAAAAATAAAGAATTGTTAAAAGTGCCGGCATTACGGAACACTATTAACTTAGCCAAGCGTTGTAGACAGATACAATTATCTATCGGGATTTTCTTGGATCAGGGCATTGTATATCCGACCAAAGAGAAGCTTGTATTGGCCCTGCCTGATACCCCATGGGGGATTACTATTGAGCCGGAAGATGATATATGGTGTAAGGCATATTGCACCGATACGCGTGTCAAAACCTTTTTAGCTGTTGCAGTTTGTCAGACCGATAGCAAGGGGATTGTTCACGACAAACCGTTTATTAAGTGCACTGAAAGCGAAATACAAGATGAGGTGTGGGCTCAAATATGCCGATCATATCACATGTCCAGCATCAAAACCAAGGATGGGGGAACCATAGACACCGCGAAGATAATCCTATTTTATATTTGGGATAGTTATAAATTTGATAAAGAAAAAGGCCTCATGGATACTTGGGAGCCTAAATTTAGTAACAATATAGATTCACTGTCTTATCAGCCAAGTACGACTACTGAAGTCCCCAATTTATTATTTGCTACGGCGTATACCAAAACAGACAGATATATTTATTGTATGGAGGCAGCGGCAGAAGCTGGCACAAGGGCTGCAAATGAAATAATTACACAGAGCAATCAGGCAACCAATCGTAGTGAATCAGTATCTAAGATCTATCCGTATAACGCATCTTTGCCGGTTTTTTACCCATTGGTTTTAATAGACAATATTTTATATAAATTACGACTCCCTCATTTAAGTAGACTTACATTCAACAACAGTATTGGGTTAGTGGCTGTGTATGTAATTGTAATACTGGGCTTAATTACACTGTTGTTATTGAAAATATTTTAAATAATAAAAAAGAGCCCTTTGAATATTTCAAAGGGCTCTGTCTATAGAGTGATCCTAAATCCGATCCCTAGAGACGGGTTAGAAAAAGTATATTTGCCTACTATGCCGAAATTTTTTATCGGTTCTACGTGCATGAGTATAGAATGATATATGATCTCTCCAAAACCTATTTGGTATCCAATAGTAGGAAAGGGGAGTTCCTTGTTTTCAGCAAAATTATACACAAGTAATGCTCCATATGATATATCTCTTCCATATAATTTGATATTTTCATATCTCACACTTCCACCTAGGTATAATCTCTTTAATATTCGAAGGCCTACAGCTCCATCAAAGTATTCCAAATCATGATTAATATCATCTATCTTTACTAATCCAAATCCATACACAAATTGAAAGAATACAAAACGACTATCTTTAGATACTTTTTTGTTAGTCAAAGTGTCATTTGATACGAGATGTATATCTTTCTTCACAGAGTCTATTTTGTGCTGTACTTCATCTATACGTTGATAGATAGAATCTAAATCTTTCCTCATGGAGTCTAATTCATGCTCTTCATGACTTATGTTTTGAGACATAGAATCTAAATCTTTTTTCATATAGTCTACTTCATACTCTTCATCATTCATACTTTGACAGATAGAATCTAAATCTTTCGCCAGCTCATTTCTTGTTTTTTGTCCAACAATGTAGTCATAGTTTTTATCTATTTTATTAGTTAAAATTATTCCCGTATGATATTTGTAGAGTTGATAGCTTCGAATCTTTTCTGAGAGTTTCCTTTCATTAGATACCATGCTGTCGTAAGGAATTCCATAGTACTCGAGAATAAATGAGAGCACAACATTTAATCTAAATGAGGAGTGCTCCTGTATTTCTCTAGGGAGCCATTCTGATTCCTGATTAAAATCCTTTGTTTCGGAACCACTATACCATCCAACTGTTCTTTCTCCTGTGTAAATAGTATCGCCCCTACCAAAATAATTATCCACAGGAAGCTCTGTTGAGCATATAGAATTCTCCTGAGAGTAGCTTGAAGCAACTGCACACACAAATGCGTATAGCATCAAAATTATTTTCATAGCGCTTATTTTAAGGTTCAAAATGTATATATCTATCTTATTTATACAAAACTTATACATAATTGTCAATAGTAGTATCATGAAGATTGGAGTGTGTATGCGCACTTAAAATCATGAAGTTTGTTTTATTTCATTTTTTGAGTAAAATGAACTACCAACATTAAAAAATATAGTAACTCACATACGTAATAAGAAATTTATAAATTAAAAAATATTTAAATCATTATATGAAACACAAATTTGGACCAGAATATATTGTTGAAGTGTATGACCCTAAAATTAATATGCGGGGTTTTTTAGTAATTGATAATACTATTATGGGTCCCGGCAAGGGAGGAATCCGCATGACGGAGAATGTAACTAAGGAGGAAGTGGGAAGACTGGCACAAACTATGACATGGAAAAATGCGCTTATAGATATTCCTTTTGGTGGTGCAAAAGCGGGAATCGTATGGCCTGGAGGGTCCGAAAAATTAAAAAAACAATATATGCAAAGTTTTGCTAAAGCCATTGAGATATTTACGCCTAAAAAATATATTTCTGCACCCGATGTGAATACCGGTGAAAAGGAAATGCAATGGTTTGTTGAAGCAACTGGTAAATGGAACTCAGCAACTGGGAAACCCTCAAACTATTGCACAAAGGCATCAAATAAAAGCGCGAAAAAATGTGGCTTACCACATGAATTAGGAAGTACAGGATTTGGTGTGGCTCAGTCAGCAATTACGGCGGCGAAGCTTATGGGTCTTGATATTAAAAAGACAACAGTTGCAATCGAAGGCTTTGGCAATGTCGGAAGTTTTGCGTTTAAATATCTTAGGGACGCAGGGGCAAAGGTCATCGCAGTCGCAAACAGAAAGGGAACAATCGTAAATAAAAAAGGATTAAAAAAAAGAGATGTCAGTGCCGTAAATTTAAAGAAAAAGAAAAAACTTGACCATGAGTATATATTTGGTTTGGACGTTGATATTTTAATTCCTGCTTCAGTAACTGATGTAATTAATGAAAAAAATAAAAATAAAATTAAAGCAAAAATTATCATTGAAGGTGCTAATATTCCTATGAAAGATAAAATTGAAAAGGAGTTATTTAAAAAAGGAGTATTAATTGTTCCAGATTTTGTAGCAAATGCTGGTGGGGTAATTTCTTCGTATGCTGAATATCGAGGGTTCAGTCCTGATAAAATGTTTGAATTGATACGAAAGAAAGTTGTAACAATGACCACACGTGTCATTGAAGAAAGTATAAAAAATAAAAAAAATCCCAGAGATGTTGGTTTAATGATAGCGAGGGCAAAGATTGAGGCAAAAATGAATAATATGCAATAAAAAATCCCCACTCATTAGAGAGTGGGGATTTTTTATTGTATACAAGAGATATGTTCTATAAACAAAACGAATATTTAAATCTGAGCCTAAAAATCACATATGTATGATAGAATATTTATATATGAATATTCCTAAAAAATTTCAATCCGTATTGTTATTTATAGTGATAATCCTAATAGGAGTTGGTTTGCATATAATTCTAGACCCTGATAATGCTTCAGGAATCTTAGATGCAACAGTACTCCTACGTTAAGTGAGCTGTACTCTATGCCTTTTAATACCAAGGGTTTTACCCAGACAAAACTTGTCACATAATTCTATAGTTTATATAATTAAAGCAGCGTTATAATTGTGATTAACACCAGTTATCATAGTTGTGGCGTTTTTTTTGTGCACGCCATTAAATATTTATCATATGGATTTTAATAAATAAAACTCCTAATAATCCATCACGGTTAATAGTTAATGCAATAAAAAATATGAATAAAAAAATACTAATTAGAGATTTATTGATTCTTTTTTCTATTGTTTCTAGCATTTTTGTAATTACATTTCTACGTCCTGCCCCAGAACAAGCATCCAAAAAAATAGAGAATATAACAGTAAAACTTAAATGGGTTCATCAGGCACAGTTTGCAGGTAATTATATTGCTCAAAAAAAAGGTTTTTATAAAGATGAAAGTTTACAGGTCAACCTTGTTCCGTTTTCTTTTGAGGATCCTACAATTGAAGCTGTTGCAGAAGGCAGAGCTTTGATAGGAATTTCCGGTGCTGACGAACTTCTTCTTGCACGCTCAAAAGGAGTTCCTTTACGAGCATTTGCTGTAATATTTAAAACTAATCCCGTTGCTGCATATGCACTGAAGGAAAGTGGTATCACAAAACCACAAGATTTTATCGGAAAGACAGTTGGTTTACAAAGAGGAACGAATGTTGATTTACTATATTTTGCAATGATGGAAAAATTAGGCATTGATCGAGAGAAAATAAATGAGGTGACGATTGGATATGATGCAACGGAGTTATTGAACGGTACTACAGATGTTTCAACTGGATACATTATTAATGAACCATATGAAGTAATTGCAGCTGGACGTGAGGTCAATAAAATATTGATGGCGGATTATGGAGTGAATATGTATGCTGATGTACTTTTTGCCACTGAAGAGACAATAGAGAAACGACCAGAGCTTGTTGAAGGATTTTTACGAGCAACACTAAAAGGTTGGCAATATGCGATAGAGAATGAAGAAGAAGCTATTGATATTACGCTCACCTATGCTGCAGATAGGACACAAAGTCATGAGACGTATTTATTTACAACTTCTATACCGTTAATTCATACAGGCGATTCACCTCTTGGATGGATGGAAGAGGAAGAGTGGGATAGAATTCATGATATTTTGTTAGAACAGAATATTCTCAACAAAAAAATGAATAGCAAGGATGCATATACGATGAAGTTTTTAAAAGAAATCTACATAAACTAATAAATAAATGAGAATAGGAACTAAGTTACTTTTAATAATTGGGATTGTATCCTTCATTGGTATTACAATAGGAGGAATTATTTATTATTTTATTACCAGACAAGCTATAGAAGAAAGGATAGTGGCACAGTTGGAGAGTATCACTATATTAAAAGAGAATCAGTTGAATAATTTTATTTCAGAAGAGATGGACGATGTTATAGTTCTGAGTAGCGATGAAGCACTATTGAATAATCTGATTAATTTTAATACATATCAAAAAGACGAGCATAAAGAAGCTATACAGGACATACTAATAAATAAGCTTCAAATTGATCGTGATTTCTTGGAATTCTTTATTATGGATTTTGAGGGGAAAGTTGTAATCTCCACAGATCCGCTTCAAGAGGGTAAAATAAAATACTCTGAACATTATTTTCGTGAGGGTAAAATAGAAGTATTTGTTCAGAGTTTTTATTACGACACTGCACTTCAGGAACCTGCAATGACAATAGGACTTCCTCTTAGAAATAAGGAGGGCGAGGTTATTAATGTGTTTGCAGGAAGAGTCAATTTAGAAGATATTTCAGAATTGATGGTAGAGAAAACGGGACTAGGAGAGACAGGAGAGACATATTTAGTCAACAAGTTTAACTTTATGGTTACAGAGTCTCGGTTTTATGAAGGGTTCGCTTTAAGAAAAGCTATTCATACAGATTCAGTGAAGAATTGTCTTAAGAAGCAAACACAACACGGCATATATAAGAATTATCTTGATGAAGAGGTAATAGGTAGATATCGATGGATTGCACGACATGAGGTCTGTTTACTTGCAGAAATAGGGAAGAGTGAAGCATTTGAACCACTTGATAAAATAGTATTTTCCATTGCTGCACTTTCTTCTGCGTTATTGGCACTGTATATTACTTTAGGGTTTTTTGCAGGTAAAGCAGTTGCAAGGCCAATTCGCACCCTTACAGATAACGCAAGTGCGCTCTCTGGGGGTGATTTGGATATAAAGATCGATCCTTTGTTGCTTTCCAAGAAAGATGAAGTAGGACAATTAGCCATGGCATTTAATAGTATGGTAGTTAACCTGAAAAAGTCGCATGTAAATCTAGAAGAGAAGATAGCGTTACTTAAAAAAGAAAAAGAGAAGATCGGTGCTATTCTACAAAGTATTAGTGATGGAGTATTTGTTATTGATAGGAAGCATTCTGTGACGATGTTTAATAAAATAGCAGAAGAAATATCCGGGTTTAGTTCTCAAGAGGTTCTCGGTAACTCATATGAAAATGTTTTGAAATTTGTTACGGAAAAAAAAGAAAAGGCTAATGACTCTTTTCTTAGAGATGCAATGGAAACAGGTGAGATTAAGGAAGTGTTAAGTCACACACAATTAATCAGAAAAGATGGAAGTAAAGTTTCTGTTGGTGTGAGTGCTGCTCCATTGAAAGATAGTGGCGGAGGTGTTGTAGGAGCTGTTATTGTATTTCGAGATATAACAAGGGAAAGAGAGATTGATCGTGCAAAAACTGAATTTGTTTCTCTTGCATCTCATCAATTACGTACTCCACTCTCAAGTATCAGCTGGTATACTGAGATGTTACTTGATGATGGGTCAAGTATAAATAGGGACGTTCAAAAGAAATATTTAAGAAAAATTTATCAAAATAATAAACGAATGGTGGAACTTGTAAATGCATTCCTTGATGTGTCTAGGCTTGATATTGGGACACTTATTTTTGATATAAAACCCGTTGATTTTAAAAAGATAGCTGATAGTACAATAGATGAACTCACAACGCAGATGAGTCTAAAAAAAATAACACTGAGTACACACTATGATCAAACTCTTCCAGAAATTCAGGCTGATTCAAAGGCTATAGGAATGATTTTTCAGAATTTACTTTCAAACGCAATAAAATATAATCGCTCTGGTGGAACCATAACGCTCTCCATTGAAAAAAAAGAACCACATATTCTTATTACGGTCTCAGATACTGGATATGGTATACCTAGAAGTCATCACTCCAAAATATTTTCAAAATTCTTCAGAGTAGATAATATAAAAAAGTATGATACTGACGGAAATGGTCTTGGTCTTTATATTGTTAAATCAATTGTCAAACAAATGAATGGAAAGATATGGTTTGAATCCATAGAAGATAAAGGATCAACATTTTATGTTCAACTTCCTCTTTCTGTGGCATGAAAATGAAATTAAAAAAAACACCTCAACGTAGAGGTGTTTTTTTTGTTTAATTTATCCCACAAAGGTAAGTGCCTTTCCTTCGTGCGCTCCGCGACCTGTTCGACCTATTCGGTGAATGTAATCATTATAGGTATCAGGTATATCGAAATTAATGACGTGACTAATCTCAGAGATATCAATACCACGCGCTGCAACATCAGTTGCAATTAATACTTGCACGCGATCAGATTTAAATCTATCAAGTGACCGCTTTCGTTGGAAATGTGATTTATTGCCATGTATAGACTCAGCATTAACGCCGCCTTTGTTAAGTTTTTGACATAATTTATCCACTCCGTGCTTTGTTCGTCCAAAGACTAGTACTTTACATAGTTCTGGTTCCTTCAAGAGATCCTTGAGTACATCTACTTTGTCTCGTCCCGCAATTCTAACCACGTCTTGCGCTATATTTGTACTTATTCGAGTCTGGACAACAGACACAATTGCAGGATCACGCAGAAAATCATTAACCAATGCTTTAATATCATTTGACATAGTAGCAGAGAAGAATAATGTATGACGAGATTCTGACATATGTGACATTACATATCGCATATCATTAATGAATCCCATATCAAGCATTCGATCTGCTTCATCAAGTACTATGGTATTTATTTTATTGAGAATAAGAACTTTTTGTTTTACAAGATCAATAATTCTTCCAGGAGTTCCGATAATAAAATGATTATGTTGTCTTAGTGAACGAATTTGTGGACGAATAGGTGTACCACCTACACATACTGTTGAAAATATTTTAATTCGTCGAGTAAAACTTTTGAGCTCATCATTAATCTGATCAGCAAGTTCTCGAGTAGGAACCATGATAAGTGTAGTTTGTGCCTTTTTTTCAATTACTCGATTAATAAGTGGAAGAAGAAAGGCAGCAGTTTTACCTGTACCAGTATTGGCAAGACCAATAACATCACGTCCCTTTAGGATGTGTGGAATTATTTGGTCTTGAATAGGGGAGGGCTTTACAAATCCACGTCCGTCTATTGCCTGAACTAAATCAAGTTCAAAACCAAAGTCACTGAATGTGTGTGTCACCTCAATTACAGGTGCACCTTGAGCAGCTTTAGGGTTTGTATTTATAAATTTATCTATTGGAATTCGTTCTCCACTTCGGCCTCGGCCTCCTCTGTTTCCGGATGGATTTCGTCCGTTTCGACTTCTGGATGGTCGTCCACTTCCTCCTGATCGACGACCAAACTTACTAGATTTGAATGATGAACCGCTTCCTCCTGATCTACCAGACTTACTTGATTTGAATGAGGAACCACTTCCTCCTGATCGACGGGAAGACTTAAAAGACGAACCGCTGCCGCCTCTTGAATTTCTTTTTGATGAATTATTTTTACTGTTCGAACGTGTTCGAGATGATGTTTGAGTCATATTGAATATATAACCTATCTACAAGAAGATAGGCTTGAATTTATTAATTATTAATTTTTTAGAGATGCGAGTGGCTATATAAGCCTTTTAAAGTCTCGCTATCTGGGTTTCACCAAGTGATGATTGGTATACAACCCTGATGACTCAACTATATTACTATATAAACAAAATCCTGTCAATTCAAATAATGCATATATATGAAGATAACTTGTAATGAGTTTTATGGTAAGGTGAAGGTAGAAAACAGATTTAATAATTAAATAGAGGCGTTATGAAAAAAAGAACTATTATTCCTAAATGCCCACAACCATTTAAGATACCTCAGTATGCAGAAAAAAATATTGCAAAATGGATTCACTATCTTAAGAATGTATCTCCTAGAATAATAATTAAAATGCCATACGACAAGGATTTAGATCTTGATGTGTTGAAGCAAAAATTTAAGGAAGGGGACTATATTGAGGAAGATATGAAAATCAGCGATTGGCCAAAGAAAGAGCAGCTTGCATTCTTACTTTCATTTGATTCATCATTACCCGGACATAAGAGAAAATTCTTGATCGGAAATACATATTTTTTCTGCTACTATGGTATTGCTTTTGGTTTAGGTTATTTTGAATGGGATGGTGATGGGGGAGAAAATCAAAACTGTACTACTTATTCTCTACAGTCATGTCCCAAAAGTGCATTAACCTGGGAATATATAACTAAGATAATAATAGACAGAATAACAGAAATAGAAAATTCTGTAGAAAAGGCACCTTAAATTTTTTCATAAAATTAAAAGCTCTATCAAAACTGATAGAGCTTTTTCATTTATTAAAGAATAAGGGTAGATTGACAAAATCATATAAATTAGATATTATACAAGTGAAAAGAATTGTTCAACAAAACTTAAAGACATGCCACCAACTAAAAGAATAGATAAGTTTTATCATTATGAGTCTGCACATTGTCCTGCTCTTAAGAATAAAATTCTTATTGGAATCAACAGTTACTATGAGGATAAATCAAAGCCCTCAGGTAAGCAAAGAAATCCTTCAATCCAAGATCTATTAGAGTATCTTAGAAAACACAAATTAGATCCTTCAAAGGTAGAGATTGCAGGAACTTTCTTTGCAATAGTGCGGATAAACAAGAAGAAGAAAAAGAAGAAGAAGCCCGTTTCATAACGGGCTTTTTTTATTTCTTCACACTTCTTGCTTGCCTGCCGGTAGACGGGGTATACTTAGTATATAAGTAAGTCCCAATATCGCTGAACGAAATCGAGGATCCTCGATTTTCAGAAGAAAATCGGGAAATATTAATAGTACGCGTATGCATTTTCGAGATAGAATAGAAGCTGGAAAAAAGATAGCTGAGAAATTGGTTAAGAAATACAAAAACAGTAATACTGTTGTGTATGCGCTTCCGCGAGGCGGAGTCGTATTGGGAGTAGAGATCGCACGTGAACTTAATGCTCCACTTGACCTAGTTATCACTCGAAAAATTGGACATCCTATGCAACCTGAATATGCTGTATGTGCTATAGGAGAAAGAGATGGACTGGTGTGTAGTGAATTAGAAAGACCAAACTTAGATCAAAAGTGGCTCGAAAGGGAGGTTGAAAAAGGGAAAAAGGAAACAAAGAGAAGAAGAGAACTATATATGAAAGGGAAGACGATTCCTGTAACTAAAGATACAATTGCTATACTTGTTGATGATGGGGTAGCCACCGGGCTTACCATGGAAGTTGCGATTGCTGAAATAGCTGCAAAAGGTGTAACGCATATTATAGTTGCAGTACCTGTTATTCCCTCTGAAATGGCGTACAAATTTAAAAAGAAAATTGAAGATCTAGTCGCACTTGATGTTCCCACTATGTATTTGGGTTCAGTTGGAGCATATTATAGTGATTTTCCTCAGGTTGAAGATAAGGAAGTAATTGAATTAATTAATACATTTAATAAATGATTTTATTTTCGCTCTCAACTTATGAATACATGGCCCGTTCTTTTATTAAAGAAGGAAAGGTTGTATCTGGTACGTATAGTGTTGAACGGTTTACAAATAATGAAATATCGATAACTTTAGAAACATCTGTTGAAGGACAGGAATGCATCGCGCTTGGAGGCACCACACCGACAAATGATGAGTTATTTACGCTTCTTCTTTTGACTCATACTCTAAAGACATATGGTGCAAAAAAAATTACCGTGATAACACCGTATCTTTCGTATGCTCGGCAAGACAATAAGGGGGACAGTAAAAGCGTTGCGGCTTCGTGGATTGGAGAGACACTCAAGGCTTCTGGAGTGGATGAAGTGATTACTATTGATGTTCATAGTCCAGAGGTAGTTACACTTTTTGCAATTCCCTTGATTTCACTTTCGTCTGTAGATATATTTGCAAAAGAATTAGCTAAAGTAGTAGAGGAGGACGTTACCCTAGTTGCTCCCGACGAAGGAGCAGTGCCACTGGCCGAATCATTTAGAGAGAAACTTGGTCTTACTAAAGAGATCGCGTACTTTAAAAAAACAAGAACACAGGATGCAGTGATTCTTTCGGATCTACATGGTGAGATCGAAGATCGAGTAATTATTATTGATGATCTTCTTGATACAGGAGGTACACTTATTGAGTCAGTCAAAAAACTTAAAGAGGGTGGAGTAGACAAAATCAGTATTGTAGTAGTACACGGGCTTTTTTCCGGAACACAATGGGAAGAACTCTGGTCACTTGGAGTGAAGCACATCTATACAACTGATACTATTTCACGCACACTGAGTCTTTCTGAAGAGAGGATCACTGTCCTTTCAATTGAGTCACTTATTGCTGAGTATATAACTACACGCGGAGCGTAGGTTGCCTAATGAGTTATTAAAATTATGGCAGATATTGAACTAAAACTTAAAAATAATGTAGTGGTAAAAGGTATTTTAAAAGTTCCAGAAAAAGCAAAAGGATTGGTTATTTTTGCACATGGATCAGGCAGCAGCAGGCTGAGTCCCAGAAATAACTTCGTTGCGAATGTACTTCAAAAAGCAGGCTTAGCGACTCTTCTTATGGACCTTTTGACACCCGAAGAAGAGGCAGATCGATCGAATGTGTTTGATATTGACCTTCTTTCAGAAAGACTTGAACAAGCTACAGTGTGGACTAGACAGATCCCCGAAATAAAAGACCTACCAATTGGTTATTTTGGATCCTCAACTGGTGCGGCGGCTGCACTTCAAGCTGCAGCTGTTCTAGGAGAACAAATAAAGGCAGTTGTATCTAGAGGTGGCAGGTCTGACTTGGCTATGGATCACCTTGATCATGTAATAGCAGCCACGCTTCTGATTGTTGGAGGAGATGATGATGTGGTGATTTCATTTAATGAACAGTCATACGAGCAATTGAAAAGTAAAAAGGAGTTAAAGATAATTCCGGGTGCAGGGCATTTATTCGAGGAATCAGGAGCACTTGAAGAGGTCGCTCGACTTGCCTCTGAGTGGTTTATTAAAAATTTAAAAGTATAAAAATAATTGCCCACCTTTCGGTAGGCAATGTATACATTTACCATGGAAAAAAATAGAGGAATTTCGTCATTATCAATACTCATAATAATTGCGATTCTTATTATCGGAGGAATTGTTCTGTCGCAACGCACCGCTAGTGTCCCCCTAGATACTTCAGTAGCTTTGGCTCAGGGATGTGAAGAAAGTGGAGGCGAGTGGTTGTCAGAATACAATGAATGCGAATATGGAAGTGCAGAATGGTGTCAGGAATCCAGTGGTGAATTCTTAAGTTGTGAATCAGTGTGTCGCCATAATCCTGATCCAAATGCGATTTGTACTGAACAATGTGTTGCTGTGTGTGTGTTTCAGGATGCCGATGTCCAAAGTGGCATAAAAATATTCTAGGACCAACATTTAAAAAGTTAAATAAAAAAAGCATCAGCTTTCAGCTGATGCTTTGTTGTCTCTTTTATCTTGTGCTTTATCCTTTTCTTCTTCTCTTAGAAATTCAGCAGGAATTTTCTTTGTCTTCCAAATTCCTTTCGTGGGATCCTCTAAGCTCATACTAATCCTAAGTAATACATACATTAGAAATGTCAGTAAAAAAATAGAGACACCTCCAGATAGCGGTGTGTCGTATTTGGTCATTACTGCTACTAAAAATAGAAGAAAACTCATTGTTCCCATAGCCAAGTGATACCACATAGGCAATCCTTGTCTTCTTGCTTTAACAAAAGCTTTTTTATCCTTGTCGAGAATACTTGCAATAATATTGTTGTATTGCGTCATATTTGCACGCAATGCTTGAACCGATGCGAGTGCGTAGATGACTCCAATATTGCCCATAAATTGTTTTGCAAGTTCTTGATTCTTCCAGCTTACCAGTATTTCTAGATTCCATAATATATAACATATAAATGCAATAAATACGGCAACAAGGGCTGATTCACACATAAGTCCAATATAGCTAAGTAAAATACGAAACTTATCTGATCTGAAATATTCCGGTATCCACTTCATATATATGATTTTTAAAGGTTCATATTTTATTTTCTAATATAACTATACGAAATAAATAGACCATTGTCAATTTGTATAATGTTGCAATAAAAAAATTAGGGTTCTTTTTATTTATATAATCTATGATACAGTAGGCTTAGAAAGTAAATTAATAAATATGAGTCGCTATGAGACAGTTTAAAATCAGTAAATCTATTACTCCTCGTGATAGTATAGTAGTGAATAAATATTTAAAAGAAGTTTCAATGTTTCCAGTACTTGAAATCAATGAAGAGGCCATTGTTGCTAGAAAAGCTAGAAATGGTGATAAGGATTCGTTTGATTTACTGATTAATTCAAATCTTCGATTTGTTGTGTCGGTTGCGAAACAATATCAGAATCAAGGTCTTTCATTACCTGATCTAATAAATGAAGGAAATCTTGGATTAATAAAGGCTGCGCAGAGATTTGATGAGACGAGAGGTTTTAGATTTATTTCCTACGCAGTGTGGTGGATACGTCAAGGTATTCGAGCTGGATTGTATGATATAGGAAATGCGATACGATTACCGCATAATCAAATATCCTGGTTGGTAAAAATTGAGAAGACTGATTTGTTGTTACGACATCACCTTGAAAGAGAACCATCAACTAAAGAGATTGCAGATGAATTGGGTTGGGATGAAAATAAAATCCTAAAGACGAACAAAAGTCATCGTACTATTTTTTCATTAGAAAGTTCACTGAATGGCAATGCTGAATATTCTGTACGGTCATTACATGATGTGATTGAGAATACTGATTCCATTCAACCTGATGATGTGCTTCTTAAGGAGTCACTAAGTAGCGAGATTGAAAAACGCGTGTCGATTTTGCCAGAACGTGACAGGAGAATACTACTTGCATACTATGGTATTAATCGTGAGTACAAACCTACACTTGAGGAAGTTGGCGAACAATTTGGCATCACTCATCAGGCAGTTGGATATATAATCACAAGATCAATACGAAGATTGAGAAGAAGAAAGGATATAGACGTAATCGATTCGGTCACCCCCATACCTCCATGTGATAACATTTTTACGCATAATGGAAATGGTAAAGATGAAGTTATGGAAGAAAAGAGTGAGCCGTTGATCGAAGCTCCTCCGAAGGAGTGTACGCTTAGAAAATCTATTAATCCAAGGAGTATATATCATGAAGGTATCTATGGTTTGATTTATAAGGATATCACATGCATCGAAAATGCTCGTGATACTCTGTATGAGTATAAATTTACCTATCTTGCAGATAAGCTCGATGAGGCTCTTAAAAAGAAGCGATTTGAGAATAGAGCAGTTAATTATTTTCTGAAAGATAGACCTGATATTGAAGTAGAGGTAAGGTTAATAACAGAAGAAAGGGGAATATAAAAGCCCGGAATATATATCCGGGCTTTTTTTAATTTCCATGATATAGATTTATGAGGTTCAAGACTGAAATCACTATATATGAAGATAAACTACTGGTCAATAAAAAAAGCGAGCTGTTATGCTCGCTTTAATATTCTGTATAGAATGTTATCTAATAGAATATTTGGTGTGTCTGTTTTATATACAGATACGCTTTTGTGTGGTTCATAATACCATTGCTGTCGAGAATTTTAGCCTGTGCATCTATTGAAAGATGATTAAATCCCGCATTCTTGACCTCTCTTAAATGATCTAGATCACGATCGTTTGGACCGAAACCTCCCGCAATTCCAATTCCCATTTCTTTAAGAATAGTGTAATTAGAATAAATCTCCTCAAGATATGCAATTATAGTTTTCGGATCGAATGGTCTACCATATCCGCCACTCGGATCGAGAAGCACATAGTCAACGAGGTGACTATATTCTGCAAGTCTCTCGACTAATGCACTAGGAGAATGATTGATTTTTTTAAATGCATATCCACCAATTTGAAGCACGATTTTCATTTTTCCATATGCACTCTTATATTTGACCAAAGTATCTATGTCAGGCCAGGACACATTGAGTTGAAATCCGTGAAGATTTTTACCGCCAAGCTCAGTCAGATGCATTAACTCAATATATAATTCTTCCTTTTTGCTAGAATTAAAATGAATTAAATTTAAATACCGAGAATTATCCTTAAAGATATTACCGATATATTGAACTCGCGGGTAGAGATGTGGCCATCTATTAGTCTTCCCAGAGAGTGTAGATGTGCTTGCGAGGACACCAATCATAATTTTAGTATTAGATTTTTCCATGTCCGCATTAATGTGCTCATTAATGTTTCTCAGACATCCTTCTAATTGATCTACTTGGCATCTTTTTGTGAATCCTGTAATTCCTATGTAGTGTGAATGTTTCATTTTAAATAGCTTTAGTTTATATCTGTTCACAATATACATGATATGATTTTTACTGTCCATGATGATGATTTGGAAATTCAACAAAGAAGATAAATAAAAAAGCCCTCGTGCGAGGGCTTAAATTTAAAGAGGCACTATTCTATTCGACAGTTTCTTCTGTTCTAAATTCTTCTGGAATATTTATCGCATGAATAGAATCCACATCGAGATCAATAACGTCAACGTCATCATCATAGGTTTCTTCTGAAATCCAAAGTGTATGACCTGGTAAATTACATCTGAATATCTCATTTTGGTGAAGTCCCTGACAGCAAGAGATCATTTTTAGGCTTCCCATTGCAATTATGATATCTGGAAGATGTGTTGAATGGGCATCAGCATTCAGCATAAATACTGCTTTGGCTAATGAATCATTCTTACTACTAAGGTCACTCAATGTATCAGGAATCGACACAGCAACAGAGTTTCTAAAATAGTCGGTTCTTCGAAATAACCAAATAATGAGTTGTTTTATATCATTATCAATCTCTCTTGATCTCCAAATAAGTGTTTCGAATGCATCAAATTGCTTATCTGTAATTATAGTTCTCATTGTAAATAGCTTTTGTGTAATCTAATCAGACTATACAGTATATATATTTGTCTGTCTATAAAGGTGATTTTATGAATAGGGTCATGTATGCTGATATATTAAAAAGGCACTAACTTAGTTAGTGCCTTTTGTGAGAATCTTAATTTTAGATTGTACGTTTAACTCGTTGGATTTAGCAATGATGCCTTTATTGATTTTGTCTGCGGATCCTTCCAGGATGCTTAGAATCTCATTGGATGTTTTTCCTTGACCTAGGAATTGATGAATTCCGCCCAGTGTAGCAAGTAATTGATCATTTTCAATAAGTACTTTTGCAATCTCTAATTGTCTATCAGAATCTACTTTTTGTTCTGCGTACATGATTAACTCCTCTAAAGAAACTTCTTCTTTATGTCTCTCTGTTTCGTGAGCATCATTATAGGCTTCTTCACATGTATTTGTGCAAAAATCAGCTTCTTCGTCATCCGTAGGACAACCACATTTTTTACAGTAATATGACATTTTTTTAAATTAATTAAACAACCGATTTCTGCCTTAAGGTTATCACATCACAATTAAACTTGTCAATTGGTGATTTAAATGGTAGTTTACACTAACATAAAGTAATTATGAAAAAGGATATAAAACACAAAATACTTGTATATGGAGTTAATCCAGTTGCCGAATTAGTGAATAGTGGGGCAACAAATATTACAAGGATATACATGCAGGATTCGTCAGATAAACCAATACTGCAGCAGATCAGAAGCTATGCACAGAAGCATAGTATTGGAGTTAATTCAGTTTCAAATAAATATATAAAGAATCTAGTTGGAGATGTTGCGCATCAAGGTGTAGTAGCACTTCTGCGGTCATTTGAGTATGTCGAATTTAACAAATGGGTTGAATCACTCGACATGTCTACTAATCCAGCAGTATTACTATTGGATGAAGTACAAGATCCACATAATGTCGGTGCAATGATTCGTTCTGCTGCAGCGTTTGGTTTATCAGGGGTAATACTTCCATCTCATAGACAGTCTCCTGTGACAAATGCTGTATTTAAAAGTTCCGCAGGAACAGTGATGCATATACCTGTTATAAAAATAGGAAATGTAAATCAGATGTTAAAGAAGTTGAAAGAAATGGGCTTTTGGATTGTAGGAATACATCAGGATGGACATACAAAAATTAGTGAGCAGAAATTTGATTCACCTACAGTACTAATCGTAGGAAATGAAGGATATGGAATCCGACAAAAGACACTTGAAATGTGTGACTTCACAGTACAAATTCCAATGAGCTCAGAAATCGAATCTCTGAATGCTGCGGTGAGCACAGGTATTGCATGCTATGAATGGTCACGACAGCAATAATAAATTAAATTAAAAAAGCCCCACATAACGTGGGGCTTTGTATTACAACTCATATACAATTTTCCTTTTTTGATCTATTCGCTCTTTCAATTTCTCATTTGAAAGAAGATAGGGAATAGCAGTTTCTGCTTTTCTCAAAAGAAAAAGTATATCGAGTATTTTTTGTTTTCCCTTTTTGGGAATATATGAGAGAGGTAGATATAAGTCGCAGCCTACATCGACATTCCCATTCCTCTCTATTCGCTTGTAAGCCTCTATGGATAAAGTAAATACATCCGATGAATCAAAATACGGAGACTTATGTTTTTTATTTACTATACAAAGCGACAATCCCCACTGTAATCTTTCGAACCGTTGATAATAAAGATCACTTTTAATAAGTTTCTCATCAGCACCCTCTAGGTGTATAGTTAAATGGGTCTCATTATAATAGAAAAGACTTTGTATAAACTTTTTGAAAAGTTTATTTTTTCTATACCAACTACTAAGTACTATATTCGTCTCATCAAAAAAAGTAGTGTATGTGTCCGTAGACGCATATCGATTTTGTAATTTCTCTTCATCAGTAAGTCTAGGTGTAATATCATTACTCAAGAATAAGAGATATTGCTGAAGCACTTCATCAACGGTCTTTGGGTGATAGTGTCGATTTCTTCTCATAATATTTAGTTTTATGTGTACATGCTATCTAAAATATATAGAGGAAGTGTTTCATTGTCAATGACACGCTTTACGCGTGCTCTTTTTCGATTTACTACTACATTCCTTGGTATTTCTATTAATTATTGTGCCGTGTTAGAATTTCAAGGAACATAACCCCAGTGAAATGTTTTTTTTATAGAAAAAAAGTTAAAATGTATTAAAAATAAATTTTATTTCACAGGGTGATGATTTTAATATTCGTTTCCCACCTACGCTGTAGCTTCAGTGGACAGGTACTCATTAAAAATCAATCATGTATGTAAAAGTGAGAATTATCTCAGGATCCAAAAAAGAGTATATTGTAAAAAAAGGCAGCTCGCTAACGCGACTGCACTTGGATTTTCTGGGACGGAATACCGTCAAGAAAATCTCGGCGTCTGAAGATACCTATGAAGTGGCTGTAAAACTAAAGACTGAGAGAAATATGGCTAATAAAAGACTTATTGAGATGATGGCCTCAGAACTTTGTATTCCTCAAAAGAACATTCGTATAATAAGCGGTCATCATAGTCGCAGTAAAATTCTGAGTGTTCATGTGATATAATTTACAGATATCTTATATACATAGAGATAGTAGTATCTGTAAGGTAATTTATTCTCTATATTAATTTTTTTATGAACATAAATCTAAAGGCAACAAATATGGAACTCTCGGATTCAATTCGAGACTATGTTGAAAAAAGAATAACGCATCTTGGAAAATTATTGGCGCAACATGAAGGGGAGGTTAATATAGATTTTGAAGTAAGTAAAACTACCAATCATCATGAATCAGGAAAGATTTATCGTGCAGATTGTAATGTGACAATGTTTGGCCCTGGAGGAGGGATGTTTTATTCAAGCTCAGATCAGGAAGATCTCTATGCAGCAATTGATGATGTAAAAGATAAAATCTTTAAAGAGGTAAAGCGAACAAAAAGTAGAAAACAAGCTCTCTGGAAGAAAGGAGCGACACGACTTAAGAGTATATTGAAAGGATTAACAAAAAGATAATCTATAGTCCTTTTAGAAAATCCTCATACTTCATTTCTTTTTTTCCCTCAGGAAGAACTTTGTGAATACAAAGTTCTTCCTTTTCTATTGAAGCATCTTTTATAATTACTCGTATTTTTTTTCCATTTTTTTCAACAAAAAAATACGTTCCCGGCCAGATCTTATATGCACGAATTTTTCTGTAGTTCATAGTGGGATCGTCATTGAGATCTATGAGTCCATCCTCCTTAGTCATTTTTTTTGTAAATGTAGCCTTATCATGTATCTGAGCTTGTTCTTGTAACTCTCCATGTATCCAGCTAGGAATTGTTTTAGCGAGTAGTTCACCTCCAAGTTCTGCAAGGGTCATTTCGAGCTCACTGGCATTTTCATCTCCTTTCATTGGGATTATGAGTTGAGAGAGTAGTGGTCCGTGATCCATTTTTTCATCGATGAGCATGATAGTTACACCTGTTTCAGTGGCTCCTCCGAGAATACTGGATTCGATAGGAGACGCTCCTCGGAATTTTGGTAGAAGGGAGGGATGTACATTGAGTGAACCCTTGTGTGGTATATCGAGCACATTCTGAGGGATGATAAGACCATAGGCTGCGACTATAAATAAATCCCATGAATGCGCATTTATAGTTTCTACAAAATCCTTATCCAATTTTGTGGGTTGTGCTATATCTATAGTATTTTCAAGTGCCCATTTTTTTACTGGAGGTGCTGAAAGTATAAGTTTTCTTCCTTTTGGTTTATCGGGTGCAGTAACAATAAGAGAGGGAAGTATATTGTTTTTCTTAAGTTGATCTAAAATGGTAACCGCAAATTCTGGGGTACCGAAAAACGCAATATTTAATTTATGTGATGATGTCTCCATTGTGAGTGTGGTCATGTACAGCTGGAGGAATATCTTCCATGTCTGCAGCCTTATCAATAAAAAGAATGCCATTTAGATGATCAATTTCATGTTGAAAAATCTGCGAAATAATACCTCCTGATCCACGTTCAAATAATCTACCATGTTCATCGTAGGCACGCACTGTCGTCTTGCTAGCTCGCCACACTTTTCCATATGTGTAGCGGACGGAAAGGCATCCTTCAGGCATTAATTCCTTTTCTTTAGATTGGCTTGTTATTTCAGGATTTATAAAGACGAGGTCTTCATGAATTTGTGTATCAGAAAGTTCACGTTGAGGGTCAAATGTACTATCAAGTACCTTGCCAGATATAATGAAGATTCGTTTTGATACTCCAATTTGAGGAGCTGCGAGTGCGACACCATCTGTTTGTGAGCTCAATGCCTCTTTCATGTCATGAATCACTTTTTTAATCTCAGGGGAGTCTATTGTATCTAATGGGACTATTTGAGTAACTTCACGCAACACCTTCTCATTTTTTTGTAATATTTGAGTCATAATAAAAATATATCCCGTATAGGTTTTATACAGGATAGATTTCTTATTTTAGTGTTTTAATATATTTTTGCAAATCCTCTATATTGATCGTCTTTTGTGACCTGTTCTTCATATCTCTGACTATAACTGAATTGTCCATTGCCTCCTTTTGACCAAATATAATTGTATAAGGAATTTTTAATTTTTCTGCAATTGCCAGTTGGGCACCTATACTATCTTTTGTAATTGATTGAACGAGTGGAATTTTTGCCTGACGGAGAATCTCAATTATATTCAAGCTTTTTAGTTTTGCCTCAAGACCGAGCTTAATAAAGTATATCTTTGGCTTCTTCACGATTCGAGGAGAGAGCTTCTTGTACCATGAGGACATAACAATACGATCAACACCTATAGATACCCCAACAGATGGTATATCTTTTTTGTGTCCCATAGCTTTCGCAAGATAATCATATCTTCCACCTCCTGCAATTGCAAGTCCTTCTGAGAAATCTTTTTTATTCTCTATAGTGTCTGCTTTTTTATCTTCATCATTATTTTCTATGTCTGAGTCTTCGGTCTCTTTTTCAACTTTTACTTCAAACACTGTCCGCGTGTAATAACTTAGACCACGTACAAGGTTTTTGTTAATTTGATAAGGAACGTTCATTTCTTCTAAATATTCCAAGACCTCCTTGAAGTGTTTTTTACATTCAGGATCCAGGAAGCTCACCGAGTCGGGTGCGCCTTCCTTTATTTCTTGACACTCTTCTTCTTTACAATCCAGTAGTCGAAGTGGATTTGTTTTAATTCTGTCTTTACAGTTTGGACAAAGATCTGCAATATGTTTTTTATAATATGAGGTAAGTTCACGAATATACACAGGACGACATTCTTTGTCTCCTATGCTGTTTACTTCAACAATAAGATCTTGTGCACCAGCTTCTTTTAAGATAAGTACCGTTGCTTGAATAATGAGTGCGTCAGCAATACTCTTATCAGTTCCCATAATTTCAAGTCCAAACTGTCGTAGTTCACGCAGTCGTCCTCGCTGTGGTTTATCATGTCTGAAGAATGGTCCGTAGTAATAGAGCATGACTGGCTGAGGTAGTGATCGCATTCCATGTTCTATGTATGCTCTCATTGACCCTGCGGTACCTTCTGGTCTCATTGCGATCTTATCTCTACTTCGTGGTGGTTTAAGTTTGTACATTTCCTTATCTATAATATCTGTGCCAATACCTACACTTGAAGTAAAGATATCTTCATATTCTAGAATTGGGAGCTCGATAGGGTTGAATCCATAGTAAATTGCAACTTCTTGTGCTTTTTCAAAAAAACCTTGATAGTTGTAATATTCATCACCCATAATATCTCTCATTCCTTTTAATGAGTGAAGCTTCGGAGGATTAGGTTTTGATGAAACTTTTTTCTTAGCCATAAATTATGTGTTATCTAGATTATAATTACCTGGTAAATATGAGAGTGCATTAAGTGGAAYGAGACGTAATACTACACGTCCAACAATTTCCTTTCTCTCGACTGGTCCCCAAATACGTGAATCAGAACTCGCGGTTCTATTGTCTCCCATTACAAAATATTCGTTATCACCCAATGTGGTTTCCAAAAAATTTGTTGATTTATTTTTTACGAATGGTTCATCTATAAGAAAACCATCTGGAACCCCATCGTTTTTTATTGTAATCTGACTGCCTTCAATTATAACGGTATCATTAGGAAGTCCAATTATTCGCTTAATGAAAAATTTTGATCTATCGCGTGGGTATCTAAATACTATCACATCTCCTCGTTCTGGGGCAGAAAGGCGATATGAAATTTCGTCCACTATTAAATACTCACTGTGTTCGAATGTGGGTACCATTGAATTACCATTTACTATGAATGGCTGAGCAATAAATATTCTTATTGGGATAACTATAAGAAGRGCGAGTATGGCAAACTTTATCAGTTCCCATAGTACATTGTCTTTTGCATGTGGTTTCCCTTTGTTGATTTCAAAGTCCAGAAAATGTTCGCCTTCTGATGAACTTGATAGATCTTTTAGTTGTATTTTGTTTGAAAATTTGTCCATTATTGTTTCGCGTAGCGAGGTATGTAGCTGTGATTGGCTCAATTTAATATAAAGTTTTATTTTAATACAAAGCATGACTTGGCGCAAGATCATCTTCAGTCGCGTAATAATTTGTATACATAGTGTGAAGTGCTATTATACATATATCATGTACATACTAGTAGGTTTAGGAAATCCAGGAGATGAATATACCCTTACTCGGCACAATGTCGGTCGTATTATACTTGACCATATATATGAAGAATATGACTTTTCTGAGTGGCAAAAAGACTCTAAAGCTAAGGCGATTATCTCAAAAGGAGAGATAGACGGGAATGAAATTATGCTTATAAAGCCAAATAATTTCATGAACAATTCGGGTGGAAGTTTAGAACGCTTTATTACCTCAAAGAAAAAATTAGCGAATACTGCGATCATATATGATGATATAGATTTACCTTCAGGCTCATTTAAAATTTCATTTAATAGGGGATCTGGAGGACACAGAGGGGTTGAGTCTATAATTAAAAAAATGAAGTCAAAAGAGTTTAGTCGGATAAGGATAGGAATAACTCCGGCGACACCAAAAGGAAAATTAAAAAAGCCTAAAGGAGAACAAAAGGTATTGGAGTATATCATGGGAAATTTTAAAAAGAAAGAGTTGGATGATGTAAAAAAGCTCTCAAAGAAAATTTCTGAAGCTGTTGTTGTACTACTCAAAGAAGGTCCAGCAAATGCGATGAATCTATATAATTAAAAAAAGCCCCGCACGGGGCTTTTTTTAATTTCTATTCTTTTCCATCAAGATAGGTGAGTGACATTTTTTGTTCTTTGGGATCAAATAATGTAATTTGAAAATCATATGTTTTTCCGAGTTCTAGTTTGTCTCGAAGATCGCTTTCGGAACCGAAGAGGGAATTATGTACCAATCCGGCTACTCCTTCTTTAATTGATACAAGTGCACCATGTTTATTGAATTTAATGACCACGCCCTTAATAATATCTCCCTTCTTTAATTTATTCTCAAATTCTTTCCATGGATTCTCTTTTAGAGCTTTTATTGAGAGCGAGATTTTATCATTATCAACTTCTATTATTTTTGCTTTTACTTTGTCGCCTACGTTATATATTTTTCGTAGATCATCAACAAAACCCCAGTCAATTTCAGAAATATGCACAAGTCCTTCTAGTCCAGTTTCGATTTTTAGGAATATTCCAAACTCTACTATACCAGCGACTTCAGTTTCAATTTCATCGCCAACATTATATTTGCCAATTATCTCCTTTTTCATTTCAGGATTTTCATCCTTTTCAGAGAAAATAAGTTTGTCTTCCTTTGGAAGTGCTGAAAGAATTACTACTGATATTTTTTTTCCGATAAGTTTTTTGAGTTCTTTCAAAATTTTATCTTTATCACTATCTTCAACTCGTGGATAGTTTTCAGGTTTAAGTTGAGATGCAGGAAGGAATCCTTGAATTCCTTGCCATTCGAGAATAAGTCCACCCTTGTTGGCTTCCTTTACTGGTAAATCAAATACTGTTTTTTCCTCAATTGCTTCTTCTGCTTCTTTCCATATTCGTGCTTGTCGCGCTTCTTTGAGTGATAATTCTACATACCCATCTTCATTTTCTTTTTCAACAACTTTTACTTTAATTACATCACCAATTTGTGTGTTCTTGATGATATCTCGAGAATTAATAAATTCTCGACCATAAATAATACCTGTTCCAAATGGATGAAGGTCTAAATATACTGCATTAGTATCTATTGATATTACTTTTCCTTCGACGAGCATATCATCGTGTATAGGAATGAGTGTCTCTGCGAGGGCTTTTTGAATACCCGTATATGTTGTGGTGTTTTCTGTTGTATGTGCCATATAATAAAAAATTCCGCCCTTATATAGGCGGATTACAAAGATTTTCAGATCTATATACTCTTTCGTGACTTCTCTGTATATAGTGTTAACTAAAAATCCGACTAATAATGATCAAAGTATATACTAATGTATCAGAAGTATCAATTATTGACATATATTGTAATATAGTGTATGATCTAGATAGCTAAAATAAATAAGCAACTGTTCTTTTATAGAAATAAAAATACAAAAAATGAAAAATTTATTCTTTTTAATGTCTATGATATCTATTCTGTTTCTTAGCTGCTCCTCAGGTGATGAAAAAGATCTTCCTCCTTTGAAAGAGCAAATGAGAGATTTACAAGAACATTTCAAGAAAAAGGAAAGGGTGTTCAAAGTTTATGGTGATGATGCTCCATTTGCTGGATTTATCCCCTCCGAGACAGTTGATAGTAATGAAATACAAGATCTTATACAAGAAGTGATTGAGCTTGCAGAAAAAAAGGGTAAATATCAGCCAATAATTTGTATAGGTTGTTGGGATGAAAAATTTGGTCTGGAAATCTGGACCAATGCCGAAAAAGAAGGAGATAATGGACTACATTTTAACAACGTCCGTCTTGAGAGAATACATGATGGTTGGGGTTTTGCGATTCTAAATCAAAATAATACAACTCTATTGTATCTTTCTTTTATGTCGAGTGGTGTAACTCCTAAGCGTGTTGAATTTTTTCACGATTACGGGGCTAATGGATGTGACATGCATTTTTATGAGCCAATTGATACTCAAGAGAAACGTGTCAATGCTGATAAGCGTTATTATGCAGCATTAACATTTTTCAAGAATGAGTTTCAAAAAATCTAACTATTACAAATTACAGTTATCAAGCCCTCTTAATTGAGGGCTTTTTTTATTCCAATACTTGATACTGTTTTATGTATACCGTATACTTCTCTATATGATTATTACATACATAGGTAAACAATTTTTTAAAATTCAACAAGGTGATCTTGTGATTGCATGTAATCCACTTAGTAAGGAATCAAAGTATAGCTCAGCCGTTCCTAAGTTTGGGTCGAATGTAGTGCTTTCTACTATTAATCACCCAGATTATAACGGTATCAGTACAGTTACGTACGGAGACACTGAACCATTTTTTATAAATGGACCAGGCGATTATGAGGTTCAAAATGTATTTGTGAAGGGAATTGGCACAGAGACGACAATAGAAAATAAAAAATATATTAACACAGTGTATTCATTATTACTTGATGACATTAAAATTGTATTTCTCGGATATATATCATCTGAAAAAATATCTGCTGATGTTAAAGAAGTTATACACAGTGCAGACGTAATCTTTGTACCCATCGGAGGAAATGATGAACTCGATCCATCGGCTGCGTACAAGCTCGCACAATCACTCGAATCAAAAATTATTATTCCAATGGAGTATGGGAAAGGAAGTGAAAAGGATGCATTAAAAATATTTCTAAAACAAGGAGGGGAAGAAGGAATGAAACCCGTAGAGAAATTAACACTGAAGAAAAAGGATTTACTGGATAAAACAGGATCTATTGTCGTACTCTCATCTACACTCTAATGTGAGAAAATAGTATATGACAGGGTTTATAAAAAAACTTAGGGAAAAGCCGACTTCAGTGAAACGAAGAATTCTTTATATATCTACAATTGTAATTACTGGTAGTATTCTCATATTGTGGTTTGCGTCTCTCCCATATCGTTTTTCTGATAGAAATCAGAACAGATCCAGTACATTAAAGGACGATGCGAAGCCGTTTGTATTACTTAAAAATAGTCTCTCAGATACGTTTAATTCTGTTTCAGATGACATCGTGCCTAGGACACAAAATCCCCAATAAATAGTGACTTTATATAGCTTTTTTGTGCTATACTAACATACATATATGGCAAAAAAGGAGCCCAAAAAAGAGGAGAATATTGGAACCATTGTTCCCATCAGTATAGTTGATGAAATGAAGGAATCATACATCGCATATGCGATGTCTGTTATTACAGCCCGTGCACTTCCTGATGTTCGTGATGGACTAAAGCCTGTTCATAGGAGAATACTTTTCTCTATGAGTGAAATGGGACTTACTTCATCTTCTCGATTTCGAAAATCCGCAGCGGTAGTTGGAGATGTGTTGGGAAAATTTCATCCGCATGGTGACACATCAGTATATGATGCGATGGTAAAAATGGCACAGGATTTTTCATATCGATATCCACTTGTGATTGGTCAAGGTAACTTCGGTTCTATTGATGGTGACAATCCTGCTGCCATGAGGTATACAGAAGCTAAAATGTCTAAGATTTCATCAGAGTTACTTAGAGACCTCGAAAAAGATACTGTAGAATTTCGACCCAACTATGATGGTACTCGAACTGAGCCATCTGTATTTCCAACTGCGGTCCCAAATTTACTTTTGAATGGAACATTAGGTATTGCGGTAGGTATGGCGACAAACATTGCTCCACATAATCTAGGTGAAGTTATTGATGCATCTGTATATCTTATTAAAAATAAGAATGCAACAATGGATGATTTAACTCAATTTATAAAAGGACCCGATTTTCCAACTGGAGGTATTGCATATAATCAGAAGGATATTAATCATGCATATGCATCTGGACGCGGTGGAGTAGTAACTCGAGGAGCGGCTGAAATAATAGAACAAAAGAATGGATCATTTCAAATTATAATTACTTCAATTCCATATCAAGTAAATAAAGCAAACTTAATAATTGCGATCGCTGATTTGGTTCGTAATAAGAAATTGGATGGAATCAGAGATATACGAGATGAATCCACAAGAGATATCAGAGTCGTTATCGATCTGAAAAGTAATGCACATCCTCAAAAGGTATTAAATCATATATATAAGAAGACACAGCTGGAAAGTACATTTCATTTCAACATAGTTGCGCTTGTTGATGGTATTCCACAAACGCTCTCACTTAAGTCTATTCTTGATGAATTTCTGGCCCATAGAAAAGAGGTTGTAAAGAGGCGTACTGCATTTGATTTAGCTAAGGCGGAGGCACGAGCACACATTCTACTTGGTCTAAAAAAGGCATTGGATCATATTGATAAGATTATTAAGCTTATCAAGGCATCTAAAGATACTGTTGCAGCGAGAAAGAGTTTAATGAAGGAATTTAAATTCTCAGAAATTCAGGCTATTGCGATTCTCGACATGAAGCTTCAAAAATTAGCAGGACTTGAGCGAAAAAATATTGAAAATGAACTAAAGGAAAAACAAGCACTTATTAAAGAACTTAAAACACTTCTTGCAAGCCCTGCCAAGATAATCAAGATCATATCTGATGAGCTTATTGCAATAAAGGAGAAGTATGGAGACGAACGTAAGACTAAAATTGTAAAAGGAGGGGTTAAAGCAATATCAGATGAAGATCTGATTGAAGAGAAAGAATCGATGCTTGTATTTACAAATGGTGGGTACGTGAAGCGAACTGATCCATCTGAATATAGAATTCAAAAAAGAGGAGGAGTTGGTGTGATTGACTTGGAAACCAAAGAGGAAGATTTTATATCTATTTTCTTAACGGCGAATACTCATAGTGATTTACTCTTCTTTACTAATCTCGGTAAGGTATATCAGATAAAAATGTATGATATTCAGGAGGGAAGAAGAGCAACCAAAGGAAAATCAATTATGAACTACTTACAACTTTCATCTGATGAAAGTGTGACGTCAATTCTTGCCGTACCCAAGGAAGCAAAAGAAAAGGATGTGTCACTCATTTTTGTTACAAAAAAAGGTATAGCGAAACGCGTGTCGGGTGAGAGTTTCAAGGATGTGCGAAGGAGCGGATTAATTGCAATACGACTTGATAAAGGTGACGAATTAATCACTGCACGACTTGTAGAAAAAGGAGATGATGTCATCTTGGCAACATCTAATGGTCAATCCATCAGATTCAAACAATCTGATGTTCGTGTGATGGGACGTTCAGCTGGAGGAGTTCGAGCAATCAAGCTTACTGCACCAGATGATGCGGTGATAGGAGTAGATATCATTAATAGGGGTATAAAAGATGCATACTTCTTAGTTATGAGTGAGAATGGTTTTGGTAAAAAGACACGAGTGAGCGAATATAAAACACAAAAGAGAAGTGGCTCTGGTATCAAAACTGCGAAAATAACATCCAAAACAGGTAAACTTATCTCAGGAAGAGTTATTGTTGCTGAGGAGGAATTAATTGCAATGTCTAAAAAAGGTCAGGTGATTCGACTAAAACTTGATACGGTACCAGCACTCGGCAGACAGACTCAGGGGGTTACAATTATGAAATTGCGCAAAGGTGACAGTCTTGCATCTCTTACCACACTTTAAGTGTATACATATATATGTTTTCAACTCCTGATCACAATATAGAACAATTTAAATTACGAGAAGGAACGATTGTAGCCGACCTAGGTGCAGGCTCCGGCTTTTATACTATGTCTGCTGCGCGAGCCCTTGATGGAAGCGGAAAGGTCTATGCAGTCGAAGTTCAAAAAGATCTTGTCTCTAAAATAAAAAATGAAGCAATAAGAAGTCATTTGAACAATGTTGAAGTTATATGGGGTGACATTGAGAAAGTAAAAGGCACAAGACTAGCAGATCATACGGTTGATTCGGCAATTATATCTAATACATTATTTCAATTATCCAACAAGGAGTCATTTATTGAAGAGCTAAACAGAATTCTCAAGCCATCAGGAAAAATATTAGTTGTTGATTGGACAGATTCTGTAGGTGGATTAGGTCCGCGGTCAGAAAATGTTTTCTCAGAAGAGAAGTCGCGTCCTTTTTTTGAAAAATATAATTTTACATTTGAGGAAAAAATAGATGCGGGTGAACATCATTATGGTATGATATTTAGGAAAGCAAAAGAGCTATAACCTATGTCAAATTTTAATATTATTCTTATTTCCATTTTTATATTCTTCACAATTATAGGTGTGTTGATTTTTTCTGATGTAATCAAAGTAGGTGACAGAGGAGGCAGGGCCGGTGCCACGGGTACTGTTGTATTATGGGGAACAGTTGATCAGGGTACCTTTAATACAGTACTAGATGACTTTAACAGAGATAACAGAACATTTACGACGCAATATGTTCAAAAAAATGTGGATACATTTGATGATGAACTCACTGATGCATTTGCATCTGGTATAGGACCAGATCTGATCTTACTTCCAGTGAGGTCTATTTTAAGCCAGAGTGATAGAATATTCCCATTCCCATTTGAAAGTTTTCCACAAAGAACATTCAGGGATTCATTTATTCAAGAAGCTGAATTATTTTTGTCTCCAGAAGGAGTACTTGCACTACCACTTACTATTGATCCACTTGTAATGTATTACAACCGGAACATGCTCGATAGTGTAGGTATCTCACAGCCACCAACAACATGGGATGAATTTTATACACTTGCACCACAATTAGTACAAATTGATAGTTCAAATAAAATCGTGAGAAGTGCAGTTGCACTTGGAACATTTTCAAATATTACTCATGCAAAAGACATTATTGCACTCCTTCTATTGCAACTCGGAAATCCTATTGTGACACAGAGTGAAGGAGTGTTTGTATCTCTTTTGAATTCAACGTTGGATTTGCCAGTGAAGCCAGCTCAGGCAGCTCTTGATTTCTTCACTGATTTTTCAAATCCACTAGATCCAGCGTACTCATGGAATCAAGCACTACCTTCATCAATTGATGCATTTATTGCAGGTGATCTTGCATTCTATTTTGGTTATGCAAGTGAGCTATTTGAAATTCAAGGAAAGAACCCTAATCTTAATTTTGATCTTGTGCAAATTCCTCAACCGAGAGACTTTCTATCCAGAACCACAATTGGAAGAATGAGCGGAATTGCTGTTTCGAAAAGTACTACAAACCTCACTACTGCATTTATCACTGCTGGTCTTATGGCTCAACCACAATTCTCACTTCAGTTATCAACTGCACTTGCATTACCACCTGCTCGAAGAGACTTACTTTCTCAAGCTGCCAGTGGTCCCTATATGCCAATTTTCAATGCCTCTGCACTGCAATCTCGAAGTTGGTTAGATCCATCTCCTGAGGTCACAGATCAAATATTTAGTGATATGGTTGATGATATTGTATCTGGTAGAGAGACAGTAGGTGCGGCAATTACAAGAGCAAGCGATGAATTAGATATAGTTTTAAGAAGACTGTAATATTTATTTATGACATACCTACGTAAATTTTCTCGAGTAGCATTATTCATAGGATTATTTGTAGTGTTATTTATAGGACATGTAGTGTCTGCTCAGATACCGCCCCCTGTTGTGAATGTGTCATTTTCAGATGAGAGTATTACACAGACCTCAGCAGATGTATTTGTTGATATCTCTGGAATAACGTCGACAATAGATAACGTACAGATATTTTGGAGAGATTCGGAGGGAGGAGAAATATTTTCAAAGGTACTTTTTACTAAGCCAGAATTCTCAACTGTATTTGACATACTGCCAAATGAGTTTTTCCCAGTGACACTTGATACACTCTCTCCTGATAGAACCTATGTCATTCAGTCTTCATTTGTGGCTGATGGGTTTGGTACAATTGTGTCTCCGTCTCCTCTTGTTGCATTTACTACATTGAAACCATTACTTTCTGTTTCAGCACAAGTATCAAATCTGACACATAATTCAGTTACAATTTCCGGAACAGTAAGTGATCCCAGTGTTGTGGTGAGAGTAAGATATGGAACATCACCTGATCCAGGGTTATTATTTAATGTAAAAGCAATACCGTCTATTGCGAGTAGTGGAGAATTCTCAGTTGAGATTCCAGCACCAGAACTTCAGTCGAGTACGAAATATTATTTTGAGATTAGAGATCTGACCGAGCAATCATTTTTTTCAGACAGTTTTACTACCTTGAGTGAACCTCGACCGACACCTACGCCAACAGCGCCATTGCCGCTAGATTCAAAAAGAATTGTACCCAAATGTAATACTACAGTGTATCCTGCCACCACCATACAAACAGTGAATGGAGATATACAGCAAAAGTCAGAAGACTATGTGCTTCAAGAAGGTGAAATAAATCTTACAGGGTCGTTTGAGGATCGATGTGATTTTAATTTTTTACTTACACTAATAAATAATGTAATCGATTTTCTATTGTTTAATATTGCAATACCTATTGCAGCCATTGCTTTTGCATATGCAGGCTTCATATTGCTCTCAAGTGGCGGAGCTCCAGATAAGCGTAGTAAAGCGAAAGCAATATTTATAAATGTGTTAATTGGTCTAGTGATTGCGCTTTCTGCATGGCTAATTGTAAAAGCGATTTTCTTTGGTCTTGGACTTAGGCCAGGATTTTCATTGCTCGGTAGTTAATAAAAATAATAGTGATACAATATAACATCATGAATAATATAATTACTTTAGTAAAATATAACAGTGGAAATATATACAGATCTCTATTTATACTAGTAGGTTCATTATTGGTGCTTATATCCGCCTCACCAGTTCAAGCTCAGGTCAGTGGTATAACTCCCACAGAGGAAATATCTATACCAATTACGATTAATAATCCTATAAAACCTGATAATTTGGCGTCATTTGTTAAATCCATTTTGGATGTAGTACTTACTATAGGTATTCCGATTGTCGCTCTTGCAATTATTTACTCAGGTTTCCTTTTTGTAGCAGCTCAGGGTAAACCAGAAAAACTGGATACTGCCAAGCAAACATTTCTTTATACGTTAATTGGAGCTGCAATTCTGCTAGGTTCATGGGTATTAGCACAAGCAATTGGTGGAACCATTGCTGAAATTAGACAAGCGGTATAATAACTATATATGAAAAAATATATTTACATTTTACTTTCCTTTTTACTACCACTAACATCATTTGCTCAATTTGGTCCTCCGACACAAGAACAATTTATTACTGAATCTGTATGTGGTGGAAATATAAAGAGTATTACAGATTTTCTAAATTTTTTCACATGCCTGGCAAGTAGGTCAGTCGTTCCATTGCTTATTACCGCAGGTACTGTGGTGTTCATTTATGGAGTGGTTCAATATATTGCAGGCGCTGCGGATCAAACAAAAAGAGAAGAGGGAAGAAAATTCATCCTATGGGGTATTATAGGACTTTTTGTGATTATTTCAGTATGGGGTCTAGTAGGACTTCTTTCAAATACATTTCAATTTGGAAATGTCTTACCACAGTTGCCTAAGTAGCGTAATTAACAGTACGCTCTGTTGATATTTTGATGCTGTGATATAATTATTATTGGAAAAGGTCAATATTTTAATCTTCACCCTTTATCTCCATGTCTGTTCTGAGGATGAATGGATGTGAAGAATAAACCCAGCCCTAACTCTGATAGTGAATCTATTTGGTAATTTAGAGTAATGTGCTCACTATCAATGAACTATCTTTACTGGTTAAGTATCAGAGTTAGGGCTGGGTCAACTACCTCATGCAGTAATCTGACATCGTCTGAAGAGTTTACACAATCAACTCTTCATTCCTTGTCAACTCACAGTGAGGCAGTTGATTTACAATGTATTAGTTTAATTTGATCTAGTGGTACTATTCAATGAGTATATCGCTATATCAAAACATTATTTCATGACACAAAAATTATCAGGACTTGGTGCCAAAGTAACTGCGCTCGCACTTTTTATGATGGCATTTATTCCAATGCTCGCATCTGCACAGACTGTTGGATCGATTTTATTTAAAGTATCAGAGTTGTTGAATACCATAATACCTATTCTTATTACACTTGCAGTCATTTATTTCATATATGGTGTAATCCAATATGTAACCGCCAAAGACGAGGACAAGCAGGCTGAGGCACGAAAGGTGATTGTATCAGGTATTATTGGAATCTTCGTTATTGTCTCAATTTGGGGTCTAGTCTCTCTTGTGGCACGAACATTTGGAATAGGTTCAGGGCTTGATCCTTCGCTTGGAATTCCATGTGTCCCAGGAACACCTGGATGTAACTAATTTGCAATATGCATTTGCGTCTAATCAATATTGCATACGCTGACGTTGGTTCTCTTGTAAGAGCGATTAATAAAACAATCATTAATCCTCTTATACTGTTATTATTTGCAGCTGCAGTAGTATATTTCATATACGGTGTGGTAATGTTTCTGATAAATGCTGACAATGATGAAAAACGGGCAACAGGGAAGAGTCATATGTTGTGGGGAATCGTTGGAATGACCATAATGATTGCAGTCTTTGGCATTATGAGAGTAATAATAGCCAGTTTTGGAATCGAAGGAATAAATATTCAAACGGGAGAAGTTGATCTATAAAGATTAACAACGCATATAAAAAAGCGACACGGTATATGTGTCGCTTTTGTGATGTTATATTTTTCTCTGTTCCCACAGATACATCATCGGAGCCTTGTCACGATTTTGATTATTTGAATCGAATTTAAATGTATATAATGGATTGCGTATAGTTCTACCTATGTCATAGGGATTCCCTTGAACATAGTCGTACTTTTTACCTCGATTATCTTTCATGATAAAGAGACCTACACAATCTGGACAACTAAATTGAAATTCTACACCAGGAGAAACTAAAAGTCCTTTCTGTCTAATTAATTTTGTTGTATATGATCCATCTAAAAGTACCTTCTGTCTAATTGATTTTATTGCATATGATCCATTCACTGGGATAGCAATGCTGTCCTTTAGATACATTTCATATTTATCTGTCTCTGCACATTGTGCTGATTGATGTGATGTAGCACTGTAAAATGCAAGACAGACAACAAAAATCAAAATAATAGTAAACGCAAGTGTTGCTATTCCTCCTCCTTGCGTACTAGGTTCTGGATTCTTAACAGGTTTTGGTTTAATTGGTGTCTCTTTTTTATTTTTTCTATTTTTGAAAAAATCTTTGGCCTCTAAAAGAGCAAGAATTATCAGTAATAAAATAATGAGACCAATTTCAATAATGAGATAAACTGGCATAATTCTAGAATTAAGTTATACATCCGTTAATTGTCGAGAAACAAAATATTTCTGTGTAAACAGTAACATAAATGAATAGAAAAGTCAATCAATCGTAAGGTACATTCAATCAGTAAGTGCAACACTCTCATTAAATACTTCTAATGGTGTCTTCCATCCAAGGCGTTTCCTTGGACGATTATTCAACATA
>NVSU01000008.1 GCA_002401345.1 Candidatus Wolfebacteria bacterium
CTCTACCAACTGAGCTACAGGCGGATATATATCTGATCTTTATTGTTTACTGAGTCCCGACGTTTCAGTCGGGACCCCGACCCTATAGCGTCGGGGCTATGGGCGGTACTCATGTGCCGGGGAGAGGACTTGGTCACGAATTACTAATTCTCCGCCAGCTGGCGGATCATAAGTATTCTCGACCCCGGCTCGCTATCGCTACGCGACACAGCTGCGCCTTTCAAGTCCTTACGAAAACCAAGCAGTTGGTTTTCTTCCCCGACATGTTTTCATTTCAGTCCTTGTGCCGGGGAGAGGACTTGAACCTCCACGGATTGCTCCACTAGTTCCTAAGACTAGCGCGTCTACCAATTTCGCCACCCCGGCATATTATGTTGTCAATTTGTTGTGTACTCCCACACCACTCGTTCGTCCATTTTGGACTCACTTGAGGCGTGGGCGGGAATCGGTCACGAATTACTAATTCTCCGCCAGCTGGCGGATCATAAGTATTCTCGACCCCGGCTCGCTATCGCTGCGCGATATAGCTGTGCCTTTCGATTCCCGACGTACACAAAGAAGTTTGTGTACTCCCACACCACTCGTTCGTCCATTTTGGACTCACTTGAGGCGTGGGCGGGAATCGAACCCGCGCATGGCGGTTTTGCAGACCGCAGCGTTACCACTTCGCCACCACGCCATTATATAACATTGTATGAATCATGCGAGTCCAGTATGGCCTCAGTGTGAACCCTGTCCACCTCTGGTGGGACTTCGCCACCACGCCATTATATAACATTGTATGAATCATGCGAGTCCAGTATGGCCTCAGCATGAACCCTGTCCACCTCTGGTGGGACTTCGCCACCACGCCTATATATTAGATCTCTTTTGATAATCGGTCAATCAGTTGTCTGTTTTTCTCACCCAAATCAATTTCTAAATCTATAAAAGGAATTATTTTTGTGTCCATTTTTTTCTTCAAGTAATTACGCATGTCAGCACGTTTCCTTTTTACAAAATCCAATACAGCTTGCTCTTTATCTTCAGGCAATACCGTAATATAGATTGTAGCATTCTTTAGGTCTTTTGAAACAGTTGCATGGGTAACAGTAATCAGTGCGGTTCTGTTCGTCTGTGTTTCGATATAGTACGCGGCAAGCTCCTTTATCAAATTTCCTACTTTTTCTTGTCTCGTTGTCATATTATTTGGTCACTACTATAAATGATTCAAGAACATCCCCCGGTGCAATTTCTGTCTTGGATTGCACCTGCAGTCCTGCCTCACTTCCTTCACTTGCTTCCTTCACTTCGGATTTAGCTTGTTGGATACCAATAATACGACCGCGATCTAGTTCCGTCTCACGTCTTATAATTTTTACACTAGTTCCTACAGAAAATGTACCTTCAGTTATTCGTAGTCCAATCACTTGTTTATCTTTCACCTTGCTAAAGAATTTCAAAACTTTTCCCTTACCTTTGATTTCCTCAACTTCCTCACGCGGACGTTTTTTCTCAAGTTCATCTGCAAGCCATTCTGTTATCTCATATATTACATTGGAAGTTTTTATTGTTACTTTAAATTTTTCATTTACATCTCGAGCAATCGAATCAATAGCTACATTGAATCCTATTATAAGAGAATTCTTGTCGGTCGATGCTGATTTTATGTCTGATTCATTAATACTACCTACGCCAGATTTGATTATTTTATATGCAATTGTATCTCCTCCCATTTTTTTAACTTCTTTTTCAATGGCTTCAATCGTACCAGATACATCACCTTTAATAACAAGTGGTATATATTTTTTGTTGGGATCGTTTTTATGAACATCTCTTGCAGCAGATGTATCTTCTCCTGCCTCTCTAAAATGCTCAAGTGCTTTTTTTGCTTCATCGTGTGTCTGAAATGACTCAAATTTAGCTCCTATTTTGGGTACTCGAGTAAGTCCGGCAAATTTGAGTGAGGTACTAAATCCAATTACCTTTATTGGGGAAGAGAACGTAGCCTCTTCAATAATTTCTCCCTTAAAATTTTCAAATATGCGAGTACCTGAATATGCATCATCAACTACGATAAACATGCCTTTTTTTAGTGTTCCGTCTTTGATTACGAGTGAAGCGGTTATTCCTCTTTGAGTATCGACATCAGACTCGATTACAAAACCTGTGGCATTTGCAGAAGGTTCTCCTTTTAACTCCTCAAGTTCCGCTACAAGAAGAATAAGATCAATCAATTCATCCACACCCTTGCCAGTTTTTGCTGATATTTCAGCGAAAGGAATTTTTCCTCCAAATCCCTCAAGATAAATCTCTTTCTCTGCTAAATCACTTTTTGTTTTCTCTACATTTGCATTAGGTTTATCGATCTTATTAATAGCAACTATATACGGTATACCACTTCCTTGAATTGCCTCAAAAGCTTCTAGTGTCTGTGTTTTGACGCTGTCTTCAGCTGATACGATAAGAATGGCAATGTCAGCAATATATGCACCGCGCTCTCTCATTTGAGTGAATGCTGCATGACCAGGAGTATCAAGAAATGTAATTTTTTTCTCGGTACCAGAACTTTCTTTGTGAGATACCTCGTACGCTGATATATGTTGTGTGATACCTCCAGCTTCTCCTTCTACCACATTAGTTTTTCGTATGTAGTCGAGAAGAGATGATTTGCCATGATCAACATGACCCATAACCGCCACAATAGGAGGGCGTTCAATAGCTGTAGTTTGATTGTGAGTAGTTTTATCAGTCATAATATAAAAGTATGTGTAATCAAGGATTACAGTTGAGCTTTACTTAAAGCCTCATTTTCTTCGTGAGTGAGTTCAAATTCTGATGCATTCTGTTTTACTGGCTTTGCAAAGATGCTCATACGTTCTCTGGAATACAAACTTGAAATGATTACTCCATCACCATCTTCATTGACCATTGCAAGTGCAAAACTCTGATTGCTTCCTGAATCTTTAAAAGGATTAAATCGCACTGTTTCGACACCTCGAATACTTTTTTTCAGCCGTTGATTATGATCCTCAGTTGTTACAAGTATGTCATCACGCGAATTCTGAAGATCTTGAATATCTACATAGAGAGATTCAATCAGGCCTTCCACATTTCCACCATTTTTACCCTTGAAGAATTTTTTTAGGCGAAGTTCGGTTCTAATTTGTAGTACAATGAGAATCAGTACAAGAAATGCTAATCCAGCAAGAAATAGTAATGTTATATTTATTGTCATAGTGACGAATTGTATAATATTTGTACGTAATTTACAACCATAAAATATGATAAAAAGCTTTAGATTCCCACAAAAAAGAATATACATGGATCATGCATCTAGTACACCTGTGGATGAACGTGTGCGTCGTAAAATGGATGCACATTACAGATCCTATTATGCAAACCCAAGTTCACTTCATAAAGAGGGTGTACGAGAAAATGAACTCATTCAGAATGCGAGGGAAACTATAGCTCGTTCAATAAATGCCCACTCCGATGAACTTATTTTTACAAGCGGTGGAACCGAGAGCGACAATACGGCTATAAAGGGTCTATTGAATGCAGTAATGGATGAGAAGGATAATAAAAAACTGCACATTGTAACGACTAATATAGAACATGCTGCAGTTCAAGACACACTTGCACATATGGAACGAGAGGGAGCAGAGGTGACATATGTTCCAGTTAAGAATAATGGAATTGTTGATCCATCTGATATACGAGATGCATTACAGACAAATACCACACTCGTAGTTGTGATGTATGCAAATAATGAAATTGGAACGATTCAACCTATAAAAGAAATTGCAAAAGTACTGAGACAGTATAAAAAACTAAATAGTAGTGCCACTCCATATTTATATGTTGATGCGAGTCAGGCAATTCAATATATAGATATTAATGTGGAGGCATTAGGAGTTGACCTACTTTCTTTTGCTGCCTCAAAGATTTACGGACCCAAAGGAATTGGTGCCTTATATAAAAGGAGAGGTGTTCCTCTTGCTTCAATTATGCACGGGGGTAATCAGGAATTTGGACTTAGACCTGGAACAGAAAATACTGAAGGCATTATTGGTTTTGAAGAGTCGATTAGATTGAATGATAAGATGAAGTTGAGTGAATCAACTCGTCTGAAAAAATTACAAGAATATTTTTTGCATGAACTCATACTGAGGTTTGATGAGGTCATTATAAATGGAGACCAACGAGAACGATTGCCAAATAACATTAATATTTCATTTCCTGGTATTGAGAGCGAGCGTCTTGTGCTTGAATTTGATGCAAAGGGAATCGCAGTCTCGTCTAAGAGTGCGTGCAAGAGTGATGAATCAGAACTATCGTATGTCATCAGCGCATTGAGAGAAAATGCAAACATAGAGGAGGGAAGCATTCGTTTTAGTTTAGGGAGATCAACTACAAAAAAAGATGTATCAAGAGTTTTAAAAATACTTGAACATATCATAATAAAAATACATAGTTGGAAATAGTTTTACTATACATAATAATGTATACTTTAGTTATATGGATCCCGTTAAAGATCACAATGATATGTATATGGGAGGAAGAGTAGTAGACAAAATATTTAACAATAATTACGATAGGTATGAGTTACACGGAAATGTAATCATTTCCTATCTCTAACGGGATGGATCCCGTTAGAGATCACAATGTTATGTATATGGGAGGAAGAGTAGTAGACAAAATAATTAACAATAATGATAATAGGAATGAGTTACACGGAAATGTAATCATTTCCTATCTCTAATGGGATGGACATAGAAAAGCTCACAAAAGCTCAACTTATTTTGCTCGTACTGTTGGTGAGCTTTGTCACTTCGATCGCAACAGGGATAACAACAGTAACGCTAATGAATCAAGCGCCTCCAGAAATAATTCAACCAATTACAAGGGTTGTACAAAATACTGTTGAAAAAATCTTACCTTCAGAGGTACGAGAAATTACAACTACCAATACAATAATTATAAAAGAGGAAGATTTAATAATTGAGGCAATAAATGAAAACCTATCTCATGTAGTTACTATTTATATTAAAGGCGATGATGAGACAGATGATATAGAGAGCGGTACAGGTTTTTTGATTTCTAGTAGGGGTGAGATTGTTACAAATAAATTTACAGTATCGCAGTCTGGTGAGTATGTCATTAAAATTGATGACACATCATTTGAACTAGAAATTTTAGGTGAAGATGAATATGGATATGCGTATCTACAGCCAGTAGAAATTGAAGGAGATCAACCAGTTTTTGCAACTACACTTCAAGCTGCAGAAAGTTCTCTAAATATTGGCCAGAATGTAATATCTCTTAGTGGAAATCCTGTGGTAATTACAATAGGTAGGATTGCCGGTTTTGAGAGTACCTCTGTTATTGATGAAGACACAGAAATTGAAACTAAGACTTTGGAAAAAATTCTTATTACATCCGACGCAAAGAAGACGGTATCAGGCGACCCAGTAATTAATAGTGATGGGGAGTTAGTTGGATTTATATCCGGAGGATCAGGAGAAATATTTATAGTCCCACTTTCTCTTGTAAATGATTCATTGCAGGGCTTCATAGAAGAGGAAGATACTGCAATAGAGCTCACTGAAGGAGAATTGACAAATACTGAAATTATCATATAATACACACTATAATGTTACCATTTAATCATTTTACAACTAAAGCGAAAGAGGTCATCAAAAAATCACATGAGTTGGCTATTGAACGCGGTCATAATCATGTAAACACATTTCATCTGCTCACCGCACTTTTACTTCAAGAAGAAAGTATTGTTATTTCTATTGTTGATAAATTGGAACCTGAGGTAGATTCAATGCTTCTCACAGACTCTCTTATAGAAAAAATAGAGGCTCCAGAGACTCAAAATGTACTTTCTCCATCGTATCAAATTTATATTACTCCTGATTTGGCTCAAGTAATAGATCACTCTAATAAGGTTGCTCAATATTTGAATGATGAATTTGTATCAACTGAACATCTTTTCATTGCGATTCTTGATGTACCGGGTGATGCACGTGACCTTATGGCACGTTTCAAAATCGATAAGGATAAGGTATTGAAAGTACTCGAGGAATTACGAACACAGACTGTCACAGATGTGGCTGCCCCTAAGAATTTTAGATTACTTGCTAAATATTCTCGCAACCTCACTACACTCGCGCGTGAAGATAAATTAGATCCTGTAATTGGAAGAGATCAAGAAATCACGAGAATTATGCAGATCTTATCTCGTCGAACAAAAAATAATCCAATATTGATTGGTGAGGCTGGAACAGGAAAAACTGCTGTAGTTGAAGGTCTTGCACAGAGAATTGTAAAAGGAGAAATTGCTGAATCATTGAAAGATAAGGAACTCATGTCTCTTGATCTTGGTTCATTACTTGCAGGAACCAAGTACCGAGGTGAATTTGAAGATCGACTTAAGGGGATCATGAAGGAAGTAGATCGCTCAGAAGGTAAGGTAATTCTCTTTATTGATGAATTACACACAATTGTAGGTGCCGGAGCAACAGACGGTCAAATGGACGCATCTAACATGTTAAAACCCGCACTAGCCAGAGGAGAGTTACGTGCAATTGGTGCAACGACACTTAAGGAATATCAAAAACACATTGAAAAAGATCCTGCACTTGCTCGTCGATTTCAACCGGTATTTGTAAATGAACCGAGTCATGATGATGCAATAGCTATTCTTCGTGGATTGAAAGAAAAATATGAAATTTATCATGGTGTTCGTATTACTGATGATGCTATTGTGTCGGCAGTAAATCTGAGTACTCGATATATAACAAATAGATATTTACCTGATAAGGCAGTAGATCTTATTGACGAGGCATCTTCATCTCTTAGAATTGCGCTTGATAATAAGCCAGAGGAACTTGAGGCTGCTCATCGTACAATAGTTCGATTAGAGATCGAAAAGGAGGCAATGAAGAATGAGATCGATAATAAGTCTGGAGATGTTAAGCAAGCACGAATGAGAATTCGAGCCATAGAAAAAGAAATTGCTAATCTAAAAGAAAAAACAAAAGAACTAGAACTCAAATGGAAAAATGAAAGGTCCGTATTGACTGACATACGAGCACATAAGAAAGAATTGGAGACACTTCGTAATCAAGCTGAAACTGCACAAATGCATGCAGATCTTGGTAAGGCAGCTGAAATTCACTATGGAACCATTCCTAAGCTAGAAAAACAATTGAATACTAAAATGACTCGATTAAAGAAATTGCAGAAATCTCGAAGAATTTTGAAAGAAGAGATTACAGGAGAAGATATTGCAGAAGTAGTATCCCGCTGGACTGGAATTCCACTTGTAAAGATGATAGAAGAGGAGAAAGAGAAACTTAAACGAATGGAAGAAGAGCTTTCAAAGAGAGTGATTGGACAAAAGCATGCTATACAAATGGTTGCAGACGTAGTGCGTCGTTCTCGAGCAGGGATTTCTGATCCTGATCGACCAATGGGATCTTTTATTTTCCTTGGCCCAACTGGTGTTGGTAAAACTGAACTTACAAAAGCTCTCGCACAATTTATGTTCAATGATGAACGTGCACTTGTAAGAATTGATATGTCTGAGTACATGGAGAAACATAGTGTATCCAAACTTATTGGTTCACCTCCTGGATATGTGGGATATGATGAATCAGGTCAACTTACTGAAGCAGTACGACATCGACCATATTCAGTTATTTTGTTTGATGAAATAGAAAAAGCTCACCCAGAAGTATTCAATATTCTTCTTCAGGTATTGGATGATGGACGTCTTACAGATGCTCAAGGAAGAGTTGTTAACTTTAAAAACACAATTATTATCCTGACATCAAATATAGGTTCTCAATTTATTCAAAAAATGGAGACTATTGGATTTAATAATAATTCAGATAGAGATGACTACAAGCAAATGAAAGTTAAAATTGAAGGAAGTCTAAAAGATCACTTCAGACCTGAATTTTTGAACAGACTAGATGAGACCATTATATTTGATGTACTCCCAGAAGAATCAATAAGAGAAATTGTGAAGATAAGAATAGAAGTAGCTCGAAAGAGATTACTAGACAAGGGTATTGTACTAGAGGTGTCGGATGAAGCGTTGTCATATCTTGCAAAAGAAGGATACAATCCTAGTTTTGGTGCCCGCCCACTTAATCGTCTGATTCAGACGAAGATATTAAATCCTGTTGCGACATATATAATCTCTAAGAAAACTATTAAAGGAGACTCGGTAAAGGTAACGGTTAAAAATGGGGAACTTCTTATTGAAACAAAAGCGAAGAAGCGAGTTGCAAGTAAAAAGAAAACTGCGAAGCGATCTCGAGTTGCAGCATAATTCACTTAACTTTTAGGTCTAAATTATATACAATCAATCTACTATCTTAACGGATAGTAGTAATGCGTCGGTGCCAGAGTGGTCAATTGGAATGGACTGTAAATCCATCGGCTTCGGCCTACGCAGGTTCAAATCCTGCCCGGCGCACAACAGAAAATCCACATAGTTTTTACTATGTGGATTTTGTGTATGTATCGCTAGTGTAAGTATTTGAACCGAAGGCGCACTTTTTTAATGAACTAAGTGACTATAAAAATGTAGCGTTTCGACCATCGAGAGAGGCAAATCCTGCCTGTCCGCCCGTAGCTTAAGCGAAGGAGGGCCCGGCGCAAATAAAACAAAAGGCTTAGAAATAAGGTTTTTTTGAAAGGAAAAAGTAAAATAAAAAAAGCCCGCAACTAACTTGTAGCTACGGGACTTTAAAATGTTGTTCAATCTGCAGTCTCAGGTTAAATTTCCTGTTTAAAAAATGACCTATCAACGTGGAGTTTCTCAATATAGTTTTTGATAGCAGGAATGAAGGATTCAAAAGAAGAAAGCTCTATTTCGTCTGAGCCATAAAGAATGTTTTCTTTTCCCTCTCCTCGCCAAAGACATATTAGCAATAATCCATTCCTTAAAATATCTATATGCACAGTGTCACCAAATTCTGATTCACTTGCCAACGAGTTTATTTCATACAAATCATCAATGATGAATTGAAAAAGAACCTGTCCTTTGTCTTGTTCATCTACCTCTACTACTTTAAACAAAGGACATATTTCTTTCTTTAGTAAGGTTAAAAAATCTTCTTGCAGTTCAGTAAGATTGAAATTGAAATCTGTAAATTTCATATTGTTTTTTTATAGGGTTCAACATCTAATTTCTATGGTTAATATATCAAAACAGGCAACTATTGTCAATCAAGAAATATTGTGGTAAGGTGAGGGTAGAGTGTAAATACTTTGAAAATGAAATATAACGAAATTATAAGAGAAAAAATATATGACAATCTTAAGAAAACTGGTTTATTGAATATGATACTTGAGAATAGCCAACATGCTGATATATTCAATAAGAATTTGCCTTATACTAGGATCGATACATATGGAGAATTTGGAAAAGATGCAAATTCAATATTTATAATCAATAGTCTTCGAAAAAAGAAAGATGGAGAAATTATTTATAATCAACCAGTTTCACTCATGCTTTATAGAATTCTTAAATCAATGGATCAAGTAAAGACATTGATTGAATCTTTATGGTCTGATGAAGTAGAAAAAAATAAAGAATATCTTGCCAAAGCAAAATTACTTCTTAGAGACCGTGCTAAATTGTCTGGTAGTAAACCGGCTAATAATAAGAATCAAGGTGCTGTACTCGTGCGTATTGAAAAAAACGCAGACTATTTAAAAAAAGCTTTAGCAGAATCTATATGGGAGAACATAAGTTATGAAGAAAAAAAAGCCCTGATTCTTGAAACAGTAAAAGATATGTATAACCATTCAGTGCTTTATAGGTCAGATGGTTGGGTATATAAAGATGTGTTGAAGCGCGTCGAGGAGGGTATAAAGAATGATGAGATAGATATAAAGATAAATCATGGTGACGCTTCGTTAAAAGTGATACCAAAACAACAACGTCGCTAATCATATATTAAATTGCTTTCGGGTCCTCAGTACTTCAGTTAGTTTTTATTATTTAGTACTGGCTCGTGGAGTTGGATTTCTATCCTTTATAAGCCTCACTTCATCGTGAGGCTTTTTTTATTTCCTCATACTTCTTGGTATACTTCATGACATGGAAAACGAATGTATAAATATAGGTATTGCCTTTAAGTTGCCCAAGGAAATAGCTGATAAGGTGATTACATTAAGTAAGGAATTGGCTCAAGAAGGAGAGACAGTCTTTATTCTCGATAAAGAGAATTTTTAATGTCCAACTGTCTAATTCGTGAGTACCTAAAAGCCATTTATCGATTGCTTTAATATCTAATCTCTGAATAAATTCACTATGAGCGAGAAGCTCAGATTGTTCCATAGTATATTCTTATTAAGTAATTTCTGGATTTACTATACCATAGCAAAATAAAAAAGCCGCTCATACTGAGCGGCTTTAGACTACGGTGTAATCCTTGCAATGTGCTTGTTGTAATAGTTCTCATCATCTGTCACTTCTTTTATAACTTCAATCATCTGTTCTAAAACTGTCACGTCCAACGCATATAATAAACACATCTCAGTTTATGTGTCCTTTGGAGTCAAATGAAGTGTTTTTTTTGAGCAATATTGTGATTGTTTGATATCCCTTAGAAGGAGCAAATGAGAGTTTAATCTTCTAAATGTTTTGCCTAGACAAACACTTGTCACATAGTTCCATAGTTTATATAATAAAAAAAGCGTCATAATTGTGATTAACACGAGTTAATGCAGTTGTGGCGTTTTTTTTGTAAATTTATTAACAATTGCTTAGGCTTTTAATTGAAATGTGTTGAAAAATCTAAAAATTGGAACAAAATTAATTATTGGGTTTTTGTTGGTTGCTTTACTGGTTGGGGTTGTTGGATATTTTGGTCTTAAGGCCAGCACTGATATTGAAAAATCTTTCACAGAAGTCCGAGACCTTGGTCTTCCTGTCATTTCGGTTGTTACTGAGATCAGTAGTTATGCCAAGCGTGCCGAAGGACATCTCTATCTTTATCTTATGCTTGGGACAATAGAGGATAAGGAAAAGTTTTTTTCCAGAATAGATTCTCTGGATGATCACATTGAATTATTGGTTGAACTTGAAGAAAAGCAAAAAGAAACACAAGAAGAGAATGAGGAGGAGGAAGCTATTATTAATGAGATGCGATCTGGTAGCAAAGAGATGCGAAGGATTGGTGAAGCACTCATTGCGGCAACAGAAGACTTTGAGTTGGAAAGTGGATATGCTGACCCCACGTATCAAGGGATATTTAATGAAATAAATGAGACAACTAGTAAAGTCCGAAGGCTCGGTGTTCAGTACGCAGAGAGAGAAACTGATAAAATAAATAGACAATCAGCAGTTATCTCAGCATCAGAAGTTCAAAGCTATATTAAAAGAGCTGAAGGGCACCTCCAGCGATATTTAATTCTCAATACGGAAATAGATAAAGAGAAGTTCTTCAAGAGATACACTTCTTTAGAGGAACACGTTGTTATTCTGGATAATCGAGTAAAAGACTCCGAGGGTAGAGAACTTGTCGCAGATATAAAGGCTATGCTGCCTTCTTTATTGAGTACGGGCGAGTCACTGATTGCAGCCCATGATTCGGCAATAGCCGAAACAGGTACATTCGATCCGAAGAAAGAGCAAGCATCGCTTGTACAACTGAACGACATAGCTTCTTCTATTCGAAAATCGAGTGTTATGTTAGTGAAGATTGAGTCTCAGTTTGTTGGACGGAGTGAGCAGCTTACAGCTGCTGCGGCAAGAGCCCAACAAACCACGCTAATTACTATTGTAGTTGCTATGGTGATTGCCTTAAGTCTGGCTGTGATTATTTCCCGCTCCATCTCAAAGCCAATTCAGATTCTTACAGATAAAGCGGGCGCTATCTCAAGAGGTGACTTGGATATAAAGATTAATCCCGTATTACTCTCAAGGAGAGATGAGACGGGGCAACTTGCCACAGCCTTCAATACAATGACGGATAAATTACAGGAATCATATGTAGGTTTAGAAGAAAAAGTTAATAAGATTGATGCCATCCTTCATAGCATCGGTGACGGAGTATTCGTTATTGATCATAAATATGATATCACGATGTTTAATAAAGTAGCAGAAGATATATCAGGATTTACTACCAAAGAGGTACTTGGCAAGCGATATGAGAGTATTTTGAAATTTGTTTTTGAAAAAGATGAAAAAGTTAATGATGTATTCATTAAAAAAGCAATGGAAACTGGTGAGATCAAGAAAATGTCAAATAACACGGTATTGATCAGGAAAGATGGAACTAAAGTTCCTGTTGCCGACAGTGCAGCACCACTGAAAGATAATACTGGTAAGGTTGTTGGTGTTGTTGTTGTATTTCGTGATGTGACAAAAGAAAGAGAAGTTGACCGTGCTAAAACTGAATTTGTTTCTCTTGCTTCTCATCAACTGCGTACCCCTCTTTCAAATATTAATTGGTATACCGAAATGTTGTTGAATAATGAGGTGGGTGAAAAGAAGGAAGATCAGCAAAAATATCTAAAGAAAATTTATCATAATAATCAACGAATGGTGGAGCTGGTGAACGCACTCTTAAATGTTTCCAGAATAGATGTCGGTACACTGATTTTTGATGTGAAACCAGTTGATTTCAAAAAGATCGCTGAGAGCACAGTAGATGAACTTTCCTCACAGATTAACCACAAAAAGTTAACTCTAAAAAAACATTATGATACGACGCTTCCGACTATTCAGGCTGATCCTGAGGCAGTGCAGATGATTTTTCAGAACCTGCTCTCTAATGCGGTGAAATATACCCCTTCTGGAGGAACGGTAGCACTCTCTCTTGAAAAGGAAGGACCAGATATTCTTATCACCGTTTCTGATACTGGCTATGGTATAGCAAAAAGCCAGCACTCCAAAATATTTTCCAAATTATTTCGAGCGTACAATGCCAGAAAGCATGATACAGACGGGAATGGTCTTGGTCTCTATATTGTCAAATCAATTGTGGAACAAGCAGGAGGAAAGATATGGTTTGAATCAAAAGAAGATAAAGGATCAACGTTTTATGTGAAGATTCCTTTTAAAGGAATGAAAAAGAAAGAAGGTAGTACTTCGTTTGCTTAATTGAGATGTAAGTAACATAAGGTCGACGTTCATTAATTCAGTTCGAACATTCTCTAGTACCGCGCAGATAAAAAAAGGTTCAGATGCGAAAGCATTTGAGTTTTTTTGTTTTAGTACAGAGAAGAGCGGAAATAAAAAAAGCCGCTCATACTGAGCGGCTTTAGACTACTGTGTAATCCTTGCAATGTGCTTGTTGTAATAGTTCTCATCATCTGTCACTTCTTTTATAACTTCAATAAATGAAGGAATTTGAACTGTTTTATTTTCATTTGTAAGTTCAATTTCAAGAAGTCCTTGATTCTTCTTAATATGTTGCTTGGGCTCATTAAAGAAATCGAGTTCAAAATATTGCTCTTGCCATATGAAACAACAACGTTTTTTCTTTATGGTTTCATAATTGGGATCAAGATTTAGAAGATTTATACCAAACATTTCTTCTGAAATTGATCCTTCTTTCTCTATACGTATGCCACTGCGTGTACCTGTCTTCACAAAGTTTTTTTGTGTGCGAGTATAGATCCATTCATTGTTTTGACCCCTTTTTCTAATCCTGTCTTCGTCACGTTCATCGTCAACATTTAGATATGATTGTTCAATATCAATTAATCTATATGTGACAGGGAACTCACTCAATCGTGGCCTTTTGACTAGATATTTATTCTCAATTTCCAGTGGCGCGGGAATTCCTAATAATGCACAAATCTCTTGTAATGTGCGATTTAATTTCTCTTGGAATCCCGTACTATTGTCTATTACTCGCAAATGAGGATGACCAATCCAGGCATCAAGTGTTTTTTGATCTAATGCTCGTGCCTGTTCAGGAGATTCCGTTCTATACTTATTATTAGAAAGCGTATAGTGCTCTTCAGCACCTAACGCAGCTGTTCGAAGATGAATTACTCCTTCATATCGCTCATCTCTTATTTGAGGAATACTCCACCCTTCCTTTTTTATAATTTCATTGAAGGATTTTTCCCCTACATATGCCATACTGTCCATCATTCCTCTGTCGCATAAAATAAGTGTTCGTTCGTAATCCATTGCATCTGCGATTTGTCTCCATCTATTCTCTTTCTCAATCATATGATGGAGTAGATGCTTCTGAAACTCATCATTATGTAATTTAGTTGAAAAAGGAGTAATGCCACCATTCATGAATTGAGTAGCGACTTCATCAACAATTAGTACATTGACGCCGTATTCACTTAATTTTCTCTTGATATAGCTGAGTGCGGAAGTTTTTCCTGCGCTAGGTCCACCCACCAAGGGTACAGATATTATTTCTTTTTTCATTGGTATATTTTTAAATTACACTTCTGGTTATAGTAAAACACATACTTCACCGATTGCCAAATAGAGCATTATATTGTATATTAAATGCAGATAAATTAAGTTCCACTAAATTTAATATTATGCTAAATAAATTTCCTATAAATAAGATTACTAAGACTGTACGTGAGCTTATTCGGAATGAAGAATGTTTTATTGAAGCAAGATTCCTATATATTGATTCTGAAAGTGGGTTAGGTTATGTCGATTTAAATGCGACTGCATTTCCTGGTTGGGATCCGACTGCAAGACTTAAAATAATGAAAGTCAAAAGAGGATTCCTTGCATTCGTACATGATCCCTTATTAGATTCTATGTTCTGGAGCTTATGGAAAGCTGAATTTGATAGCTTGAAAAATTCCCCTGAATCATATGGAGAAATTATAAAATTTTGCATGTTTCATGAGTTAGAGAAAAGCGTCGAGCAACTTGAAAGGGAAAAAGCTGAAGCTTTACTACATGAAAAATATGAGGATATACGTAAGATCCAAGATGCTATTGATCGCCAAACAAAAAATGAATAAAATATATAAGATCCGATATAAGTATCGGATCTTTTTTTGTACGTATATAGAGTTTGCTTTTTCGGCCGATATTTAGTATTCTCGATTGTATGTCACAAGATAGATTAATAAAATTAACGTGCTCAAAATGTAAAAGGGTTAATTACTGGAGCAGTAAGAATAAAAAGCTAGTAGAGAGGAAGATTGAGCTTAAGAAATACTGTAAATGGTGTAAGGCGCAGCAAATTCATAAGGAAGCGAAAAAGTAATCTTTCGCAATATTTTTAATTTGATATACTAAAAAAGAATTAGCTTCGGCTCATTCTTTTTTACATTGGGATGATTTGATAGCTAAATAATGAAAGGGTCTATAGTTTAATGGTAAAATTTCGGTCTCCAAAACCGACGTTCCAGGTTCGAGTCCTGGTGGACCCGCACTAAATAACACCTCTTTTTCTATTTCAAAAAATCTTTAACCAGAGCTTCTATTTTCACTATTTCAGTTGGATTGAACCAATGAATTTTTTTATTGCGTTTAAACCACGTATTTTGTCTTCGTGCGTACTGCCATATTGCAGTTGCTAATTGATCTATGAATTCTTCCTCTGTTATTTTCTTTCTCAGATAGAGAGCCATATATTTATACTCAAGGCCGAGTTCGTCCATTCGCTTCCATGAGAGTCCTCCGCCAGTGGGCGGATTATGAAGTATGCGAGCTTCATCTATCATTCCTCCGCCAGCTGGCGGATACATTCTTTTTTTAAGTCTGATTTTTATTTTACTCTTAAGTTCATCGTCACCTATACGAAGACCTATTAGGAGTACATCATATGGACTTTCTTTTTTCTGACTGGGGACACTTCCAAGTTCAGTCGCAATTTCAATTGCTCGAATTAATCTTCTTTTATTTTTTATATCTACTGTCTGTGAGCGAGATGGATCTATTTTAATAAGCATGCTGTACAACTCATCAATTGATTTTTCTTCCAACTCTTTTCGCAGTGCTTCATTGGGAGCTACCTCTGGAAAAGTCATATTAGATACAACGGTATCAATATAGAATCCTGTACCACCCACTAGTATCGGAACATGACCGCGTTCAGTTATCTGCTGTATTTTTTCTTCGGCAAGTTTCTTGTACTCAAACGCAGTAAATCTTTTTTTTGGATTTTCTACATCAAGGAGATAGTGAGGTACACCCTTCATCTCAGCCCTTGTGATTTTTCCAGTTCCCAGGTCTAATCCTTTGTATACTTGCCTAGAGTCTGCAGAAATGATCTCCCCGTCAAATGTAAGCGCGATATCAACACCAACATCACTTTTTCCTGTTGCAGTACGACCGAGAATCACAATTAATTTAGATTTATTATTAGATGTCATATGAATATGATACTATAAATATATAACATGGAAACAGCAGAACACAATTCAATAATGAAAATAGGGGATTCTCTTCCTGAGATAAAAATGAAGGCATTTTTTCAGGACAATGAGGTAGATTTTAATACATCTGACTATAAGGGCAAGTGGCTTATATTGTTTTTTTATCCAGCCGATTTTACTTTTGTATGTCCAACTGAATTAGAAGAGCTTGCAGATATGTATGATGAATTTACTAAAGAAGGAGCTGAAATAGTAAGTGTGAGTACAGATACAGTTTTTGTGCATAAGGCGTGGCACGACACTTCTAAAGCCGTAGGTAAGATTACATTCCCAATGGTTGCTGATCCGACAGGCTCACTCAGTAGACTTTTCGGCACATACATTGAAGAAGAGGGACTTTCATTACGGGGAAGTTTTATTATTGATCCAGATGGAATTTTGCGAGCTATGGAAATAAATGACAATAGCATCGGTAGAAATGCAAAGGAGCTTCTGAGAAAGTTACAAGCGGCAAAGTTTATTAAGGAACATGAAGGAACGGTATGTCCGGCAGGTTGGAAGCCAGGAGATGAACCTCTTCATCCAGGAATGGATCTCGTAGGAAAAATATAGATAAAATTAAAAACAGCCTATTGGGCTGTTTTTAAAAATGTGCCGGAGGTGGGACTTGAACCCACAAGCCTTGCGGCACGCGATTTTGAGTCGCGCATGTTTACCAATTTCATCACTCCGGCATATTTCAATATTACTTCACATAATGTCAAAAATCAATTTATCTGCCTCCGGAATAATTTGATTTTATTTTTACCACACGGCAAAGTGTGATAAGATTATCATTATTATACATACATATGGACTACACACACTCACAAAGCAACTCAATATTTTGGATTGATGTGGACAAAATTAAGCCCAATCCATATCAGCCTCGGCGAGAATTCGACCAAGCTCGACTACAGGATCTATCTGATTCAATTCGTCAGTATGGTGTACTTCAACCAGTTGTAGTATCTAGAATTGAAGTAGAAAAGGGAGATGGTGGAATAGTCACAGAGTATGAACTCATAGCAGGTGAGAGACGTCTACGAGCTTCAAAGTTAGCTGGACTCTCACAGATACCGTCACTTATACGAACTGGCGATGACAGTAGGCTTAAACTTGAAATAGCAATTATTGAAAATCTTCAACGAGAGGATTTGAATTCAGCTGACAGAGCAAAAGCATTTGAGAGACTCGCTAAAGAATTTAAATTTACTCATGCGCAAATTGCCCAAAAGGTAGGGAAGAGTCGTGAGTACGTCTCTAATACATTGCGTCTCCTTACATTATCTGATGAAATATTAAGTGCATTAAGTCAGGGGAAAATTAGTGAAGGCCATACACGTCCAATTATGATGCTTAACGGAAGACCTGAAGAACAGCAAACATTATTTAAGGAAATTTTATTTAGAAAAATAACTGTACGGGAAGCTGAGCGTATCGCACGTGGGATTGCAACTGATAAAATTAGGAAAAAGGAATTGATGCCTGATCCGCATATAAAGGAAATTCAAAATAAATTTGAAGAAGCGTTAGGTACTCGAGTTCACATAAATAGAAAAGAGAAGGGAGGGAATATAACCATTGATTATTTTTCATCTGAAGATCTGGAGAAAATTCTTGCATTAATCAAAAGTGATGAGAAGAAGAAATCAACAGACATGATAAATAAATACATATCATCGAATGATGAGACTGTTTCAGAAACCCCCATAGATCCAACTCAATTGATTGGTGATGAGTTAAATAAAAGTAATGAAGTATCTGACGACCTTCATAGTGATATCACCATTGTCGAGCCGACTCCTGATCCTACCCAAGCAACCAATGATGAAAGCGTTATAGAAACATCTACAGATACAGATCAATTGATTACTGATGACATAAGTAAAAGTAGCGAGCTATCTGATGACCTTTACAGTGATGTGTCTAGTGTCGAGCCGTCTCAAGACTCTACTCAACTGACAAATGACGATCTTAATAATGATTTAAACACTAATGCAGACCTACTTGATGATCGCTCAAATGATGAAATTGAAAAATCTGAAAAGGATGCAGATTTGTATAACATTCAAAATTTCTCAATCTAGCCTTTAAAAAACTTCTTAAAAAGTGAGTTTTCTTGAAGGTATGCTCGAATATGTTTTTTAGCAAGGCTCGTCTTACTGTAGTCGAGCCATTTATTTGTAGGGTGGGCACTTTTTTTAGTTACTATTTCAACTATATCTCCGTTTACTAGCTTCGTGCTCAGAGTGCTCATTTTTCCATTAATCTTTGAACCTGAGACATGATTACCTATATCTGAATGTATTCTATATGCAAAATCGATAGGTGAGGAACCCTCTGGGATATCAACCACATCTCCTTCAGGAGTAAAGACAAATATTCTATCCCTAAAGAAATCCATTTTGAGATGTTCAAGGAATTTGTTTGGTTCAGCAATTCCTTGCTGTAATTCCTTCATCTCTTCAATCCATTCATATGATTTTCCTAATTTTTTTGGATGTGCACTTGACGCACTTTCTTTGTATGTAAAATGAGCGGCAATTCCATATTCTGCCTCTTGATGCATTTGATTAGTTCGCATCTGAATTTCTGCAATACCTCCATCGCTCGTGAGTACATTTGTGTGAAGGCTTTGATATCCATTCGGCTTTGGAAATGCGATATAGTCTTTTATTCGACCAGGAAGTGGTCTCCATAATTTATGTACAATACCTAATACTCTGTAACTATCTTCAATGGTAGGGACTATAACTCGAAGCGCAATAATGTCATCAATTTTTTCAATATCCATATTCTTGCGCTTCAATTTTTGCCATAAACTATATTTATGTTTAATTCGCGCATCAATAGTGACATTATTTATGTCGTGTTTAGCTATTTCTTTTGCAAGCGTAGTACGGAGTTTACTTTTAAACTTTTCATCAACCTTACTTCTTTGCCTTAGAAGATCTTTAACAAGCTCATATTCTTCAGGAAACACATATGGAAATGCGAGATCTTCTAGTTGAGCTTTTAGTTTACCCATACCAAGACGACTAGCGAGTGGGGCATGAATCTCTAGAGTCTCAAGTGCAATACGTCTTTGTTTGTCTGGGCGAACATGTTCAAGTGTTTGCATGTTGTGCAATCTGTCTGCTAGTTTGATAACGATTACTCGAACATCCTCAGACATTGCTATAAAGAATTTACGAAGACTCTCAACATGTCGTTCTCGTCCTTTATATTTTAACGTTCCAAGTTTAGTAACCCCATTAACTAAAAACAATACGCTTTTCCCAAATTTCTTCTCAATATCATCTTCTGTAATATCTGTATCTTCAATTGTGTCATGCAGTAGACCTGCTTGAATAGTTTTAATATCCATACCTAATCGTGCAAGATTTTTTCCTACCTCGAATACGTGAACGAAATATGGTTCGCCGCTATTTCTTTTTTGTTCTCTATGAGCTTCCTCTGCAAATTCATATGCCTGAGTTATCTTTTTCATATCTGCCTCTGTGGGAGTTGTCTTAAAGAGATCAAATATTTCTTTTACATCTGTCATATAGGTAGTGTAGACTGAATATACTTAAATGTAAATTATTATGTAGGCAAAATAAAAGTAGGCTATATGCCTACTTTTATGTTTTCTTTTTGAATCCACGTCTCTTTTTTTCTTCTGCAAATATTTCTAATGCTCGTTCATACGTGACTGTATAAGGATCATCGGGTGCCTTAAGCGAGCGGAAATCCTTCTGATGAACAACGTAGGGCCCAAAGCGTCCAATATTGGCACTTATCATCTCATTAGTGTCTGGATGTGGACCAAGCTCGCGAGGAAGACTCAAATATTTTACTGCGTCCTCAAGAGTGATGTCTTCTGGATTTATTTCTTTGGGAATACTTGCCATGCGAGGTTTCTTACCTTTTACCTTTTCTCCAAGCTGTACATACGGACCAAAACGTCCAACTTTTCTATAAATATTTTGTTCAGTATCTGGATGAACTCCAATAGGTTCTTCTTTTCCAATTTCTTTACCTTCCATAGTCAATGCTCCTTCACAATCTGGATATTTTGCACAACTGAGGAATTTTCCGCCTCGACCAAGTTTGATAACCATTTTTTTCTTACATGTAGGACACTTGAACTTCTTATCTGCATCTCCAAGTGTTGTAAGTTTTGGAATATCTTCTTTAGATGCAACTTGTTTTGCAAATGGTGTATAGAAATCTTTTAATGTTTTAAGATACTTTCTTTTTCCTTCTGCGACTTCATCAAGTTCTGTTTCCATTTCAGAGGTAAATGAATCACTAATGTAATCAGCGAAGTGTTCCTCAAGGAATGAACTAACCACATCACCTGTGTCAGTTGGTTTGAGCGACCTGCTTTCTTTATCGACGTATCCACGTTCTGTAATTGTTCGTATTGTCGGAGCATATGTTGAAGGGCGTCCAATGCCACGTTTTTCAAGCTCTTTAATAAGACCAGCCTCAGAATATCTATTAGGCGGCTGAGTTTGTTTTTCTTCACTTTGAATATCTTTGAGTTGTATTGAGTCACCAACGTTAAGTTGTGGAAGCTCAACATCTTCACCTCGAGCACCTGTATCCACTGCAAGCCATCCTGGAAATATAATTCGTGATCCGTTCACAGAAAAATTTGGTATTGCTTGCCCGTTCATCTTTTTTGATGAGGTAGTGGTTCCTTTTTCTACATTTGCAGAAAGTTTTGTTTTGAATATTTTTGCCGGACTCATTTGAGAAGATATTGCACGTGACCAGATAAGCGAGTAGAGCTTTTTCTGATCATCACTGCGTCCTCGTATTGGTTGCTTCACATTTGTTGGTCGCACAGCTTCGTGAGCCTCCTGAGCACTTTTACTCTTAGTTTTATACGTTGTCTCTTGTACGTACTCTTTTCCATATTCATCTTTTACGTATGAAAGAATTTGTTTTTGAACTTGTTTTGAAATAGTAGTACTGTCAGTTCTCATATAGGTGATATATCCAGCTTCATAGAGTTTTTGTGCGACCATCATAGTTCGAGATGGAGAAAAACCAAGTCGTGAGCTTGCAGTTTGCTGAAGCGTTGAAGTGGTAAATGGGGCACGAGCGGAACGCTTTGTTTCACTTTCTTTAATATTCATCACAGACCATGTACCTGCTTTTCCAACCTTCACTATTCGATCAGCTTCCTTTTTTTCTTTAGGCTCTTCGTCACATGTAAGAATAAAAGAAGCTTTTTTCTTAGCAGAGAACTCTCCTGTAAGCACATAGTAGGTAACTGGATTAAAGGCACGAATTTCTCTTTCACGTTCCATTATAATACGTAGTGCGGGGGATTGAACTCTTCCTGCAGAAAGACCATATCGTACCTTTTTCCATATAAGCCCTGAAAGGTCATATCCAAACAATCGATCAAGTACTCTTCGTGCCTCTTGAGCACTTTTTAGGTTTTCATCTATGAGTCGAGGATGTTTAATAGCCTCTTGAACAGCTTCTTTTGTAATTTCATTGAATACTATTCGTTTTGGATTTTTTAATTTGAGTGCTTCAGCAAGATGCCATGCAATAGCTTCACCTTCTCGGTCGGGGTCAGTCGCCAACAGTACTTCATCAGCTTTTTTTGCGGCTTCCTTGAGTTCCTTCACAACTTTTTCTTTACCCTTTGATATTTCGTAATGAGGAATAAAACCACCTTTTATATCGATAGCTTCTTTGTTGCTTTTAGGAAGATCACGAATATGACCAACACTGGATTTTACTTTGTATCCAGCTCCTAAATATTTTTCAATTGTCTTAGCTTTCGCTGGGGACTCTACAATTAATAATTTACTCATTGCATTCATTAGTACTATATTTGCAAATGAGAAGCAAGTAAAAGTTTACTTTTACACTGTTCGAGTGCTGGAAATATATGAGATGTAGTGCTCATATATTTTCAAATGAGAAGCAAGAGAAAGCTTGCTCTCACAGTGTTCGAATGATGTAAATATATGATACAAAGTATTCATATATAAGAATTTATTTTTGCAAATGCCAAAAATCAATAATTGTAACGAATATGATTTTTAAGCACCCCGTGAAATAAAATTTAATTAAATTTTAGTTTTCTTTTTTAAAAGAAAATCATTTCACTGGGGTTAAGAAAAATGCATTTGCTCGCGCATTATTTTTATAGATTACTTCGAATCTGTCCCATATCTTCTTTTATGAGACCTTTTATTTCCATAATGGATAAGAGAGAATTTATTTCTGATATAGACTTATCAATATTCTCAATTAGCTCATTCCTAGAGCATGGCTCATGAAGAAAACCAAGTACTTCTTTTTCATCATCTGAGATAGTTTCAAATAGAGATTCTTGATTCGCGTCCCCTGATTCAGTTTTACTTATATTAAGTGCCTCCAAAAGATCTTCTACTGAAGTTATAGGTGTGGCACCCAATCGTATAAGCATATGAGGTCCTTTTGATGTAGAAGAGAATATTGATCCTGGAACTGCAAATACATCTCTATTGTAGTCAATCGCGAGACGAGAGGTAATGAGTGTTCCAGATTTCTGCTCTGCTTCAATAACAAGTACCGCATGAGATATTCCAGCCATAAGTCTATTTCGTTTTGGAAAGCTCCACGTAGTCGCTTTGAAATCAGGTTCAAACTCCGAAAGCAGACATCCTCCATTCTCGATTATTTTTTCTGCCAATTGTGCATTCATAGCAGGGTAGAGCACATTAGTATTTAATCCTGATCCAGGAATAGCAATGGTTTTGAGACCGGCCGTAAGTGCAGCCTTATGTGCAATAGAGTCTATTCCTATGGCAAGACCAGATACTATTACAACTGGATATCCCCTAAGTCCTTCTATAAGTCTCTCACAGGCATCTTTTCCATAAGTAGTATATTTTCTTGAGCCCACTACAGACAGATAAATATAATCATCAGGTGGCAATGATCCTCGAATATAGAGTTGAGTGGGTGAATCGTTAATTTCCAAAAGTGACTTTGGAAATTCATCATATGAAAGTTTTCGTAGTTCATTCATTAGCCTAATTATATCAATTACACAGGCAATAAAAAAACCCACTAGAAAATTCTAGTGGGATACAATGAGCAATTTTTACTCACTTAAAATCTCCAATAATGCAACACACAGGCCCTTTATTGTCATAAAAATGAGCATAATATTCAAAATCACCTGGAACCTTAAAATAACCTTCTCCCCACCGAAGTAGAAAATTTGGAAATTCTTCATTATAGTAATCGTCACCCTTAAAAAAATCTATAGGATAAATCCTATATTTCCCCTTTTGAATAGTATCACCTTCAGCAATCACTAATGTACTTATAAGACCTCTGTAATTTGGACTTGTTCCAAAATAACTACCGCTTTTCGTTCCAACAACAATTTCTTCACAATCAATATTTGTAATTCGCCAATATTTAAGACTATCTTTTGCAATAACTTCAACAAGAACTTTTTCACCGTTAAGCTTCTTGGAAGCATAAACGGAATAATCTTTTGCTTGTACTTCCTGGCCTGAAACAAATATCCCTAAGAATAACATCATTGTGACTACATTATATTTTAGTGTTTTCATTTTGTATAGATTTTTACCCTAGATCGGGTTGTTTGACAAAGAATTTAACCTTTTTAATAATAGTATATTATTTTAGTTCTGTCAATTTAAGGAAATATTTATTTAATTTTCCTATATTATTTGCTATTATTACTACTACATTATGTTAGACATTAAATTCATAAAAGAAAATCCCGACCTTATTAAAGATGCTGCTCGTAAAAAGCACATTCAATTTGATGTAGATGAACTACTAAAAGTTGAGGAGCAGAGAGTTGAGCTTCTTCAAGTTGTTGAATCTCATCGCGCAAAACAAAACAAGATTACAGATCAAATTAGTCAAACTACTGATCAGACTGAGAAACAGAGACTCATCGAAGAAATGCGAACATTTAAGGAGGATGCAAAAAAGAATGAGGAAACTCTTAAGGAAGTAATAAAAGAGTGGCAACTTCTTATGTTGCATGTTCCCAATATCCCTGATGTATCTGTACCGGAAGGTAAAACAGATGAGGACAATCAAGAGATTCGCAATTGGGGTGAAAAGCCAGAATTTAATTTTGAACCCAAGGATCATATCGAACTAATGGAGAAACTTGATATGGCAGATTTCGAACGAGGCTCAAAGGTGAGTGGTTTTCGTGGATATTTCTTAAAAAATGATGGAGCACTTTTGTCGTTTGCGCTTTGGAACTTCTTTTTAGATAACATTTCAAGGAAGGGATATACTCCTCTCATGGCACCGTCTATTGTAAAAAAAGAAACCTTAATAGGAACAGGTTTTATTCCACAACACGAAGAAGATCTATATAAAATTAAAGAGGGACATTATTTGTCTGGAACAGGAGAAGTACCAACAATGGGATACTTCATGGATGAAGTATTAAAAAAAGAAGACTTACCACAAAAATTTATTACATTTTCTCCATGTTTTCGGGAAGAAGCAGGAAGTCACGGAAGGGATGTGAAAGGACTTGTACGCGTTCATGAATTCTTTAAATTAGAGCAAGTGATTATATCTGAGGCAGATCATGAGCAAAGTGTTAATTTACATGAAGAGATCACCGCCAATGTGGAGGAATTAATGAAGGCTCTAAATATCCCCTATAGAGTTGTAGTCAATGCAGGAGGTGACCTCGGTATAGGACAAGTTAAAAAATATGATATAGAGGCATGGGTTCCTTCTCAGAACAAATACAGAGAAACCCACTCAGCTTCATACTTTCATGATTTTCAAACTCGAAGATTAAATATTAGATATAAGGATGAGTCTGGAAAAATGCACTATGCTCATTCTCTCAATAATACTGCAGTGGCAACTCCACGATTTCTTGTTGCACTTATAGAAAATAATCAACAAGAGGATGGTAGTATAAAAATACCTGTAGCTCTTCAAAAATATCTAGGAAAAGACACCATTTCATAGTTGATTAATTACGTAACACATATTTTCTATAATGCGACCAAAAAGAAGAGTCGTTAGATCGTCTCGAGTACAACAGAAGAAGAAACTTAAACTTAAAAGAAGGTCATTGTTTACCTTAGCTATTTTTGTACTTGTTATAATTGGAGTGTCATTATTATCCAGGATTGATGCATTAACTGTGTCGAACATATCTATTGAAGGGAACGATGTTATTGAGACATCGGTATTAAAAAATGAAATTACATCAATTATTTCTGGTTCACACATTATACTGTTCCCAAAGAAGAGTAGTTTCTTTTTGCCAGCAAGAAAGATTAAACGAGATCTTTTGTCAGAACATACTCGAATAGAAACTATCACTCTAAGTAGGTCTAACTTTCAATCAATAGAACTATCAATCACGGAGAGAAAGGGGGAGTATTTATGGTGTGGAGATTTTATTGAAGAAGATGCAACTGCCGAGACATGTTATTACGTTGACGCCCAAGGAACCATCTTTGCAGAGGCTCCTTACTTCTCAGGTCCAATATTCTTTAAATTTTATACAAATCCCGATGAAACTACAGAAGGTGACCTGCTTGGTTCTAAGGTATTGCCGAGTGAGCTATTTACACAGATTCTCTCTATGAAAGATTTTCTTACTAATGTGAATATAAAAACTCAGGCAGTATCTGTAACCGAAGATAGATTATATGAACTCTTTATTTCATCTAACGAAGATTCATTGATGCAGTCTCCCAAAATACTTTTCAATTCAGATAATAATTTTGAAGCTATATTCAATAATTTGGGATCAGCACTGCAAACTGAGCCGTTTGCCACTGACTATAAAGATGATCTCAAGGATCTTCTCTATATTGACCTGCGGTTCGACAATAAAGTACTCTATAAATTCGAGTCATAAAAAAAAGAAGTGATATAATCACTTCTTTTCTAGACTTTTTCTTAATTCTTCACTAATACTATGAATTTCTTCATTTCTTTTTTTATGCAGTATCTCCTGCTTATCACTATTCTTTTTCTCATCATGGTATATTTTTCTTAATTTTTTTACGCTACCTAGGACCTTCTTTTTTTTATCACTATCAAGTTTTTCTAAATATTTTGAAAATCTTTCACAAGATTCAAAATCTGATCTGATTTTTAACCTTGTCTTTTTTGTGTTATCTCTTTCAAGGGGATCCAACACTTCAATACTTTCACTTTTTTTATAATTTGGTGAATAACCAAGAATTTTCATACCTGAACAAATAATTTTGTCATATGATCCGTCTCCTGAATCATCAGCTACTGTGCCACAAAACCCGCACGTCATTGAATGTAGAAGTAAAGCCATAATTATATTTTTATATTAAAAATCTGTGAACTATAGTGTAGTATAAGGACTAATGAATAGAAACGCAAATAAAATAAATATGGGTTTTTGGGAAAAACTTCCAAGGCATTTTTTTTGCTTGGCACCACTCGCAGACGTAACGGATGCCGCCTTTAGACAAATTATTTCAAAGTACAGTCGACACGGAGAGAAAGACGGAGGGCCGGATGTATTTTGGACAGAGTTCGTATCTGCGGATGGTCTTGCATCAGCACAAGGTAGAGAAAAACTCGTTATTGATTTAAAATATTCTGAAAATGAACGACCCATAGTGGCTCAGTTGTTTTCCTCAAAACCAGAAAATATGTTTAAAGCGGCACAACTTGCCAAGGAACTTGGTTTTGATGGCATAGACATTAACATGGGATGTCCAGATAGGGCTATTGAGAGACAAGGAACTGGCGCTGCGCATATTAAAGATCCTAAAGTTGCACAAGAGGTGATTCGTGCTGCTCAAGAGGGGGCTCCAGGTCTACCCATATCTGTTAAGACTCGTACTGGATACAATGTAAATCAAATTGAAACATGGGTGCCATTATTGCTTGAGATGAATATTGCCGCACTTACAATACATGCTCGTACAAGGAAGGAAATGTCAAAAGTTCCTGCACAGTGGGACACCATAAAAAGAGCAGTTGAAATAAGAAATGAAAGTGGAAAAAATACGTTGATTATAGGCAACGGTGATGTAAAAGATATAGCTGATGGAATACAAAAAGCGGAAGAAAGCGGTGCTGATGGTGTAATGCTCGGACGTGCCATATTTGGAAATCCATGGCTGTTCGATAGAACAAGAGATATAGACTCTATTTCATTAGAGGAAAAGCTTCAAGTCATGGTGGAACATACTAAACTCTTTGAAACACTTCTTGGGCAGTATAAAAACTTCTCAATTATGAAAAAGCACTATAAGGCATATGTGCAAGGATTTGAAGGTGCAAGGGAATTACGAATGAAGCTCATGCAGTCAAATTCAACACAAGAAGTAGAGGAAATTGTCTCTAATTTTAAAAGGGAATAGTGACTGTGTACAATGACGTTGTTCAAGGACCTATATTTGGTATAATTTGTAAACCTAAAATTAATAGTACTACTACTTGACATTTTAGGTTATATATGCTATATTATCTGCATAGGTCGTTTTAGTTATAGTAATAGGCTATATATATTGCCCATAACTATGATTATTATTAGATTAAGTTTTATAAAAAACTATGGACGATAACACAAACAATGACGTAGCAGCAGAAGAGAAAAAGGAAGAAGCTGCAGCACCTGCTGAAAATCCAGCAGAAGAGAAAAAGGAAGAAGAAGCTTCTAGTGAAGCTCCAGCTGCTGAATAACATTTTCATTAGCTAAGATTTAAAATCCCCCAGACATATGTCTGGGGGATTTTCGTTTGCTACCACTGTCATGATTTTGATATACTACTAATCATGATACCACTCGCACTCTATAGAAAATATAGACCAGATACATTCAAGGATATCTTGGGTCAAGATCACATAGTAAAAGTTCTTGAAGGGGCCATCAAAAATAAATCCGTATCTCACGCATATCTATTTAATGGATCTCGTGGAACGGGGAAGACATCCATTGCACGAATACTTGCGAATGAACTTGGTACTAGCAGTAATGACATTTTTGAAATAGACGCAGCATCAAATAGAGGAATCGATGACATACGTGAACTGCGTGAATCAGTTCGTACATTGCCCTTTGATTCAGACTACAAGGTATATATCATTGATGAGGTTCACATGCTTACCAAGGAGGCCTTCAATGCACTACTGAAAACACTTGAGGAACCCCCTGCTCATGTTATTTTTATTTTAGCAACAACAGAACTAGAAAAAATACCTGATACTATTATATCTAGATCACAAACATTTACGTTTAATAAACCAACTGAATCAATCTTACGAGAACTGATTAAAGATATTGCAAAAAAAGAAAAATTTAAAATAGATGATGCAAGTGCCGAACTTATCGCACTGCTTGCTGATCATTCTTTTAGAGATGCCCAGGGAATACTACAAAAAGTAATGAGTGTCTCTGATAACAATACACTTGAATCTGAAGAGATCGAACAAGTAACAGGTGCGCCTTCTTCAAAATTAGTCAACGAACTTATCGGATCACTTTCATCAAAAGATATAGGAAAGGCCCTTTCATTGATTAAAAAAGCAAGCGAACAAAACACAGATATGAAGATATTCCTTAAACTTATACTGTATAAATTTAGAATTTTGCTTTTATTGAGGTTTGCACCTGACATGAGAAAGGAAATAGAACACCAACTATCAGAAAGTGATGTTAAATTCTTCCAAGAGGTACTCGCAGAGAAAAGTGACTCAATTTCATCCAAATCTCTACTAGTACTTTTAGAAGCATATCAGCAAATTATGTATTCATTCATACCAGAATTGCCATTAGAGCTTGCGATGATAACAATTTTAGGGCAAGATAAACAAATGTAACCATATACACATTTATTATATAAATATACCGGGTCGTCTAATGGTAGGACACTAGGTTTTGGTCCTAGTAATCGGGGTTCGAGTCCCTGCCCGGTAGCCACTTAGTGCACGTGACCGTAACTGGTTGTGCGTCAAGACCTTACACATGCCAAAGTGAAGCTATATCTCGATATACGCTTATTAATATTGCGTCATAATTTATAACTATAGATTATGAATAGGCAATGTAGCATGCCATGAAGGTACATAAAAAAATATTGATGTTCGGCTGGGAATTTCCCCCATTCAACAGTGGTGGACTTGGAACAGCGTGTTATGGATTAACAAAAGCTTTGAGTAAGATAGGTACTCAAGTTACTTTTGTGCTGCCACGAAAAATTGAATCAGAAAAACCACTTGCCCCCTTTATAAAAATGCTTTTTGCTGACAGTGGGTTTTCTGATGACGTAGATTTTTCTAAAATTAGAGCTCTTTCAGGATATATTACAGAAGAAGAATATTCTTTTTTAAGAAAGGGGGGTAAATTATTGGGTGGAATCTACGGGAATAATTTAATTGAGGAAGTTGGATTATATGCATTGCGCGGTGGAAGTATTGCATTAGTAGAAGATTTTGATGTTATTCACGCCCATGATTGGCTTTCTTTCGGAGCAGGTTTAGAAGCAAAGAGAATCTCTGGAAAACCACTCATTGTACATATTCATTCAACTGAATTTGATCGCACAGGTGGAAACGGCATTAATCAGCAAGTATATAAAATTGAAAAGCAGGGTATGGAAGGTGCTGACGTAATAATTACTGTGAGTCAGTTTACTAAGAATATTGTAATGGAGCATTATGGAATACGTGAGGACAAAATTACTGTTGTTCATAATGGTGTTGAACCTGACACCACAGGAACATCAGATAATAAGTCTGACACTCCTATATACAAATCTCTGCAATATTTTAGAGACAATGGAAAGAAAATTGTACTTTTTGTTGGACGACTCACTCTTCAAAAAGGAGCAGACTATTTCCTTCAGGCAGCAAAAAAAGTCTTAGAACATGATCCAGACGTGATGTTCATTATTGCTGGATCCGGAGACATGGAGACTCAAATTATTCGCCAATCTGCATACTTAGGAATTGGAGACAAAGTCTTATTTGTGGGATTTATACGTGGAAAGGAATTAAATGATCTCTATAATGCAGCTGATCTTTATGTATTGCCTTCAGTATCAGAACCATTCGGTATTACTCCTTTAGAAGCACTGATAAATGAGACCCCTGTGTTGATTTCTAAACAGTCAGGTGTATCTGAAGTGATTTCAAATGCCCTCACAGTTGATTTTTGGGATACTGACGAAATGGCAAATAAGATTATTTCAATACTTTCATATCATGCATTATCAAAACAGTTAACCGAATATGGAAAAGGTGACGCACTAGTACTTACATGGGAAAGTGCGGCGAAGAAATGTACCGAATTATATAGAGATACTGATATGAAAGTTAACGAAATAAAATATATGTAGCACATTAAATAATATCATTATTAATAATTATATAGCTCTATTATGTCTCTATCAATTTGTCCATATTTTCATGTTCACCAGCCCTTACGTATAAAAAAATACAGCGTATTCGATATTGGTTCTGATCATAATTATTTTAATGATCAAAGTGAAACCGATTTAAACAACAAGCGTATACTTGAAAAAGTTGCACGTAAGTCTTATCTTCCCACTAATGCGATACTTCTTGAATTACTCAATACACATCCAGAGTTTAAATTTGCTTTTTCTTTTTCAGGTCTGCTTCTAGAGCAATTAGAGGAACATTTACCTGAAGTGCTCGATACATTTAAAGAGCTTGTTGCCACTGGAAGAGTTGAAATACTTGCTGAAACTTATCACCATTCTCTCGCATTCTTTTATTCTAGAGAAGAATTTGTACAACAAGTTATCATGCACGAAAAAATAATTAAACGTATATTTGGAGTAGAACCAAAAGTATTGCGAAATACTGAGCTCGCCTACAATAATGAATTGGCACACTGGGCTGAAAAAAATGGATACATAGGAATTTTGGCTGAAGGATGGGATCCTATCTTGGAATGGAGAAGTCCGAACTTCGTCTATAGGCCTAAGGGGTGTAATGAAATAAAAGTGCTGTTAAAAAATTATCGTTTGTCTGATGACATTGCATTTAGATTCTCAGAACAATCGTGGGCAGGATGGCCACTCGATGCATCTACATTTGCCAACTGGGTTCATGCGTCTCATGGCAATGGACACACAGTTAATTTATTTATGGATTATGAAACATTTGGAGAACATCAATGGGAACACACTGGTATTTTTGATTTTCTTAAAGCAATGCCCAGTGAACTTCTAAAACATCCTGATACAACATTTAAGACTCCAAGCGAGACTGTTCAAGAATACGATGCAGTTGGAGAAATAGATATTCCTCACATACTTACTTGGGCTGATACGGAACGCGATCTCTCTGCATGGGTTGGAAATGAAATACAAAATGCATCAATTAAAGAGATTTATGAAATTGAAAAAGATGTATTGGCCTCTGGGGATAATGACCTTATCGAGGACTGGCGACGCCTTCAGACATCTGACCATTTTTATTATATGTGTACAAAACACTGGGCTGATGGAGATGTTCATAAGTACTTTAGCCCCTATGAATCGCCCTATGAAGCATATATAGCTTTCATGAATGCTCTAAATGATTTAAAATTAAGGATACAGTAAACTATTGAGTTTTACATTTATTATTAACCTGCACTCTGCAGAGAATATTACAATATGTCGAGAACGCTAATGCTTGGAAATGGGAATATACTTGTAGGCCTGGATAAACGATCACAGGTGCGTGATTTTTATTTCCCACATGTAGGATTAGAAAATCATATTGGCGGACATTTTATACATCGCGTTGGTATTTGGGTGGATGGTCATTTGCATTGGCTCGATCATCCTTCATGGGATATTGATATTTCGTGTGCCCAAGATGCATTGACAGGGGAGACACGTGCAATTAACACAGAACTTGGAATAGAACTTTTTTTCACCGATGTTGTATATAATGAAAAAAATATTTTCATAAGACAAGTTAAGATAAAAAATACGAGATCAGAAAAGCGAGAAATTAAAATCTTTTTTGGACACGAATTTGAAATATATGAATCGTTCAGAGGTGACACTGCATACTTTGATCCGCTTAATAATACAGTTGTTCATTATAAAGGTCGTCGAATTTTTCTCATAAATGCATATTCTAATGACACCCCATTTGATGAATATAGTACGGGTGTATTTAGTAGCGAAGGTAAGGAGGGAACACATCGTGATGCAGAGGATGGAATTTTGAATAAAAATCCTATTGAGCATGGTCATGCTGATTCAGTGATCGGTCTCACACTTATACTATCACCGGAAGAAGAGCACACTATACATTACTGGATATGTGTAGGTGAACTTATGAAAGAAGTACATGAACTTAATGAATATGTGTTAAGGAAAAAAGCCACTCATTTAATAAAAACTACTCAAGATTTTTGGAAGGCATGGGTAAATAGGTATAATTTTAATTTTTACAAACTATCAAAAGAGACTGTTCATTTATTCAAAACCTCTCTATTTTATATTCGAGCTCATGCAGATCAAGGTGGCGCCATTATTGCATCGGGAGATGCTGAAATATTTCAAGGAGGCAAGGACACGTACGGATACATGTGGCCTCGCGATGCATCATTTGCAGCAACTGCGCTCGATAGAGTAGGTGACAGAAATGTATCAAAACGTTTTTTTGAATTTTGTGATCACGTAATTACTCCTGATGGATATTTTATGCATAAATATCGAGCTGATGAATCACTAGGTAGTTCATGGCACCCGTGGATACAAAGAGGTCATATCACACTCCCTATTCAGGAAGATGAAACGGCGGTCGTAATTCATGCGCTCTGGAAACATTATTCAGTGTCTCGAGATTTAGAGTTCATTGAAAGTATATATAATTCTGTTATAGAAAAGGCTGCCTTGTTTATGATTGAATACAGGGACAAAAAAACGGGACTTCCAAAACCAAGTTATGATCTCTGGGAAGAAAAATTTGGTACTCATACATTTACCGCCTCGACCGTATACGCTGCACTGATTGCTGCTGGTCAATTTGCAAGTGTGTTAGGGAAAAAAGAAAGTGAGCAGAAATTTGAAATAGCAGCCGAGGAAATCAAACAGGGCATACTACGTCATCTCTACGATGAAGAAACTGGAACATTTTATAAAATGATTACAATTGAAGAAGATGGAACCATCATCCCTGACAACACAATTGATATGTCTAGTATTTACGGAGTGTATAATTTTGGAGTCCTACCTCCTGATGATGAGCGAGTACAAAGAGCTGTAAAGGAAACTGTTAAGTCATTGTCATCACATATACCTATAGATGGTGTTGCTCGATATGAGGGAGACACGTATCACGGCGTAAAGGCAGGAGTTCCAAATCCATGGTTCATTACCACACTATGGCTCGCAAAATATCACATTATGATGGCGAAAAATGAAGCCGATTTAAAACCTGTGAAAGATATACTACAGTGGGTTACTGAACATGAATTGTCTTCAGGGATTTTGTCAGAACAATTAAACCCCGACACTGGAGCACAGCTTTCAGTTGCGCCGCTTGTATGGAGTCATGCAGAAGTCGTGTTGACAGTTATCGACTATCTTGAAAAATTGGAGGAATTAGGAATTTGTAAGGCATGTAATCCTGTTAAATAATTATGCAAGATGCTCTAAAAAAGTTTGCTGATCAATTTTTATGGAAACCTGAAATTATATATGCTGACGCATTAAAATCACTACAGAGTTTTGTTGTAGCTGGAATGGGTGGCTCACATTTAGCAGCTGACCTTTTAACAATATATAACCCTGAAATAGATCTTTATATTCACAAGGATTACGGATTACCTCCTCTATCAGAAGAAAGATTAAAAGAAACTCTTTTGATAGCGAGCTCTTACTCAGGTAATACTGAAGAAGTAATTGACTTCGCACGCAGCGCAATTGAAAAAAAGTTGCAATTGGTAATTATTACCACAGGTGGAATGCTTCTTGAAATTGCACAGTCAAATAGTATTCCTTATATACAAATACCAGACACAGGAATACAACCTAGAAATGCATTGGGGTATTCGTTAATTGCATTAGCTTCTGCTATTGGAGATGCTGCACTTATGGATCAACTCTCCTCACTCGCAACAAGACTTACACCAGAGAAGTTAGAGGAACAAGGGAAGGAATTGGCCACTTCTCTTTTTAATAAGATTCCAATTATTTATTCATCAACTCAAAATGCCCCCATCGCGTATAATTGGAAAATAAAGTTCAATGAGACGGGAAAAATTCCTGCGTTCTATAATGTATTTCCAGAGCTCAATCATAATGAAATGGCGGGCTTTGATACAGTACCTTCTATAAAGGAATTAGTGGAAAAATTCCATTTTATTTTTCTTAAGGATGCGAGTGATCATTCTAGAATCAGTACACGAATGGAAATATCACAAGCATTATTTGAAAGTCGGGGACTGCCTGTACATGTAGTCGAACTACAGGGAGACTCAGTACTTGTAAAAATATTCAACTCGCTTCTTTTGGCCGATTGGATAACATATCATACTGCACTCAAGTATGGAGCTGAACCCGAGAAAGTAAAAATTATAGAAGAATTTAAACAGAAAATTAAGTAAATTAAAAGAAAATATGTATATATTATTTGATATAGGGGGGACTACTACACGAATTGCTTCATCAGATGATGGACTCACATTTAATGACCCAATTATAGATGAAACTCCACAAAATTTTGAAGAGGGAATGGATCTCGTTAAAAATATAATTTCCACACTCACACATGACAAAAAAATCACTTCTATTGCCGGAGGTATCACAGGAGTACTTGATAAGGATGGAAAAAAATTAGTCACTTCACCTCATTTATCTCAATGGGTAGGGAAACCTCTCCATGAGATTTTAAACAAGATAATAGGTGCTCCAGTGAGTATTAAAAATGATACGGCCATGGTAGGTCTTGGTGAGGCTGTTGCTGGCGGAGGGAAAAATCACAACATTGTTGTATACGTTACTGTAAGTACTGGAATTGGTGGAGTTCGAATTGTAAATGGAAATATAGATATTAGCCATTTTGGCTTTGAGCCTGGACATCATATTGTTGATATAGAAAATATGAAATCATTAGAAGATATTGTGTCTGGAAGTGCAATTCAGAAAAAAACAGGAAAGCATCCTGGTACCATTGATGACGATGAGTTCTGGGATAAAAAAGCACAACAATTTGCAGTAGGTCTTCATAATATAATTGTTCATTGGTCACCAGATATAGTAGTGTTAGGAGGTGCACTTATGATAAAAAAACCAGGAATAGATGTGAAGCAGGTAGAAAAATATCTTAAAGGCATAATGAAAATTTTTCCCGAAATACCCATTATAAAAGAAGCTGAACTTGGGCACATTGGAGGAATCCATGGTTCACTTGAATATCTTAAGCAACAAAAGAAATAGTCTTCAATAAAATTAAGATGACATATACAATCAAAAGATTTATTATATCGATTTCATTTCTTTGTTTATTCTTACTGCCATTTATCTCACTTCATGCGGCAGGGGAGATCGATAATATAGGTTTTATTCAGAGAAACATCTGGTATTCAAAGGATCCTTTTACCGAAGGTGATTCTATTATGATTTTTACAGGACTGTTCAATAGTGGTCCTTCGTCGATATCAGGAACCGTTGAGTTTTTTGATAAGAATATTCTTCTAGGAGATACCGACTTCTCATTTGAAAGTGGCACCTCTGGAGTAGTCTCAATTGAATGGAATGTAACATCCGGTGATCATGTCATCTCGGCAAAAATAACCAACTCTAAAATCATTAACGAAAATAATGAACTAGAAGATGTCACTGTTCAATTTAATACTTCTGATCAAGACAGATCTTTTGTTTCAAAGAAATTATCAAATGTTGATCTAGATGATCTCATAGGTGAGGATCTTTCTGATACCTTTGATACGGTTCAGGATTTTATTGATGAAAATACACCGGATTTTGTAGGTGAAGAAATCGGCACTCGTATAGGCATACTTGATACATGGAGACAAAATACTTCCACTTCACTTACTACACAAGCTGATGAAGTCAGTAAAAAAATTGAGCGTCTTAAAAAAGACCCTGAGATATCAGGGGAAGGACTGTCTATAAAAGATAAAATAGGATCAAGTAATATTTTACTCAATCCATTTCAATACATAAAACTCTTTATACTAAAAGCGTTATCATTTATTTTCAAATTTAAACTACTATTCTATGGTCTTATTTTCTTACTTCTACTCTTACTCGCACGATTCATAAAAAGAAGAATGTCTCATTAAAAAAAGCCCACTTTAAAGTGGGCTTTAACCTAGAAATCCTCTAAGTAATTGACTTACGCTCAGTCTTTTTAATCTTCTGATACCTTTATCTTTGATTTGTCTGATCCTCTCTCTTGTTAGATCATGTTTTTCACCAATCTGCAGGAGAGACATTGATTGTTTGCCATTGAGACCGAAAACAAGTTCAATGACTTCAGCTTCAAGTGGCGGAAGTCTAGAAAGGACTCTCTTAATCTCTTGTGAAAGTGATTCATTTACTAACTCACCGTCAGTTTTTGGAGATGAAATATCTTCTATAACACCATGCAAATCTTGAGCATCAAATGATGATTTCAGTAGGGGTGCATCTAATGATGCTGTCCTATGGTCTACACTTATTGTGACATTGATATCTTTTACAGACACTCCTGTCGCCTCAGCAAGTTCATCATTACTCGGTTCACGCTCAAACTCTTGCTCCAATGCACTAAAACTCTTTTTCATGTTATTAATTGCACCTATCCTATTTAGAGGTAAACGGACAACTCTCACTTGTTCAGACAATGCCTTTAAAATAGCTTGTCGTATCCACCACACCGCATAAGAAATAAATTTAAAACCTCTGGTCTCATCAAATCTCTGTGCGGCCGTTATTAGTCCGAGATTTCCTTCATTTATGAGGTCAGGTAATGAAAGACCTTGATTCTGATATTGCTTCGCAACCGACACAACAAATCGAAGATTGGCTTTCGTAAGTTTCCTGAGTGCATCAGTGTCGCCATTTTTAATTTGCTTTGCTAATTCAACCTCTTCTTCAGTTGAAATCAGAGGAATTTTGCTTATATCCTGCAAATACGCATCAAAAGACTTAGTCTCCCGTATAGTGATCTGTTTATTTATCTTTAGCTGTTTCATTATTCTATTGTATACGTTCTATTCTAAACTCATATTTACACAAAAAATACACTTAGTCAAATTCTACTTTTACGTATATAATGTGTACATTGTGAGACAAAGAATATTACTCGATATAATTCTACTGATAAGCGCAGTTATGTTACCATTTTGGGTGACCTTACTTTTGAGTATTTCTCTTCTTTTTTATTTTGAGAATTATTTCGAAATTTTCTTTATATTTTTTGTGATCGATATGCTCTATGGAGTACATCATTCAAGTTTCTACAACATCACATTAATAAGTGTGCTCATTGCAACATCTTTTTATCTATTTTCAGTTTCATTGAAGAAAAAACTGAGGTTTTATTAATCACATGAATCCCGTAGTAGAAAATTAGATCATTATTAAAACTAATACAATATGTATCACATAAGTCGAAAATATAAGTCATAAAAAAAATAATGCACGCGCGCTCATTAAAGAGCAATGTCATTTTTCACTACGGGATGAATATATTTAGAAAAAAAAGAAAATTTACCAGCAATGAAATCTTTCCGGATGAAATTTTTCTAGATGCCCAAAATATACCAAATTTCGATACCCAACAACTCGAGGGTAAATTCGAAACTCCAATAACAAAAATGACAGTATCGCTTCTTGGAATATTTTTTATACTCATTGCAGTAGCGTTTTCATGGAAACTTGAGCTCACACAGGTAAAAAGAGGAGAAGCCTTTTTCTCTCAATCTGAAAATAATAGTTTAGAAAAATCTCTAATATTTTCAGAGCGAGGGATAATTTATGACAGAAATGGCCTGGAGCTCGCGTGGAATAGTCAAAATGATGAGACAGATGCATTTACAGAACGATCATATACGGAACTCCCTGGATTGGGTCACTTGCTTGGATTCGTCAGTAATCCAGCTACTGATTCGGAAGGGAATTATTGGCAAACGACATTTATAGGAAAGGATGGAACAGAGAAACAGTACAATGAACAGCTTGCAGGTACAAATGGATCAAAAATTTTAGAAAGTAACGTATTTGGAGAAGTGCAATCGGAAAATGTGATCGTTCAACCAAAAAATGGAGAAAATATTACATTAACAATTGACGCAGAATTGCAAAGTAGTCTGCACGATTTTATTGGAAAACTCGCACGAAGAAACCCCTTTAAAGGTGGCACAGGAGTCATCATGGATGTTCAGACAGGGGAGATACTTGCACTTACAAGTTATCCAGAATATAACCCAGAAATATTGTCTCGTGGTAGTGATAGTGATGCAATCAATGGTTATATACACAATACCCAATTACCATTTTTAAATCGTTCCACTGATGGACTCTATACTCCCGGCTCTGTAGTAAAACCATTCATTGCCATTGGTGCATTAAATGAAAAATTGATAACACCTGAGAAAAAAATACTCTCAACAGGGTCAATTTCAATTCAGAATCCATACGATCCAGACCTTAAGTCAGTGTTCAAGGACTGGAAAGCACATGGATACGTTGATATGAGGCGTGCACTCGCAGTATCATCAAACGTATATTTTTATGAAATAGGTGGTGGATATGAAGATCAGTTGGGTCTTGGTATAAAAAATATTGAAAAATATCTTCGATTATTTGGAATGGGAGAAAAAACTGATATCGATCTCAATAGTGATGCCAAAGGATTGATCCCAAATCCTAAATGGAAAAAAGCTACATTCAATGGTGACCCATGGAGACTAGGAGATACATATAACACAGCAATTGGACAGTATGGCTTTCAGGTAACTCCTGTCCAGATAGTAAGGGCCACTGCAGCATTGGCAAATTCAGGAACACTCCATACACCTCATTTGGTAGCGAATGATACAACCCACAAAGAAACCACAATACCGATCGACCCTGAGCTCTTCAATGTGGTCCATGAAGGGATGAGACAAGCCGTCACATTAGGTACTGCAAAAATTCTCGAAATGCCGTATGTACAAGTTGCAGCTAAAACTGGTACTGCTCAAGTTGGTGTATCCAAGAAATTTGTTAATTCTTGGGTTACCGGATACTTTCCATACAAAAATCCTCAATATGCGTTCACTGTACTGATGGAGCAGGGATCTGCAAATAATTCAACCGGAGCAGTTTTTGTGATGAAAGATATGCTTAATTGGATGAATGAAAATACACCAGACTATCTAAATTAAGTCTCAATTGACTACATATATAGAAGTGATACAATTATCGCGATGAAAGCTAATGCAAATAAAGGAATTGAATATATTACTGCGGAAAAGAAGAGGGAATTAGAAGCAGAAATTAAGGAATTAACTCAAGTAAAAAGAAAAGAAGTTCTTGAGTCTCTTACGTTTGCAAAATCTCTTGGTGATCTCTCAGAAAATGCTGAATATCATCAGGCACGAGAAGATCAAGCAAAATTAGAAGATAGAATCAACGTAATTAAACACATATTAGATACTGCAGTAGTAAAGTCTCACAAAAGTGACTGTGAAGAGGTAGAAGTTGGCTCAACTGTAGTTATCGTTAAACAAGGATCTAGTGATAAACAAACATATCACATAGTTGGTGCCGAGGAAGCTGATATGGCTGAACGTAAAATATCCAACAAATCTCCATTAGGAGGGGCGCTTTTTGGAATGAGAAAAAATGATGCAATATCAGTCAAAAGCCCAAAAGGCAATATTGTCTATAAGATAATCGACGTCACATAAATTCTTATGGCATCATTTGATGAATTACGGAATATTAGACTGCAAAAACTTGAGCAGTTAAAAAAAGAGGGTATTAATCCGTATCCTATTATGTCTCACTTCGACGTCTCTCTTGCTGATGTTCGTGCAAACTTTACGGAATTATCTAAAGAAAATAAACATATTTCACTCGTGGGCCGAATTCTCTCAATTCGTAAACAGGGTAAAATAATATTTTTCAATTTCAATGATGGTACAGATACATTCCAGGCACTTTTAAAAAAGGGCGAAGGAGTGAGTGATGAGTATTACGATCTATTTAAAGAGACAATTGATATTGGTGATTTTGTTGAAGTCAAAGGTTCACTCTTTCTTACAAAGCGAGATGAAAAAACAATTCAAGTTCTCGACTGGAAAATATTATCAAAAAGTCTACGACCACTTCCTGAAAAGTGGCATGGACTTCAGGATGTCGATGAAAGATTTCGTAGACGATATCTAGATACACTCATGTCTCCGGAAGTAAAGGAGAGATTTGTAACTCGGTCAAAATTTGTGTCTCATATGCGAACGTATCTTGATGAGAGAGATTTCATGGAAGTAGAAACACCAATTCTTCAACCCTTGGCGGGCGGTGCAAATGCAAAACCATTTGTAACGCATCATAATGCGCTTGATATAGAACTATTCCTTCGTATTGCCCCTGAACTGTACCTAAAAGAACTACTTGTCGGAGGATTTACAAAAGTATACGAAATTGGAAGACTATTTAGAAATGAGGGAATTGACGTAACTCATAACCCAGAGTTCACTACGATAGAGCTCTATGAGGCATACGCACATGCAGCTACTCATATGGATCTTATAGAAGATTTACTTAAACATGTTGTTGAAAAATCAATTGGATCGTCAAAATTTGAATTTGAAAAAAATACTATAGATATATCGAAGAAATTTACACGAGTCGGTTTTCTAGACTTGCTCAAAACACACGTTCAGTTAAGTGACCCTATGAATATGCCCATCGAAGACCTATTAAAAAGAGCTCATGATCTTGAAATTCACGTAGACAAAACTGATACTCGTCAAAAAATTCTTGATGTAATTTACAAAAAAGCAATTCGTCCTAAATTAATTCAACCAACCTATATTGTTGATTACCCTGCAGAATTTTCTCCGCTCGCAAAAAGAAAAGATAATGATCCATCTATGATTGATAGATATCAACTTATTATTGGGGGATTAGAAGTCCTTAATGCATTCTCTGAGCTTAATGACCCTATTGATCAGGCGAAGCGTTTTGCACAACAAGAAAAAGACAAAAAAGAAGGCGATGAAGAGGCACATCCAACAGATTATGAATATATAGAAGCTATGGAATATGGAATGCCTCCTGCAGCAGGTATTGGAATGAGTATTGATAGATTGATAATGCTTCTCACTGACACACACAACATTAAGGAAGTAATCCTTTTTCCAACAATGAGACCACGTACTGAAAAATAATATTTTCTATCTTATATATAAAAGGCCCGTCGTAAGACGGGCTTTTTTTATTTTGAATGATTGAACACTTCGTCCCAACTAGTTGACATGTGAGCATATATTCCTGGTGCCAATAAGCAAAGTGGTACAGTAAAGTCTTCTTTTTGGATCTCAACAATCGCTATGTCATCGAGGTTTTTTGGAAAACCCTCCATTACTACTTTCTTTTGTTCTTCTGCATCCTCTTTTTTGACATAAATTCTAAATCCAGGACCAGTGATACTTACGTAAGATGATTGTAATGAATTAATTATGTCTGTAGTCATATCTTCCATTTTTTATATATATTTAATGTGCGTGTCTAGAATTGATCATACAATAATAAATATATAATGTCTAGCATTAAAACTATATGGCGTTGAAAATAATAATGTGGATAACCTATTTGTAGAGTGGGGTATAGTGGTTTATAATATATATCGAGTGGGATATTGTGGGATTTAGTAGATAATAAATATTACTTATGAAAAAAATCAAAGGAATGTTTGATAACCCTCTTATTATTGGAGGTTGCTAATAGTTTTCATTTTAGCTTATGATTCAACTCTCTTACTCTTAAGAGAGTTGAGATGATCAGCTAATATCACTAAAAATATTATGCTTATCGGAGAATACAATCACACACTTGATAACAAAAACCGGATTTCACTTCCAGTAAAATTTAGAAAGGAATTGGGAAAGAAAATTGTTATCACACCAGGCCTTGATAATTGTTTGTTTGTATTTACACATGTCGAGTGGAAGAAAATTTCTGAACGACTTTCTCAATCATCATTACTTCAATCAGACACACGAAGTTTTAGTCGATTTATGTTTGGAGGAGCAGTACAGATAGATGTTGATTCGATTGGAAGAATTCTTATACCAGATTTTCTCAGAGACAGATCGAATTTAAAAAACAAGGTAAGTATGATTGGAGTTCAAAATAGAGTAGAAATCTGGAATGATAAGGCGTGGACAATATACAAGAAATCGATTGAAAAGAAAGCAGACGAACTTGCAGAAAAATTAGGTAGTGTAGGTGTACTTTAATGACATGAAACACATACCAGTTCTTTTACACGAATCGATAGAGGGATTACACATTCAAGAGAATGATGTGATTGTTGATGCAACACTCGGACTAGGAGGGCACAGCAGTGAAATATGCTCGCAGACAAAAAATAATATTCATATTATAGGAATTGATCAAGACACTAATGCACTTGAGCATGCAAAAACAGTACTCACTCAGGAGAATTGTAAGACTACGTTTCTATTAGGTAATTTCAGAGACATTGATGTTCATTTACAGAATTCTGGTGCAGAAAAAATAGATGGACTTCTGGTAGACCTCGGTATAAGTTCGTATCAATTGGACTCTTCAGGAAGAGGGTTCACCTTTAATAAAGATGAGCCGCTACTCATGACTATGGATGAATCAAACGAAGTACTTACCGCCGAATATATAGTGAATAAGTGGAGTGAAGAGACATTATCAGACATTCTGCATGGATTTGGCGAAGAGAGGTATTCACGTCGAATAGCCAAACACATTGTCGAGAAGCGAAAAGAAAAACCTATATCAACAACATTTGAATTGGTAGAAATAATTAGGAAAGCAGTGCCATGGATATATACGAAGAACAAAACCCACTTTGCAACACGAACATTTCAAGCACTACGAATCGCAGTAAATGATGAACTAGGTGCACTGAAAGATGTTCTCGAAAAAGGATACGATCATTTAAATGCAGGCGGAAGAATGGTAGTTATATCATTTCATAGCCTTGAAGACAGAATAGTAAAGAGATTTTTTAGAGCAAAAGAAACAGAAGGTGAAGCACATCGCATTAACAAGAAACCGATCACTCCCTCTGAAGATGAGCTACATTCAAACCCTCGATCACGTAGTGCCAAATTACGAATATTAGAAAAGAATACATAACATAATGAGAACACACACAATAAAAACAACTACACTCAAAATAAACCTCACTCAATTTAAGAAGAGGTTGTTTATTGTGTTATCATTTTTTGTCGTACTGTTTGCCGTAACATATATGTTTCTTATTGCAAGTTCTGTAGGAAATATTGTTGAACGAAAAAATTTGGAAAATGAAGTACGATCTATAACTTCAACAATAGGAGAACTCGAACTTGAATATTTATCAATAACTAACACAATAGATATAAAATACGCCAAAACACTTGGATTCGTAGAGCCAAGTAGCACATACTACGCATCTCGTGCTACACTAGTGAGAAATAACGAATTTATTATAAATGAACTCTAATTTCTTATCTCGAATACGATTTTTCTCGGTTTTTATATTTCTATTTGCTGGAGTCCTCATAACAAAATTATTCTTCGTGCAAGTAGTTCATAGTGCTTCGTATGCAGAACGTGCAGATGGGCAATACGCAACACCTTCTTCAGATATATTTGATAGAGGGTCTATTTTTTTTAAAACCAAAGACGGCAATTTAGTCTCAGCAGCAACTATTAAGGCGGGATTTAAAGTCGCTATTCATCCGAATAAAATCTCGGACCCTCAGGCACTCTATGAAGAATTAAATAAAATAATAGAACTAGATGAAGAAACATTTCTTAAAAGAGCATCTAAAAAAAATGATCCATATGAGGAAGTTGCAACTAAAATATCAAAAATTGATGCTGATACCATAGATGAACAAAATTTAACCGGAGTGTCGATTTTCAAACAAAAGTGGCGATTCTATCCAGGGGAATCACTTGCGTCAAACTCACTAGGATTTGTTGCCTTCAATGATGACGATCTCTCAGGGAGATATGGACTTGAACGTTTCTATAACGATGTACTAGGACGTGCGTCTGAGGAACTTTATGTAAACTTTTTTGCAGAAATTTTTACCAATCTAAACTCAGTCATCTTTAATGACGATGAGCGAGATGGAGATATAATCACAACAATCGAACCTTCTGTTCAAAGTTTTCTAGAAACTACTCTTTTTGACTTGAAAGATAAATGGGGTTCTGAGTCTGCAGGAGGAATTATCATTAATCCCACAACCGGCGCAATTTATGCAATGGCCAATGTTCCAAATTTTGATCTGAACAATTTCTCTGATGTAAGTTCATCTAAAATATTTACAAATCCGCTTGTTGAAAATGTATTTGAGTATGGATCTATTATCAAACCACTCGTAATGGCTGCTGGACTCGATGCGGGCGTTATTACCAGTGAGACTGAGTATTTTGATAAAGGATTTGTCGTCGTTGAGGACAGCACAATCAATAACTTTGATAAAAAGGGGAGAGGGCTAGTAACTATGCAAGATGTATTGAATCAGTCTCTTAACACTGGATCTGTATTTGTTATGAATAAGCTTGGAAGAACTGATTTTAAAAAGTACCTGTTGTCATATGGAATTGGAGAGAAAACTGGCATAGATCTACCAAGTGAGACATCTGGACTGGTGAGCAATCTCAATAGCAAAAGAGACATCGAATACGCAACCGCATCATTTGGACAAGGTATCGCACTTACACCAGTTGAGGCCGTCAGAGCCTTCTCAGTACTTGCCAATGGCGGAAAACTTATCACTCCTCACCTTGTTGAGAAAATTGACTACAGAGGAGGTGGCACCAAAGAACTTACATATGATACAGAGCCTGTACAGGTCATAAAACCCGAAACCTCAGAGGAGATCAGCAGAATGCTTGCAACAGTGGCTGATATATCTCTACCTAACAAAGATACGCATCTTAGTCGATATAATGTTGCAGTAAAAACTGGTACTGCTCAAATTGCAAATCTCAATGAGGGTGGATATTATGATGATCGGCACCTGCATTCATTATTTGGATATTTCCCTGCCTATAATCCAGAATTTTTAGTATTATTATATAATGTATATCCAAAGAATGTTCGTTATTCTGTACAGACACTTGGAGATCCATTTCTTGAGACCACTAGGTTTCTTTTGAATTATTACAACGTAGCACCTGACCGATAATACTCACACATAATCATGATTCATTTTCTTAAAAAAATAATATTATTCCTTCTTGAACTGGAAGCAAAACTTGTATTGAAAAAATATAAGCCGATAATAGTAACTATCACTGGAAGTGTGGGGAAGACCTCTACTAAGGACGCACTCTATGCAATGCTTTCTAAATTTTATTATGTACGTAAGAATATAAAAACACCTGATAATAGAATTGGATTTCCTCTCACTATTCTCGGATCTCCTAATGGAGGAACAAACCCTATAATTTGGATTAAGACCCTACTTAAAGGCCTCTCACTTATTCTTCAGGATCATACGTATCCACATTTACTCATTCTCGAGACTGTAGTTAAAGAACCTGGTCATATAGATTCATTGTTGAGCTGGCTCTATTCAGATATTGTCGTCATTACTCCATTTGGTTCCACTCCTCCTCATATTGAATTCTTTGACTCAAGGGAGCATCTTATTCATGAGAAAACAAAAATACTCTCCACATTGGCGCCCTCAGGAATTCTTATATTAAATACAGACGACGAAGCAATAAGAAATTTGCAACATGTTCCAAAGGTGAGAACATTTAATTTTGGATTTAATGAAAACTCAATGATTCAAGCTTCGCATGAGCACATTCTCTATGATGACAATAAAAGGCTAAAAGGAATTCAATTTAAGATTAATTACGACGGCAATAGTCTTCCAATTCCTATAGAAGGATCATTTGGTAAAAATCTTATTTATGCAGTACTCGCATCAGTAGTCGTTGCACGAGAAATGAATCTCAACATGATTACTGCATTCGAATCGCTCAAGCACTATCCCACACCACCGGGACGTATGAAATTGCTTGCTGGAGTAAAATCTTCATCAATAATTGATGATACGTATAATTCATCACCAGCAGCAACTACACTCGCAATTGAAACATTAAAAGCTATTGAAACTAAAGGTAGAAAAATTCTTGTACTTGGCGATATGATGGATCTTGGAACACAATCACAGGAAGAACACAAAAAAATTGGAACATTAGCAGCTGGTGTAGCAGATATATTAATTACAGTAGGTATTCGCGCACGACTAATAGCCGAGGGTGCACTCAATAGCGAAATGGATGAGAATACCATATTTCAATATGAAAGTGCTCAAAACGCAGGTAAATTTCTTGAACAAGAAATAAAAGAAAATGATGTGATCCTGGTAAAAGGATCACAATTAATGAGAATGGAGAGAACAGTGGAGGAGGTCATGAATAATCCGACCCAAAAGAAAATGTTGCTCGTGAGACAGGGAAGTGAATGGATATAAAAAAACCGCTCATACCTTTGAGCGGTTTTAAATTTAATTACGCACTTCTGAGTTCTATATACTGTTCGATTTCTCCCTGCGTTGCAATTTTATCAATAAAATCTTCGACATTGGTCTCATTGACTTGAATAGGCAATCCCTTATGCGCCCTTTCATTGATATCCCAGTCACTACAGTCTCCAAAATATCTTACAGTTTTACATTCTAGACCCTCTTTCTTTGCATAGAATGATGCTGTAGAATCTATTCCTACATACCAATATTTACCATTCGGTAAGGTAATCTCACATGCTAAATCTTTTTTTGTACTCTCGTCACCCCCTTTAGTTACTTCTATCATATTTTAAATTTTAAATGTTCAATGAGTTAACTAATATATGTATACAAAAATTGAGGCTGAATTAACACCTGAAACGCACACACCCGTGGTGTAGAATAGTTTTGTTAACAACTAATCAAATACCACGGGCATGTCTACACATATTAAACGAG
>NVSU01000024.1 GCA_002401345.1 Candidatus Wolfebacteria bacterium
TCTCGTTTAATATGTGTAGACATGCCCGTGGTATTTGATTAGTTGTTAACAAAACTATTCTACACCACGGGTGTGTGCGTTTCAGGTGTTAATTCAGCATTAATTCTATAATTAAACCATTTCTAATCCCTTAAGGTAGTCTTTTTTACTAACAATTTTTACTGTTTATATAGCTATATTTGCTGATTCTAGCTCTCTACCTAGCTTATACCACCCATTAAGCTCTATTATTAACTGGTTCCAATTCTGTCCCACTTGGGTCACATAAAACACAGTGCCCAGATGCGTATGCATTTGGGCTTTTGTGTTTAGTGCCCTACGGGAATCGAACCAGGTAAAAGGTACCTGACACCTTTTACCCACTGACACCTTTTACCCACACCTCCTTGACCTGTCAATGGGAATAGGTACAATCAAGAGAAATCAGAACATTTACAAATAAAAATGTAGTTATGAAATTGATTAATTTAAATGATGATTTCAAACAAAGGTTTGGGGTTATTCACGAGAAGATTGGAGATGAAATAGGATTAAAAATTCTAACTCACCCAGATTCAATTAGATTGTTTCAGTGTATGATTGAGCATGATTCCGAATACAAAAAATTCAGAGAAGAACCATTTAACTTTGAAGAGAAAAAGGAATTTGAGCTAGCTGCTAGTTATGCAATATATGCTGATCATACAAATGGTTTCTGTATAGGAAGTCAGCTGGAGGTTAGTACGGAAACACTGAATGGTGCATTAGTTGAGTTATTTCTCGACTTGAATTACTCCATAAAAGAATTTAGACATTGGGAGGTTGAAAAGAAGTCACCGAGAGGGGAAGTTTTTGATCACAAGGCAATAATGTTCTACGCTTTTCTTGTGGGAGAGCATCATTTTTTAAGGATGATAGTCTATAAGGGTTCTATTTATAAACATGAGATTGAAGAGATCAGCAAGGATGGAAAACTAGGTAAAGCAGAAGTATGTAGCTTACTAGCTTTCGACATAGAAACTTATCTAGAAAAAAGCTATCTATAAAGTCGTTGTACATTTAATTGTACAACGACTTTTTATATGTCAACTCCCTTACTTTTTAATGAAAAACAAAAAAAGCCCGTCGATTACTAGAGAGGCTTTTATGTGAATAAATATTCTTGGCAGAAAGAAGGAATGTTTTGAAGTAATGAAAATAAACCTTAGTAACTGCGGGATCATTCCCCACCCACCAGTAGACATTATTCCCACGAAACATATATGCAAATCAAGGGTAAAAGGTACCTGTAAAAGGTGTCAGGTACCTTTTTTTAGATCTTCCTCTTCTGTCAGTTGACTCAAGTTTAAATTTATTAATAATTCTAGATACCCAAGAATCATTACCTAACGGTTTTCCTTTATTCACACTCGTTCTACTAATGGTAAAAGGTACCTGACACCTTTTCCTTTCCTTTTCCCACCAATTCGACCGCTTAGTAGTGTATCAGAACTTATTTGGGTGGAAATAAAAAAAGCCTTCTCTGTAACGAGAAGGCTTTTTAACTTAATTAATTTTACTCTGAAAAAACTAGAGCTGAATGTTTTTTAAGCATGGTTACTAGATGAGGATCTATTTTTGAATATATAGAATCTTCAATGTTATGAAAGTAAATGGCAAACTCATAATCATCAGCCGTTAATGATTTTGGATCGACTACACTCATACGGAGTATAAGTTTACCCATATCATTCAATCCAAGTTCTTGCATAAAGTTAGTTAGACGTGTCGGATCAACATAGGCTAACAAAAACTGCTTCCTGTTTAATGTATCAATAAGTGATATTACCTCATTTAGTGCATGATCACCAATTGCCATAGTTTTCATATATGTCCCGTCCGCATTATTATTGATCCCTTTTATAACTGAGAACACTGATGAGTTTACGAATGCAAATTGAGTACAAACTCCTATCCCCTCATGAAATATATCATCAATGTATTTCATCAAATGAGATTCTGTAGAATAAGTACTATCATAAGTCATCCGCTCAGAGGTGATTTTTCCTGCAAGCAAAATTAGATCATGAATTTCTAATGTTTTGATCATCTCTTTTGAATAACCAAGATATAATGCAGTACTAAAGACACTATCAGTAAAAACAGAAGGATTTCTAGTCTTCATAAGATTCGTTACAGTATCAAGACCTTCATAAAGGGATATGATGTAGTCGTTACGAACAGCTAAAGAATCTTTATAATATACGAGAATAGAATCAATCATAGGATTATCGGCAATGAATGTCAGAGAATACTTTAAAAGAGTATCCTCTCCTGTATATTTCGCATGAGCAGTTGGATGAAATTCGCTGAACGGCACAGTTTGAACTTGTGGTTTTTGAGCCAATACTGGAACTGTTACAATGAACAATAACATAAGAAAAAAACTTTTTGCTTTCATGTGTAAATTTTTTTAAGTTAAATATTTTGTTTTCAAAAGGCATAAAAGCCTAACAAATTTCAATAAAAGTATATAATGGAATTGTTGGCATGTCAATATATCGTACTATTACATCCCCTGCTCATGTTCTCAAATAGTTATTTAAAAATTATCAATCATTAAATTTTATGGTATTGTGAGAATAGAATTAATGTTCAAAATAAACTTCGATGGAAAATCAGGAAAGGTACCTAGAAAAGCTGAAACGTAATGAAATAAAAGCTCACTTTGTTGCATGGTATATATTACTCTTTAGTATAGGAGCAATTACACTTCTCTTTGTTAGCACTTCAATTATTGTAAGTGTGAAAATTGCTCTAGTGCTATTTTTATGCGTTGCACTTATGGGTTGTGCTGCAAGTATTATTTGTTTTATTTCACTTTGGTTTAATAGAATTAGATACTCAAGGGGATTATTTTACTATTAGATATTCTCCACAGATCAATGTAAAGCCACTATTGCTAGTGGCTTTTTTATTTGTGACTAATTATTTTCACTTAAAGCCTCTCGAAGTTTGACTTTTGTTTCTGAACCCACAGAGCCATCTATAACAAGAGAGTATTCTTTCTGAAACTCTTTTATTGCACTTTCTGTACATTTACCAAAATCACCATCCAAGACACATTGTCGCTTTGTGTATTCTTGCGGAGGATATTGACCCAAATATGCGAGGAGTGCTTGTAGTGTAAATACAGATTTATTTGTTCTTAGTCCGTATACTAAATTATTATCTTCCCTCAAGAGTTCATCAAATACTTTTCTTTCTTTCTGTCTGTTGGCGGATTCCACATTGTAGTTTTCAAAGAACTCATGTACACCAAGATATGTTTGAAGGGCTAGGTGTTGAATGGATGCCTCTCGTGTAATTTCGTTATCAAATTGAGGTTCATACAGATAACCATATTCAATAACAACTGATGGAATGTTGAGTGTGTTGTATGAACCGATAGCAATGAGTTTATGACTTTCCACTATTCCAGATTTTTCCTGGGGTAAATTACTTATTGGATAATATGTGTGTAGTTTTTCAAAAATTTTATTGGCGAGAGATTTACTAGCTATGGAATTATCATATTGAGTGTTTGGGACATATATTGCAAATCCTTCGTATTTTCCCCTATCATGATGTGAACGTCTCTCTGGGTCATCATTAAAATGAAGATTAAGAATGATATCTACATCATTTTCATTTGCCCATTTATTTATGCCATACAAGCGAAGTACCATTTCGGAAGATGCACTTGCATGATGTGGGCCATCGGGCCATTCAAAAAGACCTCGTTCGACAAGCTGTTCAATGGCTTCTTGTTTCTCTTTATAAAAGCTTTCAATTGAGAGCTTATTGTCATCAATATAGGTATTCAAAAAATCTGAATAGCCATTTTCGTCTCTGGTAACAACAATGTCGAATTCTGTATCATTTTTAAATAATTGCATGAGTTCTTTGCTCAGTGTGAGGTTAATCTTTTCTTCTGTTAGATTCAAGTACTGCCCTCCTACTGATTTTTTATCATGACCAGGAACTAGTAAAATTCTTATTATTTCATTCTCGGTTTCTGTAGCGAGTCCAGTTGTGTGTGAATTAGATATAGTACCTTCAAGTGTAGTTGCAGGTAGTATGTTCGTATTGAGCTTACTATCTGTACTCGTAAAGTACGAGAATGTCAGCACAGTAATCAATCCAAGAATTATATATGGCATAGATCTCATATATATAAGTATATATGAAAATAATTATTACTTCTAAATAATGAGATTATTAATTGTGTTGCTCAGTATATTAAATAAAAAAAGCTTTACCTATTAGAGGTAAAGCTTTTGTGGTTAATTCAGTAAACTCCTTTCTTGGTCACAATATTCAGGAAGATCCGATTTCTCAATTTCTGTTTCAATAGAGTAATATTCACTCAAATCAATCCTCTTATCTTTTTTTAATACATTCAATATTATTTCTGCACCATATTTACTCTCAACGGATGCAATAGCATATGCATTTGTTCCGGTTATTAGATGCAAAGATATATCCATGATCCGTACAATGAGAACACATTATTAAACAAGATTTATCAGGCCGAGTAAGGATATCATCAAAAATTACGTCCTCGCTATCCCTTATTGAAATCATATTATCCTCAAGTAGTGTTTTTGCTTTCTCTCTTATACTACAAGGAAGGGTGTTCGAAGTAATAATTTCATGCTGCATTTTTCTTGCTTCTATTTCTGTTATTAAACTTCCCTCGAGACACTCTTGCACGGCCTGAAGTGCTGACTTTTTTGACGCGCAGTAAATAGTTTCACTTTCAATTCTGGTAAATATTATTTTTACTAATCTGCCTTTATCTGAAAATTTCAAATAATTTTNYTTKATSRKMGMKSWRWATRTRMMYWWTAAWKKWCMWATNCNNWGAWKTTAYRTKWCMASARYWTNNWAGTCTNTTNNGASAACMAYWYTYMTGGTMMANTMAMTYWRTNMGTGYARSMSWCKMAKTRMWTWMTTMYMWTKKTSTMTWSCNNAWYCAANRGCKKYWYCNTNRAMGAKTMKTCNACWTWKRTTMWTAACAACAGGTTGTGCATGAGCAATATGAATATCAAACTCAACATGAACACCTTTTTTCTCTTGCCCAATAGTACAGTTAATAGTTGTAATATCTAATGAATATTTTCTAAATGCTTCAACAGCACCTTCAATATGTGCTTTTGTAGCATCATTTAATGTAATATCTTTTGAACGAATTTGTAAGTTCATCATAAATCCTTTTGTCAAAGGGCTTCATACCCTTCTTTATATGATTACATAATAACAAAATAAAGCTGAAATTGGTATAATGTCGGAAAAAATATAGGAATATTATTGTGAGAGTATTAACAGGAATCCAATCATCAGGTGACTTACATATAGGAAACTACTTTGGTTCTATAAAGCAGATGGTAGAAGCACAAAAAAAAGAAGAAACTTTTACTTTTATAGCAAACTATCATGCCATGACAAGTGTTACAGATGGAGCTAGACTTGCAGAGCTTACAATGCAGTCAGCAACTGACTTTTTAGCATTAGGAATAGACCCTGAGATAAACACTTTATGGGTACAGTCTGATGTTAAAGAGGTACTTGAGCTTTACTGGTTTTTATCTTCTTATACTC
>NVSU01000009.1 GCA_002401345.1 Candidatus Wolfebacteria bacterium
CGTGCTGTTCATAAATTGAATAGTCGACCGCGTAAACGTCTTAACTATTTGACGCCACAACAAGTTTTTAAAGGAGTGCATTTCAAGAGTTAATTTAAGTAGTAAAATCAAATGTAGGGAAGTGATGAAATAAAAAACCCCAGCGTGAATGCTGGGGTCTGGAGCTGGCGCTCCTGGATCTAGTTGGTGCTGTTCTGAAAGAACTATGTACAGTATATCTGAATTAGTTTATTTATCAAATTTATTTATTAAATAGGGAAATGAGGAAATAAAAAAAACCCGCATGTGATGACTGACATCACATGCGGGGTATTATCCGGGTTGTTTAGTTAACGGTTTGTGTGGCGAGAGTTAACTGCCTTGCAGTTAAGATCCTCTAGTCTTAAAAAGAACATGGCTATATTATACTCTCTTTGTAATATTTGTCAATAAAAGGAATATCGTTGGCGCATAGCCTTATAAAATAAAAAAACCCCGACGTCACCAATGGTGATAGTCGGGGTCTGTATCAGTGGCTCCTCGGGAGCCGTTTGCCGAGTAGGACGGCCAAGTCGGACGGTGCTCCTCTAGATTAGTAGAGGGCCGGGCCGATCAAGGGTATTCGATCTACTGCAAATATTATACACTATTGAAATAATTTGTCAAGTGTACAGAAAAATAAGATGTAGGGAAGTGAGGGAGCAAAAAACCACATCAACTATGATGTGGTTTTTGATAATAAAGACTCTTGAAGTTCCATGTCCCTTCTGTGTGCGACATTTCTTCTTCGAGTTAAATCATCAAGATATTTCTCTTGTTGCCTTTCGTTCATCGTAAACATGAACTGAACATCCATGTCTAATGATGAGTGAAATTCATTCTTTCGTATCCAAAGGCGCGACCAGAAGAGCTTTAGGCGACCTCTTATGTACCATTTTGCATGCAAGTATCTATCAACGAATGTATAAAAGAATGACATAAAGAGAGCATATTGTCTTTGTGAAAGTTTCCTTTCAAGAAAAGCTTTTATTTTCATATGAGCTGTTTTAAGGTTCTAGTATCATAATAGCACGGAAATTTAAATTTGATTGATAGAAATAAAAAAACCCTTTGCGGCCATCAATCTGCTGTTGATGAGTTGCGCAAAGGGTTAGCACGTTATAAGTGCAGTCATCTCGAATGTGGTTTTTATTATTTTCTAAAACTTCTTGGTATAATCAGATTATGAAAGACAAAGAGTTTACAGGTGAATTAAGAGAAGTACCTCCGTCGCGATTATTTAATAAATTATCAAATAACTCAATTGATAATTTTTTCTTGGTTCTAGCTGTTGTCTATAATGATATAAAAGGTATTATTTTTTTTCAAAATCTACTTGTAGACACATACAGAACACCTGCTAAAAGAGAATTGTCCTTACATACGGGAGAATATTCCGGCTTACATATTCAACTTATCAGGTTAATTATTGGTATAGTGCATGAATTCTTTAAACTTTTAGAAAAGAATAAACCTATTTTTTCTACGCCAGAATTTAAAAAAACATTCAACTCGACGAATTCTAGTACTGAAAATCTATGGAATGAGATTCTAGAGCTAGCTCTAGATAAAGTAAAGGGAGATGGTAACTTTATTAATAACCTTGCTGAAATAAGACATAATATATCCTTTCATTATAATCAAGATGGTAAACAATTGAGAAAATCTTTTTTGAGTTTATTTTTCGAAAGAGAAAAAATGATATTTAATGAATTAGCATATTATTCCTCTGGTGACAATATGACTGAAACAAGATTTTTTTATGCAGATGCTGTGACCGAGGAGTATATGAGGTTAAGAAGTAAAAAAAAGGAATATTTCGACTCAATGAGCAGTTACTCGTCAGAGTTAATGGAACTTGTAGTAAAAATGAATACAGTGATTTCAGATTTGTTGAAATCATATTTGAAAAATCTCCCAAAGGGAGTTGATGAACAAAAGAGAAGAGTGGAAATAAAAAAAACATCATAGTTGATGTTTTTTTGAGTGATAAAGACTTTAGAAGTTTAAATATATTTAACCCAAGGACAATATAATTGGTGTTACACCAATTATATTGTCCTTGGGTACAGAAGTCAAGACAGATACTGATATAATTAATACTAGTTGTACTGAAATTATTAAATACGAGAGTATTAATATTAACGATTTTTTGGAGATTGTTCGCATGCTTGTTAATTATATCATGGATCATATAAGAAGGAGAAAATATCCTTCTTATGTTTCAATAATAATTAATATCAGGATCAATGAAAAATGGTATCTAACTCTGAGAAGCTTTAATTTTCAGTTTGCACTTGATATAATCATTACATATGAGTTTTGAACAGCCAATCGAAAAAGGTCCAGAGGAACAGTTATATGAAAAGGCACGAGATAAAGCAGAGTCATTTCTTAATGATATAGATCCGGCATTAAAAGTCAGAGTATCTTCTGTAGTAGTCAAAACGGACTATGATGGATCAAAATTCAGGACAATGGCTTTAATGTTTACTCACTCCAACAACCCATCTATTAAATGGACAATGGAAGTAAGTGCGGATGAGTATTTTGATGAGAGGTTTGAAAAGAGAGTGAGAAAATTATACACAGGAATTAAGTCAGAGCTAAATTAGGTCATTTGTAGACTACTATAGGAATAATTCCATATTAGTGTCGCATAATTAATAACTAGCTTGTGCGAAATTTATCGGTTATAATTATATGTAGTGACACTTAAGCAGCAAAAAAAAGCAAGAAAGGAATCATGGACTCTTGATAATGTACGAGAGGGTCTTGATCGCTTTTATAAAGAACATAACAGATATCCAACAGCTCATGAATTTGATAATTTTATATATTTACCTTCGAGTCGAACTATTCAAAGAAAATTTGGTGGTCTCGTGCAACTTCGTGAAGAATTAAATCTTAAGGGTCCAAAAGATTTCACTAAAGGTGATTATAGCTCCCAAAGAGCTTATATGATCAATAAACGGGCCCATGAGACTGAAAAAGAGGTGTACGAGTACCTGGTAAATCGATTTGGAGTTCAGTTTGTTCATAGGGAATTCTTTTTCTTAGATGATAAACGTACAAGAACTGATTTCTTTATATACTATAATGACTCCGCCTTTTCAATTGATGTATTTTATCCAAAAGATAGACCTAATCTTATAGGTTGTCTTAATAATAAATTGCGAAAATATTCAGACGAGACAATGATGCAATATCCGGTGTTTTTTCTTCAAATGAATATAGATATTGATCAGCGAATTTTAGATGATATAGTAAAAAATAAAAAAAATATGTTACAAAAGAACCAATACCTTGTTACTTTTAAAACACTGAAGAGGTTTTGTGAAGATAAGGAGCCACTTTCGTTGAAGAAATAAAGAATAAGCCAATAATGTATATACATAGTAAATGTATAAGGTTATATATAAAGTAATATATGTCGCATAACACAACTGCGGAAAAGATATATTGTGCGACACTCATATAATAAATAAGGCACTCGTTTAAATAGCTCCCCTTTATCTATTAAATACTCCATTACTAGTCGAATCAAATATTCCGCTCCCTGTTGAATCAAATATTCCGCTCCCTGTTGATTCAAATGTTCCGCTTCCTGTTGATTTAAATGTACCTCTTCTTACATGTGACTCTGGTTTAGCGAATGTAGTTTCTTCTTCAATATTGTTTATGTGAAATATATTGTCACTTTGCATTGTTCCAGTAATTGGTTGATCGCCGACAAATGCGTCAGTTTTTTCCACTTTGAAGAAATCGGGTCCCTTGATAAACACCACAACAACGACTATTATTCCAAGTATTACTATTGCATCTTTTTTCATTATAATCCCTTACAGGTGGATGATTTTTCGAAACCTGCAGCTTCTGCCGCTTCTCGTGTTTCAAACCATACCTTATTTTCATCCTTTATCCTATTCACCGTTCCACACCAAGGAAAATAATATTTCGCTCCGTTTTTTGATGCAACAAAGTTACCAGTAGTAGTTGAGTTTTGTTGAGCTGTCTCTGTGGTCGTTGCAGAGATCGTAGTAAGTGCTGCTGCAGCAATATTCTGACTCGCAATATACTCAATAGACACCGATTCCCTCTCCTGAGTAACATTTGAGAGCCTTCCTAGACCAAATGAGCTAAATGCCACCAGAAGTATTATAAGTACTACATAGAGATCCCGTGCCCTCTCTGTGCTTGAAAACGTCTTGACCCAGTAGTGAAATTTTGTTTTATTGTTGTCGTTTTGCATAAAAATATTCTTTTAATCTTCTTTTAACTAACCTACGTCCTTGGGTAGTTTTTAAATATTTCTCTCTTCGTTTTGCATCTTTCTCATTTGTACAAGCCTCATAATAAATAAGTTTCCATGGCATATATCGCTTTGTTGAAATATTTGATCCCTTATTATGTTCCTTTAATCGCCGTGTTAAATCAGTTGTATATCCATTMTACWACTSSSYWKWYYYAKTRSTKWMAWTWAMKWATWTMTWKAAYATRAYYGWWWWCAAMWNTRTRNGTSRTRTNAAAATTCTACTACTGGGTTGACCCAGTAGTGAAATTTAATAATTTCTTTAATATGACCGATATCAACTGTGTAAGTGATATAAAATTCTACTACTGGGTTGATTTTTCTACGTAAACCCTCTATACTCATATCATTGTAAGTATACGTAATATTTAATAAATAGCACAATATGGCACATAGAAAAGCCGGTGGTTCCACCAAAAACTTAAGAGATTCAAATCCTAAATATCTAGGTACAAAACTTTACGATGGAGAGAAAGCTCAACCTGGTTCTATTATTGTGCGCCAGAGAGGAACAAAGATAATGGCTGGAAATAATGTTCGAGTTGGAAAAGATCATACGCTTTACTCTGTAGTCACAGGGACAGTTAAATTTGGAAGAAAAAGAAAAATTAACTTTGATGGAAAACAAGTTGTAAAGAAAACCGTAAGCGTTAACTAAATAAAAAGAAAATCCCCAGATCTCTCTGGGGATTTTCTTATGTAATAAAAAAACCGTTCATGCATTAGCATGAACGGTTTTATGATCATACGATCATAAATGGTTATGAACCAGTTTGTTTGAGACTCTTGTCACCTCCCTGTTCGGCCTTAGGTACAACCCTCAGCTTTTTGGTTTTTGAATTAGGCTCCTCAGTTTTTGGTTTCGACTTAGTCTCAACCTTTTTCACTGAATCGATTTTCTCTTTCACCCGGCGAGCTTTCTGCTCTCGTACTTCTAGTCTTCTCGTTACGATTCTATCTAGAATTTTAACCGCAGCCTTTAAGCCTATTACATCCTTTATGGTGTACGAAAGTTTAATTTCTTTCGACATTTTATCCAATAAATCTGCATCAGCCAACTCCACGAGTACTTTAAGGTTCTTCAGACTGATTACAAATTTCCCTCCATTAGGAGTCTTTATGTAATCAAATTTATCCTTTACTGTCTTTCTATCAAGACCCTGGTAGATAACACTGCCGAACTTTAATCTTTCACGATCACCTTCTTGGCCAATAACTTTAAGGCTAAAAACCTTCATCATGTTGGACTCAAGTATATCGAAATATTCGAATACATATGTTCCATCCATAATGCTGTAGCATAGACGTTGTAAAAAAAGATTACACGCGTTCCAACCAGCCTTTTTAAGGGCGCTTTGAAGTCCTTCATTAAAGGAATTCAAATTTGGATTTTTGCTGTTTACTTTAGCGATTTTGTGAATAAATTGCATGTACTGTAGACATTCATCAATAAACTCGCCTAAATTAAAATCTGACTTTTTCATGTTATCCGTATTTTGTGCTCACATTCGAAATTCATCGAACAGAACTCGGTTATAGAACTATTTAGTTTTCAATGATCAGTAATTGACCTTTGAGTATATTATACATATTAATCAAAAAAAGTCAATACCTGGGAAGGTATTGACTTTTTTTGTTTTAGACAGCTATTATTCTCTATTCTGCTTCTATTATCGCCTTAAATGTGGCATTTTGCTCCTCTACTGTGACTGTAACTGGGAACTCCCCTGCTTCTTTTAGTGGTTGTTTTAGAACGATATGTTCAGCTGAAATGTTGATATTATTCTGCTTCATCATCTCCTCTGAGAGTCTTTCAGCATTAATACCTGTAAAGAGACCGCCTGTCTCATTTACCTTCTCTTTTATAGTAACAGAAGCTCCATCAATTTTAGCCATGCTTTTCTTAAGCTCTTCCTTAGAAAGCTTCATTTTAGCTTCGTGAAGCTCTTTCATTCGCTTCATTTGCTGAACTACGGCAGGAGTTGCTATATTAACCAATTTCTTAGGTATAAGAAAGTTCTGTGCATAGCCATCACTTACCTCTTTTATGTCATATTTTGTACCCACATGTGGTACGTCTTCTAATAATACTACTTTCATCCCGTTAGAGATAGGAAATGATTACATTTCCGTGTAACTCATACCTATCGTCATTATAATAAATTATTTTTATGTGTTTTTCTTCCTCCCGCATACATAACGTTATGATCTCTAACGGGATTCATGATTGTCTTATCTTACACTACTATTTCTATTTTTTCAATGCACCAGAGGTGAGTAATTCTATAGCTTTATCAAGCTGTAGATCTCTCTCTGCTTCTATATCTTCCCTGGTGAGCATCACTTCAATATCAGGGGCGAGTCCACTTTCAGATATAGAAGTTCCATCAGGCGTAAGCCATTCAGCAATAGTAATCTTGAGAGATGTATCAGATGTTATATCAATTAATTCTTGCACAGATCCCTTTCCAAATGTCGCAGTACCTACGAGTGTTGCAATATCATGTTGCTGAAGTGCGCCTGCGAGAATCTCTGATGCTGATGCTGAACCTGAATCAATCAATACAACAAATTGCAGTTCATCAGTGAAAATATCGTATCCCTTACTTCGATACATTGTGACTGATCCTTCTGTACCCGGAGCCTCTGTCACCACAATCTTTCCTGATGGAAGGAACCAACTTGCGATGTCGATTGAAGCCTCTAGAAATCCACCTGGATTACCTCTTAGGTCGAGAATAAGTTTATCACTATTTGAATCAATGAACTCCTGAAGTGAATCCCTAAAGAGTTCAGGCGAGCTTGTTGAAAAACTGAAGAGTCGAATTAAGAAAATATTATCATCAAGTTGTTCAGTTTCAATTGTTGGAATATTTATAATTGCTCTTGTAAGTGTAAACTCAAGTGGTTCATCTTCCCCATCTCTAAATATTGTCAGCATCACATCTGTTCCTATTTCTCCTCGAATTAATGTAACTGCTCTTTCAATCGTTACATCGGAGGTCACCATATCGTCAATTTTTATAATTTTATCACCGGACTGTATCCCTGAATTATATGCAGGAGTGTCTTTAAGAGGTGCGATTACAGTTAAGATATTGTCTTTCAGTCCAATCTCTATTCCCACACCACCAAATTGTCCGTTAATGTTTTCGGCAAATGCTTTAGCTTCTTCTGGTGAGAAAAATACACTATACGGATCGTCGAGAGAATCAACTAGTCCACCAATTGCACCATAGACACGGTCAAGATCTGACACTGAGTCTGCAGCAGGATGTTTTTCATCTATAAGGTTCCATACTTTCCAAAAACTCGCAAAATCTGTTTCTGCAACTACACTAGATTCTTTATTAAATACAGAAGTAACTTTTTTCGATGAAGGACTATTTTGAAATCCTATGTACAGTCCCACAATAAAAAAAACACCTAGGAGAAGTATTGGAATGACTACGTAACTAATTTTTCTCAGACGTGACTTCATGTGTATACAGTATCTCATGCTGTACTTAAAATATCAACAGTTCAATTCTAGAAAAAAGTATAATAATTGACATGTAGTGTATTGTATTCTAATATAAATACAGAACTTTTAAATATAAACTATGGATGCAAAGATTTGTTCAACACATAGTCGTTTTTTAAATCAAGAAACAAATAGATGGAATAAACTTACACAGACCATACTATCTTCTATATACAGCAGTGCATTAAGTAGTCAATGGGATTCTGAAATATATTTCTTCTGTTCATGTAATGTCTGTAAAAAGGAAGAAAAGAAACAAAAGAAGAAAAATGTAGTGAGTAATAATGTATAAAGCCTCGGATTATCCCGAGGCTTTTTTCAATGCTTCTTCAGTATATGTATTTGCCGCATCCCACATCATCCATGAAGTAAGACCAGAGTCATACGTCGCGTCTATTTGAGCACGAACCATGTCAGGAGTATATTTTGCTCCTAAATTAAAGTCTTGAAGCCATGGTCGGAGTTTGAGTGGATCTTCTCCCATTGCAATTACTCTCTCCACTGCTTTTGACATAGAATATTTTATAACTTTATACGGTTCTTTTGCGGGCTTTGGTATTCCATTCCATCCAGGTGGGAAATGTGATGGATATACCATAGGTGCAACATAATCAAAATATTGTATTGCATGTTCGAGATATTGACCTATGTTAAGATCATCCCTATTTGTTGTGGTCATTCCAAAAAGATCAGCAGAAAGTTTTGCTCCACTATCTCCCAAGTTAGTTCTCAGGTATGCGTAGAAGTCGCGCATTATCTCTGCTTTGGCAATCCCTTCGCTGAATGGATATGCAATGTCTGACATGTTGCCATCTGAAGGGAAACGAATATAGTCAAAGTTGAGCTCATCAAATCCTATAGCATATGATTCCCTTGCAATTGCAACCAAATAATCCCATGCATCTCGTGAACCCGCATCGATCCATCCTATTCCCTTTCGATCTCGCCATAGACTTCCATCACTTCTTGTCTTCACTGCGAGATCGGGCCTATGTTCAATAAAGTATTGATCCTGGAATGCAGAGATTCTCCCAATGATATAGATGTCTTTTTCATGTAACTCCTCTATAATCTCATGAATATCTGAGATACGATTTATGGAGGATCCAACTGACTGAAGGAATGGATCAGAAACTTCAAATGCAATATTTCCTGAGAAGTCCTTAATATCGATAATTATGGCATTTACTTCAGTTCTATCTATAACACCAATTATGTCTTCTCTAAAGCTTTTGAGGCTCGCAGCAAAGCTCGTCATATAAATTGCCTTCAAAGGCTCTGGCGTTTCTATATGAGTGACAGTGTATGTTTTAGTAGACGGTTCCTCTTCGTCATCGGTGGTTGCATCACGAACAGTCGCTGTAAGTACTGATGTACTATTTGTATAGCGTATTCCTTTGACTTCAGGAATCACTACATAAAATAAAAAAAGCACTCCTATACTGATGCCCGAAATGATCAGTTTTTTTGAGAGTGAAGATCTCATGACTGTGTAGTTTTTGTTTTTATTGAGTTGTCAGGAGAGTTGGAATTTTGTGTATTTGAAATCTTGATGGTTGTATCTGGAGTGCGTGACTCTTGAGTGTTTGAATCATTAGATTCTGAATCCTGTGAATTTGAATTACTAGGTTGGTAATAGAACTCATCTCTATTGTCTGCGTATACATCTCGACTACCATCTTTCTTTGTGTGACGACTTTCAGTTTTAGATTTTTCATTAATGAGATATGCAATAAAAATAAGTATTAGACCTGTCACGATGAAGAAGAATTTTTTCCATGCTTGTGGAAATCCAAGAAAAGGCAAGATGATGATCCAAATACCTAATAGAAAAATTATTCGCTGTTTAGACATGTTATGTAATAGTATACCTTATTTTTTATTAGGATCAACAATAACAACAAACTCGTCTCGTACTTTGTCTGCATTGACATTAGTACAATAAGATGTTATTATCTTATTAGATTTAATAATGCATAAAATTCAGTCAATGAAAGTAATTGTAAATATAGAGTCAGTCATAGAAAAATCCTCAGCAATACTTTATAGCGATGGGTTAAAAATTTGTACAAGAATAAAAGAGGTATTCGACAAAGGAGAAAGTGTAACACTTTCCTTTAAGGGAGTAGGTAATGTAACAACAGCTTTTTTAACAGCTTTAATGGTTGAATTACATACTCACTATAGTAGGTCATACATTAATGACATGCTATCAATAGTTGATATTTCTGACGTAGTGGATTCAGAGATTACAGAAAGGAAAATAAAAAAAGTAAGATTAGTTGATTTTACTCTTCCTGATCCTGATCACGATCAATTGCTTCGAGAAGCATATTCTAGCTGATTAGCACAAAAGCAACCCTAGACTTTTAAAGTCTAGGGTTTTATTTTGCTTCAACAATAACAACAAACTCACCTCGCACTTTGTCTGTGTTGATCAAAGTAACATATAATAATAGTACTACACAATATTTCTCGAGGTTTGACAAGATACATATAATATGATATAATTGTGCACAGAATTAGAAAGAGAATATTAACATTTAAATGAGTTAGTTATGTATGTATTTGCACTCTTAATTGCGTTTAGTTTTCCTCTCATGTTTGTTATTTCAATCTTGCATATCTTTATGCACGAAAAATATCATTGGACGAAGAAAATTTCTATAAGTTTATACCAATCATTGAGTATTACTTTGATCTATGCAGGTTTATTTGCAAACAGAGATCTTGATCATCATTACTATGGAATTACATTTGCGATTATTTGCTTAACTTTGGCCGTAGCTTTTTATGTAGTTTATTTGAAAATAGAAAAGCATAAAAAGGATAGTACAATAAATAATCGATCACAAAAAGCAACCCTAGACTTTTAAAGTCTAGGGTTTTATTTTGCTTCAACAATAACAACAAACTCACCTCGCACTTTGTCTGTATTGATCTCAAAGTATGCAAGAAGTTCCTCTGGAGTGCCAGATACAAGCTCTTCATAGATCTTTGTAAGCTCTCGTGCAACTACCACATTTCGATTCGGAATATGTTCATTCAGAGAAGTCAGTGTCTTTATTATTCTGTGCGGTGATTCATAGAACACAACAGTACGTGCTGATTCGGTAATTTCTCTAAATAAAGTTTCTCTTCCCTTTTTGTGTGGCAGGAATCCGAGAAATAGAAATTCTGACGAAGGTACTCCTGATGCGGAGAGAGCAGTGATCACTGCACTTGCCCCTGGGATGGGAACGATTGAAACTTCATCTTTGAAGTGCTCTTTAATTTTAGAAATAAGTAACATTCCTGGATCTGATATTGTGGGAGTACCTGCATCAGAGACAAGTGCAATATTCTTTCCTTCTTCAATCATTTTAATTATTTGATCGATTTTTGAGAGTTTACTTTGGCTGTGATAACTTTGAGTTCTAGTTTTTATATTGTAATGATCGAGAAGTTTTCGAGTTACTCGAGTATCTTCAGCAAGAATGAGATCCACTTCACCAAGTATTCGAATTGCCCGAAGAGTTATATCTTCGAGATTTCCAATTGGTGTTGCGACAACATAAAAGTTTGCCATACTAGATTCTGTTATATCTTCCGATAAGTTCTGCTGATTCTATAACATGTGTTTGCATTGCTTCGAGTACTTGATCTTTCGTCGCTCCTTCTTCGAGCCCGAGTTTTGAGCTGAGTGCAAAGAGTTTAAAAGAGTATCTATGTTCTCTGTCAGGCGGACATGGCCCTTCATAGCCTATGTTCCCCCCAGAACTAATGCCTTCTGTTCCCGCCGGCTTAGCATTCTCTAACATACCAGTAGTCTCTGCTGGTATGTTAAATACCACCCAATGATCCCATATTCCATCTGCCCGTATACTTGTGGGTACATCTGGATCTTCCATCAGGAGTACCAAACTTTTAGAATTTTCTGGAACATTAATAAATGAGAGTTCAGGATTTATATTATCGCCATCACATGTGTAGAGTGATGGTATAGATTTATTGTGTGCAAATGCACTGCTTTCAATTTTCATAGTAGTTTTATTTTTAGCTTGTTGGCTCGCTATAATTATCAAAATAATTCCAACTATAATTAAAAGCGCGCCGAGGAATTTTTTCATATTACATTATTGAATAGATAATTAACAGTGCTCCAATCAATCCTATGTTTCTCATAAAGTTGACCATTTGTATCATCTTATCCATAGGATCTTTGAGTGCCCAGAAATTGTGGATGAAAAGCGCTGCAAAAAATAGAAAGATAATAAGAAGAAGAACTGAAATACCGACTTGAGTCCAAAAGAGTATTCCAAGTCCACCGAGTATTAAAAATAATCCACCGACGACTGTAGCAAGTCCTGCAAGAGGTGTTCCCTTTTGCTTGGCCATCATATGCATCATTTTATATTGCGTAAAATGCATGCTTCCCATAACAAGGAAGTAGCCACCAAAAAGTATTTGTCCAATAAGTAATGCTGTTTCCATAATAATAAAAAATTTATCTAATAAAGATGTCCCATGTAGCATGAGATATTCAACCCTGCCTGACGGTAGGCAGGCATATATATAGTATATCAAAAAAAAGGCCCACGAGGCCCTAGAAATGAAAAACACCAGGCAAGCCCGGTGATTTTCAGTGTATCCAGATGTACATAAATGCACTTCCGAATACATTTACAAGTATATATGTCCCATTAATTTGGTCAAGTTTCACTCCTGGGAAAACCTGTGGATAAACTTATTTAGGCTACATATATGAGTAATTTTTTGAATATCGGTATAATTAGGTTTTTATATTAAAAGTATATTAAGAAACTTGATCAAAAAACACTCTGTAAATACAGAGTGTTTTTGTGTGAATATTTGTAGCCTACATAGGATAATGCTTGGCAGTACATCGTGTGCGCGAGCTTGGACTTGAACCAAGGACCTCAGTCTTATCAGGACTGCGCTCTAACCACCTGAGCTACACGCGCGACAAGTATCAATATATCAAAAAGAGCGTCACTTATCAATCAACCCAGTAGTAGAATATAATAGCATGCATAATGTGTATTACAACTCATGTCAGAGTATTATTATATTTCACTACCGGATCAATTTTATAGAGTTTCTTTTTGAGTTTCTTCTTCAAGAGTGCTGATAATCTTTTCAAGATCTCCATTCAATATACCTGGAAGATTTGGCCATGATTTCTTTATGCGATGATCAGTGACTCGATCTTGTGGTTCATTGTAGGTTCTTATTTTCTCTGATCGATCAGCAGTTCCCACTTGGCTTTTCCGAAGGGATGTTTCTTTTGATGCATCCTCTTCATCCTTTAGTAATTGTAATTTAGATTTAAGAATCGCAAGCGCGTTTTCTTTATTCTTCAACTGACTTCTCTCGGCCGTTGAACGAACATCTACACCTGTAGGTGTATGAATTACACGAACCGCCGTTTCAACTTTGTTTACATTTTGACCACCTGCTCCACCTGAACGAGAATATTCAAATTCTAGATCTGCGGGATTTAGTTCGATGGTAGTTTTCTTTTTGATTGGCATGATAGCAATTGATGCAGTTGAAGTATGAATACGTCCCTGTTTTTCAGTTGCTGGAATTCTTTGAATTCTATGCACACCAGTTTCAAATCGCATCTGTCTATATACATCCTTACCCTTTATTTCGAATGTCGCCTCTTTATAACCACCAACATTATTAATGGATTCATGTATTCTCTTCCATGACCACCCTTTTTTTTCAGCATATTTTTCATACATTTCTGCGAGATCAAGTGCGAATAGAGATGCTTCATCTCCTCCTGCTCCTGCACGTACCTCAAGTATAATTTCATTCGGAAATTCTTCCTCTGCTTCTTCTGATTTTTTAATATCTGCGATCTGTTGTTCTAATCCCTTTTTTTGCTCTTGAATTGACCTTAATTCCTCCTGTGCAAGTTCTTTGAGTGACTCATCAGAGCTTATCATCTTATTCACTTGTGCTTCCTCTTCTAAAAGCCGCTCATATGCTTCAGCAATATGACTTGTTTTAAAATCCTTTTTAAGTTCAACGATGTTAAATTCTTCTGACATGTGATTATAGTATCATGTGGGCGTATAAACTAAAATGCATACGAAGGTGTTCGCATGCATTTTAGAATAAGTACTTAGATAGTTATTTAGACTCCTCTTCTTCCTCCTTTTTCTTTACCTTAGGTTTTGGCTTAGGAGCATTCTTTTTAGCCTCCTCAGCTGCAACTCGTCGCATCTTAAATTTCTCTACACGTCCTGCAGTATCAAGAATTTTTTCGTTACCGGTATAAAAAGGATGACAATCTGCACAAATTTCAAGATTGAGTTCTGAGAGCGTAGTTCCCACTTCATACTCTGCACCACATGCGCATTTTGCTTTTAATGTTGGATTATATGTAGGATGTATATCTTTTTTCATAATTTTTAAGAATATGTTGTCCCGATAAATAATGATGTTTTGATTATATATTTATCGAGGATCCTCGATTTCTTAATTTATCTTCGTTACATTAAGAAATCGGGAGATGTATATCTTTTTTCATAATTGATTGTTTGAGAATATCATAAATTTAATAGTGGGTCAATCATATTCTCTTGAATATTTTTCGCATGATTCATAACACTATTTCCATAAAATAGGTTTTTTACCTTTGGATCCATACAACCTCTTCCTGAGAAATATCGACATGCTGCATCTCTCTCAGCTGTAAATGTTTGTTTGTCAGCTCCTAGGTCATCCATGAAGATTCCTGTCGCCATTATTGCATGTTGAGGATTCCATGGGTTTGGAATATTTACTCCAACGGCTTTTGCTATTCGTGATTTGAATATAGCCCATGTAGAAGGTATAAACTGCGAAGGACCCATTGCTCCTCCAAATCCTATAACCCATGGACATGAAACTGGTGTAGTAAATGGATCTATACCAAGTGATTTTGTAATATCAAGAAATGGTGCAACGTCACGTGTAGGTTTCATTATTCGTTTAATAACTTTCCCTGTATTTTTTCCTACACCATCTCCTGTTGCGGTATCACGGAGGAAACATGAACCGACATTTTGCCCCAGATTTGATTCCTGTGTAAGGATAGCGAGAATAAATGCAGGACGTACACCAGTTTTTTCTGATGCAAGCAATGCATATTCGTACGCCTTTCCAAATGGAATAGCAGCGGTGTCTCTAAGTGAAAATAATGCACTTCGTATTTCAGCTGCCTTTTTCTCCCTATCAGCAATTACAGCCTCATATGCTTTTTCTTTATTCTTGCTTATAGAAAGCAGTTCCTTCTTCGCACTCTCTTTCTTCTGAACTGATCGCTTTTCAGTTTCTATAACTTTTTTTGCATCTAGTTCTCTGTTCTGCTTTTGTGTAAGTGAAGCTTTTTCAGCGGCGGTCTCAACTTTAACTCCGTTAATTTCATCTATAGAATCTTTAACAGAAGCTTTTATTGAGGAGAAAGAATCTAAATCAACATAGAATCTAGAAAGATTCTGTTTACTGAGAACTAGATGAATAAGTGATAAATCGTCAATTACATTTGTTCTCCGAATGAGCTGTCCGAGGGACTCTTTTTCTCGTATAATTTTATTACTGAGTGAAGAAATTTTGTTCGTTTTACTGGTGATTTCACCTCCTAGTTTTTGAATTGCAACATTTTTTGACTTAATATTTAAACGCGCCTTGCTTATTTCTGCGGTCAATACTGATACGTCTTTCTGAATTGAGGAAGATTCATTTTTCTGCCCCGCTAATATTGCCTCCTGGACCTGTATTTGTGCTTCTAGTTGTGCTAATTCTGCTTCCAGTCGTGTTTTTCGTTCTGCCACTGACTCAGCATTAACAGTTGAAATTGCGATCACACCAAAAAAAAGTACGAATGCAACTATAAAGATGCTCGTGAATTGTAGAGTTTTGTTATTGAAACGTATGCTCATATAATATTTAATTTAAAAGATGGCTTGAGAATAAATAAGATTATTCTTTGGTTTCTGAAGCAGTTTCACCTTCCTCTTCAGCTTTTCCTCTCTTTTCAACTTCAATTGACGCGAGATCAGGTGATTCACCAGCTTCTTCTTCAGTTTCTTCTTTAATTGCAGCAACCGATACAACTACATCATCTTCATTAAGTAATGACGTTACACCACTAGGTAATGTTACATCTTTAACAGCGATGTGATCTTCGAGTGTTTCAAGTTTTGATATATCAATGGTGATTTCATTTGGAAGTTCTTTTGGTAGTGCTTCTATATGTAATTCATGGAGTACTTTCACAAGTGTACCAAGTCCAGTTTTGACAGCAGGTGAATCACCTACAAGTTCTATAGGAATATTAGCTTGAACTGGCTTATTCATGTCAATTGCAAGGAAATCAGCGTGTATTGGATTTCCTTTTACTACATCTACTTGTACATCATGTATAAGTGCTTCTACTTCACCGTCTTTTGTAGCGAGCTTTATGGCCGTTGTTTCTCCTGCTTCTTCCCATATTTTATTAAAGTCTCTCTCTTCTATAGAAATAGGAGTTGTGTCTTTCTTGTATCCATAAAATACAGCTGGGATTTCTCCCTTTGATCGCAGTGTTTTTAAATCACTTTTTGGGTCTCTTTTTTTTACTTTAAGCGTTAACATACACCGATTATATAAAAGAACTGTTTAAAAGTAAAGGTATATTCACTAGTCATTAAAATAAAAAAACAGCGATAAAATCGCTGTTATAGGTTATAGCGTTGGCCGTGGGGGTCGCCTGAATAAATCAGACTTGATTAGCGTTACTAATCTATTTGGCCGTGCTATTTTCGCCATTTCACTCGTTAAATATCTAACTGCAACCGCGCCTGGGTGCGCGCGACAGGTCGTCGCAATACGCGCGTCAGCGGATGGATATAGAATCTTACAATAGATAGTTCCCCTTAAGGAACATCTGACTCACTACATCATAGTGAATACAGAGATTCAATAGTGAAATGATAGTAAAAAGGAATGTTACCCCCGATATATGAATGAACTGCTGTTCGTTTTAATAGTACTAAAAAAGGCACTGAATCTCAATGGTATTAAAAAATGCCTTGATCTAATCCGATCAAGGCATTTATGTTGTCTCTTCTCTCATTTCCCTAATGAGTTCTTTTAATCCGAATGATGCTCTGTTATAGTATTTGAGAATTTTCTCCTCAGATGTATTGAGTGTTCTCTTTCCTTTCTTAGAACTATCCGTAACTTGATTAAACCAACCCATCAATCCTTCTATTTTTCTTGGATTTAATTTTGCTTCATCATACCAAAATAAATAAAGTAGCATTTCCAACTTTTTCCTTTTACTACGAGGAAGAAATATTTCAGCTTGAGTAGAAGTATTTCGTATCCCTACTCCATTAATGATCTTCCCCTCTTTTAACTTATTCAAATTAAATGAATGAGTTTTATTGTCATTGGGTGTAAACTCAGCGACTCGAAGTATCGATAATAAAGCCTTTTTCTTTTTCTTACCGATGATTGTATCAGAGGTGAAAATCAAATCATCACCAAAACGAGTGTAGGAAATATTGTACTGTGTACAAAGTTCTCTAAAATGTTGATCGATCATTTTCTCCGCATAGATGTTAAATAGTTTTGGAGATGTTGAATACCCTTCTGCAAGTCCACTTCCACCTGGAGCGAAAAAATATTTTTTTAAATATTCTTTCATGTCAGGCCAATTTGTAAAATCATAGTATGGAAATAGATTACAGAGCACCCAAGACATTTTCTGAAGATTTACACTTCTAAATGCATCCTTGATATCAGTTATATACCAGTATTCATGGAAAAATCCCTGTCCATTTGTATGAGAAAGGATGTGATCTTTGGTAATTGATCCTCTTCCTTTTATCCATCCAGTTGCACTTGGCATTTCGAATATATATTCTTCTATTTTTCGAAGTGCATATGCATGGAGTACTCTTAAAGAATCATTCGGAATATAATGTAGTTTATTTTTATTGTGTTTTCTTCCACCTCCTTTTTGGGAGGATGGTTCTGGATCCAGAATCAATAGTCCTCTTAATGAAGGTATCATAGTAGAATGTTTGGTTAGTACACAAGTACATTATGTCAACGTACATTTATTTAATGTGATTATACATTAAATCTGAAAAAAATCAATATGAGATATTCTGAGATTTTTACTCAGTTTGGTTTTTAGACTGAATCAGATGGTCTTTTATGTATTGTTTACTGCCCCCCACCTTCTTTCCGGGGTTAAATATGTTATTAGGGTCAAATGTATCCTTGACCTTTTGAAAGAGAGCGATGATTTCATCACCATACATTTTCCTTAAAAATGGCGTTCTGATAATACCGTCATTATGTTCCGCAGTAATGGAACCATTATATGAAAGCACAAGACTGTATACTTTCTCAGAAAGTTCAAGAATGGTATCAGGAGGAATAGGTTCTGCCAGGTCCATGAGAGGAATAATGTGAAAATTTCCACTTCCTGCATGACCTGCGATTGAGTAGTCAATTGGATATTGTGCTAATATGTTTTGCAACTCAGGAAAAAACTCAGGCAATACTTCAGGAGACACAATAAAATCATCTATGAAAGGAGCTGTTCTTTTGCCTTTTGAGTGTTCTCTAAGGAGTTTAAAGCTGTCACGTCGAATGGACCAATATTTTTCTTCTCCCGCTTTGGTTTTAACTTCTTGTGTCCTTATTTTAAATTTTTTATCACCACCAGTTGTAATGTGGAGGGATGTTAACTCTTTGTCTAGGTCTGAAAGTTTCTTCTCAAGCTCAGCTTCATTGTCTCCTGTAAATTCGATCAATGTTATAAGCTTTGGAATTCCACCAGTGATAAACATAAAAAAATCAGGAATAAAAGAAAGTCCCATTTTTAAGAATCCCAGAAACCCTCGTTCTTTAATGAAACCTCTCCAGAATCTAATAGCAAGTTTAAGTGTTTCATCGTCGTATGTTTCCATACTTGTTGGATTATATTTTAGTGCCTTGTTTACAACAGCTGGAATGCCATCCATGCCATCCATGAATACAACTAAAAGTTTGGAGAATTTTTCAACTGGTACCAGACGAAATGTAATCTCAGTTATAATTCCCAGTGTGCCCTGCGATCCGACAATAAGTCTGTTCAAATCAAAGGTTGTTCCGTTCCATACATTCCATAGATAATAGCCAGCAGAATTTTTAGATACGTTAGGTTTAGCATTCTTAATTTTTTCTTCATTGTTCTGAATAAGTTCCCATATCTCCTTATAGATATTTCCTTCGAAATCATTTTGATTTATTTTTTCTTCTAGTTCATTTTTTGAGAGTGCTTTGATTTCATATTCATTGCCATCTGAGAATACAACCTTAAGTTTTTCTATGTACTCTTCCGTCTTTCCGTATCGCAATGTTTTCTCTCCTCCTGTATTATTGGCAGCCATCCCTCCTACTGCATTAATGGTTTTAGAGGCAGGAAATGTTGGTAGAAGCAACTCATGTTTTAGTGTTTCATTCTCAAAATCAATATACATGGTGCCAGGTAGTACTCGTGCAGTTTTATTCTCGACGTCAATCTCGGGAGCACCATGCATATATTTTGTAAAGTTCAATATAATGGATTCATTCAACGGTCCACCTGACATGTCAGTACCTGCAGATCTCGCAGTTATAGAAAGAGCTGGTGTGTCAGCTGGTTGTGTGTCTTTATTTTCATTTACCCAGTTTACAACTGCTTTCACATCCTCAGCATGTTTAGGAAATACGACTACTTGAGGTCTCACGTCAAAAAGACTCGTATCTTGACTGAACTCAGTGAGTGTTTTTTCGTCATCCAAGACATCACCTTCTATAATTTTTTGCAATTGCTCTTTCATATTTACTTATTATATCAGTTTTAAATATTTTTTAAATATTATGAAAATAAAAAACCGCACACATAAATGTGCGCGGTTCGTTTCAAAAGAGTGCGTGTGTATTGAACTCTTTACCAAAGCCAACAATAAGTCCTAAAATGAGTCCTGCACCAACCCCAGCAGAGAGCGCTATCATAATCTGATAAGAGGGCCCACCAAGGAAATAGGCAGCGAGACTCAATGTAGGTCCAGCAACAACTGCAATGAGAAGTCCCCACATAAGTGACGATATAAGTCCGCCATCTCCAATTCTATTTAAATGCCTTACAATTGACACCGCTGAACATGTGATTAATGAAATCCATATATATACAGCAATTAATAGAAGTGATACATATACTAAATCAGTAAATGGTATATCAGCCATTTCATTTTTTAGATTTTCCATTTCAGTTAAGATATGAGCACTTAAAAAATATCCAAACAATACCAAGAAAGCTGTGATCAGAGTTATAAAAAAAGACTGACCTAATGATGTCCGTTTTTTTTCCATTTGAAGAACATTTATAATTACACAATTATTTATCTTTTATGATTATATCTAATAAATTTAATTTGTCAATTTACTCATCCACTAAAAAAACCCAGATTATAACTGGGGTTTTTTGATTTGTTTATTTTATTCCACTGAATAATTTAATGCGGGCTTCAACAATTCTTTCGATTTCTTTACGTGGTTTCTTGAGATATTTATATGGAGCAATTTCTTTGGTTTCTTCAAGAGATGCTTTTAATGACTCAAGATATCCAAGTCGTAATTCTGTGCTGATATGAATGATGGACATACCAGCGTGTGCTGCGTGTACAAAATCTTCATCAGAGCTTCCAGAACCACCATGAAGCACAAGTGGTACTCCTGCAGTCTCGCGTATATCTTTTATTCTTTGAATGTTGAGTTGCGGATTACCCGACTTTACAATGCCGTGTATATTTCCAACTGAGGGTGCAAGTAGATCTACTCCTGTTGCTTTTATAAACTCAAGTGCATCATTTGGTTTTGTCTGTGTTTCCTCAGATACTCCTTCTGGAATAGATTCCTTTACATTTGAGCCAGATCCAATAAAACCAAGTTCAGCTTCCACGAGCACATCGTTCGGTGATTGTGCTGCATAGTCTGCACATCTTTTTGAAATATCAACATTTTCATCATACGGTAGATTTGAACCATCGTAGATCACCATATCAAATCCAGCATCGATTGCTTCTTTCACTCTGTCGAATGAGTATGAATGGTCAGCATTTAAAAAAACTGGAAAGTCGAATTCCTCTCGTAAACTTCTAATGAGTACGACTGATTGCTTGATTCCAATAAAATCTCTCTCCCCTTCTGATACTCCAATAATAACTGGAACATCGAGATTTCGTGCAGCATTAAATACACCCCACATAGTTTCAATATTAGCGATATTAAAGTGTCCTATGGCTGTACCATTTTTGTCTGCTTCGAGAATGTACTCTTTTAATGTTTTCATAATATATAGTATATCACTTTTAGAATAACAAATAAAAAAACCCAATTATTCCACATGTGGAATAATTGGGTTTAGAGTGCATATGACGCTACGCGCTCATTTTTTTTGTAACAGAGCTCACTTGATGCATCTTTTTTTTAAAAACACTGAACTCATCTTTTTTCATGATTTTTTCTAGTCTTGGAAGTAATTCCTTTTGAACATCCACAAGGTCAAACAAATATCTCTTACTTCGTTTTGTGGAGTAAATTTCGTCCTCCTCGACCAATAAACCATCTTGAATTAGACGAGCCACATTTTTAAGATACAAGTTGTCTGTCAACAATTTTATGTCTATTTGAGGATCGATTATTGATTTATACTTTGCTCTGCAAGAAGCGTTATTTTTTTTCTCCCATATTTCATATAGAGTTGATTGTCCCGAATTGTCCTCCTCGAGAAATAAATCGATCACCTTTTTAAATGTCGTTACGTTATACCTCTTAGAAACTGCAACAATAAGCCAGTGATCTATTTCATCTTCCGTCAATCCATTTTGTTGTAGTCGAGCCAACTGATTTGCCACACCATATGATATGACTGAATCCTCAACATATTTATGAATTTTCGCAGGTAAATCAAAATAGCCAATTGCATTTTTAACCTTCTCTGTACCTCTTGCCACTCTTCTAGAGAATTTAGAAACAGAATAATTCTTATCAATAAGTCTAAGTAATCTAAAATAAGGACCATAGACACGAGCTTCTTCATGAGGCTTGGGTGCGACATAATCATTTTCCGAAAACTGAACAAGTAATGCTTGAAATGGAATTACGTCGTTAGACACGCTAAATCTCATTTTCTTTGAATTGGTCTGAAAGTGACTTTTAAAGCATATGCCAGGTGTAAGTGGTGAATTCCCATTTTCATCTAGACACCTGCGACATCCTCTCTCATATAAAAGATTCAAAGCTCTGAATCTGCGTTCTCCGGCAATTAAAATAAAATAAGAAGGATTCTTTGCAGTTCTTCTTTTTTTCAAGTCAATCAACTTATGTGATTGACCATGAATGGTGTTAATAATCTCCAAATGTTGCTCTGTTGTTTTTTGATCATACTGAGCAATTGTAGGAGGTTGTATTAATCCATTGAGTGCAATATTTTGTGCAAGTTCCTCTATGGAACTTTGTTCAAAATTCCGACGAACTTGTGTGAGTATGTTCACTGAATTCAGTGAAAGTTCCTTCACGGAGTAGGTTGGATGTTTTGCCCTATCAAGTAGTGACTCAATATCGTATTTATCTGTTAAAGTGCGCATAACTTATTTTTTTATATTCTATTTTCATTTAAGCATTTTCGCAGCAAATCAGCAATTGGGAGAAATAAAATAAACACTATCTAGATTTCTCTATGATAGTGTTTAAATGCCGGTAAATAGATACATTTGTGCCGGTTTGCCTCGTAGGCCTCTTGTTATAAGTTTCCCTTGCCGATAATAGTTAGCAGACGGAATATTAAAGCAACAGGTTTTTTCAATTGGACACAGAAGACACGATTTATTGAAGGCTTGAACCTGAGACTTGTTCCATATTACTTTGATAGGTTGAATCTCTGTCTTCCTGGCCTTATAGGGACCTATATGAGATTCATTACCAGGATGAGTCCCACATAAATCTCTCGAGAGAAACCAAAGTGCATCAGAGAGCTCTTTGCTGCTTATATTATTATTTTTACAATATCGCACAGATAGTGAACGTGCCTTTTTCAATATTTCGTCACCAAAGAAATTTTTATTTTCTTTGTATTTACCTTTGGTGATTATTTTATGAGCTACCATAATTCGTAGTACATGAAAATCTATTGGAATAGGAAATGTAGCACTATCAACAATTTCTGCATGAATGTAAAAATAAATTAACATGCTCACCATTTTTTCTTGAAATCCGTAAAAGCCGTTTGGATGTGCTGATGAAAATGTTCCTTTGTTCGATATAATCTCACATGTTTTTTTGTAAGAATTTGTACTCTTCAAAAGACTCATAGGGTTACCATTCCAAAATGTGTGAAGTTTTTGAAAATTGCGTATCCAGAACTTAGGAATTACACTCGCATTAAAGGCGAGACCATTGTCCTGAAGAACACCCATCATTTTTTTTATTAGTTTATTTTCCTCGTCAGTAGATTTTATTTCTGAAATATATTCTGGAATAAAAAATTCCGGATGTGCATCACATACATTTGAAAGACTCATAATTGCCGTTGAACTTTTAATTCCACCGCGCATGTAATAACATGCACAAAAAAGGAATAAGGCATGCTGGATACTCCGTGGTTCGAAATGTTCAAAAATTTTATCCGGAACCAATTCCAAATCCCTATCATATGGGAATTTTTTTTCTTTCAATCTCTCCAACAAGACATTGAAGATGGACTCTGCGCGCGTATAGTCTACATGTAGTTTCATAGGTGCTTGTTTTTAAGGTTCTGAAGCAACTATATACTATTGTTGATAGCATTCCAAATCTCATATCTAGTTGTGTGATATCTATTTATGTTTGTGAGGAAAGAATGTTTTGAGTACGAGTCTGCGTAGATGTCTTCCTAGAATAAGGAACACAATAATAATTATGAGGAAAAACATCCAATGCTTTATTATTCCAGACGTATTTACAATTGAGACAAATTTGTTCTGAAAATAATTTCCGACAAACATAAGTGACGGTACAAGGATAATGATCGCAAGTGAATCAAGTAGGATGAACGTTTTAGTTTTGATTTTCAGCATTCCTGCAGTGAATGGTCCGATAAATCTAAATCCAGCCACAAAACGCGAGAAGAAAATAATTTTCCTAATGTGATTTCTGAAAAAATCACTATGTGCGGTGAAGTCATCGTCGTATAAGATCATCTTCCCTATTCCCATTAGAAATTTATTACCTCTTTTAATAAGTGTGAATATTATAATGTCACTAATAATAAGCCCTGCAATTGCAATCGGTGCAGCAATAAACATATTTAACGTACCTAGACTACCAAGGTATCCTAATGCGATGATAAATACTTCCTCTGGAAACGGTATGACTGCATTCGCGAGAAGAAATAATATAAAAATTCCCCCATACGATAATGCACTGAGGGAACTTATGATTGTTTGTGCTTCTTCCATATATAGCTCTTAGAGTAGAAAAATAGTTCTCATTAGTCAATGGCTTAAAAATAAAAAATCGCTAGTTCTTAAAACTAGCGATTTAAACTATCAGTGACAGTGTCACTGCTCTTCATATGAGCTTATCTCTCCTATGTGCATGTCGAATTTTCTCAACTTTGCTTTATTTTCATCTGAATACAAATATTCCAAAAAATACTTCATTCCATCCTTCGAATAAAAGATCGGTAAATTTGATTTTTCCCATTTCAACAAATATTCTGATTTTTTCTTATCACTCCATCCTTGAAGTAGAGGTGACGTATAGTGAACAACCGCAAAAATAGGATAAAAACCAAAACGGCTGTCGTGTATATAGAGTGCAAGTTTCTCATGCTGTGAACAAATGATGAGTATGTCGATCATTTGGATTTTGGTGAACTTTTTTTGAGTAATTACATCTTCAATAACATTTTCCCGGTGTACAGCTCTATATTTTGATGTACTCAAATTAGGGATAGGTTTTTGACGTCGCACTTTTTCTGTTTTCCATATGCCCTTTGCATAGCCCTTAATCCTCTCAACAAGTTTATTTTCCAGCGTACGTTTGGCTTCCAAAATTTTATTGGCCGTTTCAATTCTGTCTGATTCCTCAGCTTTACCTTTTATATATGTTTCCATGGTATATATGTTAATGTTCAAAATAGTATTTTCTGAAAATCATAATACCATACTTTTAAATATTATGTATGGAACTATTGCGGACTCATAGTTTATGTTAAAATATAATTATGACTGATAAAAAAATAGATTTTTTAGCTATAGGAGACATTACCACTGATGCATTTATTGCACTTCAAGATGCAACAGTAAACTGTGATGTAGATAATGAGAACTGTACCTTGTGTATGAGTTTTGGAGATAAGATTCCATATAAAAAAGTAACAGTAGTTCGTGCAGTTGGTAATAGTCCAAATGCCTCAGTATCCGCAGCTCGACTTGGATTGAATTCTGCAGCACTTACCTATGTGGGTGATGATCAAAATGGAAAAGAATGCATTGAGTCACTAGAAGCAGATGGTGTGATCACTGATTTTGTTCAAATTGAAAAAGGATCACTTACTAACTATCACTATGTGCTTCTTTTTGATGCTGAGCGAACAATTCTCGTAAAACATACTGAGTTTAAATATTCAATTCCAGAAATGCCTGAACCTAAATGGATTTATTTAAGTTCACTTTCCGATAACTCGCTTCCCTATCACATAGAAATTGCTGAGTACTTGAAAGCACACCCAGATGTGAAGCTCGCATTTCAACCCGGAACATTTCAAATAAAAATGGGACATGAAAAATTAAAAGATCTTTATGAACAAAGTGAATTATTTTTCTGTAACAAACAAGAAGCACAGAGAATTTTACACACTGATGAAGATGATATAAATAAATTACTGGAAGGAATTCATAATCTCGGTCCTAAGATAGCAATTATCACAGATGGTCCAGGGGGCGCATATACGTTTGATGGTGAAGAAATATGGTATACACCAATGTATCCAGACGCAGCACCTCCAGTGGATCGTACAGGCGCAGGAGACTCATTTGCTTCAACATTCACAGTTGCACTCGCTCAAGGAAAAAGCATACCAGAGGCACTTTCATGGGGGCCAGTGAATTCTATGTCTGTAGTTCAATACATTGGAGCACAAAAAGGCCTCCTGTCGAAGGATGCATTGGAAGGGTATTTAAAAGATGCACCCGATAGTTATAAAGTAAAAAAGATTAATTAGTATGGAAAATAAAGAATGGTGGAAATCTTCTGTTTCAAAAGAAGAAAAAAATAAATATAAAGAACTTTTAGAGAGTTCACCTTTGAGTTATGATGTTATTGAAGATAATATAGAGGTATTAAAGAAAAAATTAAAGGACTTAGAGGGTGACGATTCACTCTTGAATGATGAAGCTCAAGAAATGGTTGCGTCGATTGATAATCTTGAAATGGAGATTGATGACTTGGAGGCAGGACATGATGATATAACTGAAGGACAAGATGAAAAAGCGAAACAAGCAGTACTTGCAGATATGAAAAAAGATCTTGAGAATATCAATGCGAAACGAAAAGAATTTGAGCCAGGCATTCTGGACCTTGAGGCAAAAATAATCTACTTAGAGAAAGGTCTAGAAGAAAACACTAAGACGTCAGATAATTAATTCATACTTTTAAATATAGTTATTTTTGCTACACTGCATTAAGATTTAATTGAATATTATAATACTATGGAACAATTTGAGTACTGGAAAAAAGGAATACCTGAAGACGATAAAGAATCAATTAAAAAATTAGCTCACGAAACAATACACAAGGATTCACGCATTGAAGAAGAACTTGAGACTCATAAAATAATCAAAGGACTCAGAGAGTCAAACTATATTGATTTTGAAGAAATTTCCCAAAAGACATCGGACGAAATTTCTTTTTTAGAAGAGGAAGAAAAAGTGATACGACAAAAAATTGAAAAAGATGAATCAAATCCGGACGCACTCAAATGGGAGGAGGAAGCAGATTCACTTAGAGCGACTAGAGAAAAATTAATGGAGAATATACAATCTGATAATCCACAACTTCAATAAAACACCGCACTAGATGCGGTGTTTTTTATTCTTCAATTAATTCAAATTTAGTTCTCTGTACTCCGTCTATTTCACTAATTTCTGTAAACATGGATAGTGGACGAACCCATATTTTAGAGAGGTTATTGCCGTACAAAGCTTCATATACAACCACATCAATCAGATCTAATTCAGGATATTCATCAGGGGCTTGGAATTTGCCTAAAGTTACAATTACATAGTCTGTCTTTGATTTTACGTGTCTGTATTTTTGGCCAACCTTTACGTCCATACTATTTATTCTTATTGAGAAACTCTAATAGTATTTCCTGTGTTCCCTTTTTATCTAGCTTATATTTATCCCAGAGATCTTTAACACTTCCGGACTCTGTAAATTGATCCATGACACCATGCATTTTTAGAGGAACCGGATGATTTTCAGAAAGAAACTCAGCAACTGCACTTCCCAATCCTCCTACTATATTATGATCTTCTGCAGTGAATACCTTGCCGGTCTTTTTTGCTGATTCTAACAGAGTTTCACCATCCAGTGGTTTGATTGTGTGCATATTAATTACTTCTATAGAAATTGTATCCTTGAGATCCTCGGCAATTTGCAGAAGAAAATATGTCATATATCCGTGACCAATTACTGTGACATCTGTTCCCTTTCGCAATACTTGGGCCTTACCTATTTCAAATGGAGTATCTTCTGTGGTGAACACAGGAGTTTTTTCTCGTGAATTTCGAATGTATACTGGTCCTTCAATATCATACGCAGCCTTAACTGCCTTCCTGGCTTGCTCAGTATCACATGGTGCAATCACAGTAAAATTTGGAAGACATCGAGTGAGTGATATATCCTCGGTCATTTGATGAGTCGGTCCGTCTGGTCCTGTTGCCAGTCCTGCGTGCGAGGAGACGAAGACCACATGATTTCTTGGATATGCAATTGTTGTTCGTATAGGCTCCCATGGTCGTCCAATGAGAAATGGTGCATACGTGACGGCATACGGTACTTTTCCCTGATATGCGAGTCCCGCTGCAATACCTATCATGTTTTGCTCTGCTACTCCCACTTGTATAAATCTCTCGGGAAATTTATCTGCGAAGAATTTCGCTCGTGAAGATCCAATCGTATCAGCCCCGATTACTACCATGTCTTTTTTAATTTCACCGAGTTCAGCCATACCATGACCTGAACCATCACGCATTGGTGCCCATTGTACCTTCTCATCGTCTAAGTAATTTTTTGCTAGATTATAATCCATATATATTATTACTCCATTTGAGACAAGATTTCGTCTTCTCTTTTTTGGAGTTGTTTTAATGCTTCATCAAACTGTTGATCCTTTGGAAATGCATCCTCAGGACCACTTCCTGGTGGAACACCATGCCATCCGAAGCGATTTTCCATAAAGTCCACGCCTTTACCGGGAATTGTATTAGCGATAATAAATACAGGTTTTTCCTGAATAGCTTTTGCCTCTTCTAATTTATTTACTATATCTTGCATATCATGCGCATTTATTTCTAGTACATGCCATCCAAATGATTCATATTTTGATCTCAGTGGTTCGAGTGGCATGATCTCCTCAGTCACTCCATCAATTTGAATATTATTTCTATCAACTATTGCAGTTAGATTTTTAAGTTTATATTTACCCGCAAGCATAGCTGCCTCCCATGTCATTCCCTCTTGATGCTCTCCATCAGACATCAGACACCATATGTGATAGTTTTTATCCATATTATCCATTCGTGCAGCGAGCGCAAATCCACAGGCTTGAGAGAGACCTTCTCCAAGTGGCCCAGAAGAAGTTTCTAGTGCGGGTATTCTTCTGGCATTTGGGTGTCCTTCTAATCGAGAACCTATTTGACGAAGGGTTTTTAATTCTTCTTCAGTAATATCATATCCTGCATGATACATTGTCGCATAGCGTACCGGACAAATATGACCATTTGATAAAATTAATCGATCACGCTCTGGCCATGTAGGATTTTTAGGATCATGTTTAAGTGTATTGAAATATAGTGCAGTGAAAATATCAGCCATACCTAATGGTCCTGCAGTGTGGCCTGATCCTGCGGTAGTTACTAATTCGAGTGATGTTTTACGAATGCGGTTCGCCATCAATTCTAGTTCTTTTATTTTTTTATCTGTAAGTGACATAATTATTCTAATGATTTAAATTCTTGTATTGTGTGTTCGATGTGTTCGCTCTTAAGTATTGCCGATCCTATCACAAGTCTATGAACGCCGAGGGCTATAAGTTTGGGAGCAGTCATGAAGTTGACTCCACCATCAACACTTATTATAAGTTCCGGATGATTTTTTCGCAAATGACGAATGTGATCAAGTATTCGCCCATCGAATGGCTGACCCTGAAATCCAATACGATCTATACCCATGAGCTGCACAAAATCTATAGTCGGAAGATATGCATCAAGTTCTGAGAGCGGTGTGCTTATATTGAGCGCTACACCAATCTCAACGGACGGCATACGTGCTCTAACTGTTTTTATTGATGAGACAAGATCATCTTCCGCTTCCAAATGTAAGATAATTCTTTTTGGTTTTAATTCTGCGAATGTATCTATCTGAATACCGGCATTTGTAACCATAAGATCTAATTCAATGTCAGTAGTAAAATCAAGATTTTCAAACGTTCCGTTGTATGGAAGCGTTTTTTCAGGAACAAATTCACCGTCCATTAGATCAAGTTGAATAGTGTCCACAAATGAAGAAACTAAAGAGAGTTGCTCCTTTAAATCACTATTATTTTTTGGCATTACTGCAGGTATTATTTCCATAAGAGTAGTATTTAAATTAAAATTAAGCGAGTAATTCTGGAATAATCATCCATGTCAGTTTCCATGTATCTTCTGCTTTTTCCAAACATACAACTCCTCCCTGTTGAAATTGAATGAGTTCATTTTTTGAATTTTCACACAATAGCGATGTGGCTACATTGCTAAGATATGGAAGATGACCAACGATCATAATATCACTTATATTTGTCTCTAATTCCTTCATCATAGGATCAATCGGATCCATTGGATTCAATCCCTCTCTTTGGTGTACTTCATTAGGAGTAAGCGACTGAGCTAAAATGTCTGCTGTCTGTTGTGCTCGAGCTTTTCCACTGTGGTATATACTCGTCAATTTAATATTGGATTTCCTAAGAAACGCTGCAATATTTGCAACATCTTTTTTTCCTTTGTCTGAGAGATTTTTCTCGGGATCAATATTCTCGGGATTCTGCTGACCGTGTTGTACAAGATAAAGTTTCATTATTTTGTATTGTCTAATTTTTTAATGCGTCGAATGTGACGCTCTTCTCCAGAGAATTTTGTGGCTAAGAAAAGTTTTACCGCATTCTGAGCTTCTTCAACTGTTAAAAAGCGTGAGGCGAGAGAAAGTATATTTGCATCATTGTGTTCACGTGATAAACGAATGATCTCAAGTTCATCCTCGCTTTTTCTTCCAGAGATGTCTACAGATTCAGTGGCTGTGCGCGGACCATAGTACACTGCCGCACGTATGCCTGGTACCCTATTTGCAGCCATAGCCTCTCCTTGTCCTGATCCACCTAAAATAATTCCCTTATATTCGTGTGGGTCGTCTGAAACAGCAACAGCGACTTCTTTTATAAAGTCTGGGTAATCATCTTGTTGATTAAGTTCATACGCACCCTTATCAATAACCTCGTGTCCGAGATCGTCTATATAGTCTATAAGTTTTTCTTTGAGTTCGAACCCCGCATGATCAGATCCTATAAAAATCAGCATATTAAAAAGTAATTAATGGTAAATGTTATTTATTCTCCAAATAAGGGATAAGGGTTACTGCATGTCGTGCAAGCATATTTGCATATCCCCATTCATTGTCATACCACACCATAACTTTGACTAATTCTCCTCCTACTACACGCGTAAGATTAAGATCAACAATTGCCCCATGTGAATTTTTTATAATATCTGATGAGACGAGTGGTTTGTCTGTCACCATAAGAATATCTTTCCAGTAAGGCTTTTTAGATGCTTCGATAAATATATTATTTATTTCTTCAACCGTTACTTTTTTATTTGGGATAAAAGTAAAGTCAAGAATTGAACCCGCAGCTACCGGTACTCGTATTGCAAGACCATCAAATTTGTTTTCCATACCAGTAATTGCTTTTGCAGTTGCTATCGCAGCTCCTGTTGTAGTTGGAACAATGTTTGCTGCACCTGCTCTCCCTCGTCTGAAGTCTTTATGAGGTCCGTCTACTATACCTTGTGATGCAGTATATCCGTGAACAGTATTAACCATAGAGAATTTTATTCCTGGTTCTAATGACAAGATCGCAGCAATAGGAGTAATCGCATTTGTCGTACACGATGCATTGGTTGAAATTTTTGATTTCTTGAGTGCATCCATGTTTACATTAGGTGTCGCTGTTACAGTTTCACCTTCATCTTTTGCTGGTGCAGATATAACAACTCTTTGTGCACCTGCATCCAAGTGCGCACTTGCCTTCGTGTAGGTTCTAAATACACCGGTTGATTCTATTACAATATCAACCTCCAATTCTTTCCATGGAAGTTTAGATGGATCTGATTCGCTTAGGTATTTAATTTTTTTTCCATCAACGACTAAGTTACCATTGCTCACTTCGACTTTTTTATCATATATGCCATAGACAGTATCAAATTCTAAAAGATACGCTAAATTTTCTATATCACCCAAATCATTTATTGCTACTATTTCAAATTCAGGATAGTCGAGTGCGACTTTGAGAAACGCTCTTCCAATTCGACCAAAACCATTTATTGCAATTTTTGTTGTTTTCATCCCGTACGAAATAGGAAATCAAAGATTTCCGTATATTACTTAATAAAATTCCATTACTCCTATCATATTTAAATATTTACTGTAAAATCAGATACACAACTATATCATTTCGTACGGGATTCATATTTATTCATTATACAAAAAGAAATATAAAATCGGAATTGACAGTATATTATCTTAGTGCTATTTTGATTTTAGACATAACATTTAGCTCATCAAATGAAAAAAGCCATATACTTCATATTCATTCCTTGTGTGATTTCACTTTGTGCGATAGTTGTAATTTCTCGAATTGGTTATATGGGAGAATTTATTTTTTTTCTAAAACATACATATTACATTTGGGTACCCCCATCAATGATAGTATTAGTACTTATGGTGTATGGGTATAGAAAAAAAGCCTCATCTTTATGATTGAGGCTTTTTATTTTTATCGATAGTAGTGAGATTATGTACTTAACAAATCTTTTAAAATTTTCGTAACAATTTGTGGATTAGCGGATCCATGAGTAGCCTTCATCGCTTGACCGACGAAGAATTGCAGAGATGACTCCTTTCCGCCTTTATACTCTTCTACTACACTTGGATGTGCGTCTAGTAATTTTTCTATGATAGATTTCAATTCACCCTCATCACTTTTCTGTAACAAGTTCTTCTCCTCCGCGATCTTTGAAGGTGAGTCATCATGTCCGTGCATGATTTCTAATATATCTTTTGCTCCGCGTGATGAAATTTTTCCATCAGCTATCATGTCAATGAGTTCTGCAAAATGAGCTGGCTCTGGTAATGTCGAATCCTGTTTCTCTCTCATATGACTCACTACGTCTGTCGTAATATAATTCGAAGCAAGTTTTGTTTTTTGTTCGTCCCCATTGAATGAAGTCACGACTTTTTCGAAATATTCTCCGAGTGAAAAGTTTCCTATGAATAGTTCGATTGCTTCATCTCGCATATTAAATTCCTTTTTATATCGATCACGTTTTTGCCACGGTAATTCGGGTAGTGTCTTTTCAATTTCATTAATATCAAATACTTCATGAAGTTTGAGTTTGGGAAGATCAGGATCAGGAAAATATCGATAGTCTTCTGAACTTTCTTTTTTTCTCTGTGAAAAGGTTTCTTGTGTATCTTCGTTCCACCCTCTCGTCTCCTGCATTATTTCATCACCTCTACCTTCGTCTAGTAATTCTGACATTCTTTGTATTTCAAATTGTATTGCTCGTTCAACTGCTTTAAATGAATTGAGGTTTTTAACTTCAACTTTAGTTCCAAATTCTTCAGTGGCACTTACTGATATATTCGCTTCCACTCTCATTTGACCTTTTTCCATGTTGGCATCTGAAATTCCTAAATAACGAAGTAAATGCTGCAGTTCTTTTGCAAACTTTACAGCTTCATCAGCGTTTTCAATATAAGGTTCAGTTACGAGCTCCATGAGAGGCACGCCGGCACGATTATAGTCTACTAAACTGAAATCTTTCCCATGACGAGATGTTGCGGTGTCTTCTTCTAGGTGAATGCGAGTCAATTCAACACCTACAAGTTTTCCTCCAGATACAATAGGATATTTGTACTGACTTATTTGATATCCTTTAGGAATATCTGGATAGAAATAGTTTTTTCTATCAAACTCGGTGAAATCAGCAATTTCTCCATCCAATGCTAATCCCACTTTTATGACATGTTCAATAGCTTGTTTGTTTATAACAGGTAGTGTTCCGGGATGAGCCATGCACACAGGACACACATTCACATTTGGACGTGTTTCCTCAGCATCATTACGAGAATTACAGAACATTTTTGTGTCTGTTTTTAATTCCGCGTGTATTTCTAATCCAATTGTAGGTTTGTATTTACTCATTTTTAAGACCAACCTGTCCCGTTAGAAGTGGATCCGATGATAATCGGATTGTTAGTTCAAATGGGATTGTCGGTGCGTATCTATTTTTATGCAACTAATTATACTCGTTATATTTTTTTGAGTAAACACCATTATCATTATCACCACTCACTCTATAGTCTACCATTCGTACGAATGGTCCCATGGACTATATTAAAATTATTTGAGTCTAGAGATGATATAAGTGGTAATAGGATTCTGTTGCTCCTTTAAACGATACATTCCGTAAAAACTCTTTTGTTCTCTTTCTAAAATATTGGATTGGAAAAGAATTGCTAGATGCTTTGATGTAGCTTTAAATGACAATTTAATCGTTTCGGAAATATCATTGACGGATGCTTCTTTGTTTTTCTTAAGGAATTTCAGGATCGCGAGGCGACGACTATTTGCAAGTGCTTTTAAAATTTTCTCCATTTTCTTCATGTAATAATACCACACACATATATTCAATGGTACCATTCACGTGAATGGTAGCATTGAGATGTGGAAATGGAAACACGAAATGTGAAAATCAACAAAGTGCGAAAATTAATGTGAAAATTAAAAAAGAAGTTACAATGAAGAGATATAAAAGTTAGATATTTATATTTCGCAAAATCTTTACAATTCCATCTGTCACCTGTTTTATCGATACGTCATCAAAGAGAGTGAGAACCATAACTTCTTTATTAATTTTTTTGAAACTCTCTTTTACTCTCTCTATTTGGTCCATGTGTGCCACATCAGATTTAGAAAGAATAATTATCTCTTTTCTCTTCGCTAGTTCTTCATCAAATTTTTCCAATTCATGTCGTATTGTTGTATATGCTTCTATTGGGTCAGGGTTTTCTAATGATACAAGGTGCACCAAGAATTTTGTTCGACGGATGTGACGAAGGAATTTGCTACCTAACCCTTTTCCTTCAGATGCACCTTCAATAACTCCTGGAATATCAGCGACAATATATCCGCCCGCGAGTACTCCTAGATTTGGTTCTAGTGTAGTAAAAGGATACGAACCAATTTTTGCCTCGGCAGCTGTAATTGAATTTAATAGACTAGATTTTCCCGCATTAGGAAATCCAATAAGTCCTATATCTGCGATAAGTTGAAGTTCTACATAAATTTCTGCTTCTTCTCCAGGTTTTCCTGGAGTTGACTCCATAGGAGTTGTGTTTATCGGACTTTTAAAATGTTCATTACCAAAGCCACCTTTTCCTCCGTGTAAAATAAGAATTTGTTCCCCTTCCTTTAGTAATGTGTATTGTTTATCTGTTGTGTTGTTTGTGATTATTGAACCTACAGGAACATCAAAGAAATAGTCTTCACCATTTTTTCCTTCAAGACTACTCTTGCCTCCACTTTCCCCATTTTCGGCACTGAAATCTTTTTGATTTCTATATTTGGAAAAAATATTTATATCTCTTACTGCACGAATATAAAAGTCTCCTCCTCGTCCACCATCACCACCGTTGGGTCCTCCCTTGTCAATATATTTTTCGCGACGCCATCGAACAACACCGTCTCCTCCCTTACCGGCTCGTGCGTATATAGTTATTTCATCTACAAATGCCATATATTAATTTTCTACTGCTAATTGAGCGAGCCTAAGCACTCCCTCCCTCGATCCTGCGACTACAATAAATCGATCTCTATGACAAAAAATGGCATCAGCTACGCCAGTTACTTCGGCTAGCTTTTCATTTTGTAGTCCGGCCCAACTCTCTGGAAAATATTTTCTTCTTTTAAATACCTCTCCTTTTATTCTGTTTGCTTCTATTTGCCACTTATCTTGCTCTCTGGGAGAAATTACAAATAGTGGCTCTTCAAGATCTTCAAGTGCACTTTTCCAGGGAAGATATCTTTTTAATTCGACGATCCGTTTGTCGGTTGCGTGTTCATAGGCTTCTATAATGTATTTCTCAGCCTCTTTTTTGTGCTGTCTTCGAATTATTTCCCTCTGAATAATATCTTTTGCAAAATGTACGACTTTAATAAATTCATCGTCCACATTTTTCTCTCCGTGCTCACTTTCTTTCCATGTTGGCACAAAAAGTCCAAATGTTCTATCAAATGAATAGTGAGATATATTTTCAAATAAGGATTTTGAAATTTCTATACCGCTGTCCTCAGCATCTATTGCCTGTGCAATACTTTCATCTATTTTCTCTGCGATTTCTTTAGATCCACAAAGTTCTTCACCGAACTTTTTCCATACGAGGCCAAATGATGCATATGGAATACCATTTGGATGCTCCCCTGCTCCCTCTTTTTGATGATGGTCAAAAAGGTTTTTATTTGCATCATATATACCACCTACATCGACTACATACTCTCCTGTCTTAATTATTTCTTCGTCACGAGTTCGAATGAATTCTACATTTCCATTTAATAAAATAGAGAGTGTGGCGCATGCAAATACGTCGTCGGCATGAAATGTGCCACTGTGAGTTATTATTTTTGTAATATTTGAATTATTCATTATTCTTTTTATATTCCCGGTGAAGCAAATATCCAAATACTGCGACTGCAATAGTAATTGCAACGATATAGATTGCAACTGAACCAAATTTTTGTTTGATGAATGCATCTCCTGCATATGTCAGTACTATTGCAAAAGGAAGTTCCGAAATTAAAGTTGCCAGAAGATATTTTCCAAAAGGATAGCGTATTACTCCTAATAAAATTCCTCCAATCTCTGATGGTACGGCGAGCCTAAAGAGTACAATTAAATTAAATGATATTTTTTGAAGAAGAAATTCTGAATAGTGCGTATATTTTTCCTTGCTGATAATCTTTTTAACTAATGGCTGCCCAAAATAATATGCAAGTGTATATGATATAACTCCTCCAAGAATCCACCCTGATAGTGTGAGGATGACGGTTGCAATAGGTCCCCATGCGACAAGTGCAATAGGAATGAGAGGCGCACTACTGAAGAATGACAACACGGCAGCGAAAGCGGAGATTCCGACATATGTTGCCATACCGAGTACTGGTCGTGATGCTGCTATGGAGCCAAGAAATTCAATCGCACTTGTGATAACGTCTCTTATTCCGGATGAGAAACTAATAATAAGTACTACAATAAGCACTCCGATAAGCAATAATATATTCTCTTTGTGGAACCAGGAGTATGAGTTGGATGTATTCATATGAGTATTAGTTAAGAACTTTATTTCCAATCCATGTGAGAATTGATACAACAATAGCACCGATAATTGCGGTCTGTATTGTTGCAACATTGAATCCGTTTATTATTGTCCCGACAAACCAAAAAATTAGTCCGTTTAATATAAGCGCAAAAAGTCCGAAGGTGACTATATTAATAGGAAGTGTGATGATTTTTATAATTGGTTTTATAATTAAGTTAACAAATGTCAAAATTGCACCTACAATCAATGCTGCCGCTATTCCCGAAATTGAAATGGCTGGAAGAAAGTATGCGACTGCAATTATCGCAAGTGTCAATATAAGCCATTGAATTATTATTTTCATTTTTATTATGTAGTAATGAATTAATTAAATAAAGAATCGACTACTTGCTTCACATCACCTCCATCAGCTTTCCCTTTTAAGTCTTTCATGAGTGCACCCATTAATACACCTTTTTTAGAGACATCATCAATTCCAAGCTCTTCTTTTTTTGCGGTGATGATTTTTGTGATTTCTTCAATGCTCATCATCTCTGGAAGATATTCATTTAATACTTCCAATTCTTTTTCTTCTTCCACTACAAGATCTTCCCGTCCACCACTCTTGAATTGTTCTATAGAGTCTTTGCGTTGTTTTGCTAATCTCTGAATCACCTTGAGTACGTCCTCATCAGGGAGTATTTCATCAGGTTTTCTTTTGTTTGAGACAAGTTCATTTATAAACGCAGCAAGTAGACCACGTAAGACCTCAAGTTTTACTGCTTCTTTCGCTTTCATAGCGACAATCATCTCTTTTTTTATATCTTCGTGCAATGTCATAGTACGGAAAGTATATCAAATAATATGCTAAAATAACAGAATGTCACAGTATTACAATCCAAAACGAACACGAAATTTGTTTGATCCGGAAGCTACAAAGCCCTTCAATATAAGTCGATCAAAAATAGATCTCTTTATGCAGTGTCCGCGTTGTTTCTATTTGGATCGTAGGCTTGGTGTGGGACGTCCTCCGGGATTTCCCTTCACCCTTAACTCCGCAGTGGATACACTTTTAAAGAAAGAGTTCGATATTCACCGCATGAAAGAAACTGCACACCCTCTCATGAAAGAATATGGTATTGATGCAATTCCCTACGCCCATAAAGATCTTGATATATGGCGAGAGAACTTTAAAGGCATAAGGGTTGAACATGAACCCACTAATCTCACTATCAGTGGAGCGATTGACGATGTGTGGATCACACCTGAAGGAGAACTTATTATAGTTGACTATAAGGCGACTGCTAAAAACTCTGAAGTGAATCTCGATGCAGATTGGCAAATAGGATATAAGAGACAAATGGAAGTGTATCAATGGTTGATGCGTAAAAAGGGATTTAAGGTTTCTGATACAGGATACTTTGTATATGCAAATGGAAAAACTAATTCTGAGGCATTTAATGCAAAATTAGATTTTGATATGGAGGTACTTCCCTACACAGGTGATGATAGTTGGATAGATTCTACACTCAATGAATTACATGTGTGTATGAGTAGTGATGAGATTCCAGATGCCGGTAGTGAATGCGACTATTGTCCATATCGTGAAACTGCAGGAAAAGAATTGTGGATACGAAAGAAAAGCAATGAAAAGAAAAATTCAACACTCTTTGACTAAAAAAACTCCCATACTAGTATGGGAGTTTTAAAATTTTCCTTCTATAGAGACGTCTTAATCGTCGTTTCATCTTTCTAGTCTGTTTGTTGTACGCAAGCTTATATAAGATCAAGCCAAAAAAGAATCCTATTGGAATGGGTAATGCTATGATTATCCAGAATGGATCTCCAGAGAAAGTCTGGAAAAACATTTTAAACACTATCCACATCGTTACAAGTATCGCAAGTATACCTAGACCCATAAGTACTCTTTTGTTCTCCGTATTATATCTATACTCATGAAGAATTTTGAAACATACTATTAAGGCAAATAAAATACTTGAGAATACAACATGTGTGTCAGTCCACAGAAAGTACATTAATTCATTAAAGGTCCCCATAGCTCATATATTGGTTCAAATTTGCTTTCACTAAATATTGGCTCTCGTAACCCATCAACATCATGATGGACCTTTTTGTTTACAATTTCCTTCAGTTTAAAACCAATACTACCATCAGCACTTACAACCTGTTTTCTAACAGTATACGGTTTATATTTTTCGGGTTTTTGTACTTTGTTATCTCCTTTTGGGATCTGACCACTTATGACGTCTTTGTCATCAATGCATAATATTTGATCACCTCTCTTCATAGCTATTCATTTTTAAATCTACAAATTTATTTCTGACTGTACAATACTGTAAAATAGCATGACTGTCAATTTGGAAAATATATAATCTTTGATTTCCCGTCCCTAACGAGGTAAAATGTATTCATGCAAATACTAATTATAATTTTACTCGCAGTAATTGTTGCGCTTTTGATCTGGCTGCTTATCTCTAGGAGGAAGCCTGAGTCAGATAAAAACTCTCAGGGTATGCAACTTCTTCTTCAACAGCTCAATGAGCTCACACGTACTGTGGACACAAAGCTCGGTGATCAATCGAAGCAGATGCATGAGTCGCTTAAACATCAGTCAAGTCAGTCAACTGAAATCATTCGTGATATCACAGAGCGATTGACACGCCTCGATGAGACAAATAAACAAGTCGTATCATTTACTGAACAATTAAAGGACTTGCAGGATATATTAAAAAACCCAAAGCAACGTGGAGTCCTTGGTGAGTATTTCCTTGAGACACTATTAAAGAATGTGCTCCCTACTGGAAGTTATCAAATGCAATATGCATTTTCAGATGGAACTATTGTTGATGCAGTAGTATTTGTAAAAGAAAAAATTATTCCAATTGATTCAAAATTTTCACTAGAGAATTATAATCGACTTGCAGCTGAAAAGAATCCTCAGGAGCGAGAGCGACTTGAAAAGGAATTTAAAAATGATTTGAAGAAGCGAATTGATGAAACATCAAAATATATAAAACCTGATGAAAATACAATGGAGTTTGCATTTATGTTTATTCCTCATGAGGCGATCTACTATGATCTTCTTATTGCTCAGGTTGGAGGAGTTAAAATCAATACGAGGGATTTGATAGAGTATGCATTTAAAGAAAAGAAAGTTGTGATCGTCTCCCCTACTTCATTCTTGGCATTTCTTCAAACTGTATTACAGGGACTTAAGGCGCTACAGATTGAAGAGTCAGCTGTAGAGATCAAGAAACGTGTTGAACAACTCGGAAGTCATATTAATGCATATGATCAGTTTATGGGTTCACTCGGTAAATCGCTGGGTACGACAGTAAATCATTACAACAAGGCACATGCTGAGTTGAAGAAAATTGACAAGGATGTCACACGAATCACTGGGGAGTCACCCGAAGTTGATCCACTTGTATTAGACAAACCATCATTAGACGACTAAAATATAAACCATATGCGCACACCACTACACCCAGAGAAACCAATATTTGAATACAATTATATTGATGACGGAATTTATATAGGAACAAATCAATGTTGTCAGACTCATTTCAATGAGATGCTTTTAAAAGAAGGCATTACGTCAGATTTTTCTTTAGAAAAAGATAAGATTGATCAGCCATTTGGTGCTGATTATTATATTTGGGTTCCAATCGAAAATCACACAGCTCCCACACAGAAACAATTAGACTTTAGTGTAGAGACATTGGACCGACTAGTGAAATCAAAAGACAAAGTGTATCTCCACTGTCAAAATGGACATGGGAGGGCGCCCACAATCGCCGTGGCATATTTTATCAAGACAAGGGATATGAGTGTTGATGATGCAATTGCATTTGTAAAAGATAAACGACCCACAATGCATATAGCAGATACTCAAAAGAATGCACTACAAGAATACTACAAGAGAGTGCACAAAAAATAATTATAGAAAAGCTTAAAAAAATCCGTTAGATCACTTGCCTTGCTATTCCTTCTTATGTATTCTATAGATACTTAAATAAATATGGCCCTATCGTCTAACGGTTAGGACGTAAGCTTCTCAAGCTTGAGATCGGGGTTCGATTCCCCGTAGGGTCACATAAAACACAAGGTCCAGGTACGTATGCATTTGGGCTTTTGTGTTTTAGTGCCCTACGGGAATCGAACCAGATAAAAGGTACCTGACACCTTTTCCCTCCACCTTTTCCCTTTTCCTACATCAGACATAGAAAAATTTAAGAAGTAACTTAAGTATTAATTCTTAATCTTATCAATTATAACAAAATTAAATTATGGAGATTAAATCAAAACAGCAAATTATTGAAAGACGTAAGGAAATAGAAAAAGATCTCTTAAATATACTTAAGGAAACTAAAAGTGACTTTAGTTTAGAAGATATTAAGGATATTATCTATAATGAAGAAGACCAAGACGATTTAACTAAAGTTATTGCCATATTTGATGCTGGGCGAGAGACAATAGAATTAAGTAGTGTACTTGAGTTGGTAAATGATGCTTGGAATTATTTTTCACATAAAACTTTAGACGGACTCTCTCCAGCTGAGAAAATATTGGAGTATCAGTGTAAAAGGTGGTAAAAGGTACCTGACACCTTTCCCCCGTAGATTCATCAGCAGTGAACATTATGAACGTTTAGAACATCGCAGATAGATAAAAATAAAAAAGCACCCCATGGGAATATGTCCTACTGAGGTGCTATACATAGATTTTATTAAACAGTAATTTTTTCTTTTTGATATAGATACTGTTCAATGATTTTTATTCCTTTTGCAAGATCTTTTATAGAAAGAGAGGAACATGGGCTATTACAATCAAGCGGGAGAGTATTACCTGTTGCTAGTACAAATCCACGTTTGTCGTGATTATTTTCATAACAAGTTATTTCTATATTCCCATCGAGATTTATATCTATACACACCTTAGTTCCTTTTTTCCAATACTCACCTTCCCATAATTCAAAACTGTATGAATCATAAAGTTGATAACTACGATCACCTTCACCTCTATCGGGGTTATATTTAAGCTCACCGACTGTTATATCAGATCTAATTTCACGCTTAAGTGCGTTATAAATATCTGTAACTTCTTGCTTAAATGTGTTTAAAACATCTGAAATTTTTTGATCAAATGAATGTACGGTTAAATCTTTTAAATTTTTCATTGTACTGGGAGTTTTTTGTGGTTCAAGTCTAGTTAAAATATAGCATAAAATTCCTATCTTTACATACTAAACCTTTTATCCACAGATTAGAACTTTTTGGAAGGAAATAAAAAAAGTCACCTATTTAATTAATAGGTGACTTAAATCCATCTTATTTCTTATGTAAATTATTTAACTTTTTTACCGCTAAATAATATGCCATTGAATCACGGGGTGTACAACTAATAATAGCTGTGATTCTTTTTCCATCGTCCGCAAATGACAACATCTTTTTAAGAGCTTCACATTTAACAAATGACATCGTTGGTGCATCTTCCCATGCATCACGGGCCTCTTTATAATTAGAAGCATTGTCAATTTCCTCCATAGATATATCTACCCAGAGATTCCAAAGCTTCTTACTTTTCCCTCCCCGTTTATTCGATGGACTTGTATAATAAAATGAACCAGCCTGCTTAGCCGTCTTAACATCATCAATAGTTATTTCTATGACCATTTTAGGTGTTTTTAAAAGTTCATTATTTGATTTATTCTGTGGCAAATTATATCATAAATACTCTATTTGTCAATGACAATTCTTAAATTAACTCTTGAAATGCACTCCTTTAAAAACTTGTTGTGGCGTCAAATAGTTAAGACGTTTACGCGGTCGACTATTCAATTTATGAACAGCAC
>NVSU01000010.1 GCA_002401345.1 Candidatus Wolfebacteria bacterium
GAYTCACAAGATGATACGAACAACAACACAACTGTGACAGTAACTGACGAYGCRGGTAATRTYACCGTGACTGCAGGAACRAATAATTATGTGATTGATACAGATCTACCAAGTGGTATCATTTCAACAGTCAGTCCAAGTACAGATACGTCTCAAGTAGGAAATACAGTAAGACTTACTCTTACTGAAGATGCTAATGAGACAGGATTAATACTTGCAGGAACCATAAATGGAGCTACGGGAACCAATGTAGTCGATAACGGAAACGGAACATATACAATTGATTATGTTATTACAACCGAAGAAACATCTGTTGCTTCAGGTGAACTCACTGCATCACTTACACTTACCGATACAGCCGGCAATGTATCTACAGCAATAACTTCAATTCCTGCCAATACTCTCATAATTGATACAACTCCGATTGTAACAGTGACAGGTGTTCTACCAGAACAAACTGGAGGGACAGTGTCCTCAGCAGTATTTAATCCACCTACACCACCAGAGCCTGTTGTTATCGTTATAAGGGAAGGAGGATTTGGAGTTTCAATAAATGAAGGGGCTCCTACAACTCCAAGTCGCGATGTAACACTCATGCTTCGTCTAGGCCCTGATACAAAAAGAATCGCACTCTCTAATACAACAGACTTCGAGAATGCCCTACAAGAGCCTGCTCAAGAAATAAAAGCATGGGATCTTTGTTCAGGTGCCATATGTGTGGATGGTGTCTATACTGTGTTTGCGAAATTCTTCACTCGATTTGGAATTGCATCCGAAACAATATTCGATACTATTACACTGATTAGTGATGGTGTCGTACCACCCACAATAGAACCTCTCTTCGCTACAAGTCTCGAGCGGGGAGATAGAGGAGACGACGTCACACGATTACAACAGTTACTTGCACGTGACTCAACTATATATCCGGAAGGCATTGTCTCAGGATTCTTTGGAAGTCTCACCGAACGTGCAGTAGGACGATTCCAATTGAAAAATGAAGTACTGAGCTCGTCAGTAAGTGGGGGATATGAAAGAGTAGGACCACGTACACGAGCGAAGCTTAATGAGGTATTTGGAGGAGCGATACCAGTTATACCGATTACACCATCTCCAGTAGTAGTTGAACCACTCGTTCCGACTCTACCACCCATTACAGGACCTCTCTTCGCTACAAGTCTCCAGCGAGGAGATAGAGGAGATGATGTCACACGACTACAACAGTTACTTGCAGTTGATCCGTTTATATATCCAGAAGCTATTGTTTCGGGATTTTTCGGAAGTCTCACCGAGCGTGCAGTAGGACGATTCCAAATAACATATGGAGTCGTGAGCTCTCCAACAAGTGGAGGATATGGAAGAGTGGGGCCACGTACCAGAGCGAAGCTTCAGGAAATATATGGACAAAAATAAATAAAGCAACACGAATGTATTTTCACCAACTGAGATACTATTTTTCTATCCATGAGAGATAAAAACCTTTTATATTAAAACTTGCTATATAGCTATATAGTTTATATAATTAACACACGCGTCATAATTGTGATGATTCCTCGATAAGTCGAGACCAGCACAAGTGGCGTTTTTTTTGTTGGAAATTTCTGAATCATAGATGTTATTGGTCGTTACATGCTAACGGAAAATATACATGACTTACATTAATTTTATTAAATTTTTGTCCACGAGGATTTGGATATTGAGGATAATGAAACAAAAGACAGTTACAATTTTTAAAATGTATCGTAATGAGTGGGAATAAAAAAAATATAACAGTTATTATAGTTATTATAGTTGGTGTTGCATTACTCGTAACATTTTTTGCATTACGTGTATATGCAAAGGAACGTATCGTAACTATTGGGATTGCGCGCTGGGTTTCAAATCCAGAATATGACAGAAATATTCAGGGATTCAAGAGTGGACTTGTGGATGCAGGATTCATTGAAGGTGTAAATATTAGATATATTATTGAAAATCCGGAAGCAGATAAAGCAGTACAAAGAAATATCATTCAATCCTTTATTGATAAAAAAGTTGATCTAGTATACTCACTCACCACACCAGGTACACTCATTGCTAAAGAAATGATTACTGATACACCAATTGTCTTTTCTATTGTTACATACCCTGTAGAAGCAGGCATTATTGAATCAACTGAATCTTCAGGTAATAATCTTGTTGGAACAAGAAATTATATTTCTGTATCAAGACAGTTCAATCAGATCACACGAGTAGTTGAAAATGCAAAGAATATTGCATTTATTCATCGTAAAGATGAGCCCAATTCGGTTATTCAGGAAGAAGAGTTTGGAGATTATTTGAAAAAACAAGGAATTGAGATTTACGATGTTGCTGCAGTAACTCTTGATGACATACGATCGCGGCTTAGCCATCTCATTAATGAGATGGACGCATTGTATGCTGCGTGTGACACATTAATACAAAGTGGCGGAGAAGAGCTTGTGATTCAAATAAGTAAAATATACGGAAAACCGAGTTTCACGTGCAATAAAGACGGTGTATTAAAAGGAGCACTGATTGGAAATGTTGCTGACTTTTATAATATAGGAAAACTCTCAGGAGATAAGGCAGCGCTTATTCTACGAGGAGCCAAGCCATCACAGCTTTTTACTGATTCACATAGGGGAGATTATCTTATGGTGAATTTGAATACAGCAGCAGAGCTGGGAATAGATATTACAAAAGATGTACTTAATGATGCAAAAGAAATTATATTGCATGACTAATATATGAAAATTAGAACCAGAATACATATAAATGGATTTGTTTCACTTATACTTGTTATTTTTCTTGGTGCATTATTTATTTTAGCTAGTCAGCAATTAAGGCGTGTTCAAGAAGTAAATGATATTGTTGATGAAATAGTAGTAGGGGTATTTGAATTAAGTGTACTCACCAGTGAATACATAGCACATGGTGAAGAACACACTGAGATTGAGTGGCAGTTAAAACACGATACCCTTACTGAAATTTTTGTATTAACAGAATTTAATGATCTTCTACAGAAGCGGGTTTTTGAACGGATAGGAAAGAGACATAATGAAATGAAATCGATATTTAATCAACTGTTAGAAAATCCCGAAAAAGAACTTGAAGCACGTCTTATTAGACAATTATCAGTCAAGTCACAGTCAATAGTTGTAGATGCACATATCTTTAGTGAAATCAGCAGAATTCAGGTATCACAGGGTCAACAACAAATTAATATTCTGACGATATTATTTATAAGTTTGCTTATTTTTATTTTGATTGGAAGTTCATTGTATGTATCAAATCTTGTTTCAATACCAATTGGAAAGCTAGTACAAGGAGCAGAAATAATCGGCAAAGGGAGCCTGAAACACAGAATTGATATTGACAGTAAAGATGAACTCGGTCAGCTTGCTGAGGCCTTTAATGAAATGACAATAAAACTAAAAAAATCATACTCTAACTTGGAGGGTAAAGTAATAGAAAAGACAAAAAAACTTGAGGAATCCAGGATGGAACTTAAAAAACAGATTGAGGATCTAGAAAGAGCTACCAAGGTAATGGTTGGTCGGGAACTGGAGATGGTGGAAATGAAAAAGCGGATTAATGAATTAGAAAGTGATACTAAAAAATAACTATAAATAGAGTATGTTGAAACGTTTAAAAATTGAGACAAAATTAATTATCAGCTTTTTAATAGTTTCATTACTGGTTGTAGTGATCGGATATATATCTCTCAATGAAATAAAAAAAGTACAGGAGGCATTTGATGAAGTAATAAATATTCATAGTCCTCCTGGGCATGCAATTGAGAGTATGTTACAGCTTAGTTTAATACAGAGAAGACTAGTAGATCAATATACAATTTCGGAAAAGGAAACAATCTTACGACAATACAATCAACTTAAAAAATTATTAATAAATGATCGTGAGGTGTTAGAGAGACACTATGTGGGCGATGAAGAAAAAAACGTATTGATAAATATGCGAAAACAGCATACTGATTACAATGGCCTTATAGAAAGTTATTTTGCTCTATTTAATGAAAATCCGAATGATGTAAAAACATTGGATATAAAAAAGGTTGAAATAGATGTGGTAGGTGATAAATTGATAGAATTTCACGATTCATTGTTTGCATTTAAAGAAAGCGATATTAGGGAATTAAAACATATTGCCGATACATCTGTCGAGAATGCCCAACGAAGAATATTAATCTTATTATTAGTATTTTTATTCTATTCTGTGATTCTTGGAGTACTTATTGCTAGATCAATTTCAAAGCCAATCAAAAAATTGAATGACGCAACAAAAATAATTGGTAAAGGTAACCTCTTTTATCAGATTAATATTAAGAATAAGGATGAAATTGGAGAGTTGGCAAGTGCATTTAATCAAATGTCTGAGGATTTAAGAGAACGAGGTAAAGAAGTTAGAGAACAAGAAAAAAAGACTATTGAGAATGCTACTGAATTATCTAAAAAAATATCAGACTTAGAAGCCATGCGATCTGCATTGTTAAATGTTACTGAAGATACAAATAAAAAAAGTGATAGATTGATCAAAGCTCACAAAGAATTAGAAGAGGCGAAAAGAAAATTTGAGGCGATTTTAGCGTCTATCGGAGACGCAGTGGTGGCCTGCGATAAAAAAGGAAATATAATACTCTTTAATGGTGTAGCAGAGGAACTTACTGGATTTTCTGCCAAAGAAGTTATTGGTGGACATTATAGTGACTATGTCAGATTTGTGGAAGAAGATACAAATAAGCCTATTTCAGATTTGGTTGATAAAGTTATAAAAACTGGTATAAGAACAAAGATGGGCAGTCACACAATGTTAATCCATAAAGATGGACAAAAGATACCGGTGGCAGATATTGCTACTCCAATAAAGGAAATAAATGGTGATGTGATAGGATGTGTTATTGTTTTTCGTGATGTAATTCATGAATGGGAAATTGACAAAATGAAAACAGAGTTTGTTTCAGTAGCATCTCATCAACTTAAAACACCACTGACAGCGATTAGTTGGTTTGTGGAAATGCTGAATTCGGGAGAGGTAGGAGAATTAAAAGATAAACAAAAAGAATATATGACAGACATTTATCAATCTAATAAGAGAATGATAACACTGGTGGATGACTTATTGAATGTGTCCCGACTTGAAACGGGTACACTTGAGATTAAAACTACTCCGCTGCAATTTGAAAGAATAATTGAAAATACTATTAAAGACCATGAGGCGTTAATATCTCAAAAAAAATGTCACGTAATTTTTGAAAGACCCACCTCACCATTACCTGATATCTTATTAGATGAATCTTTAATCAGGCAAGTTGTGAGCAATCTCTTGAATAATGCCATTAGTTATTCAGAAGAGAAATGTACTATAGTGATAAAATTAGAAAAAAGGAGCGATAAATACATTCTTAGTGTGTCAGATAATGGCATTGGTATTCCTAAAGATACACAGAAGTGGATTTTTCAAAAATTTTTTAGAGCTGACAATGCTCAAAAAATACAAACAGAAGGAACCGGACTTGGTCTTTATATATCAAAGATGATCTTAGAGAATTCTGGAGGAAAAATTTGGTTCGAATCACCCTCATTAGTTAAAGATACCTCAGGAAAAGAAGAAAAATATTCGACATCATTTTATATCTCTATTCCTCTTGAGGGCATGAAACAGAAAAAAAGAAAAACAACATTGATAGCTAAAAAAATATAATAATTTTATGCTCGATAAAAAATACAATATTTTAGTTGCTGAGGACGATAAATATCTTATGAAGGCCTTTAAAGATAAATTAGAAAGGGAAGGTTTTGGTGTGAATATTGCAGTAGATGGCGAGCAAGCAATACTAGAACTAAAAAAAGAACAACCTGATCTTATTCTTCTAGATTTAGTGATGCCGATAAAAAATGGTTTTGAAGTTTTAGAGGAGATTAAATTGTCAGATGAATATAAAAATATTCCAGTAATTATTCTTTCTAATTTAGGACAAGGATCCGATATTAAAAAAGGTCTTGAATTGGGGGCTGTTGATTATCTTATTAAATCAGATTTTACCATTCATTCCATAGTAGAAAAAGTAAAAGAGCATTTAGTAAAGAAAGAATTAAAAAGCATGAATTATGAATCCCGTAGTAGAAAATGACATTAGTGGGATAGTATATTATTGATATGAACAACATAATTCGAAACTTTATAAATAATTTAAATTTTGGTTCACATGCTCTTGAAGGAGCAATGCCATTTTTCACTACGGGATGAATCCCGTAGTAGAAAATTACATTGAGAGAAATTTATATTTTATACATCATAATATGAATCGGAATTATACAAATAATAAAAAAAACGATGACGTATACGCTCCTCAAAGAGCTATGCCATTTTTCACTACGGGATGAAAATAACGAGTGATACACTTAGGGAATTATTAATGAAGCCCGGTCATATAGCTGAGGTTGATTTTGAACTGGCGGTGAAAGAGTCAGAAAAAAAGAACACTTCACTAGAACGTTTTCTGGTCGAAAAAGGATTAATTTCAGATGTAAATCTTGGTAAAACTATTGCTAATGCGTTCGATGTTCTCTTTATTGATTTGCAAAAAACAAAAATTTCTGATGATTTATTACATTTTATACCTGAGGTGGTGGCTCGTACACAGCACGTTATTGTATTTGAGCAAGATAATGATCGTCTTAAGGTAGCCACATCTAATCTTGATAATTACGAATTTATTAATCTTCTTAAAAAAAAGACCGGACGAGCAATAGATGTGTATTACGCAACACCGTTAGGTATAAAAGAGGCTTTAAAATACTACAGAAGTGATGTAAGAGATCAGATTAAAAATTTTATCAAGGAGTTGCAGATACATCCAGAGAATGAAGAACACATTGTTACATTGGTAAATCTTTTTCTTGAATATGCTCACGATAGCAGGGCATCAGATATTCATTTAGAGCCATTAGAAAATAATGTGTTAGTTCGTTTTCGAATTGATGGAGTATTACATGAAATAGTCGAATATCCACGTACACTACATGAAAAGATTGTTTCAAGAATCAAAATAATGGCTCGACTACGTACTGATGAACATGCAGCAGCGCAAGATGGAAGATTTAGTTTTTCTCCGGAGCATTTTGATCACTCAGTCGAAGATACAGCTACAGAGGTCTCTTGGACATCAATCGCTAATAAGTTTGATGTACGGGTGTCTGTATTGCCAATTACCGATGGGGAGAATATTGTTATGCGACTTTTGACGGACAACTCACGAAGGTTACTTCTCGAGGACTTGGGACTCTCGGAGGATGATTTGCAAACAATAACACGTGCAGCTATAAAACCTCATGGCATGCTTTTATCCGTGGGTCCAACTGGATCAGGTAAAACAACGACATTGTATGGTATTTTACAGATCTTGAATACATCAGAGGTAAATATTATGACTATTGAGGATCCAGTTGAATATGACATGGAGCATATTCAACAAACACAGGTAAACCAAAGTAAGAAACTCACATTTGTAACGGGCTTACGCTCAATCATCAGACAGGACCCTGACATTATTATGGTTGGGGAAGTACGAGATAAGGAAACAGCTGCAATTGCAGTTAATGCCGCAATGACAGGACACTTACTTCTTTCGACACTTCATTCAAATGATGCGGCAACTACATTTCCTCGTCTTATTGATATGGGAATAGAACCCTTTTTAGTTTCTTCTTCAATTAATGTAGTGATGGCACAAAGATTAGTGCGTAGAATCTGCCAGAAGTGCAGAATAAGCTATACCTTAAATGAAGAAGATTTGAAAATGTTAGAGTCTGAAGGTGAATTTCTTAAAATGGCCGAGCAGTTTTTTGAGAAAAAAGAATTTCTAAAATCGACCTTTTATAAGGGTGCAGGATGTAAAACGTGTGGTGATACAGGTTATAGTGGTCGAATTGGTATTTTTGAAGTATTAGAGATTGTTGAAGATCTCCGCATTCTTATTTCTCAAAAAGTATCTGCTGATGTGATTGATAAAAAAGCAAAAGAACTTGGAATGACTCCTATGTTTTTTGATGGCCTCACAAAAGTATTTAAGGGAATTACTACTTTGGAAGAGATAATGAGAGTAATTAAAACATAGATTAAAAGAATATATATGTTTATTTTCAATAGAATTTCATCGCAAGAAAAAATGGATTTCATTAAAGGTCTATCCATAATGCTCAGAAGCGGTATTGCTATTGATGAGGCGTTGGTTTCTTTGGCGACACAGACAAAATCAAAAGTATTCAGAAATTCTATTTATAAAGTGAAACACAGGGTCGAAATGGGAGTATCTCTTTCAGAGGCGTTTAATAGAGAACAAAACGTGTTTGGAAGTGTGTATATTGGTTTACTTAAAGCTGGTGAGGCAAGTGGAACATTAGTTGAAAATTTATCTTTTTTAGCGGATTGGTTAGAGCGCAATCATAACTTACATCAAGAGATACGCGCGGCGATGTTTTATCCAAAATTTGTACTTGTTACTACATTTTTACTCGGAGGGGGATTGTCTGTGTTTATCTTACCCAGGCTCATACCTCTTTTTCAGCAGCTTCGTGTTGAATTACCACTAGCAACCCAACTACTACTATCTTTTTCTTTATTTATTGAAAAGTATTGGTACGCAGTTCTTGTTGGTATTATTTTACTAATTATAGGTCTTAGGTTTATAAGTAGATATAAACCTGTTCGAAGAGTGTTTCATTTATTACATCTTAAAACTCCATTTATAGGTGGTTTAATGACTGACTATCAATTGGCACTTGTGTCACAACTCTTCTTTACTCTTTTCAAAAGTGGACTTTCTATTAATGAGTCATTGGAAATTACCGGCGAGGCAGTAACTAATATTCGCTATCAAGATTCAATTGAGAAAATCAGACAGAGAGTCTTGAAAGGTACCACTCTTTCATATGCGATGAGTGAGTATCCAAAACTGTATCCCAAAAATATGATACATATCATTGCGAACGGTGAGGAAAGTGGTACCCTGGATGATTCGTTCTTGTATCTGACCGAATTTTATTCAAAAGAGGTGAGCAATAAGGTAAAGAAGTTACCAATAATAATAGAGCCAATATTACTTATTGTAATAGCGATCGTGGTTGGATTTGTGGCACTTTCAATTATCACACCGATATATGAATTAACACGAGGCATACGTTAGTAAATATGAAAGGTTTTACCATATTAGAATTATTACTCGTTATTGGTGCAGTAATTATTATTTCTGCATTAACCATTCCTATAGGTGTGCGATTTTATCAAACTCAAATTTTGAATGAAACGACGAGCGATATCTTAGGCACGCTTCGACGTTCACAAAATCAAGCTGCATTTCAGAAAAACAACAGCGCATTCGGAGTGAAGATTTTATCTGATTCATATGTGTTATTTCAGGGCAATTCTTATGTAGGTCGGACTGTAACTGAAGATGAGAGCTTTAGTTTATCTGGCGGAATTACCATAAGTGGCATAGACGAGGTTGTGTTTAATAAATTAACCGGTATCTCGAGTACAACTGGCACGATCACAGTGACTTCTGGGAGTGATAGTCAAATTCTTAATATAAATGCTCAAGGTAAAATTGAAAGGCAATGAAATCAATGAATTCACAAAGTGGTCAAAGTTTAATAGAGGCAGTGATTGCCATAAGCATATTTGTAATAGGAACAGTAACTATTGGTTTTTTAGTGATAGATGCAAATGTGTCCACTAGACAAGGCAGTGAGCGCACTCAAGCTATACTTTTGTCAAAAGAAGGCCTGGAAGCTGCACGCTCTATTCGGGACAATGACTTTACTAATCTAACAACAGGAATGCATGGTATTGCACTATCTAGTAATAGATGGATTTTTTCGGGTACTTCGGACATACAAGATCAATTTATGCGACAACTCACGATCTCTGATGTTGAGAGTGATATAAAAAAAATTAAAAGTGTGGTGAGCTGGCAATTTTCTGAGTCACGAGAGAGTTCAGTGACATTGGTTCAATACTTTACAGATTGGCAAAAAGACAAATGATGTATATATTTCGAACAATATTATTTATATGATAGTTAATAAAGACAGTGCAGGTGTAGTTATTATTGAAACAATTTTTAAAATATGAACAACAAAGGATTTACATTATTAGAATTTCTAATTTACATTGGTCTTGTATCTATAATTTTAATTGTATTTGGGGCAATTGCATTAAATGTGTTTTCGAGTGAGGCAAAACTTAGTGCAATTGAAGAAGTAAGTCAAAATGCGCGCTTTACTATGGAAAAAATTGCCACTAGTGTACGAAACGCAGAGGTGATTAATAATCCGGATCAAGATATGTCTGCATCGAGTTTGTCATTACAAATGGCGGACACAGTTCAAAATCCAACCATTTTTAATCTATTGGATGGTGTAGTAACGATCACAGAGGGAATAGGCAGTCCCGTTAATGTAACATCCAGTGAAGTTAATGTAAGTGAGCTTATTTTTTCAAATCTTTCATATTCAGCCACTCCGGGCACAGTAAGGATTCAAATGACTGTGAAATTGGTTAATCCTGACAATAGACAAGAGTATAAGGTCGAGAGGACTTATTTTACAACGGCAAATATTAGAAAAAATTAATGAAAAATAAAAAACAAAATGGATTTATTGCCCTCATTTCGGTATTAATAATTGGCTCAGTTGTACTTGTGATCAGTATAGGTCTTTCTTTACGTTCTGTCGGGGAAACAGATATGAGTTTAAACGAAGAACTATCAAATCGAGCAGTTGCACTTGCTGATGCATGTTCAGAATATGCATTATTGCAAGTAAAAAATAAGAAAAAATATTCAGGAAATGAGTCTATACTAATAGATGGAGATGATTCTTGTAGTATTCTTGAAATAGAAGTGCAAGGAAAACAAAATATAACAATCAACACACAGGCAACAGTATTAGGTTTTACAAGGAAAGTGAAAGTTGAAGCCAATCAAATTAAACCGACCATAGAATTAACTTCATGGAAGGAAGTAGCAGACTTTTAATATAATTTTTAATACTTTATGATAAAATTTTTTCAAAAAAAGATACCAATGGGAATAGATATAAGTGATCATTCGATTGAAGTTCTTCAATTAAATAAAAAAAGGGAGATTATGGCATATGGGAGAGCTATGTTAGAGGAGGGAATTATCAGAGACGGAAAAATTCTTAAAAAAGAGGAATTAGTTGCAATATTAAAAGACTTATTGAAAAATTCTCTTACGTATGCAAATACATCAATAAATAAAAACAATGAGAGACCACACGTCATACTTAGTCTTCCAGAGTCAAAAGTATTTATTCACTCATTTGAAGTACCTTTAGATATAGAGGGCGACGAGTTAATAAAATTAATTTCTAAAAAAGTTTCAAAAATTATTCCGTTTAATCTTGAAGAGTTGTACTGGGACTATACTATAACTCAGGGAAAAGAATCGCAGAGAGTGTTGTATGTGGGAGTAATAAAAGAAATTGCTGATGAGTATATTGACAGTATGGTCTTGGCAGGTCTTGAGCCTAAAGTTATAGATATTGAATCCATATCACTTCAGAGAGCATTATTGCCTTTGAATAATGAAAAAGCGACCACAATGATACTGGATGAAGTGCAAGTTAAAGATTATATGATTGTAGATATTGGGGCTCGTATTACAGCAATAAGCGTGTTTGATGATTCCAATATTCCTCGTGTGTCAGTAACTGTTCCCATGGCAGGTAATCAGTTTACAACACACATTGCTAATAAATTTAAAATAAATTACACTGAAGCCGAAAAAATAAAAAGAGATCTTGGTTTTGACTACGAAAGAAAAGACAATAATGCAGTATCTGTGTTACAGGAGAGTTTCCAAGAAATAATGGAAGAAATTAAACATGTGATTACGTATTATGAAAATGAATCGGGACATGTATTGAAAAAAATAATTTTGACTGGAGGCTCAGCGCTTATTCCTAATGTAGATGAATATGTATCAGTAAATCTTGAGAAACCTGTAGTTATCGGTGATCCATTGCTACATATTAAAGATAAAAAAATATTAGATAGGAATTATCATCCATTATTGTTTGCAAATGTTATTGGTCTTGCATTGCGGGGTGTAACTGACGTATCTCCTCGTATAAATTTATTATCTGATTTGCATCACTTGGAATAAGATGCGTTCCAGGAAATACTATCTTCCTCAAGAAGATAGTATTGATAATGGTGAATTATCGTGTAACGCTAATTGTTTCGTTTAATTCAGCATCTGGTGCGGCTACTGTAATGCGACCATTAAGACTTTTTTTGATAGTGTATGCGATCCCATTGATTACACAGACTGTTGAACATTGAGGATCCTTTGGTAGTGACACAACATAGAGCTCGTTATTTGTTAAGTCTGCTAGATTGATTAAACCTGTACATGAAGGTGCTCCTGTTGCACAAATCTCTGTAGTGCTTGTTGTAATGGCAGCCGGTAATGTACCTGTATTATCTATTGAATATTGATGTACTGCATTTAAAATTGTATTTATATTACTATGACGTTGTGCATTGCGCGCCTGAGCAAACTGCTGTGCAGGATTAATGGCAACAATCACAATTGACGCCAAAATAGCAATAATACCAATCACTAGAAGGATTTCAATCAGAGTAAAACCTTTTCGCAGGTTTACATTAAATTTTTTTCTATTAAAATATCTACGCATGACAGCTAATATAAAAAAATAAAAAACGTCACATATGCCAACAGATGTTGATCACAATTATGACGCTTTTTTATTTATTTCGTTAGCTATAGTGTATCATTCTGTTGTCAATATGGGAATATGAAACTGTGGAAAAGTATCATAATGGGTTATAATAACTCACTATATATATGAAGAATATAGCTATGAACAAATTTTCTAAAAATAAAACATTAAAATTAATATATTTTTATTTACTATGAGTCTTTCCATCGGAATCGTCGGCCTACCAAATGTAGGAAAATCAACTCTCTTTAACGCGCTTACTAAAAAGTGTGTTCCTTCAGAGAATTATCCCTTTTGTACCATTGAACCAAGTGTGGGTATTGTTCCAGTGCCTGATAAACGATTAGATCAGTTAAGTGAATTTTCTCATTCACAAAAAACTATTCCCGCAGTTGTAGAATTTGTAGATATTGCGGGACTAGTTGAAGGTGCAGCAAAAGGAGAGGGGCTTGGTAATCAATTTCTTTCTCACATACGAGAAGTTGATGCCATTTTAGAAATAGTACGAATTTTCCCATTGAAGGGCGGTGACGATGACATCACTCATGTATACGGAAATATTGATCCACTCAGAGATATTGAAGTCATCAATATGGAACTTATCCTCGCAGACCTTAATACTGTGAATAGGCGACGCGCTAATATTGGTAGACTCATAAAGCGATCAGACAAAGAAGCGATACGCGAAGATGGTGTACTAGAAAAAATAGAGCACGCATTAGAAGAAGGAAAGTTGGCTTCATCTATTGAACTCACCAAGGAAGAATCTCCATACGTATCACAGCTCACACTTTTGACCACAAAGCCAATTTTGTATGGACTAAATAAACGTGCAGGCTCGGATAATTTGGATAGCAGTGATCCTGAGGCATTTAAAAAGCTCACTGATTTTATTGAAGCAAGTGGTTCACGATATGTAGTTGTTGATGCGAAAATTGAAGATGAACTTAAGGAATTATCTGAAGAAGAACAAAAAGAATTACGAGAAGATTTTAGTGTTGAAAATGATGATGGAGTTAATGGACTTATAAAAGAAGGATATGAGTTATTGAAATTGATGACGTATTTCACCACTGGTGAAGACGAGTCACGCGCATGGACAATACAACGTGATTCAACTGCTCCTGTGGCGGGTACTGCAATTCACAATGATTTTCAGGATAAATTTATACGAGCAGATATTATTAACTGGAAGACATTAGTCGATGAGGGATCATATGCAGATGCAAGATCAAAAGGACTCATTCGCACTGAAGGGAAAGAGTATGTGGTGCAGGATGGTGATGTGATAGAATTTAAAATATAAACTCGATACTAATATACTAATGCATGCGAATGATACGAATAATACGAATTTTGTTGTAAAATAAAGGGATAATGAAAAAGTATAACCACAAAGTTATAGAGAAGAAATGGCAAAAAATTTGGAAAAAGAGCGAGATCTATAAGACGAAGTGCTTTTATAATTTTTGCATTATCTCTTGTATTTTTTCGGTAGCTTCTATATAAGAATCGGATTGTTTGAATTTTATTGGTTTACCAAAGGAGAGAGTGACTACTCCTCTTCTCCGAGGGAACCACTTCTCTGGGGGCAAAATAGCCTGGACTCTGCTAACCTTAATCGGCACAATAAAAACGTTCATCTCAACTGCAATAAGCCCTGCCCCTCGCTTCAGCGGCAGGAGGACTTCAGTTTCACTCACTCGTCCTTCAGGATAAACCACAATAGACCAGTCCTTATCGAGGAGTTTTCCCATATACTCAAGTCCAAATTTTATATTTTCATATTCTTTGCGAGGAAATGGAAAAGAATTGAAAAAGAACTCTGTCAGCCCTGCAAGGTACCACAATTTTTCGTAAAGGACATCAACCGCAGCGGCAAAAGAAATCGTCTTTCGGATATGCGGAGGAAGGGTTTTCACCAACACCCCTGATTCAAGATAATGTGTGGGATGATTAGACATGAAGACAACTGGCAGGGGAAGATCTTTTATATTCTCTTCCCCCCGAACCTCTATTTTCACAAACAGATGAAGAAGAGGAAAAACAATCAGTCGCTGTCCTATTTGCCTTAAAAAAGAAATGAGAGGAGAAAGAGGCCATCGTTTAAACTTAAGTTTTTCCTTCACTGGTTGTGCTTGTTCTATCATCTCCTCAAGCCCTCGCACAGTTGTTTTTTGAGTAATGGCTGCTTCTTCAATCTCTACTCCAAATTTCTCTCCAATTCTAGAAACTAATTCGATACGCAGGAGTGAGTCGAGGGTTAACTCTGGAACGATCTTTGTATTTTCGCGTATTGTTAAAACAGAAGCCCCTGTTACGTCTGCCAAAAGACGCATCAATGGAGTTTTTTCTACCCCGATGGCTATCGGGGAAGGTTTTTTCTCTTTACTCTTCAACCACTTTAATACTTCCCCCTTTTTAACTTTTCTGGTAGCAGAGCGAGGAAAGTCTTCCTCTGGCCAAACCGACCAACCAGTAATTTGTTGATACAAAGCAAGCTTTTTGTTCGCCTCATTTATTATTTGTTTAAAGTGATTTGAATCCTTTTTATTAGTATCATTAGTATTCATTCGTATATTAGCATCGGTTAATAATACAGCGTGGATCTCTATTCGGCCGCCTGACTTTTCTAGTCCTACCACACAACTGTCTTTGACATAAGGAATCTTATTAAGTTCAAACTCAATGTCTTCGGGGTAGACGTTTTGCCCTCCTGGGCCTAAAATCATGTACTTTTTCCTGCCTTTAATATAAAGAAAACCATCTTTGTCTAATGCTCCGATATCGTCGGTTTTAAACCAGTCATCAGAAGTAAATGATTCCTTTGTTTTCTCTTCGTCTTTAAAATAGCCTTGGAAAACGTTTGGTCCTTTCACCAGAATTTCTCCCTCAGAAGAAATTTTAACTTCGACGCCTGGCAGGATTTTCCCTACTGATACGGTGCGATGATCTTCATATGTATTTGTAGCTACCACAGGAGCAGTTTCAGTCAATCCATAGCCCTGCAAGAGATCAATCCCAAGGGCACCCCACTTTTTCTCAAGCTCGGGATCGAGTGGCGCCCCTCCAGAGATTACGGTATGGAACCTGCCGCCGAATTTCTTAAGCACTGGCCTAAATAGCATCCGCTGCACCCATTTTGTTTTAAGGGTAGTGGCGAGAGTCATCATTTTGTCGAAGATTTTTTGCTTTCCCTTTTCTTTCGCCTGGGACTGGATTTTAGACATTACTATCTGCAAAAATTCCGGTACTGCGGCCATGGTTGTTATCCGATGTTCCTTTAAAAGATTTTGGATAGCTGTCGGAGAGTGGGAATAGAAAATAGGTACGCCCTCTCTGAAAGGCAGTAAAAATCCAATCACCTGTTCAAAAATGTGGCTGAGCGGCAAAATTGATAAAAATTTATCAGTTGGAGCGATGCGTGCCAGCTTTGAGATAACTTCAAGATTACTGCTGATATTTTTGTGAGTTAGTATTACTCCTTTGGGATCACCAGTGGTTCCAGAGGTGTACATCAACTCGGCAACATCATTTTCTGTAATGTTTATTTTTTGTATGTTTTCGGAGACTTCAATATTTGACAATAATTCTGGAAGAAACTCAATATCATATTGTTTTAGTGTGGCAGGCAATTCTTGCTTATAATGCAGATGTTTAAAAATTATTTTTGCATCAGTTTGCTCGGAAATTTTTTTTACCGTTTCGCTTGTGCTTTGGATGTTAAGGGGTACTGGAATACAACCGCGCAAAAGGACTCCCCAAAAGACACAAATCCAGTAAGGCGAATTAGGTGCCAGGAGTAAAACCTTGTCGTCCTTTTTAAAGCCGCTTTTTTCTAAAAAGTGGCTTACTTTGAGCGATAATGTGTAGATATCTTTGTAACTAAGTGAAACAGTGCGGTAACCCATCCGCATTACAAGAGCTTCCTTATCAGGAATTTCTTTTGCGTTTTTTATTAAAATGTCAGTGAGGAGCATAAATATTTAAATAATCACTAATTATTAATCATTTATTGTTGGCTAAGGATTAAAGATTAAAGATCAAAGATGTTATTTTTGGTTTAGAAAAAATATTGTCACCGCTATCGCATAGTCTCCATCATGGCTAATACTTATGTCGTGGCTTAGTATCTTGCTGTGTACTTCTAATAGTTTGGCTTCTGGCCGCCCACTTTTGTTTTTAACAATTTCAATTTCTTGCCAGTCTCCAGCCTTCATCTCTAGTGCTTTAATAACTGCTTCCTTCGCCGCAAATAATCCCGCTAGTGTTTCAATAGTAGGTGCGCCAGCTAATTCATGCGGAGAGAAAATGGTATCTAATCTACCCTTCATTGATCTCTCAAATCTATTTATATCAACTATGTCGCAACCAGTTTTGACAATCATATATTTAAGTATATATGGTTGCTCTGTGTGGAGCAACCATATATGATTACCTATATGATTACAAAAAAAGTTTTTTCATGGTCTTTATATGATTTTGGTAATACAGCTTTTTTAGCACTATTCATTACCTTCTTTTTCCCCATACTCATTAAAGTCCATTTGGGCGGCAATGAATTTCAAATTGGACTCGTAATGGGCTTATCAATACTCGTAGCTGCTTTGTTTGTACCACTCATTGGAGCAATATCGGATGCCTCCGGAAAAAGAATGCCACTATTGATTGTCTTTACCATAATTACCGCTGCCGCAACTATCTTGGTTGGGTACTCTGGACTCATTCTTGCATTTATCATCGCGGCCATTGCAAATATTTCTCACAAAATAAGTTTTGATATCTATGATGCCAAAATGATCGATATTGTTTCCCCCTCTTCATTTGGTTATCTTTCTGGCTTTGGGAATGCGGTTGGCTATTTTGGCACTATCGGCGCTTTGGCAGTTGCGTACCCGATCCTCTCCCACTTTGGCTGGGAAAGTCTAAGTGGAATCAGGGCAGTTTTTTGGGAAGCAGCTGCTTTTTATATCATTTTTTCTTTGCCACTCTTTTTCTTTGTGCCTGATAAAATCAAGCAAGTCAAAGTGGGATTTGTAAAAGCTTTTAAAAAAGGTCTAAAAGAAATTAAGCACACAATCGCTTCCTTGGTTGTCCGCAAGGCCGGTCGGCGCACATTTTCAACATTCTCCAGATTCTTGGCAGCTTCGTTTATGTACAACAATGGAATGAATACCGTTATCATATTCTTAGCTCTTTACGGCCGGGAGGTAATTGGCCTTGGTGTCCAGCAATTTTTCCCAGTTTTTGCTGCGATGGCACTTTCAGCTGCCGCTGGATCATTTTTGTTTGGGCGCCTTTCTGATAAATATGGACCGGTAAAAATGATCAAGGTGGCTCTCTCTATTTGGATTGGGGTTATTATTCTTCTTATCCTAATCACTTCTTATACCACATTTCTTATCGTCGGCAGCTTAGGTGGAGTGGTGCTTGGCGCTATCTGGACACTCAATCGGCATATGGTTACTACTATTAGCCCCACACATAAAATTGCAGAATTTTTTGGATTTGAAGGTCTCACAGAAAAATTTTCTGGCGTTATAGGGCCAATAGTTTTTGGTTACCTTGCAATTACATTTGGCTACACCGAAGCCCTTATCTCTATTATTGTTTTCCTTATTATAGGATTGGCTCTTTTTAGGCCCATTAAAATATGATAGCACTCAAAACTATTTCACTTGCCCTTGTCTTATTTTTTCTTTTTACCTCTCTCTGGGGATTTTATATTTCCATAAGACCGCCGAAGTTTACTTCCACTATCACTCCTGGAGATCTTGGTCTTGACTTTGAGGAGGTTTCATTTGTTACGAAAGATGGAATTAGACTCAGGGGATGGTTTATCCTTCGACAAGACTCAGGACAAGTCCCTCTCCAAACTGAAGAAGTCCCTATCGACAAAATCGATCGAGGATCCACGATATCGCAGGGCGATATCGGGACAAAAACGATTATTCTTTTGCATGGATATCCGGCAGACAAAGGGAATATTTTACCCACCATGTCTTTTTTGAATCAAACATATAACCTCTTTTTGTTTGATTTTCGTTACTTAGGTCAAAGTGGCGGCACGTATACAACAATTGGAGCTAGAGAAACAGAGGATCTTAAGGCAGCAATTCACTATCTTAAGTCTCGTGATATAGAAGAAGTAGGCGTGTGGGGATTTTCTTTAGGTGGAGCAGTTGCTCTCATGACGGCTCAAGGGGCACCAGAGATAAAAGCGATTGTTTCTGAATCAAGCTATGCAAGCCTTGCTCTCTTGGCACCAGAACTTTATCGGATACCAATACTTAGATATCCACTTGGATATCTAAGCGGTCTCTGGGCAAAACTATTTTTAGGAATTAATACAAAGAAAGTCTCACCTGCCGCGGCAGCTAAAAATCTTACTATCCCCGTGCTTGTTATTCACTCAAAAAAAGATGACGTGATCCCTTTTTCCCATGCTGTACGTCTTCAAGAATCACTAGAAGATAATTCAAAAGCAGAATTCTGGTTTCAAGAAAACCTAAGACACGGTGAGTTCGATGCCGAATACCAAGCACGAATCCTCGATTTCTTCAAAAGAAATTTCAAATAAAATGTTTGATGTGATAAAAAATTTTAAATTTGAAATAAAGATTTTTTGTTGTAAAATAAAGGAATAATGAATCCCGTTAGAGATCAGAACGTCATGTTTTATCTTTATGGTCAAATAGATCAAAAAAACGGGAATGATTTTATTAGGTTTAATAGATTACGTCTACCTTAGGTAGACTATCTCTAACGGGATGAAAAAATATGATCATAAGAAAATTGAAAAGAAATGGCAAAAGGAGTGGATAGATAAGGGCATCTATAAGACAGAAGATACTTCAAAAAAGAATTCATTTTATATTTTAGACATGTTTCCTTATCCTTCTGGGTCTGGACTTCATGTGGGTCATCCGAAAGGATACATTGCAACTGATGTATATTCTCGAATGCAGCGAATGAAAGGCTTTAATGTACTTCATCCTATGGGGTGGGATGCATTTGGTCTGCCTGCTGAACAATTTGCGATAAAAAATAAAGTACATCCACGAATTGCAGTTGAAAAAAATGTTGCACGATATAAGGAACAGTTACAGATGATTGGACTGGACTATGATTGGTCGCGAGAAGTTAATACAACCGATCCTGAATACTATAAGTGGACACAGTGGACATTTTTAAAAATGTACGAAAAAGGTTTGGCATTTGAGTCTGATGAGCCAATTAACTGGTGCGATGACTGTAAGACAGGATTAGCACAAGAAGATTTGGAAGATGGCGCATGTGAGAGATGTGGAAATCCAGTTATAAAAAAACCACTCAGACAATGGGTATTAAAGATTACTGACTATGCTGATCGTATGCTCGAGGATTTGGAAGACCTTAACTGGCCTGAATATATTAAAGAATCTCAACGTAATTGGATAGGAAGATCTGAAGGAGCTGAGATTACATTTAAAATAAAAGATAGTGATCTTTCATTAGATGTGTTTACTACTCGGCCTGATACGCTTTTTGGAGCAACATATATGGTGGTCGCCCCAGAGCACAGCATGCTTACTGAATTAAAGTCTTCAATTGAAAATTGGAGTGAGATTGAGACATATGCAAAGGACTCAGTAAACAAGACTGAGATTGAGCGCACTGCAGAAGGAAAAGAAAAATCAGGAGTTCAACTCATTGGTATTAAAGCTATTAATCCTGCGAATAATGAAGAAATTCCAGTCTGGGTTGCTGATTATGTATTACCTCAATATGGAACGGGAGCTATAATGGCAGTGCCTGCTCATGACCAGCGTGATTTTGAATTTGCGCAAAAATATAAGATTCCCATCATTATGGTTGTCTGTACACATTATCCGGCACACTCATGTCCTGTCCTTGAAGAAGCATATCCAGGGAAGGGTCATCTTGTATTCTCAGGAAAGTTTGATGGGATGGAATCAGACAAAGCAAAAGATAAGATCATCAAGTTTGTGAATGGGAAGAAGAAAGTAAATTATAAATTAAGAGATTGGGTATTTTCACGACAGCGCTATTGGGGTGAACCAATACCCCTTATTCATTGTGAGAAATGTGGAGTGGTTCCTGTGCCTGAAAAAGACTTACCAGTTAGACTTCCAGATGTAGAGAACTATGAACCAACCAACACGGGGGAGTCTCCATTGACATCTATAGATGAGTGGGTGAATGTGTCTTGTCCAAGTTGTGATGGTCCTGGAACACGCGAGACCAATACAATGCCTCAATGGGCTGGTTCTAATTGGTATTATCTCCGATACATTGATCCACAAAATAAAGACGCGCTGATAGATTCAAAAAAAGAAAAAAAGTTTATGCCTGTAGATGTATATGTAGGTGGAGTTGAACATGCAACGCGACATTTGATATATGCGCGATTTTGGCACAAATTCCTTTATGATATAAAAGTGGTGTCTGACAAGGAGCCCTTTATGGAGTTGCATAATCAAGGTCTTATATTGGCGGAAGATGGAAGAAAAATGAGTAAACGATGGGATAACACTGTATCGCCAGATGATATGATTGAGCGGTTTGGAGCTGATGCATTTCGTACATATGAAATGTTTATGGGTCCATTTGAGAATGCAATCTCATGGAATACTGATGGTATGGTGGGAACGAGGAGATTTATAGATAAGATATGGAAACTTCAAGATAAAATAGTTGAAGAGGAAAATACCTCAATCGATGCGATTTTACACACAACTATACAGAAGGTAGAGGGTGACATTCAATCTTTTAAATTCAACACTGCAATTTCTGCTATGATGATTTTAGCTAATACATTAGAGGATGCAGTATCATTGAGTAAAAAACAATTCGAATTATTCCTTCGTATTCTTGCACCATTTGCTCCATATGTGACGGAAGAATTATGGCATGAGATCGGTAATAAAGAATCGATTCATGTAAATGAGTGGCCCTCATATGACACAAAGAAAATGAAAGTTGATCAGGTTACCGTGGTCCTGCAAGTAAATGGAAAAGTGCGTTCATCAATTGAAGTGACTGCAGGACGTAAAGAAAGTGAAATTCGCGAATTGGCACTTTCTGATGAAGTGATAGAAAAATGGATCGACGGAAAAGAAATTAAAAAATTTATTTATGTCAAAGATAAGATAGTAAATGTCGTAGTATGAATCCCGTACGAAATGATAAGGTTATGTTTTATACATATGTGTTACAAAGTCAAAAAGATGGTAGGTTGTATACAGGTTATTCTAATAATTTACGGAAACGCGTTAAAGAACATAACGAAGGTAGTGCAGGATATACAAAAGGACGAGGTCCATATATATTAATTTATTATGAAGCTTGCATTGATGAGCAAGATTCAAGGTCGAGAGAAAAATATTTAAAATCAGGTAAAGGTAAACGTTATTTAAAGTCACGTTTAAAGCGTTTCCTATTTCGTACGGTATGAATAAAATAATAAATTTGTTGAATCAAAAATATGGTAATGTAAATCAAGCCGCATTCGTACTGGCTTTTTTTGCGTTCTTTTCTCAAATTCTTGGAATGCTTCGAGATAGAGCACTTGCACACTTCCTTGGTCCGTCAGCTAGTTTAGATATATATTATGCAGCATTTAGAATCCCCGATTTTCTTTTTATCTCAATTGCATCGCTTGCATCTATTTATGTACTACTCCCATTCCTTGTTGATAAATTACGCGGAAGTGAAATAGCGACTCCAGAGGCACATTCCTTTTTTAATCAGATATTTACTCTTTTCTTGGCAGTGATGATTGGATCGAGTGTGATCATATTCTTTCTCATGCCTCTACTTGCCCCTCTAATCGCACCAGGATTTTCCCCTGCAGACCTAAGTGAACTAGTCACTATCTCTCGATTCATGCTTCTTTCTCCTGTACTTCTTGGCCTCTCTAATCTAATAGGTTCAATTACTCAACTCTTTAAAAAATTCTTTGTATTTGCATTATCTCCTGTGTTTTATAATGTCGGGATTCTTTTTGGTATTATTTTCCTTTATCCGCTTATTGGTCTTAAGGGTATGGCGATTGGTGTCATTATAGGAGCGGGTCTTCATTTTGCGATTCAACTTCCTGTGGTCATTGGTCATAAATTCATTCCTCGATTTACCTCCAAATTTAATTTTAAAGAGCTTAAAAAGATGGTTGCGATTTCATTACCTCGAACACTTGGTTTGTCTGTTAATAGTTTTGCACTTCTGGCAATTGTTGCGATGGCTTCATTTATAGGGGAAGGATCAATTTCAGTTTTTAATTTTTCATTCAATTTGCAGGCAGTGCCATTAACACTTGTAGGTGCATCATATTCAGTTGCTGCGTTTCCAACACTTGCTCAATTCTTTTCTAAAAACAATATCAAAGGTTTTGTACAGCAAATCACTCATGCGGCGAAGCAGATTATCTTTTGGTCTATGCCAATTATGTTTTTGTTTATTATTCTTCGAGCTCAAATTGTGCGAGTTGTGCTTGGGTCAGGTTCATTTACATGGGACGATACTCGTTTAACAGCAGCAACACTTGCACTGTTTTCTATATCAATAGTGGGTCATGCACTTATATTATTGCTGGTGCGTGGATACTATGCAGCAGGTAAGACCACACGACCTGTAGTTATTAATGTATTTTCTGCGGGATTAATTGTAGTATTCGCATTTATCTTTTTAAAACTTTTCCAAACCTATCCAATGTTTCAATTTTTTATAGAATCACTGTTTCGAGTTGACGATATTCCGGGTACAGGCATATTAATGATGGCACTTGCATACTCTGTTGGTACGTTGGTGAACTTCTTTTTATTGTGGACTAGATTTAAAAAAGATTTTCTTAACAAAGAGATTATTGCTGACATTAGAAAAACATTTTTCCAAACATTTGCAGCCGCATTCTTTATAGGATTTGTGAGTTATGTATTTCTTCTTTTATTTTCAAATGTATTTGATTTAGATACATTTTGGGGTATTTTTCTTCAAGGATTTCTATCTGGAATCATCGGAATTGCTGTAGGAGTGGTGATCTTAAAACTCTTTAAGAATGAGCAAATTAAAGAAGTTCAAGACACACTTCGTACTCGATTCTGGAAGAGTAAAAAGTATGTGGTCCCGAGTCAGGAGGATTTGTAAGACTACGAATAGCGAATTTATTACCCGCCGGAACGTACCGTTCGGTGCATTGTCTATGTTGTCCATAGGACCTTTCGTACGAAAGGTTCCATAGGTGAAAGAGGTTTTAATAATCTCTTTAGGTTCATTTTTGTCGATGGACACAAGGACGCCATCATAGAACTGCTTTAAACCCGAAAAGATATATTCTTTTCGGGTTTTTTGGTAGTATTGGGCGTATGGACTTAAATAATATTAGAAACTTTTCAATAATTGCCCATATAGACCATGGAAAATCAACTCTGGCAGATCGAATGCTCGAGCTTACCTCTACTGTGGAAGCTCGAAAAATGAAGGATCAGGTGCTTGATACGATGGATCTTGAGCGAGAGCGAGGAATAACCATTAAAATGCAACCTGTTCGAATGGAATACACTCTTGATGGACACTCATATGTACTTAATCTTATAGATACTCCAGGTCATATTGATTTTTCATATGAGGTGTCACGAGCGCTTCGTGCGGTTGAGGGATCATTGTTATTAGTTGATTCAACTCAAGGAGTTCAGGCCCAAACGTTCACCACACTCGACATGGCTCGGGAATTGGGACTTGTAATAATTCCTGTACTTACAAAAATTGATTCACCTCTTGCACGAGTTGATGATATTGCATTGGAGGTTTCAGAGCTTCTAGATGTTGATCCAGACTCAATTTTGAAAGTCTCAGGAAAAACAGGAGAGGGGGTTCCAGAACTACTTAAAGAGATAATCAAAAAAATTCCGCCTCCAAAGATTTCTCTCCCAGAGATAACAACTCCACATTTCAGAGCACTTGTGTTTGATTTCGAATACTCTAGTCATAAGGGTGTAATTGTATATGTGCGAGTACTTGAGGGAAGTATAAAGAGACATGATTCTCTTTTATTTAAAATAGCTAATGAAAAGTTTCTCGCTCAAGAAGTGGGAATATTTTCACCCGAAGCTATCCCAAAGGATACTATTTCGGCTGGAGAAATTGGATACATTGTAACGGGTATTAAAAAGCCCGGTATTGCATCTGTAGGAGATACTATTACATTAGCAAAGCATCCCTCTGAGGCACTTCCAGGATATATGAATCCAAATCCAGTAGTGTGGGTCTCCATGTATCCTGAAAGTCAGGATGATTTTATGCTATTAAAAACAGCACTCGGGCGACTACGTTTATCTGATGCATCATTCTCATATGAGGAGGAATCATCGGGTCTTTTGGGAAGAGGATTTAGGTCTGGCTTTTTAGGAATGCTACATTTAGAAATAATAACTGAACGACTTAGAAGGGAATTTGGCTTAGATCTTGTAGTGACGACACCAAGTATCACGTATAAAGTTGAATATAAAAATGGCAAAAAAGAAAATATATATTCTCCACATATGTTTCCTGACGATGGATCAATTGTTCGAATAGAAGAGCCATGGGTAGTTATAAAAATAATCACTCCTTCAGAATATATTGGTTCACTCATGCAGCTTCTATTTGACCACGAGGGAGAAGTTACAGACACTGAAGATTTTGGAGATAATAGAACAACAGTTACAATATCAATGCCACTACGAGAGCTCATGCGTAATTTTTTCGATGAGTTAAAGAGTCTTACTTCAGGATATGCATCTATTTCATATGAAATTGGAGACTTTAAACAGGCCGATGTTACAAAGCTCGATATTTTAGTGGCAGATGAAGTTATACCAGCATTTTCCAAAATTGTTTCGACGCGAAAAGTACAAGAAGAGGCAGAAAAGACAGTTGAGAAACTTCACTTACATCTTCCGCGACAAATGTTTGTTGCTAAGGTCCAAGGACGAGCACACGGGAGAATTCTAGCATCAAAGACAATTAAAGCATTTAAGAAAGACGTGACCGCAAAACTCTACGGTGGAGATATTACAAGAAAAATGAAACTTAGAGAAAAGCAAAAAAAGGGAAAGAAGAAGATGAAAGAACGCGGGAAAGTGAACATTCCTCACAGTGTCTTTCTAAAAATGATGAAAAACGATTAAAAAATACCCGCAGATTGCGGGTGTTTTTTAATGAATGAGGAGGTCTATTGGAAAAATGGACTGTAGAGTAAAATCATACTGACAATAACCAGTACTCCAATAATACTCCAAAAGGCCTTCATTCTCTTTTTATTTTTTTTACCTAAAAACATAATGTTCGTGTATACTATCTATATACTATACACTAAAACATTTTTTGGTATTTTTATCAAGTCCTATGAATCTTTTCTTTAAAAAAAATACATTACACAAATTTTTTCACTCATGGATATTTCTTTCATCATTGCTTATTGTTGTGATCATTTTTTTTATGGGTGTCGTGGGTGCATATAAAAAAAACAAAGAAGCTCGTGGAAATAAGAATATCGCATCAGAGCAAGTTGACCAGTTAGTTGAACGAGATGGGGAATTGACTGCACTTATAGACACATTGCACACAGATGAGGGTATTGAGGAGTCTATAAGGGATAAATTCTCATTGGTTAAAGAAGGTGAGAAATCCATTGTAATAGTTGATGATCCAGCAACAGTATCACCTGATGAAGTGACCCAAAATCGTCGATCATTCATACAATTCTTAAAAGACCTTTTCTAACTTGCATATTTCCTTATTTTATATAGAATAGTAACTATGTCATTTGCAGTAATAGAAACAGGAGGAAAACAATACAAAGTCTCTGTAGGGGACTCTCTTCGTGTTGAGAAGCTCTCAGGACCTCATAAAGAGGGAGATACAATCACATTTGATAAAGTGATGATTGTTGATGATGGAAAGAACACTACTGTAGGAACTCCATATATAGATAAAGCTAAAGTAGAGGCAAGTTTTGAAGAAGAAGGAAAAGCAAAAAAAATATCAGTGATTCAATATAAATCTAAAAGTCGGCATTTCATAAATAAGGGGCATCGACAGCCATACACTAAAGTAAAAATTACATCTATAAAATAAAAATCCCATGTATGGGATTTTTTTTATGATCGATTTTTCAATGCATTTCTAATTGTGTCGTCATCGGAATATTCAAGTTCGGTTCCCGTTGAAAGACCACGACCAAGTGTTGAGATTGTAATCGAAGTATTCTCAAGTAGGGGAGCGAGTAATTTTCGTATATAGGTATCAGTATTTTCACCTTGAGGATTTAAAGAAAAGGCTAAGATGATTTCCTCGAGTTTGTTTTCAGTTATTAGTTTTTTAACTTTTGCGATTAATTCTTTTGAACGCACAAATTGTGAAGTGTTTTTTTCTATGATCGGCATAAGTCCTCCAAGTATAAAAAAATGACCTGAGTACATATTGCTTTGTGTGATGCTCTCATAATCAGCATCTTTCTCTACAATCATAAGAAGGCCTCTGTCAGTGTTAGGACTTGAGCAGGCTTCACATATGATTTCTTTTTGTGAAGCATTATTTACTATTGGGAAAAAACGAAAACATGAAGTACATTGATGCACTGTATTTTTGATAGTGGAGATAAGTGCTGATAATTCATTTATATATTCAGGATTCTTGCGAATGAGAAAATATACAAACCGTTTAGATTGACGCTCTCCAATCCCAGGGAATTCTGAAAAAAATTTAGCTAGTCTTACAAGTGGATCCATGATTAAAATTCTTCATCCAATGGTGAATTTGCATATGATTCCATTTGTTGAATATCACTCTTTTCCAGTGACATAAATGAAATAGTTTTCTCATCAAAATAGAGATCAACTTTTCCAGTCGGACCATTTCGGTGTTTTTCTATCATAATTTCGGCAATATTTTGCCGATCCGAATCCTCATTGTATTTATCTTCTCGATGAATAAACATAACTAGATCTGCATCCTGCTCAATAGAACCTGAATCTCGAAGATCAGAGAGTCGTGGCTTTCCTCCGCGTGATTCTACTGCACGAGAAAGCTGAGAGAGCGCGAGTACAGGAACATCAAGCTCACGCGCGAGAGATTTAAGAGATCGAGATATTTCTGTAACTTGATTGACCATGGAGTCATATGCCTTGCTTGTATGCATAAGCTGAAGATAATCGACAACGATAAGTCCAAGCCCATGTTCGAGTTTTAGTCTACGTGCAACACCTCTCATTCGAGCGATCGAGTTTGAAGGGTGATCATCAATATAGATTGGTGCTTTGGAAAGTTTATCAAGTGAGTCTCGTATTTTAGAAAATTCGTTATCTGCACTTAAATTTCCTGTTCGTAATTTCCATGCGTTTACTTTTGCCTCTGATGCGAGCATTCTATCAACGAGTTGTTGTGAACTCATCTCAAGAGAGAAAATTCCCACAGGTATATTGTGGATTAATGCAGCATTGCGTGCAATATCGAGTGCAAGTGTAGTTTTACCCATACTCGGTCGAGCGGCTAATATAATAAGATCAGAGTTTTGTAGACCAGAGAGTAGTGTGTCTAAATCTTTGAATCCAGTAGATACGCCACGTAAACTTTCCTTTGATTCATGTAATTTTTCTAATCGAGTCCATGCCTCACTGAGCGTTTCTTTTATCCCAATAAACTTTTGACCCTTTGGAGATTGAACTACGCTGAAGATTCTTTTTTCTGCTTGATCTAAAATATCGTCTATTTCATCTGCTCCTTGATTGAAACTAATTTTAGATACAAAATCCGCCGCCTCAATAAGACTTCGTAGTACATGTTTTTTTCGTACGATCTCTGCGTAATGTTTTATGTTTGTAGATGCAGGTACTGTGTCTACAATTTCAGTTAAATAACTTCGTCCACCAACTGTGTCGAGAATCTTTTTTTCTTTGAGTCGAGATGACAATGATAAAAGGTCTATTGGCTCTCCTTTAGATGAGAGTTCTATCATGGTCTGGAATATTAATCTGTTTTTCTCTGCGTAAAATGATTCTTCAGAAAGAAGATCACCAATTTCAACAAGTGCTCCAGGACGAAGCATGATAGATCCAAGTACAGCTTTTTCTGAATCTAGGTCTTGGGGAGGTATTCTTGCGATGGAGATTTTTTGTGCCATAAAATAATGAATGTTAGTGAATATATTTTATGAGCACCCCGTACCAATTTTGTTTCTGCAACACCTCGCAAGGTGCGAGGCCGAATAGGCCAATCCTCGCTGGGCGCAGCACCTTGCCGCGGGATACTCTTATAATGTTGATAAATTATAGTAATTCTACCCGTCTTGCAAAATTTGGTTCTGGGGTAGCCATGTAGTACACATTATCACAAAAAATGACTGAGTTGAAGGCGTCAAAAATGACCATATATGAATAAGCTGTTGGTACTATGTGGATTTAAGGATATGTTGCATGTACTCATAATTTATAAATGAGTGTGTGTTTTTCTTTATTAAATGGTACTTGTTTGACCAGTAGTATTAAAGAGTATAAACCTTTGATTTACGTTCTTTAACGGGGTAGAATAGTTTCATGGTTAAAAATAAGAAAACGGACTCATTTGATGAGAAGCGCGTTGTATTGACAGGGGATCGTCCTACAGGAAAGCTTCATTTAGGTCATTATGTAGGTTCATTGCTTAAGAGAGTTGAACTTCAGAATATTCATGATCAATATGTGATGATAGCTGACGTACAGGCACTTACTGATAATGCGGAGAATCCTGATAAGGTTCGCAGTAATGTCATTGAAGTAGCACTAGACAATCTTGCGGTTGGAGTTGATCCGACAAAAACTACATTCTTCATTCAGTCAGAAGTTCCAGAGATTGCAGAATTGACTGTGTTTTTTTTAAATTTGGTTACGCTCGCTCGACTCAAGAGAAATCCAACAGTAAAGGATGAGATGAAGCAAAAGGGATATAAAGAAAATGTACCCGCTGGATTTCTTACCTATCCCGTGAGTCAGGCTGCTGATATTTTATTTTGTAAGGCAACAATTGTTCCAGTTGGTGAAGATCAGCTTCCAGTACTTGAGCAAGCAAATGAAATAGTACATAAATTTAATTCACTCTATGGTGAAGTATTTGAAAAAATTGAACCCCTTATGTCCTCAACTCCTCGCTTAGTAGGTATCGATGGGAAATCAAAGATGAGTAAGTCGCTCGATAATGCAATTTATCTTTCTGATTCATCAGAGGTGATCGAGAAGAAAGTTATGCAAATGTATACTGATCCTGATCATATCCACGTAAACGATCCAGGCAAAGTAAAAGGCAATGTGGTGTTTGAATATTTAGATATTTTTGATGAAGATAAAGATGAACTCAAAAAACTAAAAGCACAGTATAAAAAAGGAGGATTGGGTGATGTGGAAATAAAAAGGAGATTGATAGCTATACTACAAGATCACCTGGCTCCAATACGAGATCGACGAGAATATCTTGCCAAGGATCCAAAGAAAGTTATGGAAATATTAGAAGAGGGAACGAAGAGAGCTCGGGTTGTCGCAATTGAAACACTCAAAGAAGTACGAGAAGCAATGAGAATTAATTACTTTTAGAAAAATAAGGAACGAATGAAATGAGTAACTATATTTTTCTAACCCCAGTGAAATGATTTTAAGTCTATGAAAAAGTATTATTATATATATGTACTACAGTCCCTGAGAGACAAGAAGTTATATATAGGATATACTAAGGACTTAAAATCAAGATTTGAGAATCATAATAAGGGGATGGTTGGATCTACAAAAGACAGACGACCACTTGAATTAATTTATTCTGAAGTATGTTTAAATAAAAATGATGCACTGCATCGAGAAAAATATCTAAAAACATACAAAGGTAAATTATTTCTCAGAAATCGTCTCAAATCTTATTTCACAGGGTGATGATTACTATATTCGTTTCACTCATAAATAATCAATCATGAAAAATAGAATTTATTTAAATACATTACATGATCACATAGGGGAGGAAATCACCGTTGCAGGATGGGTTGATGTAAGGCGTGACCATGGAAAACTTATTTTTATGGATGTGCGCGATATGACTGAGAAAGTACAAATGGTGGCACTTCCAAATCACGTGGAAGCTCATGAACTTGCGAACACTGTTCGACCTGAATGGGTAATCGAAGTAACTGGTATCGTAAATAAGCGACCAGAGAAAATGATAAATGAAGAACTTCATAACGGTGACATAGAAATAGAGATTACATCCATAAAGGTTCTCAATGAGGCTGACACTCCAGCATTTGAAATAAGTGAAACTACTATAGGAGTAAACGAAGAAGCTCGAATGACTAATCGGTATTTAGATCTTCGTTCAGAGAGAATGCAGACTAATATTAAAAACCGACATAGAGTAATGAAATTTGTTCGTAACTTTTTTGATAAAGAGGGATTTTTCGAAATTGAGACTCCACTGCTTACTAAATCAACTCCCGAAGGAGCACGTGACTATGTTGTGCCGTCACGACTGGAGCCAGGACATTTCTATGCACTTCCGCAGTCACCTCAGCAGTATAAGCAACTTATCATGTCATCAGGATTTGAAAAGTATTTTCAGTTTGCTAGATGTATGAGAGATGAGGATACAAGAGGGGATCGACAGCCAGAATTTACACAACTCGATATGGAAATGAGTTTTGTTGACCGAGATCAAGTGATGGATATAAATGAAAAAGTATTGATTGCATTGGTGAAGGAACTTTATCCTGAAAAGACTATTCAAGAAATTCCATTCCCTCGACTTACACATAAAGAATCTATGGAGAAATATGGAACAGATCGACCGGACCTGCGAAAAGATAAAGATGATCCAAATCTTCTTGCATTTGCATGGGTGACAGATTTTCCTTTCTTTGAAAAAACAGATGATGGATCATGGACATTTACTCATAATCCATTTTCCATTCCAAAAGAGGAATTTATCGATGATTTATTAAAAGGAGAAAATATCGGTGATATTTTAACATCTCAATACGATATTGCCCTGAATGGAAGTGAAATAGGAGGAGGAAGTATTAGAGCCCATAAAGCTGACATACTTGAAAAGGTATTTGAGATTTTAGGTCACGATAAGAAAAAAATAAAAGAGGCATTTGGTCATATGATTGATGCATTTTCTTCAGGAACTCCTCCACATGGTGGAATTGCCTGGGGATTTGATCGACTTATGATGATACTTCAAAATGAGCCAAATATTCGAGAAGTGATTGCATTTCCAAAGACAGGAGAAGGGAAGGACCTCATGATGAACTCTCCCGCAGAAATAGAAGACGTACATCTCAAAGAACTTGGCATACAAATTAAGAAGAATTAAAAAAAGCAGGACGAAAGTCCTGCTTTTGAATATATGCGATGAATTTAATTCAATTGTGCCTTGATGACACCGCTTATTATCTCATCTCTACTTTTAGGAGCACGTTCAAGTTTTTGTGTCACTGTCTTACTAATCGCACTATTACACAGACACCATATATAGAATTGGGCTACTCTATCTAATGTATGTGGATAGTTTGCATCACAACGATAAGTTTTATTTCGTTCCTTGTGTTTTATTACGATCATAAGGATTGTGTTTCCTTTGTTTTTATTCTCCCCATATTCGACATGAAATCCCTGTTTTCTCCACTTTTCCATGAAGATAAGCTGTTTTCCATTTACATAATTTAGTAAATTCATATGAAAAATATTTAATGAACAACTCCGTTAGCTATCTAAACAATAGCATAAAATATTCTATATGTCAATATCTTAAGAAATTGAGAAATTGAGTACTATATACACATGGAAACAACTCCGTACAAAGTGAAAACTGATGCATTCGAGGGTCCGCTTGATCTTTTGCTTTCTCTTATTGAAAAGAGAAAACTATTTATAAGTGAAATATCACTCTCTGAAGTCACTGATGATTATATTTCATATGTGAGTGCATTGAGTGAAACATCAGATGACGAGCAGTCTGGTGGGATTCGAATGATAGACACAACGTACTTTATAGTTGTTGCCGCGACACTCATTTTACTAAAATCAAAATCACTCCTTCCAAATCTATCTCTTACTGATGAGGAACAATCAAGTATTGAAGATCTTGAGTTGCGCTTGCGAATGTATAAAAAAATAAAGGAAGCGAGTGTACTTGTAGGAGATACATTTGGAACGCGTATTATATTTTCTAAACCATTTATCAAAAGTGACATCTCTGTCTTTGTACCATCTGATTCGATTACTTTGAATTCGATGACCCTTAACGTAAAAGACGTATTAGGTAGAGTTCCTAAAAAAGAATATAAACCTGATGTAAGAGTTACCAAAGTTATAAATATAGAAGAGATGATGGACACACTGACTGAACGGATGAAGAAAAGTATAAAGATGAGTTTTAAGGATTTTTCGGGAGATGGATCGGGAGGAAATAATAAAGAACAAAAAGTGTATGCGATTGTAGGATTTTTGGCATTATTAGAACTTGTTCGTCAGGGATTGGTCCATGCAAGTCAGCATGATACATTTGGAGAGATACAAATGGAGAAAGAATCACCATATAGTGATGAATTAGAAGACAAGAGTGTATAATTAAAAGCACCTAGGCTCTAGCATCTAGCAACTAGCGCATATGATACGAAATTACAAAAATTTAGAAGTATGGAAGAAATCAATGGATCTAACAGTTGCTATTTATTCATTGACCGATATATATCCAAAGGAAGAAATATATGGACTTACATCACAAATAAGAAGAGCAGCAGTATCTATACCATCAAATATAGCAGAAGGAAAATTAAGAGGAACTGATTCCGAATTTAAAAGATATCTTTTTATTTCTTTTGCTTCAGGAGGTGAACTGGAAACACAATTAGAAATATCAAAACGATTACCAAAAACTAATGAACTTGATTATTCAAGGGTTGATTCATTATTAGAAGAAGTTATGAAAATGTTAAATTCTCTAATTTCAAAGCTAGGTGCAAGTAGCTAGAAGCTAGGAGCTAAACCATGGATTTAGATTCAAAAATTGAAGCATTACTTTTCTATAAAGGAGAGCCAATGTCATTCAAAAAATTATCAGATTATTTAAAGGTGAAGCCGGCAGAAATTGTTGAGGCACTTTCTGTACTTCAGGATAAGTTAGAGGGGAGGGGATTGTCACTTGTTATAAAGGAACAGAAGGTGATGCTCGGAACAAATAGTGAAATGGGTTCATTGCTGGAGAGTATGCGCAAGGAAGAGCTCACCAAGGAGCTTAGTAAGGCAAGTCTCGAAACATTGTCGGTCATTTTATATAAAAATGGAGTTGCACGCGGAGAAATTGACTACATTAGAGGAGTAAACTCAAGTTTTATTCTTCGAAGTCTCCTTGTTCGCGGACTCATAGAGCGAGTCACTCACGCGACTGATAGCAGAAAATATATTTACAAGCCAAGTTTCGACTTGCTTACTCATCTGGGTATAACTCGTATTGATGACTTGCCCGAATATAGTACTATTAAGGAATCATTAGAAGAGGAAATTAATACACAAGAGGAGGAAGATATTAATTAGCAATCAACTACTAAAATGGCAACTAAAAAAAAGAAATCTGTCAGCACTCGTGCAAAGAAAACAAAAACTGTCAGTGCAGAAAGCCCAGTCCAAAGTAATGGGAAAAAGAAATCAACTATAGCTCTCAAAAAAGTACACACTACTAAAAAGAAGCAGAGCCCTACAAAAAAACCTCTTACTTCTAAAAAAAGAACAACGCCTGTCTATACTCGTGAGAAAACTCCCAAAAATAAATCAGGGATTTTAATTGATTCATTTTCTTGGTCCTTTGGCGGATTAAAGACGACTAAGTCTGAAAGAACACATCTTTCTCTTTTGTTACTTGTCGTAATATTGTCCTCATTTTATTTTGGAGGAATTTTTAAGGAGAAACAAATTCAGAATTCATTAAATGTTGCGGCAGTGGCCGCTGCAAATCCATTTGCAAATGTCGACCTTGAAGCAGAAGTTGCATATGTCTATGATGCAGAAACGGGAGAGCTCGTATATGGACTTCATGAAGACAAACCGTTGCCGATTGCATCTATTACAAAAGTTATGACCGCAATTGTCGCACTTGATGTACTCGAGGAAGACTCAGTCGTGACAGTAACAAGCAATGCTCTGGATCAAGAAGGATACTATGCATTATATCTAAATGAAAAATGGAGATTGTCTGACCTTACAGAGTTAATGCTCATTATGTCATCAAACGATGCAGCACAAGCAATTGCATTTGCATCTGATGCAAAAATGCGAGGAGTGGCATCATCATCATCAGTCGATGTATTCGTAGAAAGAATGAATGAAAAGGCTCGCTCTATTGGAATGACAAATACAGTATTTGGAAATGCAACGGGACTCGACATAGGAGATGAACCCGGATCATTTGCTTCAGCAAAAGATGTGGTAGCATTGCTCAACTATGCGATGGACACGCATCCAGATATTTTTAAAGTAACCTCAAAAGAAAATTCAACACTTACTTCACTTGATTTAATAGAGCACGAAATAGAGAACACAAATACAATTCTAAAAACATTTAAAGGTATAACTTCATCAAAGACAGGTCATACGACACTTGCGGGAGGAAGCCTTGTTGTTGAATATAAAGCAGATAATGGAAGATCATACGTAGTGTCTGTACTTGGCTCAAGTAAACAGGGACGATTTAGTGATATGCAACAACTACTCTCAGCCTCAGCAGCACTTTCTTTTTAATTTATAAAAAATAATCCCCACAATATTGTGGGGATTATTGGATATGTAATAACTTGTCGAAATATATAAAAAAATCTACTAGAGTGTAAACTCTAGTAGATTTACTGTAAGTTATTTAAACAATGAAGGTTAAAAAATCTTTACATTATAGCACACCATATCACCTGTTTTTTCACTCTCCATTTTTGATTTGGAATTAAGCTCTTGAAGCTCGACCCCCATTGACTTTCTAAGGGTAGCTATTCTACGCATGCTTGCTTTGTATTCATTATCCGCATCGATTTTCTCACCTTCTATAAAGTTCTTTATTGCTGCCTTAGCTAGAGCTCTCGTTTTTCCTCCTTTTTCTGCCTCAGCAACCTTCAGTGAACTTATTTGTAAACTATCGATCAACTCCTTTTTATCAGTTCTATGTTTTGCAGCTGCTTTATTTAAGTTATGGATACAATCGTTCCTAGACCTACCGAAGACAACAAATAGTTTCGATTTTTCACTGTTAGCCTGAACTTTGGTAAGACATTCATCTTTTTGCTTCTTATTAAGTACCTTCCACCTTTTTACCAGTTGGGTATTATACTCCTTGTAGGTTTTGCTACTATCTTCAGACCAGCGCTGATCATACTCTTCAAGCATTGATATCTGGACTTGATCTAAATAATTGTTTACGTTTATTGATTCAATCTCTTCAGATTCTTTCGATTCTTCAGTTTCGTCTTTAAACATATCTTCAAAAGATTGGCTTTTGACATCGCTAATGTTTCCAAAAAAGCTTATCACTAATAAAACGGTAATTTTAAGAATTAACTTTTTCATTGTATTGGGTATTGTAAATGAACAAATAGATCATTTGGTTTATCACTTCATATTATCTTTCTGACCAAACTATAACAAAATTAAATATTTTGTCAAGACCTAAAGAATATGGCCTAATTACGTTGAAAATAAACGTAATTTTGGTATTATGAGTACATGGAATTTACTCTAAGTCTTATAAAAGTATTTCTTCCAACAGCCCTTGGTTTTATTGTTGGAATGGCCATCACACCACTATTTACTCATTACTTTTATAAATACAAGATATGGAAAAGGACATCCCGACTGGATGATGAAAGGAAGGAGGTAGAAGAGATATCTGCTGAATTTAAAGCTATTCATAACACTAGTGCTGAGCTCTCAACACCGCGTGCCGGAGGAATCATAATATGGATGAGTGTACTCATTACTATTCTAGTGATATTTTTGATATCAAAGCTGTATCCAACTCCAATCACAGAGAAATTGGATTTTTTAAGTAGAGGACAGACACTACTTCCGTTTTTTGCGCTGATTGCAGGTTCACTCATCGGCCTTGTTGATGATTTGATGGCAACCTTTGTAAGGAAGGGAATATTCTTAAATGGATTTCCACGAAGAATGATGCTTGGCATTGTGACACTCATCGGTCTTGCGGGGGGATGGTGGTTTTTTACTAAATTAGATATATCTTCTATTGCAATTCCATTTAATGGGAATCTTGAACTTGGATTCCTGTTTATTCCTGTATTTTTGCTCGTAGTGCTGGCAACATTTTCTAGTAGTGTGATCGATGGGATTGATGGACTTGCAGGTGGAGTACTTGCGATTACATTTGCCGCATATGCATTTCTTGCGTTTTTTCAAAATCAAATTGATTTGGCAGCATTTAGTGGAGTCATCTCAGGAGGACTGCTTGCATTTTTGTGGTTCAATATTCCGCCTGCGCGTTTTTATATGGGGGAGACAGGAATGCTAGGACTTACAGTATCACTGGCCGTGATTGCATTTATGACAGACACAGTACTTCTCTTGCCGATCATAGCACTTCCTCTTACAGTTACTGCGCTTTCATCTGCATTGCAAATTATATCTAAAAAAATATTTGGCCCTAAGGGCAAGATATTTAAAGTGGCTCCTCTTCATCATCACTTTGAGTCACTTGGCTGGTCTCGTGAAAAGATAACAATGCGTTATTGGGTGATTTCAATTGTATTTGCAGTTATTGGAATTATAATCGCATTGATTTCATAATATGCGTGTGACGAACAAGCCAGTCGATAAGTTTTTCCTTGGTATTGTTATCACACTTATTTCTATTGGAGTACTCGTATTTGTATCTGCTTCATTAGGTATTCTTCCTAAAAATACCTCGAAGTTTTATGGAGTACTCTTTAATCAACTTGTGCTTGGATTAGGTGTTGGTATAGGAGCAATAATTTTATTTTCTAAAATACATTATAAATTCTGGAGAAAATATTCTTTTTATATTTTTTTGGGGGCGATCATCGCAACACTGATGGTATTTATTCCAGGTCTCGGATTTACTCATGGTGGTGCACGTCGATGGCTCTCAATTGGTCCTGTATCGGTTCAACCTGTTGAATTTTTAAAAATTGCATTCATTATATATTTTGCAGGATGGCTCTCATGGGTAAAGAACAGAGTGCATGTTTTTAAATTCGGAATTTTACCATTTGCAATTCTGATGGGTATTATTGCTGCGGTCTTGTTTGTACAACCTGATACGAAAAATTTCCTCCTTATATTATTAGTAGCACTGGCAATGTTTGTCGCATCAGGAGTTAAATGGAAATATATTTTAGGATTGGTTGCAGTCGCACTTATTGGAATTATCATACTGGTTTCCATGAAGCCATACCTTCTCACCCGTGTTAAGACATTTGTGGATCCAAGCAGCGATCCAACGGGTGCGTCCTATCAAATTCAGCAATCACTGATCGCAATAGGATCCGGTGGAGTGTTTGGAAGGGGATATGGTCAAAGCATTCAAAAGTTTAGCTATTTACCAGAGCCTCAAGGGGATTCAATCTTTGCAGTTGTAGGTGAGGAATTCGGATTTGTTGGAAGTACATTTATTATTCTCCTATATGTAGTCTTCGCATTTCGAGGACTGCGGATCGCGTACAGGGCTCCAGATTTATTTAGTAGACTTCTCGTCACGGGAATTGTTATACTGATAGTGGCTCAGTCATTTCTTAATATTGCGTCGATAATAGGAGTGTTTCCATTGACAGGAGTACCGTTGGTATTCATGAGTCATGGAGGTACATCACTTCTCTTGTCTATGGCTGCAGTTGGAATAGTATTGAATATTTCTAGGTATCAAAAGAAAGTGAACTAGCAACTAGCAACTAGTATCTAGGAGCTAAACTATGAATCCCGTAGTAGAAAATGGCATTAGTGAGATATTATATTTTTGATATGAACAACATAATTCTAAACTTTATAAATAATTTAAATTTTGGTTCACATGCTCTTGAAGGAGCAATGCCATTTTTCACTACGGGATGAATCCCGTAGTAGAAAATTACATTGAGAGAAATTTATATTTTATACATCATATATGAATCGGAATTATACAAATAATAAAAAAAACGATGACGTACACGCTCCTCAAAGAGCTATGCCATTTTTCACTACGGGATGAAAATTTTATTTGCCGGTGGTGGAACCGGAGGACATTTTTATCCAATCATCGCAATTGCTGAGAAGATCAATGAAATAATTGATAAGGAAAAGATTGTTAAATCTAAACTTTATTTTATGTCTGACACTCCGTATGACTCTGTAGCATTGTTTGATCACGGAATTGAATTTAAAAAAGTTGAAACAGGGAAAATACGAATGTATTTCTCAATACAGAATTTTTTTGATATTATAAAAACTTTTTTTGCTGTCTTTAAGGCACTTTTTAAAGTGTATAGAATTTATCCTGACGTGGTGGTAGGGAAGGGAGGATATGCAAGTTTCCCTGCACTTATGGCGGCTCGAATACTTCGAATACCTGTGGTAATCCATGAATCAGATTCATATCCCGGTCGTGTAAATAAATGGGCTGGAAAATTTGCTGAGCGTATCGCAGTGTCTTTTGATGAAGCCGCTCAGTATTTTCCTAGTGACAGAACTGCACACACTGGACAACCTATTAGATCAGAATTACTACAACCTTCTAGTGAGGGAATGTTTGAATACTTAAAGTTAGACCCTACTGTTCCTGTGATTTTAATACTTGGAGGCTCTCAGGGTGCAGAAGTTATTAATAATGTAATACTTTCAGCACTCCCTGAGTTATTAAGTAAATATCAAATCATTCACCAGACAGGGAAGAAACATTTAAAGAATTTAAATGTGCGTGCAGAAATGATTTTAACGGATAGTCCATATAAAGATCGATACAAGACGTTTGATTTTCTCGGAATACTTGCGACAAAAATGGCAGCGGGGGCTTCGGATATTATTGTTTCTAGAGCGGGATCTCAATTATTTGAAATTGCGATATGGGGTGTACCATCCATCATTATTCCAATTACTCACTCACATGGAGATCATCAGGCGCGTAATGCATTTAACTATGCACGATCAGGTGCCGCCATTGCGATTGAGGAATCGAACCTGCAATCACATATTTTGTTGCAAGAACTCGATAAGCTAATGAAGGACGATAAAAAAAGAGAGGAAATGAAGCAAGCTGCTAAAAAATTTGCCACTCCAGATGCAGCAGAAAAAATTGCACAAGAAATTGTGAACATAGCATTGAGGCACGAATCCCGTTAGAGATCATAATGTTATGTATTTTAGATACATAATCAGAAATAAAAATGATAGTAAGTGGTATACTGAGATTAGTAATGACTTACGGAAATCTTTGATTTCCTATCTCTAACGGGACGAAAAATAATACTACTTTAATATAACTAAAAATATGAATCCCGTAGTAGAAAATGACATTATGGGTTAAAAATAATACAATATGTATCACTTAAGTCGAAAATATAAGTCATAAAAAAATAATGTACATGCGCTCCTCAAAGAGCTATGTCATTTTTCACTACGGGATGAATCCCGTAGTAGAAAATGACATTATGGGTTAAAAATAATACAATATGTATCACTTAAGTCGAAAATATAAGTCATAAAAAAATAATGCACATGCGCTCCTCAAAGAGCTATGTCATTTTTCACTACAGGATGAATACAGAAAAAAAAATTGTTACACGATTTGCACCTTCTCCAACAGGTTCTTTTCATGTGGGAAGTGCACGGACTGCACTCTTTAATTATTTATTTGCTCGGAAACATCATGGAAAATTTATCCTACGAATAGAAGACACTGACAAAGAACGTTCAAAAAAAGAATATGAGGAAGAGATTATCGACTCACTTTCATGGCTTGGAATTGATCATGATGAGATTCATCGACAGTCGGAAAGAACAGATGTATATAAAAAGTATATTCAAAAGTTGATTGATGACGATTTTGCATATATTTCTAAAGAGGAACCACAAGAAGAAGGGAAGCGAAGTGAGGTAATTCGATTTAGAAATCCACATAAGAAAGTTTCATTTAAAGATCTCATTTTAGGTACTATAGAATTTGATACAACTGACTTGGGAGACTTTGTTATTGCAAAGGATATGGATACTCCGCTTTATAATCTCACCGTAGTAGTGGATGACTTTGAGCTGGGAATAACACACGTAATACGCGGACAGGACCATATTTCCAATACTCCACGTCAAATACTATTATTGGAAGCAATAGGTGCTACAAGGCCTTTATACGCTCATATACCCCTTATTTTGGCCTCAGATCGCTCTAAATTGTCCAAACGACACGGTGCAACATCAGTACTTGAATATAAAGAGATGGGCTACATGTCAGAGGCATTTTTGAATTTCTTAGCTCTTATTGGATGGAATCCAGGCACTGATGAGGAGATCTTTTCTTTTGAACAGTTGATAGAAAAATTTGAACTTGAAAAGGTACACAAGGGAAGTGGAATATTTAATCCCGAAAAACTCGACTGGGTAAACAAGGAGCATTTAAAATTACTTACTGAGATTGAAATAGAAATTGCAATAAAGAAAGTACTACCAAGTGAACTGAAACAGATCGAGGGATACTCTGAGGAAATATTTTCAAAAATTATTCCGATTGTCATTGAGCGAATTTCCAAATGGAGTGACATTGCGACACTTGTAAAGGAGGGCGAGCTTGAATATTATTTTACTCAACCTTCATACGATTCAGCACAGCTTGTCTGGAAAAAAAGCACAGCCGAAGATGCAAAAAAATATTTAGAAAAAGTAATTGAACTACTTGAAACTATGAACACAGAAGATTTCAATTCATTGACTGTGAAGGATACATTATGGAGTTATGCAGAAGAGATAGGGAAGGGAGATGTCTTGTGGCCAATGAGAGTTGCACTTTCAGGTAAAGACAGATCACCTGATCCGTTTATGATTTCCGAGGTCCTTGGAAAAGATGAGACAATAAAAAGAATAAAAATTGCTATAGAAAAATTGTAAATAAAAAAACGCCCGAGTCCTAGGACTCGG
>NVSU01000011.1 GCA_002401345.1 Candidatus Wolfebacteria bacterium
CACCTACTGTTACTAAGAACTCAGCTTCACCAACAGGAAACTTGACTAACCAKCTTAGTGAGACAGTAGCTATCTTTGACTTCACAAACAATGGTGACAAGGATATTACCTTTGCATCAGCAGGAACTGATCAACTTGTGCTTCAGATTTCGACAGCAGGTACAGCTGATGATACTAGTGGGAGTGCTGAAGCAGTTACTATCTACGATCAAGACAATAATATACTTGATACAGATACAACTAACTGGCAAGCAGCCGGAGTTGGAACACAAGCAATTGCATTCGACTTCTCAACTAAATCATGGACAATTCCAGCTGGTCAAACTAAGACATTGACCGTTAAGTTGGATACAACTGACCTTGAAGATGACGGAGACCTTGTTCAAGTATGGTTTGATGCTACTGGTGGAGTGCTCGCTTCGAGAACTCTTACAGTTGGCGCCGCATTTCCTACTCTTGCTAATGCAGAAACCATTACTATCGGTTCTTGTCTAATTGATTTTGTTCAAGATGGTGCAGGTATTGCTGCAGATGATGAATTAAACTGTGCTGATAATCTTGCTACTATTGACCTTGAACTAGATACTGGTGGAGCAGACGGAGCTGATAGAACTGCTGCTCAAATTTCAGCAGTTATCGACACACTTATCAACGTTTCAGATGCTACTCAAGGAGCACTTACAGTAGGTGCAGGAGGAGCTTCAACGACAGTATTTACAGCAGCAACAGCAATAAATGGAAACATTACATTTACTGATGGAACAACTGGAGATGTGACTGCAACTAATACTCCAGGTGTGCTTGCTGATGGTACTCTTATCTACAGTATTAACTCAGACGCAGGAGCATATACAGAAGGTGACGACGTATTTAAGGGCGACATCTTTGCAAACTCAATGACAAATCCTTCCTAACTTAATTAGGTAAAGATTTCTCAAAATGAGAATGCACGTATAGCTACTAACTCTTCGTTAGTACTCAACAAAAACCCCACTCCGCCAATTGGCGGATGTGGGGTTTTTGTGTGTATGTTACAATTGCACTATGTTTAATAAGCACTTCTTTAAATTTACACTTGGTTTTATCGGTATGATTTTACTGGGATTAGTAGGCTTATTATTAGTGCAACTCTTTGGTTTCTCAGGCACAGACAATGTCGCCAACATTTCATCAACTGAAATAACCAAATAAATTATTTATTTTAATTAACCTCCCCATATACCACTTAGACGTCGGACGTCTAAGTGGTATATTTATATATATGAGAAAAGTTCCATTTGTACAAGGCGAATTTTATCACATCTACAACAGAGGGGTTGATAAAAGAAATATTTTTCAAGATCAAAAAGATCTCAAGCGTTTCATTCAAAGTATGAAGGAATTTAATACAGTAGAACCAATAGGGAGTATTTATGCTAATTCTTTCGACAAAGACCAACTTAGACGTCCGACGTCTAAGTTGGTTAATTTTATATGTTATTGCTTAAATCCAAATCATTTTCACTTTATTTTAGAGCAACTAGAAGATAATGGAATAAGTGAATTTATGAAACGTCTTGGTGGTTATACAAAATATTTTAATGAAAGATATAAAAGAAGTGGCACCTTATTTCAAGGAAAATTTAAATCGAAACACATTAATGATGATAATTATTTACTACATTTGAGTGCATATATAAATTTGAATCACAAAGTTCACAAATATAATGATGATTTGTTAAAGTTGTCACATTCTAGTTGGGAAGAATATATTGGAGAGAGTTCAAATTTTTGTAGCAAAAATATTGTTATAGGGCAATTTGATGATAAAGAAGAGTACAGAAAATTTGCATTATCAGCATTAGAAAATATCTTGAATAAGAAGAAGGCAGACAAGGAACTAGATAAGTTATTGTTGGAATAATCACTTAGACGTCGGACGTCTAAGTGAGGAAATTTGACAAATAATCCTATAATGATAATCTTGTTTCATAAGCCGTAGAAGGCAGGCAATCAGAAGATTTTAATTAAGCCCCTAAATCCCACAACACGGGATCGGGCGAACAAATACTTTGTATTTGTTATAGCCTGCAGAGGTCGAAAGTATCCTATCTATTAGGATTATTTACGCACAGCGGTCATTATGACCGTTTTTTATTTAGCCAAAATTTAAACAATATATATGGCATTAACAAAAGATAAGAAAAAAGAAATACTTGGAGAGTTAAAAGACGCAGTAAAAGGTGCTATATCTATAGCATTTGTGAATTTTCACAATCTTACCGTTGAGGATTCAACACAACTTCGATCACAACTTCGAGAGGAGGGTGTTTCATATAGAGTTGCAAAGAAGACGCTCATAAAGAAAGCTTTAGATGATCAAAAGATAGAAGGCGATATGCCACTATTAGAGGGTGAATTGGCACTTGCATACGGAAATGACCTAATTGCGCCTGCACGAAGTGTATATGCGTTCCAGAAGGATCATAAAGACATGATATCGATCGTAGGAGGTGTATTTGAAGGGAAATATATGGACATGACAGCAATGAATGAAATAGCCATGATCCCACCAACACCAATTCTTCGAGGTCAGTTTGTAAATGTGATAAATTCACCAATTCAAGGACTTGTAGTAGCACTTAATCAGATTGCTGAAAAGAAAGAGAGCTAATACAAGTTTTAAACAAACGTGTCGCGTAGCGAGCTTTGCTCTACTATCGGGATTGCGGGCAAGAAGACAGCTTAAAATTGTCTTCAGTCCAGGAATCGCAGAGCGATTATCGGACAAGAAGACAGCTTAAAATATTAATTAATGAGCGTGGTTTCTATTATTTTTTACCCCAGTGAAATACCTTTTGAACAAGTTCAAAAGACGATTTGTATCACAAATCATTTCACAGGGTGATGATTTTAATAGTCGCTTCGCTCCTTTAAAATCAATCATGGCAGACGAAAAAGATACAACACAAGAGGAGCAAAAGGCTGAGGCTCCTAAAGAGGAAGCTAATTCGCCAGCTGGCGAAGAAGCACCAGCAGAAGCTCCTAAGGAAGAGGCAGGGGAGGACGTAGAAGTACCAGCAAAATTCAAGGATATTGTTGAGAAAATTGAAACTATGTCAGTACTTGATTTGCACGAGCTAGTAAAGCTTTTTGAGAAGAAATTCGGTGTATCAGCAGCAGCTGTTGCAGTAGCAGGAGGTGGAGCTGGAGAGGCTGCAGAAGAAAAAGACGAATTCACTGTAGAACTTACATCAGACGGTGGAGCAAAAATCCCAGTTATGAAGGCTGTAAAGGAAATTCTTGCGCTTGGACTTAAAGAAGCAAAGGATATCGTAGAAGGAGCACCTTCAGTGTTAAAAGAAGGTGTAAAGAAAGAAGAAGCAGAAGAAATGAAGAAGAAAATCGAAGACGTTGGTGGAAAAGTTGAATTGAAATAGCATTTCAATTCAACTCACCATCGTGTGAAAGGGTCGGAAAACGGTAGTTTTCCGCGATAGATTATAGCGACCATTGTATTGCAAAAAACCATCATGCCAACTGGCGGGTGGTTTTTTTGCTTTTTTATGCTATATTTCAAATGAAAATGCACATTTAAACATAAAATTATGAAAAGTTATACCCCTTCTTCCTTTGTAGAGCTTATGGTGTTAGCTCCAAGCGTATTGGTGCTACTTTTAATAATAAATCAGCTTGCCCCGATTTTGGAAACTTTAGTGCAAGATCATTTGGTATTTATTAAAAATAACATTATTGTGGGATTATTTTTTATTTTTATTGGACTACTGTTAGTATTGTCTCCAATTTTCTACTTAGTAAGAGGAACATATTTATCTTTTCCTCATAACTATGGAGTAAATTTTAATGGTAAGTATTTCTGGAAAACAATACGGTCACAAGAAACACGCATTGATTTTGATGTTATTACAGAGATAACGTATAGATGGAGTCTCTTTGGCCCTGTTGTTATTGTTTACTACACTAAAGATAGTAAAAATAATACATTTAAGATGCATTATTTATTGCACTATAGACAGATCAGTGGTGAATTAGAACAATGTCTACGCTAGATAAGAGTTTACGCACTTTATGAAGCAGTTTCACCCTTGTGAAGCTGCTTTTTTTGTATTAATTTTAACTTGAAACCTTATCCATGATGGCATATACTAATAGTATTATGTCACTAGAAATACTAGGAAAACTCTTTAGCAGTAACGCGCTTGTGAAGATCATGCGTCTTTTTCTGTCAAATCAAGAACAGGGATTTGAACTTGCCGATATTGTTTCTCATAGCAAGGTACGGGCACCGGCGGCACGAGTTGAATTAACTCTTTTGAAATCAATAGGATTTGTAAAACAAAAGCAATTTAGTAAAGAAATTGAGTCAAAATCTCGAGCGAAAGGAAAAAATAAACAACCGCCCAAAATGATTAAAAAGAAAGTAACAGGATGGTTTTTAAATCCTTCTTTTAAATATCTTCAGCAAATACAGGCACTATTAATAGATTCGACTTCACTTCCAAAAGAAGAAATAGCTCAAAAATTCAAGTCAGCTGGGAAGATCAAATTATTACTTGTATCAGGTATTTTTATACGCGACAACAACAGCAGGGTAGATATATTGATTGTAGGAGACAAACTAAAAAACAGAGCAATTGATGAAACAGTAAAAAATTTGGAAGCGGAAATAGGAAAAGAACTTAATTATGTCGTATTTGACACAGAAGAGTATTTGTACCGTCTCGATATGTATGACAAGTTGATAAGCGACATTTTAGACTTTCCTCATAAGAAGATATTAAATACCTTTGAGTTATCCACAAATTCTTCAAAAAAACCCTAAAAAATTGATATAATTATTTACGTAACTTTTTACACCTCGAAAGTCGATGTTTGAGGTCGTTTGTAGTTTTATTTAATAATATGAATTTCTTTACTACGTAAGGAGGTTCGATCGTGTTTGCTTTTATACTATTAATCTATTCAGATAGATATATAAAAGTGAACTAAAGATAGTTAGTATGTTTATTCAAACATGGGGAGAGGTATTCAGAACATCTCTTCAAGGTCTATGGGTTGAATTTATCAACTTTGTACCAGATTTTCTTATCGCACTCATTATTTTTATTGTGGGATGGGTAGTAGGTGTTGTGATTGGTAAAGCAATCCAACAAATTATTAATGCACTTAAGATCGACAAGCTTTTTGCTAACGTCGGTGCAGATGAATTGCTAGCGAAAGCTGGACTTCGACTTGATGTGGGAGGATTTCTTGGCTGGGTCACAAAGTGGTTCATTATCATAGTATTTTTGATGACATCACTCGAAATTCTTGGATTAACTCAAGTGAATGTATTCTTGCAGAATGTAGTATTGCAATATCTACCACAAGTGGTAATTGCAGCACTTATTCTTATACTTGCAAGTGTTATTTCTGATGGAATGAAAAAGATTGTTATTGCAGGAGCAAAAGCAGCTAATGTTGCTTCAGGATCAGCTAAATTCGCTGGATCAGTAGTTAAGTGGGCAATTTGGGTATTTGCAATTATTATTGTTCTCTCAGAGCTTGGAATTGCTGCTCAATTTATGCAAATCCTCTTCACTGGAATCGTAGCTATGCTCGCGATTGCTGGTGGACTTGCGTTCGGCCTTGGTGGAAAGGAGGTTGCAGGTAAATCACTGCAAAATATACGAGATCAGATCTCTCGTCATGATGACTAGTCTATAATCCACTCATTTTCAACAAAAAAGGATGTCGAGATAACTTGACATCCTTTTTGTATTGTATATACTTTTCCTTACGTATGAATAAATTTAAACAACTAGGACGGACAAAATAGAAAGTGTTTCGTTTTTTATTTTGTCCGCCTTAGTCGGCGGATTTTTGCTTATATCAATCTGATATAACATACGAATGATCATTAAAAACAACATCCTGTTCCGACCATACTTTTTTGTCTTTTTGTCTAGTAGGTTGGAAACAGATCATCTCCTTTTACAGCGGTGTAAAAGGAGATATATAAATTATATGTAAGTGATTTTTAAGTTTCCTAATAGGAAACAAGAGCATATGGTGGATGCCTTGACTCTAAAAGGCGATGAAGGACGTGGCTTGGCTGCGATAAGCTTCGGGGAGGTGCCTAGCGACCTTTGATCCGGAGATCTCCGAATGGGGAAACCTCATCCACTGAAAGTGGATGACTTCGATTTATTTCGAAGAGCGAACCCAGGGAAGTGAAACATCTCAGTACCTGGAGGAACAGAAAACAATGTCACCTAGTGACGACATTCCCTAAGTAGCGGCGAGCGAAAAGGGAGGAGCCCAAACCCATCACTTCGGTGGTGGGGGTTGTAAGGTAACAACGTAGTTTTACTAGAGAAGTCAAAAAATACAATGTTAGTTGAAGTTGTTGGAAAGCAACGCCAAAGGAGGTGATAGCCCTGTAAGCGAAAACATTGAATCTTCTTTGTTGTTATTCTTGAGTATCTCAAGACACGAATAGCTTGAGAGAATCTGCCAGCACTAACTGGTAAGGCTAAATACTTTTAGAGATCGATAGTGAACTAGTACCGTGAGGGAAAGGTGAAAAGTAGTCCGATTAGGACAGTGAAATAGACCTGAAACCATATGCTTACAAGTAGTGGGAGTGGGCATCACATTGCATGTGATGCCGAATTATGAATAAAGAATTATGAATTATGGGGGAAATTTGCTTCGCAAATTTCCCATTCCTGATTCATATTTCATGATTCGGACATCATGCGTAGTGTGATGTCCATGACCGCGTGCCTATTGAAGAATGAGCCAACGAGTTTATATATATTGCTTAGCTAAACCATACAGTGGTGGAGCTCTAGGGAAACCGAGTATTAATAGTGCGAAATTTGTAGTATGTATAAGACCCGAAACCAAGTGAGCTTGCCATGAGCAGGGTGAACCCCGCAGAAATGTGGGAGGAGGCCCGAACCGGTTGGTCGTACAATTCCATCGGATGACTTGTGGTAAGGAGTGAAAAGCTAATCGAACTTGGTAATAGCTGGTTCTCTCCGAAATAGCTTTAGGGCTAGCGTCGTGTGTACCTTTTGGGGGTAGAGCACTGGAAGGTTTAAATAGGGGGAAACCTCGTTAAACCTATCAAACTCCGAATACCAAAAGTAAATTACGCGGCAGTTAGACTACGGGGGCTAAGCTCCGTTAGTCGAAAGGGAAACAGCCCAGATCTCTAGATAAGGTCCCTAAATCTACACTAAGTGCAAACTAAGGATGTGAAATCTCATAGACAATCAGGAGGTTGGCTTAGAAGCAGCCACCCTTTAAAGAAAGCGTAACAGCTCACTGATCAAGAGGTCTCGCGCCGAAAATAATCGGGGCTAAGTGTAGTACCGAATCTGAGGATTCATGATTACTTCGGTAATTGTGAGTGGTAGGAGAGTATTCCACTCCGCATTGAAGCCAAAGGGGTGACCCATGGTGGAGCGTGTGGAAGTAAGAATGTTGGCACAAGTAACCGCAACGCGGGTGAGATCCCCGCGCGCCGAAAGACTAAGGTTTCCTTGGCAATGATAATCAACCAAGGGTTAGTCGGGCCTAAGGCAATGGCGAAAGCCGCAGCCGATGGACACATGGTTAATATTCCATGACTTCTATATTGTTCGATGGGAGGACGGAGTTTAGTATGTATCGCGTATTATTGGATTTACGTTCGTACTGTAGGGAGGATGTGTAGGAAAATCCGCACATCATTAACTCCGAGCAGCGCGAAAATTCTTCACTTCGGTGAAGGAAATGATGCAAAGCAAGCTTCCAAGAAAATTCTCTAAGGATAACAATACAGAATCCGTACCGTAAACCAACACAGGTAGTCAGGTCGAGAAGACCAAGGCGAACGAGTGAGAGGTCCTCAAGGAACTCGGCAAAAAAGCAGCCGTAACTTCGGAATAAGGCTTGCCCGAGCATCTCACTGTCGTGAAATGCGGAATAATGAAGCATGAAGCAAGAATAATGAAATTAAAATTTGCGAAGCAAATTTTTTATAATTCATAATTCGTTATTCATAATTCTGCAACGAACGAGAGTGAGATGCTTGGGCCGCAGCGAAAGTATCCCTGGCGACTGTTTATCAAAAACACAGCTCCCTGCGAACTAGTAATAGGATGTATAGGGGGTGACGCCTGACCAATGCCAGAAGGTTAAATACGGGGGGTGCGTATCTCAGTATTCATAATTATTGTGAACACTGAGATGCGTGCTGATCTGTATAAGCCCTGGTGAATGTCGGCCGTAACTATAACGGTCCTAAGGTTTACTACGTTTACAATTTGTAAGTGTAGTGAAGGACTGGGACTGTTATTCAGTGATAAACAGATACGCAAGTTACCTTCCACACAGTAATGTGTGAGTAGTCCAGTAACGATTAAATAGAGACCAACGTCGTTGCCCTACCTTGAAAAAGGAGGGATAAGATAGAGTCCATGATGTGTTTTAAGGAATTCATGAGCGAAATTCCTTGTCTGGTAAGTTCAGACGTGCACGAATGGCGTAACGACTGGGGAACTGTCTCGAGGACTTGCTCGGTGAAAATACAATGCCGGTAAAGATGCCGGCTACCCACAGCTAGACGAAAAGACCCTAGAAGCTTTACTATAGCTTGATATTGGTTATGTTGTTTAACTGCGTAGAATAGGCGGGAGACTTTGAAGGACAGTTTTTGGATTGTCTGGAGTCGCCAGTGAAATACCGCTCTTTTAGACGGCATACCCTAATCCTTACGGTAAAAACGTAAAGAGACAGTATCTGGTAGGTAGTTTGTTTGGGGCGAATCCCTCCTAAAGAGTAACGGAGGGGCCTATTAAGGTCAGCTAGGCGCGAATGGAAATCGTGCCGATAGTGTAATGGCATAAGCTGGCTTGACTGTAAGACGTACATGTCGAGCAGGTGCGAAAGCAGAGCATAGTGAACTGTTAGTACGCATTAGATGCGGCTAACAATCAACGGATAAAAGCTACTCTAGGGATAACAGGCTAGTTCCGCCTAAGAGTTCATATCGACGGCGGAGTTCGGCACCTCGATGTCGGCTCAACTTATCCTGGGGCTGGAGAAGGTCCCAAGGGTTTGGCTGTTCGCCAATTAAAAAGTTACGCGAGCTGGGTTCAAACCGTTCAGGAGCTATAATAATGGCTTTTGAATAGTTTGAATCCCTTCGAGATTTTTGTTTATGCAAAAGAAATAGGAACACAACCTTTCACGGCGGTCATAAAGAGTAATCTTTATGTCTAAAGTTGACTTATATCGGTGAAACCCTGATTAGAATCCAGGGCAATACCGAGGGAATTCATATATTTTTATTATATGAGGCCCGTAGAGACTGAATGTCAACCTCCTTTATGTATTAAAGGATGAAGTTACAGTCCGTGCCATGTAGTAATACATGGGAAAATCATGCGTGAGACAGGTTGGTCTCCTATCTGCTGTGGGCGTTGATTCTTGAGAAGATCTGCTTCTAGTACGAGAGGACCGAAGTGGACTGACCTCTGGTGTATCGGCTGTCGTGCCAACGGCATTGCCGAGTAGCTATGTTGGGAATGGATAACCTCTGAAAGCATCTAAGAGGGAAGCCAACTTCAAGATAAGGAATCGTTGAGAATCCTAGGAGATGACTAGGTTGATAGGCTCTAAGTGTACGCACAGTAATGTGTTCAGCTGAGGAGTACTAATTATTCGATTCCTATTAGGAAACTTGAAAATCACATATAATTAATGATCAAATTTTGAAAGCTACTATTTGGGTTATGTAATCCAAAAAAAGAAAGCGAGCATTTTCGTTGAGTGTAGTACTGTCAGTTATTTTTTTAGAAAAATATTTACTGTGTTATTACTGAAGATAAATAGTGGACACCTGGAACGTGACAATTGGGAAGTCTTACAAACTTCTCCAAAAAGGTACCAGTGATGTATTACTGCTCGCTCCCAATTCTAGTTCTTTCTATCTACAACATGTCGCGCGATCGAATGTTCGATCGCGCCCAAATAGTAGCTTTCAAAAAGTATGCAAAGCATATATTAGGTTCACTCGGACGATATGAAAACAAGTTTTCATGTCGCTCCTCGTTGCCAAATATAGAATTGAATATTCTATTCTGGTGGTTTGACGCGGTGGCCACACCTGTTCTCATTCCGAACACAGAAGTTAAGCACTGTAGTACCGATGATACTCTTTTAGGGGAAAGTAGGTAACTGCCAGAATAGAGTATTTAATACCACAAAAATCAGCTTTAAAAGGCTGGTTTTTTTGGTATAATGGCGAATATGAGCAAACCTGGAATTAATGAATTTTTCGATATAAATAAATTTCCGAAAGAAAAGGGGATTTTGTTTTTTCCCTTATCTATTTCCAATTTAGACACCAAACAAAGACCGGAGATTCTTATTCAACACATCGTGGATTTTATCCCTAAAGTGGCTATGCCACAGATTGGTTTAAATTTTGTGTACAGTGATACACTTTACTTGCATTCAGATGAGCTTGCATATGTTTTGAAACAGAAACACATGGAAATGATAATCAGTCACCGGAATGCAATCCGTAAATTGATTGAGAAAAAAAGAATGAATCTCCAAATTCAGCATGCTTTTTCTTTTGAAAGTTGGTCTCAATTGTATCTTGGAACAAGAGATTTTTCTGATAAATTTAGAGAGATTAGAAAGTTGTATGAAAGAGATGAAAATCTACAGAAGTACGTGAATGAAGACTGTACTTATTTTGGGAAAGAATGTTCAGAAAATCAAATTAATTTTTTCTTGGAAGAGTCACTCATGGCGTATCTTGCAGTAAAAGGGAAGGTTAGATTCCAGAATGATTACATTGAAGATCAGCAAAAATGGATACTACAGGCGTATCCAGGATTTCCTCCAAAAACACAGGTATATTTATTTCAATTGAACCCATTTAAACTAGAAAACCCTGACAATTTTTATGAAAATGCATTTTATGATCTTGAGAAGAAACAATTAATAGAGTATGACCGTGTAGATTTAGAAACATATAATTTAGATTCATAATATGAACTGGGCAAATAAGCGTCAATTTATAATATTTGGAATAGTAGCAGTGGTAGTTTTAGTCCTCGCTCTTTTCTATATAGTCCCTCGAGCAACTAGGGCACCAACGTGTTTTGATAATAAGCAAAATGGAAATGAGACAGGAGTTGATAGTGGAGGAGATTGTCCTAGATTCTCACCAGAAGAAATCAATGAAATAGGTATATTGTGGAGTAGGGCATTTGAAACAACCCCAAATATTTTCAATGTAGTCGCTTTTATAGAAAATAGAAATCCTGATGGAATAGTATTTGAAGTTCCATACGTATTTAAGATTTTTGATAAAGACAATGTGTTTATTGCTGATCGAGAAGGTACAACATTTATTGAACCCAATAAACGTTCGGCGATTTTTGAGGGGAATATAGATGTGGGTAATAGAGTTCCGTTTCGTGCAACATTTAGTTTTCTTGAAAGTCCACAATGGATACGAGTCGACAGGCAAATCTTAGAAGACATACTAATTGTGGTACAAGATGAAACACTTATAAATACATTCACAAGTCCTAAACTTTCTGCGACACTTACAAATAATTCACTCTATAATATTCCCAAATTAGAGGTAGTTGCGATTATTTTTGATGCTGATGATAATGCGATTGCCGTGAGTAAGACATTTGTGGATGTGCTTAAAAAGAAAAAATCACAAAAAGTATTCTTTACATGGCCTCAACCTTTTGAGGATACCGCAGTGAGAATTGAACTTATTCCACGTATAAACATATTTGAAATCGATTTTTAAAATAATCACATGAATCCCGTTAGAGATCTAAACGTTATGTATTGGACTTTGTGGAGAATCTACAGATATAATAAAAACAATTAGAATTTATTACGAATTATACGGAAATCTTTGACTTCCTATCTCTAACGGGATGAATCCCGTACGAAATGAATAAGTTATAGATTTGGTCTTGATGTGGTATAAATAATTTACTTTTATTATGAAGAATTATACAAATAATTTGCGGAAATCTTTGATTTCCTATCTCTAACGGGATGAATCCCGTAGTAGAAAATGACATTAGAGAAACATCATATTTTTTATGTATAATATAATTCAGCATTATAATAAATTAATAAATCATGACATATATGCTCCACAAGGAGCGATGTCATTTTTCACTACGGGATGAATGCTATTAAAAAATCAAAGTTATTTCGTGGAGTAGATTGGCTCCTCTTTTTTTTCATAGTTCCTCTTCTTGGGGCTGGACTTGTGACAATGAATTCATTTGTGACTACTCAGCTACAGGGTGGTTTTTTTGAGAAGCAACTTTTATGGATTGCGCTTTCTTTGATAATCTTTTTTGTATTTTCAACTATTGATTTCAGGTTTTTAAAGCAAACTAATGTACTTGTGACACTTTATTTAATTTTTACTGGTTTGTTGTTGTTTCTCTTTGTATTTGGAAGCACTATAAAGGGGGCAACGAGCTGGTTTGATTTAGGTGGATTCTCTTTTCAGCCGTCAGATTTGATGAAGTTGATTGTGGTACTGATGTTGGCAAAATATTTTTCCCGTAGACACGTAGAGATAGCCAATGTTAAACATATCTTAGTATCAGGATTATATGCACTCATTCCTTTCGTATTAGTATTCTTGCAGCCTGATTTTGGATCGGCAGTCGTAATTTTTCTTATTTGGCTCGGTATGGTGATGGTGTCTGGAATATCAAAGAAACACCTTGCGGTGGTGTTTACGACAGTGGCACTTATTTCAGTATTTCTTTGGTCCTTTGTATTTCAGCCATATCAGAAAGCCCGAATTCAGTCATTTATATATCCCCTTACAGACATAAGTGGCACTGGATACAATGCATATCAATCAACTATAGCGGTTGGCTCAGGACAGCTATTGGGCAAGGGAGTTGGATACGGCACACAATCACGACTTCAATTTTTGCCAGAATATGAAACCGACTTTATATTTGCAGCATTCGCTGAAGAGTGGGGCTTTGTCGGCTCGATTCTTGTGTTTATACTCTATGGACTGGTCATTTGGAGGATTCTCGCTAATGCATTACTAGGAGCGTCCAATTTTGAGATGTTGTATGGAATTGGAGTCGCGATATTTTTTATGAGCCACATTGTGATAAATATAGGTATGAATATTGGATTGCTGCCCGTCACCGGTATTACACTACCATTTATGAGTTATGGAGGGTCTCATCTCGTGACAGAATTTGCTGCACTTGGAATTCTTATGGGTATGCGTAATTACAGAAGAAGAACTCATAGAGATGATCTAAAAAATGAATTCTTAGGTATTGAGTAAGATAGTATAAGTATAAGTATAAGTATAAGTATTTAGTATGAGTATATTAGAAAAAAGGAAAATATTAACACGAGATGAGATAAATAGAGTAGAAGTGGTTGATAATGATGAATCACTTGTTGAAATAGAGGAAACTGAAAAACTTAAATTAAGCACAAAAAGAACAAGTATTTATTTTAATCGTAGGCAGGTTGTAGAAATGCTTTATGAGGCAGCTGATCACTTGTTTAAAGATTATATGTTAGTACTTAGCGAAGGATATAGATCTCTTAAAAGACAGACAGTACTTTGGGAGAAAACACTTCTAAGAATTAGAGAAAAATCGCCCAATCTTTCTGAAGATGAAATAAGAAGAAGAGCAAGAATGCTTATAGCTGAACCAACAAAACTTGGGCCACCTCATTCAACTGGTGGGGCTGTTGATGTTATGCTTGCATACAGCGATGGTACTGAAGTGGAAATGGGTGGAGAAATTGGGAAATCAGGAGGAAAAACGTGGACTGCATCTGATGGACTTACAGAAGAAGAGGAAAAGAATAGAAAAATTCTTCTAGATGTTATGGAACAAGCAGGATTTATAAATTATCCAGGGGAGTGGTGGCATTATTCATACGGGGATAGAATGTGGGCTGCATATACAGGGAGTGACACGTGTTTTTATGATGGTCCACTTCCGGAACCAAAAGAATAACTTTATAACTTTACAAACTTTATAACTTTTAACTATGATAATTGATGGAAAAAAAATTTCAGAGGAAATAAAAAATGAGCTCAAAGAAAAAATCTCTACGCTCGGTCGCATTCCTACGCTTGGAATTGTCTATGTGGGCTCGGATCCAGTTATTGATCAGTTTTTGAATATAAAGAAAAAATTTGGTGCTGATATTGGAGTAGAAGTACAGGTACATACTTTTGATGAGAATATAGACGCAGAAGAATTGAAAACTTCCATTAAAGAATTATCTGATCGTTATGATGGGTTACTTGTTCAACTTCCGCTTCCATTCACATTCTCAACGGATGATATCCTCAATTCAATTCCATTGGCGCGTGATGTAGATATGCTGTCTGCATCTTCAGCACAGGCATTTTTTGATAATGAAACCACATTATTTCCTCCAGTAGTTGGTGCGATTAAAAAGATATTTGATATACATCATGTTGAATTGAGAGATAAATCTATTGTTGTGGTGGGGCAAGGTAGACTCGTTGGAGTTCCTATTATGGACTGGCTTAAGAGGGAACATATTAAATACGAACTTATTACCGAGGAGACGACTAATCGAGAAGAGAAATTTAAGCAGGCAGATGTTATAATGACTGGGGCTGGTAGTCCAGGTATGATTCAACCAGAAATGCTCACTCAAGGAGTACTACTCATAGATGCAGGCACAAGTGAGCACTCAGGGAAGATCAAAGGAGATGCAGATCCGGCATGCGCCTCAAAATGCAGTATATTTACTCCGGTACCCGGAGGAATAGGACCACTTACAGTTGCACATTTATTTAAAAATTTATTAGAATTAATTTCAAAATAATTGCATGAATCCCGTTAGAGATCACAATGTTATATATACGGGAGGAAGTGTAATAGAAAAAATAATTAACAATAATTACGATAGGCATGAGTTACACGGAAATGTAATCATTTCCTATCTCTAACGGGATGAATATAACACTTTTTTATTTTTTAAATGATCTTGCATTTAGATCTCCAGTACTTGATGCCCTCATAATATTTTTTGCGACACACTTCGGAACACTATTGTTTGCAGGAGTAATTTTATTTTTAGTTGTCGAAAAATATCCAAAAGAACATAATCCACTTAGAATAATTAGATTGCGATTAAATAAATTCGCTGTTATTTTTGTGTCTGTAGTAGGGTCATGGGGGGTCGCAGGATTACTCAAGGAAATCTTGACGGTACCTCGACCATTTTTGTTTCTTGAAAATGTGAAGTTGCTTTTCGAGCATGGTGGCTTTGATTCATTTCCATCAGGACACGCTACGTTTTTTGCAGCATTGGCCATGGCACTTTACTATTATAATAAGAAATTAGGACTCATTTTTGGTGTGTCGGCACTCATCATTGGAGTATCACGAGTGATTGCTGGTGTACATTTTCCAGTTGATATTATCGCAGGTTTTTTCATTGGAATCGTTGGAGCGTGGATAGTGCATCTTATTGCCGTTAAAGTTGCAAAACTCGAACAAACGCTGTAGAATATGGGCTAATACTATGTGGAAGAAAAGAATTTTAGCATTACTTATATTGTTGATCGGAATAGGAATATCTTACTCTGTATATAAATCAGAACCAGGATTATCTAAGTCATCTGACCTGTCCGCGGACGTGGAAAGGACAACATTTCTCTCAAAATTCCCCTTTAAATTAGGGCTTGATTTGTCGGGCGGTACACACCTTGTATATCGAGCTGATGTATCTGAAATAGCTGCGAGCGAAGTAACTAATTCAATGAATGCACTTCGTGATGTCATAGAGCGTCGAGTGAATCTTTTTGGTGTGTCTGAAACAAATGTTTTTGTTCAAGAGGGAGGATTTGGTAGAGAAGGGGAAAATAGACTTGTAGTAGAGCTTCCCGGTGTAACCGATATAAACCAAGCGGTGACCATGATTGGTCAAACTCCGCTTCTAGAATTTAAAATTGAAAATCCAGAGTTTGATCCTCTTGCAGTTCAAGAGATTACAATAGATGCTCATTCCATTGGAGAGGATGGAAGCCTTATTATTCCGGCATTCGATAATGGCGGTGTTGAACGATTTATTAATACCGAACTGACCGGAAAGTTTCTTGATCGAGCAATGCTTGAATTTTCCCAACAAGGAGGACACGGAGGAATTGGAGGTGAACCAATAGTATCTCTTAGATTTAATAAAGAAGGAGCAGAGTTATTCGAGCAGATTACGAGAGAAAATGTAGGTAAAGTTATCGCTATTTTTCTTGATGGAGCACCTATTTCTACACCTGTTGTAAATCAAATAATTTCAGGTGGAGAAGCTCAAATCACCGGTAACTTTACTCCTGAGGAAGCAAAGTTATTAGTTGGACGACTTAATTCGGGTGCACTTCCTGTCCCTATTGAACTTATTTCAACTCAGACTATTGGTCCAACACTTGGTGAAAAGGCGATTGATGCGGGTGTAAAAGCGGGACTTATTGGATTTGTTATTCTAGCTATACTCTTCATTCTTTGGTATCGACTACCAGGTGTGATTGCTGTCATTGCACTCGCAATATACATTTCAATTATGTTCGCACTCTTTAAGCTCATTCCTGTCACACTTACTGCTGCCGGAATCGCAGGATTTATTATATCCCTTGGTATTGCAGTTGATGCCAATATTCTTATTTTTGAGCGTGTAAAAGAAGAACTCAAGAATGGAAGATCGATTATCGATTCGATAGAAGTTGGATTTGAGAGAGCATGGCTTTCTATTCGAGATGCAAATACATCAAGTATCATAAGCGCCTTTATTTTATTCTGGTTTGGAACATCTCTTATAAAGGGGTTTGCATTAACATTTGGAATTGGAGTACTTGTCAGCATGATCTCAGCCATTACGTTTAGTCGAATATTCTTACGAGCACTTGGTCGTGAATCAAGAGGGAAGGTAATGAGATTCTTGTTTAGTAGTGGAATAAAGTAATATTATGTTTGTAATTAATAATAAAAAAACATTTGTACTTATATCGATTTCATTAATGATAATTTCTATCATTGCACTTTCTGTGTTTGGGTTGAAATTGGGAATTGATTTTAAGGGAGGAGCACTTTCAGAAGTATCATACCCAGGAGGACGTCCGGCTGTTGAGTTGATTCAAGAGCAGGTTGCAACGCTTGATATTGGCGAAGTATTAGTTCAGCCAACAGAAGACGACTCATTTTTGATAAAGACAAAAGACCTGACTGAAGAAGAGCGACTCGCACTTTTTGCTTCGTTGACTCTTGATAATGAATATCCTCTCGAAGAAAAGAGCTTTACATCTATTGGTCCATCTGTGGGGAGGGAATTAACAAAGAAGGCGATTCTTGCGCTTATTATTGTATCGTTTGCTATAATCCTCTTCATTGCATACATATTTAGAAAAGTTTCTAAGCCAGTATCGTCATGGAAATATGGATTGATAGCGATCTTCGCCCTTGCACATGATGTATTACTGACCGCAGGGTTTTTCTCTATACTCTCACACTTTACTGGGGCAGAGGCAGGAACGCTCTTTGTTGTTGCGCTCTTAACGGTACTTGGACTTTCAGTGAATGATACTATTGTGGTCTTTGACCGTGTACGAGAAAATCTTACAGAAAAAATCTCTAAAGTGTTCGCAGAAACAGTAGGACATAGCTTGAAACAAACCATTACACGATCAATAAATACATCACTATCAACTATCATAGTATTACTTGCGCTGTTCTTTGTCGGACCAGAAACAACAAAAGTATTTGCACTCACACTTGCAGTTGGAATGTTCTTTGGAACATATTCATCTATATTCTTGGCATCTCCACTTCTCGTATTAACTGAACAATATCAAAAAGCTAAAGAGCCAGAAGACGAAGAATAAATTTGTATACATAGGAAATTAAAAAAAGCCGCACGTATGTGCGGCTTTAAATTTGTTGTGTACGTTCTTCTACATTTCTCCTTCTTTCTCGCCTTAGTTTTCTCATTTTATCTAACCAATTTTTTTGTTGAGTAATTGTTCTTTTTATTGCGAGAAGTGTCGCAATAATTAGTATTGTTTTTAATAACCAAAGAGGCGATGAGTTATTTACGAAAAAGTTACCTAACAGGGCACTTAGCATTAATCCTCCGATAATAAAGAATGGAAGATTAAAAATAAAATTGAAAGCAAACTTTCTGATTTTGGCAAACAATCTCTTTATTTTCATTGTTCAAAGTGTTCTGGTTCATGTGTATTGTGACAAAAAATAGGGCTTTTGTAAATAATATAAAAAACCGCACCAAGGTGCGGTTTGTGTAAATAATTTAGAAATATTACCTGCCTCCACATTTCACATTGTCTACATATTCAGCATTTTTTTACCGTTTATATTTGATTTCCTCTTCTTGTATTCGTTTTTCATACTTTAGGCGCATCAACATCTCTTTTTTAGTTCTCCTAGAGTTTATCAACCTTCTGATTCCTTTAGTGAGAGCTCCAAGGGCTAATAAAATAGTTCCAAATATGATTAATAATACTGGCCCCCAATGTACCTCTCCTTTTTCAGGAAATCCATGGAGAAATTTAAAAATATAAATCCCCAAAACCAAAAATACACTAATGCATATAATAGTAGACACCATTTGCCGTTTATATTGTTTTTGTAAGGTCTTGGAGTCATGTCCGAGTATTCTAGCTTCCATATTATTTGATTGTTAAATTGTTTCAAATTCTGAACCAAGAATAACAACGCACACATGTATTGTCAAATCAATCTTAAAAAAGTGTTTTGTGATATAATTCGCATATTATCATTTAAGTAAATACTAGTTGCTAAAAGCTGGCTGCTAGGAGCTAAAAATATGACTATACTTATTATTATCCTTGCTGTTATTGTGTTTTGGTTTGTGCTGGCATATAACGGTTTTATTCGACTACGAACTCGTTCAAATGAAGCATGGGCTGATATTGACGTTCAACTCAAGCGTAGATATGATCTTATCCCTAATCTTATAACTACAGTGCAAGGATATGCAGCTCATGAAAAGGAAGTGTTCACTCGTGTGACAGAGGCTCGTTCTCAGGCTATGCAAGCTGAGGCAACAGGAGACCCTGCGGCTACAGGGAGAGCAGAGAATATGCTCTCAGGTGCATTAAAATCATTGTTTGCAGTTTCAGAGGCATATCCAGACTTGAAAGCAAATCAAAATTTCTTGGAACTTCAACAAGAACTCTCAGATACAGAAAATAAGATTCAAGCAGCTAGGCGTTTTTATAACGGAAATGTCCGTGACCTTAATATCAAAGTTCAAAGTTTTCCAAGCAATCTAATTGCAAACTGGTTTAAGTTTACAAAAAAGGAATTCTTCGAACTCGAAGAAGATTCTGCCGCAAAAGACCCCGTGAAAGTAAATTTCTAGTTTTCAATGGCAACATTATATTCACACCAAGATAAAAACATGCGAAAAACATGGGTTCTAATGACCCTGTTTTTTGTCGTAATTATTGGAATCGGATGGGGCTTTAGTCTTATATATAATGCTCCGGAAATTATAGTGATTGCTATATCATTCAGTGTCATTATGAATGTGGTTGCGTATTGGTATTCAGATAAGATCGTACTAAAAATGTCTGGTGCTCGACCAGTTACAAGAGAGGAGAATCGAGAACTCTACACTATGGTTGAGAATCTTGCTATTACTGCAGGACTTCCACTTCCTAAAATTTATATAATACATGATCAATCACCTAATGCATTTGCAACTGGAAGAAATAAAGAACATGCAGTAGTTGCAGTCACGACTGGACTTCTTTCAATGCTTGATAAAAATGAACTCGAAGGTGTAATTGCTCATGAACTCTCACATATAGGAAATAGAGATATACTTATTTCTACTATAGTAGTTGTCCTCGTAGGATTTATTACACTTCTTTCAGATTTCTTCTTGAGAATGACACTTTTTGGTGGTGGAAGGGGGGACAATAGGGGTGATGGTAGAATTCAGTTTATAATGATTGTTGCAGGGTTAGCTCTGGCAATATTAGCTCCAATTGTGGCGACACTTATCCAGCTTGCGATATCACGTAAGAGAGAATTTCTAGCTGATGCCAGCGGTGCACTTCTTACTCGATATCCTGAAGGATTAGCGAGTGCATTAGAGAAAATAGCAGCTCATGGTGGGAGAATGAAGAAAGCAAATCACGCAACTGCACATTTATTTATAAGTAATCCATTTGGAGCGAGGGCTAAAAAAGGATTTAATAGGTTGTTTCTTACGCATCCTCCCGCTGAAGAACGTATAAAGGCTTTAAGAAATTTATAGACTTTTTACCTGGCCCCGTAGCTCGACTGATCCGCCTCGTCTTCGTCTTGGCGAGACGGGAAGGAGATGGTATTTGGGTGACTCATCCACCAGCAGAAGAGAGGATTAAGGCTTTACGTGGAAATGTAGTAGAGTAGAAGTCTGGAGGAGTGGCTGAGTGGTTTAAGGCGTGAGATTGTTCCCGATTTACCCAAGCTCCCTGTTTGTCCAAGGGCGTAGCGATTGGCAACAAACAGCAGTGCAGGGAGATCTTCAGGTCGAGTCGTGAGCAGAGTGATTGGATGCAAATCGCAATACCTGCATATAGCGGAGGAGTGGCTGAGTGGTTTAAGGCGCTCGCTTGGAAAGCGAGTTAGGAGTAATCCTACGCAGGTTCAAATCCTGTCTCCTCCGCTATGTACAGGAGAAAGCGAGTTAGGAGTAATCCTACACAAACACACATTTTAAAGAATCGAGGCGACTATAAAAAAATGGTAAAATAGAAGTATGGACAACACTGAAAAAACAGAAGAAGAATGGAAAAAGGAACTCACACCGGAGCAGTATCGTGTATTGCGTGAGAAGGGAACGGAGCAGCCATTTACTGGAAAATTTGATAACTATTTTGAAAAGGGAAAGTATACATGCGCTGCATGTGATTCACCGATTTTTTCTTCGAATGATAAATATGATGCAAAATGTGGATGGCCCTCATTTGATCAAGCTATTCCAGGATCTGTAGAATTTCATGATGATACGAGTATCGGTATGCACCGAGTGGAGGTCACCTGTGCACACTGTGGAGGTCATCTAGGTCATGTCTTCCCAGACCTGTCTCGCCGACAAGACAAGGCGGGTGGACCACAAGATACTACAGGTCAGCGATTTTGCATCAATTCAATCTCACTTGGATTCGAAAAAGAAAAAGAGCAAAAATAGCTTAAAGAACTCATTCTTAAAGACCTGCATTACATGCAGGTCTTTATTGATAAAAATAGGAGAAAAGGTAAAATAAAGACATGTTAAAATATATTGCGTTCATTATTTTTATAGTATTGTCGTTAGTGTTTTTCTTGATAGAACCTCTAAGTTCTATCGACCTCAATTTATCTAGTACGTTTCTCACCATCGCCACATTCTTATTTGCTATCTTTGCGGGCTTTTTTATTTCTCGTCAGGGGACACGGTATAGCACTATCAGGGACCAAATTACCACATTTGATGGATCGATGTCAGCTATATTTCGCTTCTTTGGACATTTGGGTACTGAACCCCAAGAAGAGGCGAGGGGAATTATCAAATATCATTATGAAACTATTTTAAAAGAGAAAGCGTGGGATTATCATTTTGTACACAAGTCTACAACTATCTCGTCGATGCATGATCTCCTTGAACGTGTAGTTGGAGACCACACACTGCCGAGTCTCCGTAACTTTGCGCTACAGAGAATTCTTTTTAATTTGAGAATACTACAGGTGACACGGAAAAGTATGATTGCGCTTCATACTGAGAGAATTCCACGTTTTCAGTGGATGTTGATCATCTTCCTCGCAGCTATTTTATTGGTGGCGGTATCGCTTATCCCTTCTTTTCATAATGTACTCGGGGCAATTTTAAAAGGTGCGTTTGGCAGCGCAGTGATTTTTGTGCTTATTCTGCTAAGTGAGTTTGATAAACTTAAATTCTTTGAAGGAACAATAGGAGAGCGATCAGCTCAAGATATTTTAGATATTTTCAGCGGTAAAAAATAAAACAATACTAAAAGGTAGACTTTGACAAATGGTGGTTTTTAATGTACACTGAAATCAGAAAATAGTTGATAATTAAATACAGAATGAGTATGAAAGATCAGAGAACAACACCCGAAAAGATTCTACTTGTGACTGAAAAGATTGAAATGATTATTTATCCGAAAGAAGATGACCTGCTGTATAATGGCAAATCAATTCTGAAACTTTTTAAGGAAGCGTCACTGTGTTTACCTGAAGAGATTCAAAAATTAGCAATACAAGCATTTCCTCGGTATGTAGCATCACCCATTATTCTTGACGTCTTTGAAGACTTTGTTGATCCTGCTGTTCGAGATGCTCAACGGTATGATTTTGAGAAGACATTACAAAAGGAGGGACTTATGGATGCATATGAGTTTTATAGAAGCAATAAACTGAGAAGAACACACATAAGCAATGTGCTTGTCATGTTTCCTCTCATACATAAGACTATTGGAATAAATGATTTACTTCCAATAAGGCTCATTAGTAGAATTCATTCTCTCATATCAAGTAATCCAACTGTTGATAGAGAAAAAAAGGTATATAGGTTTGATAACTACGAAATGAAACTTTCTTTAAGGGAAAAACTTAAGGTTATCGAGTTTACTTCACAGTTAGCGTATACAGTATGTGTGCATGTGATCGAGTACCATCAAAAACAGAATAAAAGTTAATTATTATAAAGCCTGCATTTATGCAGGCTTTTATTGATAAAAATAAGAGAAAAGGATACTATATATATATGATTTCCGATATATTTAATAATACTTCAGGTGGCGAAAAGGAGGGGGCAGTTGAAAAATTGATTTCTCAGAGTACTCCAACAATAGACTTTTTCCTTATGGTGGCACTTTCGGTGTTCATGGCAGCATTCGGACTCTTGATAGATAGTTCTGCAATAGTGATTGGAGCTATGCTTATTGCGCCTGTGTTATATCCACTTCTTTCCTCATCAATGGGTATTGTGATGTTTAATAAAAAATTGATTCGATTATCTCTTACCACACTCTTAAAATCTATCGCGGTGGGAATTGGCGCAGCATTTATTGTGGGGATTTTCTTTGGCTCAAAAGAGGCACTGTTAGCAAATGAAATTATGTCTCGAACCAGTCCATCACTTATTGATGCGGCAATAGCTGTCGTTGCGGGATTCGCTGCATCTTTTGCACTCGTGAAACCTAAATTGAGCGAGACATTACCAGGAATAGCGATATCGGTATCACTTGTTCCACCGCTTGCGGTAACAGGACTTGGACTCGCATTTTTCGATGGTGCAATCATACGAGGATCACTTCTTTTATTTTTTGTAAATGTAATAGGAATTATGTTTGCAAGTGTGTTTGTATTCTCTGCAATGAATTTTTATATAAAAAGAGGGGCCGCAACTCAAGCTATCAAAAAAGAAGAAAAAGAAGAACACATGATTTAAAAAGAAAAGAAAAAGCCAACACTATGTGTTGGCTTTTTTTGTTTAAGCTACTCTTGCGTATACCCTAATTCTTTTAGATTTTCTTGAACAGTTTACAAACTTTTGTTTGTTACCCTTGCCCACAACATAGCGTGGGTGAGTAGGAGTTTGTGACATGTGCCGCAAGCGTCTTAAATATGCTCTTGACCTTTCTTTTTTGCATCGCATTAGTTGATAGTAGCGAGTGTTAAATAATCGTAAATCATTTGCAGAAACAATAGATTCTAAAATTTCTAAATTATCATTCTCTATTCGCGCTTCGTAAATTAATACATCTGCATTTTGTTGTTTTCTGTTATTTTTGTAAAACGTATACAACTTTGATAAGCATCGCGTAGTAGCTTCTGTGTCTGTGTGCATGTATAAAATATTTTATTAGAACATCTCTAATCATCATTATACATAGAAAACTGTATTGGTCAATCCCGTAGTAGAAAACAGTACATTCTGGGAATAAAATACATATGTAAACTGTGATTCTGTTTTTCACTACGGGATCAATGTGCGATAAACTTATAGTATAATATAACTCATGTTAGAAAAGGCTTTTAATGATTATTATAAAATACTCAATAAAGAGCAGCGATTGGCTGTAGATACTATTGAGGGTCCTGTGATGGTAGTTGCAGGTCCTGGAACAGGTAAAACACAGATTTTGACACTTAGAATTGCTAACATATTACGAAAAACAGATGTCGATCCAGAAAATATTCTCGCACTTACATTCACTGAGTCAGGAGTTCATAGTATGAGAAAACGTTTAGCTAAGATAATTGGAAGTAGAGCATATGCAGTTGAGATAAATACATTTCATGGATTTTGTAATGACGTGATCAAAAAGTATCCTGAGGAGTTCCCAAGGATTATCGGTTCCACACACATTAGTGAAGTTGATCAAATTAAAATTATTGAAGAAATTATAATGGAGTTACCACTTCAATATCTTAGGCCATTTGGAGATCAAATGTTTTATGTTCGATCAATTATCTCTTCAATTAATAATTTAAAAAGAGAAGGAGTTTCACCTGATGAGTTTTCTACTATCATTGCAAAGGAAATTGAGTCATTTGATTTGATCTCTGATCTCTATCATGAGAAGGGGGCGTATAAAGATCAGATGAAGGGAGAATATCAAAAGCTTCAGAAAAAAATTTCCAAAAATAGCGAACTCAGCGAAGCGTATAAGAAGTATCAAGAGAAGTTGCAAGTACAAAGACTCTATGATTACAGTGACATGATCATTGAGGTATTGAGAGCGTTATCAGAAAATAAAGATCTACTACTCATCCTTCAAGAAGAGCATCAATATATTTTGGTTGACGAACATCAAGATACAAATAATGCACAAAACAAAATAATGGAATTACTTGCAAGTTTTCATGATAATCCAAACATTTTTGTTGTAGGAGATGAGAAGCAGGCAATTTTTCGATTTCAAGGAGCTTCTGTAGAAAATTTTAATCGAATAAAAAATTTACATAAAAATGTATCAGTTGTCACACTTAAAAATAATTATAGATCATCTCAGAATATCTTAGATGCATCACACTCACTTTTAAAGGGCGATGAGGCACTTGTGTCTGGTAAGGTATCTCAGGGTACTAATGAAAAAATAAATCTCTATTCATTTGGCAGGGCAGAAGTGGAACATTATTTTATTGCACGTGATGTTGGCGAAAAAATCTCTCAAGGAGTTCAACCGCAGGAAATTGCCATTTTATATAGAAATAATAAGGATGCATTTGCTATAGCTAAAAGCCTTAGTGTACAGAACATTTCTTATTCCATTGAATCGGATCAGGATTTATTTACAGATTCAGATATTCGCAAAATTCTCATTTTACTTCAAATTATAAATTCATTTGGAGATGAAGAATCCCTCTCTCAAGTACTTCATATTGATTTTCTTGGGATTGATCCATTGGATGTATACAAAATGGTGAAGTATGGTCGAGAACATTCGATACCTCTTTTCGATATTATTAAATCATCTTCCATGCTTGCAAAAGTTGGAGTGGAGTCTGAAAAAGAAATACGATCATTATATAAAAAACTCTCCAAGCTTGTAACTATTAGTAAGAATAGTGATGTAACTACTTTTTTTGAACACTTCATTCAGGATTCAGGTTTTCTTGCATATATACTTGGGAAAGACGCTATTTCAGATAGATTTGATGTGCTCAATAGTTTCTTCGCTGAAGTGAAGTCAATAGTTGAAACGCATCCGGATGCAAAACTCGCTGACTTTATGAATTATTTAAATACGCTTAGCTCACATGGTATTTTAATAAAAAAAAGAGGGGATGGACGAAATGAAAATTCAGTTCGACTTATGACAGTTCATAAATCAAAGGGCCAAGAGTTTGATTATGTCTATATTGTAGGGGCGTACAATGGGCATTTTGGTAATAAGAGAAAAGTGAATCCACTAGAGATTTTACCGAGCGTATTTTCTAATGAGGTTTCAGATTCTAAAAATAATAATGATGATGAGCGCAGACTGTTTTATGTTGCACTGACTCGCGCACGAGAAGGTATTTCATTAACATATACGAGGCAGAGTGATTCGGGAAAAGAACAATTACCATCACAATTTATAGAAGAAATTGATTCGGATTATATTAGCGTTGTTGATACGAGTGCAATAGAGCAAGAATATTATGATGATACAGGAAGGAATTTCCCCGCTCCAGCAGAGGACGATGGAGAGAAAGATGTGTCTAATAAAGAATTGATCGCTGAATTATTTATAAAGAATGGTTTATCTGTAACAGCTATAAATAATTATTTAACGTGTCCATGGAGATATTTTTATAATAACCTTATTCGTATTCCCCGGACATTCACAAAACACCAACTCTATGGAACTGCAATTCATAATACACTTGAGTCATTTTTTGAAAAACAAAAAGAAAATGAAGTGAGCAAAGAGACACTCATTGAAATGTTTATTCATTCTTTAAGTACACAGCCACTTACAAAGAACGACCATAAGGAAGTACTTGAAAAAGGGAAGCGAGCGCTTGATGGATATTATGATGCGTATAGTGCGTCTTGGAATTCAAATTTACTTACAGAATTTTATATTAAGGGTGTGCTTTTAACACCTGATATACGTTTAACTGGAAAGATAGATAAAATAGAATTTCTTGATGATTCAAATAAGGCACTTGTTATAGATTACAAAACAAAGAAGCCTGTATCGCGGCGTGAAATTGAAGGTCAGACAAAAAAAGGTAATGGAGACCTAAAACGACAACTGGTCTTTTATAAACTTCTACTTGATAGATATGAGAATGGTAAATATGATATGAAGTATGGAGTTATAGATTTTATAGAACCCAATGAGAGAGGGAAGTATAAGAAGGAAGAATTTGAGATTACTGATGATGAAGTGATTGATCTTGAACACACAATAAAAAAAATCTCCGAAGAGATCTTATCATTATCATTTTGGGATACTCGATGTGGCGATAAAGAATGTGAATATTGTTCACTTCGAGAGTTAATGAAATAAAAAGTTGAATCTAGTAGCGTTATATCTTATCAAGCACTCCTAAATAGTATCCGAGTGCAGCAAATACCAACAAAAGTATGAAGGCTATGATTTTCTCGTGTGTTCTCATATTCAAAGTATACAGGATGTATCCCGTTAGAGATAGGAAGTCAAAGATTTCCGTATAATGTGTAATAAATCCTAATTGTTTTTATTATATCTGTAGATTCTCCATAAAGTCCAGTACATAACGTTTAGATCTCTAACGGGATGTACTTTGTTTTTAAAATGATATAATAATCAAATATCTATGGAAAATAATGATAAAAAAGGGCATCTTCACCCGTTAACACAGGTTATGCAGGAAGTTACTACTATTTTTGGGGAAATGGGATTTTCTATTGAAGTAGGTCCAGAAATTGAAGACGAATGGCATAATTTCGATGCACTCAATGTTCCCAAGGATCATCCGGCACGTGACATGCAAGATACTTTTTTTGTAAAAGGTAAGAAAGAGACAGTCATGAGAACACATACATCACCTGTGCAGATTCACTACATGCAGGAACACGAACCCCCAATCAAAATTATTGTTCCTGGAAAAGTATTTAGACACGAAGCGACCGATGCAACTCATGAAGCTCAATTTCATCAAATAGAGGGATTATATGTAGACAAGGATGTTTCAATTGCACATTTGAAAGGTATCCTTTTGGAATTTTTTAAAAGGTTTTTAGGTGAAGAAGTTGAGATACGACTCCGTCCGGGGTATTTTCCATTTGTAGAACCTGGCGTTGAGGTGGATTTGAAATTTAAAGGGAAGTGGCTAGAAGTGCTCGGTGCAGGGATGGTACATCCAAATGTATTAAAAAATGTAAATATAGATCCGGAAAAATATAAAGGACTTGCATTTGGTATTGGTCTCGATCGACTTATGATGATGAAATATAACATTCCGGATGTTCGACTTTCGTATGAAGGAGATCTTCGGTTTGTTAATCAATTTTAATTATGTTAGTTTCATATAATTGGCTGCAATCATATATAGAAGACACACTTCCTGATCCAGAATCACTTGTGGATTCTCTGTCGCTTCATGCATTTGAAATTGAAGGTCTTGATCCCATTAGAATTGACGACTCTCAAGGAGAGTCTACTTCTAACGGGACAGGACAGATCATTGATTGGGTTATTGATGTGGATGTACTGCCTAATCGGGCACACGATGCACTTTCACATTTTGGAATTGCTCGTGAGATTACCGTTATTTTAGGTCTTACGTTAAAGGAACGTACACGTAAGCAGATTGAGGCGAAAGATTCTGACTTGGAGATTGAAATTAAGAATAAAGATAAGTGTCGACGATACATTGGACGCGAGATAGATAATATACAGGTTGGTCCTTCTCCAGACTGGCTTAAAAAAAGTCTAGAAACGATAGGACAAAAATCTATCAATAATGTTGTGGACGCCACAAATTATGTGATGTTTTCTTTTGGTCAACCTTTGCATGCATTTGACGCTGATAAACTTGAGAGTAAAAAAATTATTATAAGAGACGCGAAAGAAGGTGAGAAAATAACACTGCTTACCGGGGAAGAAATTTCACTGTCTAGTTTACATCTTGTTATTGCTGATGAAGCTGGTGCACTTGCAATAGCTGGTGTAAAGGGAGGTACAAAAGCTGAAGTAGAAAAGAGTACGACGAATATAATAATAGAATCAGCTAACTTTGAACCTGTAAGTACAAGAAAAACAGCTCATGCATTACACATTCATACTGATTCAGTAAAACGATTTGAAAATGAGATAAGTCCCGAATTTTCACAAATAGGAATGGACGAGGTAGTTGAACTTATTTCAGAAATAGCAGGAAGTCATAGTACAAAAATTAACACTCAAGTAGATGTATATCCTCATCCAGTAGAATCTTGGAGAGTACAATTACGTAGTGATGATATTTCAGCTGTATTGGGAGTTACTATTTCTTTACGTGAAGTCGAAGATATACTAAAGAGATTTGGTTTCGAATATAGTGAAGCGACAGGAATCTTTGATATTGCTATTCCATTCTATAGACTTGATCTAAAAATAAAGGAAGACGTCATAGAAGAGATCGCGAGAATATATGGATATTCAAACATTAAAGGAATAATACCGAATGATACTGTTGAGAGAGAAGTAAATAAGAAGTTTTACTATGCATCAAAAATAAGAAAATTTTTAACTGAACATGCATATTCAGAAGTGTACACATATTCATTTGTACATTCTGGAGATGTAGAAATGATAAATCCATTAGCATCTGACAAGAAATTTTTGCGCAATAGTCTTGTTGAAGGATTGCAAAAAAGTGTAGAGTTAAACTCTCATAACAAAGATTTACTGATGCTCGATGCTATAAAGATATTTGAAATAGGTACAGTATTTAAAAAGAATAGGGAACACATGTCGCTTGCACTTGCGTCAACTGAAAAACAAAAGGAATTAGAAAATAGCATTGAAATGCTCGGGGAGCATTTAGGAATAAAACTCAATGGGAAGCTTTTTGAGAATGTGCTCGAAATAGATCTTGATGATGCTATGGAGGTACTTCCAGATGTGGATGAATACGGTGATGTATTGAAAGTATCCGAAGTTACCACATTATTTTCACCAATTTCACAGTATCCAGTTATTTCAAGAGATATTGCAGTGTGGATTCCCAATAACCAATCAAAAGAAGACCTAGTCTCATTGATTAAAGATAGAGCTGGTACACTTCTAGTAACAGAGCCGAGGTTATTTGATCAATTTACCCCAGAAAAAGATTCTGGCAATAAATATGAAGGAAATACCTCATATGCGTACCGTTTAGTGTTTCAATCTCAAGAAAAAACGCTTTCAGACAATGAAGTGAACGTATTTATGGATGCAATAAATAAAGGAATTTCGTCTAAATCAGACTGGGAAGTGAGATAGAACCTTTTTTCATATATTGCTAGTCCACTATTGTTTTTAGAATAATCATTGTACTATTAGAATAATAGGTATTAATAATTTTCACTACATATAGTATATGCATACAAATAAAATATATTTACACTACATTATTTCAAGTGTGATTCTACTGTCTTTTGCCTTTCTGTTACCGCTTACTACTCATGCTCAAGATAGCGCAACAAGAGCGGCAGGAGCAGATATTCAAGTGACTGCACAGTCAGTACAACAGCCAACAGTGGCAGCTGAGGAAAATGCGGCACGTCCAATTATATTGGAATTCCAAAGTCCGGTAGAGGCTCGTGGTTTATTGTTTAATATAGTTGTTATTAACAGCGATGGGGAAGTCGTGTTTGAGACTAAGACAGCACAAAATAGTGTGGAGCTGCCATTGTTACCACCAGGATTTTATACATGGAGAGTTAATACAACTGCAACTGGATATAAACCAAGTCCAGCCGTTGAGTCTAATTTTACTGTGAGCTCGAGACCTTCTATTTCAACAGGAATGCCTGCACCAATTACAACAAATGCAGTTGAAGATCGAAATATATTAAACAGACTATTCGATGGTGTTAAAAAGATACTCGGGAGTATTGCTACTTTTGTTCAAGGAATTATAGGAATATCACCTTCTAAAGTTTTTGTTGATACGGAAGCTCCATTATCTAGTGATTTGTTTGGACAGGGTGGATATAATAAAATTCAAAAAATAGCCCAAAGTATAGAAGAGCCACCAACTCCTACATTCACGTTCAATAAGATTAGAACTAAGATTGGGAAATATCTTTCTCCCACTGATGGAGTCATTATTTCATTTCAAAATAATGATGCTTCAGGAAATTATGATGTTCCGGACAATAATCCGTTTGGTAGTGTGCTCGCATCTGCATCAGGAATAATCCCGGTACTTCAGAGTTATTCCCAAGGTGACCAACTTTCTAATTCTTATAGGAAGTCATTTTCATCTTTTTCTGTGGACATACCTGCTGATTTACAAAGTGGTGAAAAATTCTGGATAGTATTTGAAAGAAGTGGAGCATTTACAAGTTGTACCTTGGGAGATAGTGAGTGTTCATATTCACTTGCAAAACAAAGTGGAGACCCATATCCATCTAGTGTGAATCCAAGCGGAAAAGGAGAACAACTTAATTATATAGATTGTACCAATGATAATGTGAATAATCCTGATTGGCTTCCCGCGGGAGTTGACTGTAGTACTGTAATAGCTCAAGGAATAGGCAGTACTGGAACAATAGTTTCTCCAGGAGGAATAGGAGGTGAATTTCCAGGAACTGGCGGGATAGTAGTCGTTGGGGGTGGATCATCAGGAAGCGTGGATGATGTTGATCTGCAGTTAATAGGTAAGACACCAAGATTAATACGGAAGAAAGATTTAACTGAACAGGAGTTATAATAACGTTGTAAGATAACATTAATAAAGTATATACATGAAACATCTTCTTAAAAAACATTTACTATCAGTAGTGGCAATATTGTTCCTTATAGGAATCTCTGTATTATTTTTGACAAAAGATGACATACTGGCAGCTGCACCATCAGGCGGATACGCTGCAGGAGCTACGTTAAATCCAGATTGTTTTCCAGATGTAGGAGATCCAGATTGTAAAGTGATCGCTGCAGGAGGAGATTTTGCTGACGCAGGTGAAGCAGGAACAGCAGATCGAACACTTGGTAACACTGATGCTTTTGATTTAGGTTTTATTACTGATGGTCTAACACGACTTCATATTCAGAGTGATGGTAATGTTGGTATTGGCGTATCGACGCCAGGGTATGACGTTACGATTAAATCAGATGATATGGATTATGGGCTAGTGCATACAGCCACTTCAATAGCCTCATCTGTGATAGCTGAAATAGGAACATGGATTGATGCCGATAACGAGGAAGATACGCATTTCGGAGGATTTATTGGTACAAAAACCAATCATCCATTTCATCTTTTTGCTAATGACGATGGTGATGCTAATCCAGATGGTCCTATTCCACGGTTAACAATTGAGAAGAATGGTAATGTGGGGATTGGAACAGATTTTGATTTTTCATATGGTAATACAGTAGAAGGAATAGGGGTGATTGGACTTTCGAACGCAACGACTGTTCCAATAGGAGCTATAACAAGCGGTGGAGGTGTGCTCTATTCTACAGGAGGCATATTGCATTGGCTGAAACAAGATGGAACAGATGTAGATCTTACTGCTGGAGGTGGGGGAGGACCTTCGGTAGTAAATCAAGTGAAGGTATCTTTATCTGCTGCACAAATAGAAGCATTTGATACTGTACCCGTTGAATTAGTTGCAGCACCAGGGGCAGGTTTTGCATTACAAGTTGTAAATGTGGCTGTAAGGTATAATTTTGTCTCTGAACAGTATTCCTTTTCCTTTGGAGAAGCTTTGATAAAAAACCCAAGTGCCATAGGTGAACAAGCGAAATTTGATGAAAGTGTATTACAAGCTCTTTCATCAAATCTTCAGTCAATTCAAGTTGTTACAGGCGCAAGTGCCTCAAATAATATGGTGGAAGGCGAGAAATTGCAAATCAAAGCTATTGGTAGCTCAGCAACGTGTACTGGTACTTGTGATGGAACATTGGATATATACCTATCATATCGAACAATAACACTATAAATAGATTAAATTGAAGTTGAAAAAGCCTCATTTATGAGGCTTTTTTAAATGCACAGTTTTGCCCAAAAACGCTTTATTTTAAAGTCTTTTTTTGCTAAAATAGCTATATGGAAAGAGCCACATTTTAAGATGATGGCTATTAAATTTTAATCAAATAAATGCCTAAAAAAGAGGTCAAAAAGGCCGTAAAAAAAGACATGAGTAAATATGGAGCCAAAGACATCTCAGTACTTGAGGGTCTTGAACCTGTACGTAAGCGTCCGGGTATGTATATTGGTTCTACAGGACCAGATGGACTACATCACCTTATTATAGAGATCTTTGATAACTCTCGTGATGAGGCTATGGCAGGGTTCTGTAACAATATTGAGATCGTGCTTCTTCCAGGTAATAGAGTTCGTGTAGCAGATAATGGGCGAGGAATTCCTGTTGACATACATCCCAAAACAAAAGTTTCAGCACTTGAAACTGTAATGACGACACTTCATGCAGGAGGAAAGTTCGGCGAGGGTGGATATGAAGTATCTGGGGGACTTCATGGTGTTGGTGCGTCTGTGGTAAATGCGCTCTCAACATTCGCACGGGCCGAAGTCCATCGAGATGGAGGTAAATATATTCAGGAATATAAGATTGGCCAAAAGAAAGCTGCAGTTAAAAAAATTGCACCTTCAAAGAAGAAAGGAACGATAATTACATTTGAACCTGACGTTAGTATATTCAAAGAAGTAATATTTGATATGAATAGACTCGTTGATCACATGCGTCAGCAAGCATATCTGGTAAAGGAACTTCGCATTACTGTACTCGATGCTCGAGAGTATGAGGGAAAAATTGATCTAGAAGACAAAAAAGGAGGTGACCGTGTATTTTACTTTAAAGAATTAGGACTTGAGGTACCATCAAAAGCATTTTATTTTGAAGGCGGGTTAGTATCTTTGATTTCTTTTTATAATGAAACTCAAAAGCCGGTACACAAGCATATTTTTTATGTTGAGAAAAAGCATGAGGAAGAAGGGAAGGAAACTGTAGGTGTCGAAGTTGCGCTTCAATATGTGGATGATATCAGTGCTCGAATAGTTCCATTTGCAAACAATATTTATAACTCAGAAGGAGGAATGCATGTAACCGGATTCAAGACAGCACTTACGCGACATTTAAATAACTATGCGAAGAAAAGTAAGCTTGTAAAAGAAGCAGACGGTAATTTTACGGGTGATGACGTACTTGAAGGACTTACAGTAGTTATTTCGCTTAAAATGCATGAGATTCAGTTTGAAGGGCAAACAAAGGCTAAATTGGGATCAACCGAGGCACGAGGGGCAGTAGAATCTATATTTGGGGAAGCATTTTCAGCATTCCTGGAGGAAAATCCAGATGACGCAAAAGCTATCATAAACAAAGTGACGTTGGCTCTACGGGCACGAAAAGCTGCTAAAGCTGCCAAGGACAGCGTGCTACGAAAGGGAGCACTCGAAGGAATGATGCTTCCTGGTAAACTTGCTGATTGTCAGACTAAGGATCCTAATGAGGCTGAAATCTTTATTGTTGAGGGAGATTCCGCCGGTGGTAGCGCAAAAATGGGACGAGATCGTAGAACTCAAGCAATTTTACCGCTTCGTGGAAAAATTTTGAATGTGGAGCGGGCGCGAATTGATAAAATGATTGCATCGAAGGAAATCAAAGCACTCGTGATTGCATTGGGAACATCTATTGGAGATACATTTGATGTGGAGAAAGTAAGATATAAGAAACTGATTATCGCAACTGATGCCGATGTTGATGGTGCGCACATTACAACACTTCTGCTCACGTTATTTTATAGATACTTTAAGCCAGTTATAGAAGAGGGGTATTTGTATGTAGCTCAACCTCCGCTTTATAAAATCAAGCAAGGAAAGAAGATTCAATATGTGTACACAGAAGAAGAGAAAATAGCGATTGTTGGGACAGATATACCTGAAATAAGTGAAGATCAAGAGGATGAAGTTGAGGAGACAGAAGGCGACGAAATCCCGACTGAAAGCGTCGGGAAAGATACAAAAGGATCAAAAGGGCCTGTCCGCGATAGTGGGAAAAAGAAAGCACAGAAGTTCCATATCCAAAGATATAAAGGTCTTGGTGAAATGAATCCAGAAGAATTATGGGAAACAACCATGGATCCTGAAACAAGGACACTGAAGCAAATTACTATCAAAGATGCACAAGGAGCTGATAAAATATTTGATACGCTCATGGGAGCTGAGGTTGCCCCGCGAAAGGCATTTATTCAAAACAATGCAAAACTCGCTGAAATTGATATTTAATGCTAAATTATACACATGGAAACACCTCCCAGAATTGAATCAGATCCAATAAGACTGAATGTAGAAGAACAAAAGGAGTTATTGGAAAATAATCTTTCAAATCTTTTAAATAACCTCGATTCATTTCCAGAACCAGGAACTAAAGTTTTTGAACTCTTTGAAGAGAAACTAATGAAAGATTCTGGTTATTTTGGAAGGGTTATAAATAACTTAACAAGTATATCTAATGCCTCTACATTAGCAAAAGTACTTTCTCTCGGTTCTGCATTTTGGGGTGTATCCGAAGGAGTACCCGATGTTTTCTCGGGTGTTGAATCCTCACAATACGGACTTACTTTTTCAGGACTTATCGAATTGGGATTAGGATTAGGTGTGGGGAAATTGCTACTCAATAAAGCTAGAAAACTGGAAAGTAAGTTTGATAGATTTAATAAAGTACTTCAGGATATATCAGAGAAAAATTTAAAAGGAAATGAAATATAGTTTATGAATAAAGATGACTTTTTACAATTAGCCCAAAAAATTAAGGATAATACAATATCTGATACTGAAAAATTGTCCTTATTGAAATTTTTAAATTCAGAAATAGAAATGTTATCTCAAGTCTTTGGAGATTTTAAAAAAGAATTGGAATAAAAAAATCCCCGTGATGGGGATTTTTTTATTCCAATTCTTTTTTGATGAGTTCCTTTAATTCTGTGATATGTTCTTCTTTGTCGTTGATCATTTTCTCCCAGAATACTTTGCTCTCAGGTGAATTCTCAGAGTCTTTCACATAGTCTTTCTTTATTCTCCACAGGCTCTTATGTTCAATTGTAACTTGCATCATTAGATTATATAGATTGTTTTCAAACATGATATATTACTTTTTATTTTTAATTTTATTTTCCAATAACGTTATGAAATCTGCCATTGTAATGTATTCATGACGTTCATTGTCTCGACCTTCAACGGTTATTTTTTTATATTCGATTTCTTTGTCTCCAATTACAACCAAGTATGGAATTTTTTGCATCTTAGATTGACGAATTCTCTTACCAAGACTCTCACTTTCTCCCATCCACTCAACTCGTATTCCTAGCTTAAGAAGTGCATCGTACACTTCCTTTGCATACTCACCATGTTTATCTTCTGCAATTGGAAGCACTGCAACCTGAGTAGGGGAAAGCCATAGCGGGAAGCTTCCAGCGTAGTGTTCGATTAAAAATGCCATGATTCTCTCTATTGCCCCTACTGATGAACGATGAATCACTATCGGTTCCTTTTCCTTGCCGTCACTATCTGTAAATGTAAGTTCAAACCGTTTTGGCATCACAAAATCATACTGTACTGTAAATGCAGTATCCTCTTTTCCAAGCACGTTTTTCATCTGAATATCAATTTTAGGGCCATAAAATGAGGCCTCATTTTGAGCTTCTACAAATGGAACCCTTCGCTTCTTTAATACATTTCGCAATATCCCTTCTGCTACATCCCATGCATTGTCATCCTTGAAGTATTTTTCTTCTTCATCTCTATTGCCGAGTGAGAGCCGGTAAGAATAATTCTCGCCTAAATTTAATCCAAACACTTTTGCAATGTATTCTATAAGGTCAAGTGCTCCATCAACTTCTTCTTGTGCCTGTGTTGTATCTCGACAAATAATATGAGCATCTGCGAGACAAAAGCTACGTACTCTCATGAGTCCGCTGAGTTCTCCTGATTGCTCATATCTATAGAGTTGTGCAAGTTCAGCTATGCGAAGTGGTAACTCTCTGTAACTTCGAGGCTTACTTAAATAGAGTTCAAAATGATGAGGACACGTCATTGGGCGAAGCATATATTCATCTTCATCAATTACCATGGGGGTATACATAGAATCCTTATAGTACGGATAGTGGCCAGATTTTTTATAAAGGTCGATTCGTGCCATATCAGGAGTTCTCACATGTTTATAACCACGTCGTATTTCTTCATCGACAATAAAACGCTCTACTTCTCGTCGTATCGTGGCACCTTTATCAGTCCATAAAGGCAGACCCTTTCCGACAATATCAGAAAAGACAAAGAGTCCTAATTCTTTACCAAGTTTTCTGTGATCTCTTTCTTTCGCTTCTGCGAGCATCTTTTCATATTCATCCAAATCTTTTTTTGTTTCAAATGCGAGACCGTATATTCGTGTAAGTTGTGTATTATTTTCATCACCTCTCCAGTACGCCCCTGCAATATGACTCAATTTAAATGCATCGGCATTTATTTTCTTCATATCTTCTATGTGTCCGCCCTTACATAAATCCGTGAATCCGCCAGCTGGCGGACCAGATGTATAGAGTGTTATATCTTCTTTTTTTGAAACGATTTCATCTATGAGTTCTTGCTTATAGGGATTGTCTTTAAAGAAATCTTTTGCTTCTTTCTCGGATACTTTTTTCTCTGAAAATGTATCCCATGTATTCAGCATTTTCTTCATTTTCTTTTGAATTACAGAAAGGTCTTTGTCGGAAAGTGGTTTTGAAAATTCGAAGTCATAATAGAATCCATTATCAATGGCTGGCCCAATCGCAGTTTTTGTATCTGGCCATAGTTCTAATACTGCAGCAGCAAGTAAATGTGCCAGTGAGTGTCTCATATTTTGTAAATCTTTTTTGTCCATAACGTATATCGTACCATATTATAGGTTGACCGAGTATATTGTGAATTTTGTGAAATAAGGCTTGATACTCAGATATAAATACGCTATACTGGCCCCATATGGTAATACGAATGCGACATACGAGGGCTCATACAGCCAATAGACGTTCACATCATGCACTTAAAAGTGCAGCTATTTCCTCCTGTTCAAACTGTGGTCAATCTCATGTTCGACATACAGTATGTATAAAATGCGGATATTACAGAGGAAAACAAGTTATTAACATGGTACAAAAACTTGAGAAGAAACAAGCGAAGCTGAAGGCGAAGGAAAAAGAGGAACAGAAATAGTTAGACACTTACAAGTTTTCTAAATTTATTCTACAATATAACTATATGGCAAATAGGCACCTTTCAAGATCTATTGTTCTACAAACTCTATTTGAGTGGGACTTTAATAATAAGAAAGACGATGAACTCGATATTATTCTCGATCGAGATATAAAAGAATTTGCTCCAGGCGTGGAGGACTTTTCTTTTATGAAGGATCTTTCTAAACACATAATAAAGAAAAAGAAAGTAATTGATGAAATTATAGTAAAAGCTGCGCCCGAGTGGCCACTTGATAAAATATCAGTAGTCGATCGAAATATTTTACGCATAGGTCTTTATGAGCTTTTATTTGGTGATCGCGAACAAGTTCCACCGAAAGTTGCCATCAACGAAGCTATCGAACTTGCTAAAACATTTGGAGGCGAGAACAGTAGTAAATTCGTAAATGGAGTATTGGGTGCAGTGTATAAAGAAATCGGCGAGCCAGGAAAAGATGATACAAGAAAAAAGAAAAAAGAACCTATAGATATCTCTAAACTTCCTGTAGAGTTACTTGGTGGTGCGGTTGTATATAGTAGAGATGGTTCAGATATTTATCTTGCGCTTGTTCATGATGTATTTGGATTCTGGACACTTTCAAAAGGTCACATAGAAGAAGGTGAAGATGAGAAACAGGGAACTATTCGCGAAATAAAAGAGGAGATTGGACTGGATGTAAAAATTATAGAAAAACTAGGAGAAAATGAATATGTTGCATCTCATCCTGAAAAAGGTAAAATACGTAAACACGTGTCATATTTTTTGACCGAGGCACCGTACAAGGAACTTACATTAGGAAGTTCTGGTGGTCTCGATGATACAAGGTGGTTTACGCTTGACGAAATAGGGAGTCTTAAAATTTATGACGATATCGTCCCGCTTTTGACCCAAGCAATTGAAATTATTAGTTTAGAAAAAAAATAAGCGAAGCGAACTTTATTTTTCTTAACCCCAGTGAAATGATTTTCAACCTGAAAATCATTCTTCAAAATAATTTTATAATTATAAAATTATTTTGAAG
>NVSU01000012.1 GCA_002401345.1 Candidatus Wolfebacteria bacterium
CTTCAAAATAATTTTATAATTATAAAATTATTTTGAAGAATATTTCACAGGGTACTCAAATTTAATATTCACTTCGTTCACTTAAATTTCGTATGGATAAAGATTTTTCTACATTTGAAAAGAAGACAAAAATAACTTTTAAAGATAAAAATTTACTCACACAAGCATTTGTACACAGGTCATATATAAATGAAAATCCTAAACTCGGTCTTTCACACAATGAAAGATTAGAGTTTTTGGGTGATGCAGTATTAGAACTCGCAGTAACAAATTACTTATTTAATAAATATAAAAATAAAACCGAAGGTGAATTAACTGCATTTCGTTCAGCACTTGTAAATTCAGTTATTTTAGCTGACACCGCACGGGAGTTAGGGATGGGTGACTATCTTTTACTTTCAAAAGGTGAATCAAAGGATATGGGACGAGCTCGCCAATACATTCTCGCAAATACCTTTGAGGCATTTACTGGAGCTATATATATGGATCAAGGATACGAAGCAGCTGAGAAATTTATTGCGTCCGCAATATATGACAAAATAGATGCAATAGTTTCAAAGGGCTTATGGAAAGACGCCAAAAGTCTTGTTCAGGAAAAAGCGCAAGAACAAACTGGTGTTACTCCAGAATACAAAGTAATAAGTGAAGTTGGACTTGATCATGAAAAGAGTTTTGTAGTTGGAATTTATTTTGATAAAGAAAAAATAGCAGAAGGAAAAGGTGGATCAAAACAAGATGCAGAACAAAAAGCAGCAGAAAAGGCGCTCGAACTTAAGAAATGGAGAAAGAATGCTTCATAGAAACACTATTTAAAAAAAGTATATGTATTTAAAACGTATAGAACTTTCGGGATTTAAGTCATTCGCAAAGAAAACCACATTGGAATTTACAAGTCCAATTACTGCCATCGTGGGACCTAATGGCTCTGGTAAGTCGAATATTGTTGAGGCAATTCGTTTTGTTCTAGGTGAGCAATCCATAAAATCTCTTCGTGGAAAATCTGGATCTGACCTTATATTTAAGGGTTCCAAAAATCTTTCAAAATTAAGCCGAGCATCTGTCTCGGCTATATTTGATAATAGAAAAAAAATTTTTAAATTAGAGTTGAGCGACAATAAATCTCTTAATCTTGATTTTGAAGAGGTGATTATATCCAGGGAAGTGTTTAGTGATGGAGGTAATAAATATTTACTTAACAAAACTGATGTACGACTTAAGGATATTCACGAATTACTCTCTGGGGTTAATATTGGAAGCTCCGGTCATCATATTATTTCTCAGGGAGAAGCTGACAGGATTCTTTCTGCATCCATAAAAGAGCGACGAGACATGATTGAGGATGCGCTTGGATTAAAGATTTTTAAATATCGACTTCGCGAGAGTGAAAGAAAATTAGAAAGAAGCAATGAAAACCTAAAAGAAGTCGCATTGCTTCGAAGGGAAATTGCACCCCATATTAAATTTTTGAAGCGACAAGTAGAAAAAATACAAAAAGCAGAAGAGATGCGAAAAGAGCTCGGGACACTTTATAGGGAGTATTTAAAAAGGGAAGAGTTCTATATTAAAAGCGAAGGTGAGAATTTGGGTACTCAAAAAAACAGATTTCAGATTGAATTAGATGCTATTACACAGTCTCTTGGGGAGGATAATTCGCTCGTTGGTGAAGAAGATTCGACTACAGAAAAGAGTCAAAATCAGATTGCGATAGATACTAAAGAGCAAGAGCTCAGTAGTATTAGAGACTTAAAAGATGAGCTCTCGCGTAAATTAGGGCGTATTGAAGGAATGATAGAGGTTGCGGAAGAGGGGCTTGCAGGCATAGACACGACAGAAAGCACCCAGATGACTGTTCCATATCAAGAGGTAGAAGACTTTGCTCAGACTATAAAAGAGTACTCAGATACAATTCTGACGACAGGAAACGAGTCAGGAATTGAGACTATCATCAGATCAATTCAAGACCACATCACTACATTCTTGTCCGCATATAGAGATGTTTCAAAAAAAGAAACAAGTTTTGGGGATGCAACATCGAAATTGGAGGAGATGAAAGCTAGTAAAGAATCAATATCAGGTGAATTGCAAAAAATAGAAGATAAAGAAAACAATCTCACTACACAAGTTATTGCATTTAAAAAACTTCTCGAACAAGAGAAGGTAGAAGAAAAAGAGAAAAATAGAGTTCACTATGAATTGCTCATGAAAAAACGTGATATAGAATCAGAAATGAACCTTATTCGAATCAAGGAAGAAAATTTTAAGAGAATAAAAAATGCATTTCAATCAGAACTCACTGAAGGAGAAGTGCTTATTGGTCAACATATCTTCGCCTATACCTCATATGAATTAGAAGAGGATCAGGTAAATGAATCACGCGCAGCACAAGAAGAACGAAGAAAAAAAATTGAACGTCTTAAAATTAAATTAGAGGATGCAGGGGCCTCAACAGGGAATGATGTACTCAAAGAATATGATGAAGTTACGGAACGCGATCATTTTTTGAAGGGAGAAATAGAAGATTTAAATAAAAGCATCGAATCACTTCAGCAGTTAATGAATGACTTGCAAGATAAACTCGATACACAATTCAAAGAGGGGATTAATAAAATTAATGCTGAATTTGATACGTTTTTCAGATTAATGTTTGGAGGTGGGAATGCATCAATTAAAGTAATAACAGAACAAAAACGAAAAAGAAAAAAGAATGAAGACCTTGAAAGTGTATCAGAAGAAATGGAGGATGAAGTGGAAGAATTTGAAGGAGTTGAAATTGATGTATCACTTCCTCGAAAGAAAACTAGAGAACTGCATATGCTCTCAGGAGGCGAACGATCACTGGCATCTATTGCACTTCTTTTTGCAATTTCTAGAGTTAATCCTCCTCCTTTCCTCGTACTTGATGAAACTGATGCGGCTCTTGATGAAGCGAATTCTAGAAAATATGGAGATATGCTCGAGCGATTATCTAAATCCTCTCAACTTATAGTAGTGACTCATAATAGAGAGACTATGTCACGAGCTAACGTACTATATGGTGTTACAGTTGGCTTGGATGGTGGGTCTAAACTACTCTCAGTTCACTTTGATGAAGCAGTCCAAATAGCAAAATAAAAATTCCAGATTTATTATATCTAAATTAAAAAACCTACATATGTAGGTTTTTTAATTTAGATATTCTGTTGTAGTGAGACCGGTTTGTTTTATTGCTGCTGCATTTTGAACCCCTACGTATCTATAGTGCCATGGTTCATATATATATCCTGTGATATCTTCTTTTCCTTTTGGATAGCTTTGAATAAATCCGTATTTGAATGCATTGGTATCAAGCCATTGATATTCTGGAGAAGATTCAAATATAGTACTTGTAGATTTGTAGTGTATAGATTTACCTGTGAGATCAACCGTAGTCCCCAGTTGGTGCTCTGAGTGAGTAGGGGAAGCTACAGAGGGATAAGAAATGGATCCCGGATTATCAGCCCTCCAGTAATTATAGAGAGTGGCTTGATAGATTTTATCTCGAAATCCAGATGTGACTGTGAGAGAGATGTCATCATTTTTTGCACTGGTAAACATGGTTTGAAGTTGTTCCATTGTGTCTTCTTCAAGACAAATGGTTGTAACAGTTGCAGATACGCGTCCTTTTACAGATATCAGATTTGCGGGAATGTAATCACCAACAGAATTTTCACGGTTTACATTAAACAATGATAGATCCTCATTAATATTTTGGGGAGTCTGACAGAACACAGGCTTTGATTGAGCTTCCACAATTTTCCCCTCGACTGCTTTAGTATCTATGTAGCTATTATTGATTTCTATTATTTCATTTGGTTGATAGAATTCATTGAGTCGTACGATAAATTTATTAGTTTTCTGTATAGAAACTTCTTGAGTAAATGGATTTTTTACAAGAGTAATGTCCAGCAAAAGTCCCTCCATTGTTGCTTGAGAAAAATGTTGATCGAAAATAAAATTACCAAGACTGTATGCAATAATTCCATTTTTGTATTCTTCAGTATCCTGAATTATATGTGGATGATGTCCGATAATAAGTTTTGCACCTGCATCTATTGCTTGATGTGAGAGTTTTGTTTGACGAGAAGAGTGTGGCTTGTATTCGTTTCCCCAATGAAACGATACTACGAGCGCATCAACTTGTGCCGCGGCATTTGAAATTATTTCTTCAAAATGAGGATTATTAGCGAGAAGAATTCCTGATGTATCACCCTTAGCAGCTATCCATGATGGCCCAAGATCAGAAAAGGCGAGATATCCAACTGTGATACCATTTTTTGTGATTATGCGAGGTTCTTCTGCTTCTTTTGAGTTTCTCCCCGCACCCGCAAAGAGCAGATTGTTTTCTTTTAATCGTTCGAGTGTGTCTTCGAATGCTGTCCGACCCCAGTCACCCACATGATTATTGGCGAATGAAAGTATATCAAATCCAGCATTTTTTAAAGCTGGCAGTGCCTGTGGATCCATTCTGAATGAATATTTATTTCCTAAGTCAGTACCTTTATCTGATACAGGTCCTTCAAGATTTCCAAAAAGAATATCGGCTGACTGTAGAAGTACCATGTGTTTGAAGAGGGCAGATATATCTCCATCAAAATTTTTGTCGACAGATTTTTTGACACCACGATCAAGCATAATATCTCCCACGAACATAAGAGAGAGTTCATTGTTAATATTTCTTGATACTTGTGTTGGGAATGTAGCTGGAGCCCGTTCTATTTCTGGTGCGATTTCGATTGATTGACTTGCGGCCACAGAGGCAAGAAAGGGGACGGCTTTATTTGAAGAATAGGTGTAGGTAATTTTATTTTTTATTGAAGAGACTGAAAATGCAAAGGCCGTTCCTTGTGATATAACTGATCCGAGGAAAAACAATAATGCAAATCCTACGAGGAAGAATATTCCATGTTGTATACGTTTGAGTGCCATTTATATATTAGGCGAGGGTATAATCAATAATTTTTTTATCAATATCAGCTTTGACAACTTTTATTCTTATTTTATCACCAAACTTGAATTCTCTTTTAGATTTTTTACCGACAACGGTTAGTGTTTTCTCATCCAGGCTGTAATAATCATCCTTTATATCACTTAATTTTATCATACCTTCACTTTTTGACTCAGCTTCTTCTGTGTATATACCCCATCTTGTTAATCCTGTGATTACGCCATCAAATTCTTTTCCAATTCTCGTGGACATATATTCGACTTGCTTGTATTTAATAGAATCTCTTTCAGCCATCTGTGCCTCTCGCTCCCGCTCTGAGGACGAATTTGCAAGCATTTCATAATGGTGCCACTTTTCTTTTTCAATCGTATTACCTTGTAGATATTCATGAAAAAGTCTATGTACCATGACATCTGGATACCTTCGAATGGGGGATGTGAAATGCGTATAGTATTTGAATGCGAGTCCATAGTGACCGATGTTTTTTGTAGAATAAATTGCCTTTGCCATTGTTCGAATGATAAGTGTCTGTATTGTTCCTTTCTCCTCTTTACCTTCTAGTTGTTGCAATAGCTCGTTCAAGTCTTTTTGTGGAATGAGTCCATTCACTAGATTCACTTTGTACCCCAATTTTGCAAGAAATAATACAAGTTCTGCTACTTTCTTTTTATCTGGCTTGTCGTGGATGCGATACACAAACACTTTTATATCCTTCTTATTTTTGGGAGTGAGATACATAGCGACACGTTTATTTGCCAGAAGCATGAATTCTTCAACAAGACGATGTGTGTCAGTTCGGACTTTTTTACGCACCTCAATAGGTACTCCTTTGGGATCTAGAACGAATTGAACTTCATCCTGATCAAGAGAAATTGCACCTTTTTCAAATCGCTGTTTTTTTATTTTTTTTGCGAACGTATTTAATAGTGTAAGTTCTTCAAAATATTTGTCTTCGCCGTTTTCTTGATTTAATACCTCTTGAGCTTTCTCATATGAAAATCTTTTCTTTGAATGAATGATAGTCTTACCAAACCACTCATGTACCACATTTGCATTTTTATCCAATGTAAATACTGCACTAAATGTAAGTCGGTCTACTTCAGGACGAAGACTACATAAATCATTTGATATTTCTTCTGGAAGCATCGGTATTGTTCGATCTACAAGGTACACTGAAGTACCTCGTTTGACGGCTTCCTTGTCCAGAATAGAGTTTGGTCGAACATAATGTGATACGTCAGCAATATGTATTCCTATCTCCATGTTTCCATCAGGAAGTTTTTGAACAGAAAGTGCATCGTCAAAATCCTTAGCGTCATCTGGATCTATGGTGAATGTGATCACATCTCTAAAGTCTCTTCTCTTTTTTTCTTCGATCGGGGAGAGGAATTCTTTTTTTGATTGGGAGAGTATTTTTTCTGCTTCTTTTTGAACCGTAACTGGGAATGTACTTTCAAATCCCATTTCCAGAGAGATTCCAAGCATTTCTGCATCATTGTCATGAGGCATTCCAAGTATATGTGTAATTTCTCCTTGAGGGTTCTTTTTGGGGTCGGTCCATTTTGTTATAACACCGAATACTTTTTGTCCAACTTTTGCATGTATTAGTTTTGAAGAGGGGATTATGATATCAACATACATTTTTTTATCAGTGGCTGATAGATAGTATGTCCCATCATCTTTTTCCAGAACTCCTGCAAATCCCAATTTTACTCGTTTTATAATTTTGATAACTTTTCCTGTTTGTTTTCGATTATCTCTTCCGCTTACTCTATGTTGCCTTGGATAGAGCTGTACTAATACAGTATCTCTATGAAGTGCAGTATTTAAATGAGGAGCATCTATTTCAATGTCATCTTTTCGGTCCTTTACACTTACATACCCCATACCTTTTGAAGTAATTCGAATCATTCCTTCTACGATCTCTGGTTTCTGTTTTTTCTTTCCACTTGACTGAGGCTTAGGTGGATCTGCCTTTTTTTGTTTTTTCATACTATATACTATATCATTTTTATTGATTTATTTTTTCATTCTGGTAGTATTGGGTTCATGTTAAAGATACGATTACAACGAACAGGACGACGAAATAACCCTTATTTCAGAGTTGTGCTTACAGATTCTAAAAACGGCCCCAAAAGTGGTAAATTTTTGGAGATCCTAGGTTCATATGATCCGAAGCCAGGTGTGGTTGAATTTAAGGATGATCGAGTAAAATACTGGATATCACAAGGTGCTCAAACATCTGACACTGTTCACAACTTCCTGGTTGATAAAAAGATTGTTGAAGGTAAGAAAATAAACGTACTTCCAAAGAAAAGTCCTACTAAAAAAAGAAATGCTCCAGACGAAGAACCTAAAGAGGATCCTAAAGCAGAAGCAGCGAGTTCACCAGCTGACGAAGAAACACCTGCAGAGGCACCAGTAGAATCTCCTAAAGAAGAGACTCCTAAAGAGAAAGCTAAGGTAGAAGTTGATTCGCCAGCTGGGGAAGAGACACCTACAGAAGATGAAGAAAAAAAATAGGGGTTATCCTTATTTTTTTTGTCATTTTTTCAATATTTAAAACACACTAAAGTGTGTTTTAATGCTAAAATAATTCTATGGATTTAGAAGGAAAAAAGGTATTACTGGTTGGATTAGGTATTCTTGGAGGTGGAACAGCTACGGCAAATTTTTTGATGAAAGAAGGAGCTACTCTTACAATAACTGATCTAAAAAAGGAAAATGAAGTTTCTTCTTCATTAAAAAAACTTAAAGGCTCCCCTAAACTTGTATTAGGTGAGCATAGAGAAGAAGATTTTTTAGAAAACGATATTATTGTTTTGGGACCTGGTGTGTCATATAAAAATCATTATGTCTCTCTTGCGAGGGAAAATGGCAAGCAAATTGAAAATGATTATACATTATTTGCATCTTATTTTAAACTTAAAAATCCTGAATCATATTATATTGGAATAACAGGAACGAGGGGGAAAACAACTATTGTTCATTGGGTTCATCATTTCATATCACAATCGGTTATTGGTGGGAATATACCTGAAAAAGGCCTCCTTGATATTGTTTCTCAAAAAACAAATCTTTTTGTTTTAGAGCTTTCGTCATTTAATCTTGAATTTACTGCACAAAATACTACACCCCCACATATTGCTGCTATTACAAATATATTCAGAGACCATCTTGATCGATATAAAACAATAGAGGAATATATGGATACGAAATCTAATATATTTGAGAATCAAACCTCTGGTGATTTCTTAATATTAAATAAAGATAATGGCTATACAGACTATTTTGTTAATAAAAAACCTAAATCAGATCTGTATTTTATCTCAACATCAAAACTAGACAGTAATCTCAATGGTATATTTTTCGATAATGACGAGATAATATTTCAAAAGGAAGGAAATATAGTAAAAATATACAAGTTAAAGAATTTTATGCCACTGCATAAAAAAAGTAATTTACTTTTTGCATTACTTATTTCATATTTTCATATTAATAGTTGGGATGAAATATTGCCTAGAATTGAATTATTACCAGAAATTTCATTTCGACAAGAAGTTATATATAAGGATAGAGATCTAGCTATTATAAATGACTCGGCATCAACCATTCCTGAGGCAACCATTGCTGCGCTTGATAGTTTTAAAGATCAAGGAAAATCTATAGTATTAATAACAGGAGGGACTGATAAGAATTTAGAATTTCCATTATTGGCTAATAAAATTAGCCACTGTATAAAAAAAGAAAAATTATTTTTACTTAAAGGAAGTGCAACCAATAAACTCATTGACGAGTTGGTAAAAATAGGATATCTTGAAGATGTAGAAAGTGTCAAACAATATTTATCTGTTGATGAGATAGTTTCAGATATACAAAATTTTTCAGACAAAGAATATGTAATTCTATTTTCACCCGGAGCAACAAGTTTTGAGCGTTTCAAAAATGAGTTTGATAGAGGAAATACATTTAATGAAGTTATAGATAAGTATTATAGCAAGAAAAAATAACATTCTCACATTCTCAAGAATGTGAGAATGTTATAAAAAACAATAGGTACACCCCGAACAAAATCAAAGATTTCTAACGGGGCAGGCAAAAAACATTAATTGATCTAGAAGATTTTCTTGCTCATCCAATAAAAGAGGATTAGTTTATTTAAAAAGTGATATAATAAATAACATGAAAAGAGTCGGATTAACTCCTAAAAATTTACGATTACTTTTAATTGCAGCAGCTCTACTATTAGTTGCATTTGTTGGTGTAAATTCAGATAAGCTTGCAAGTATATCTTCACCGACTGGTCTTACAGCTCAAGTTATAGAAACACAATCTGCAGCTGGTCCAGCTGCTGATGTAATAGAATTTTCATTCATGAAAGCTTTTAATGCTAATGGGGAAGCATTTGAAAACTATCTGATTAATATAAGAAATAATCGAGATGCAGTAATAGCATCATTTATGTTAAATGCGGGAACTAAATCAATTTTTGAAGTTGATAGACTTGATCCACGATTATTAAGTATTGAAAGTACAGTAAACGATGTTAGGGTGAAATTCTCAGGAAGAAATCTAAGTTTATTTGAAGAGCCTCAAGAATATAGCTTTAGTACTATGACTGCAGTTAAGGATGAAGATGGATATAAATTTAGTAAACCTGCAATTGCAAAAAAGATAATTTCTCTTGGCTCAGTAAAGATCAACAGTGTCACATCACAACAGCGAGAAGTATCTCAAATTCAAAATAGAGGACCCATCGCAACAGCGTTAAATAGAATACAGGTAGGATTAGAAAGGATAGCTTCAAATATAGGACGATTTATTTTTGATCTATTTGGAAGGGGAGGTGAAAGACAAGGGTTGAAAGCTACTGACATAGATAAGGGAGATTTAGATTTGTAAATATAAAAAAAGGAGCTCAATGAGCTCCTTATTTGATTCGTATTCCCATTACGAGAATATCATCAATTTGTTCTACTCCATCCATCCACCTCACAATGGTAGTGTCCAAAATTTTCTTTTGTTCTTCCATTGTCTTATGATGAATATCAAGTAGTAGTTGTTTGAATCGCTTAGGCATAAACTTTTTATTCCTAGGCCCTCCAAATTGATCCGTATAACCGTCAGAAAATGCATAGATGCAATCACCGGACTTGAGATCAATTGAATGATTAGTAAAATCATCTAATGCATCAGCATACCCTACAGGCTGCTTATCACCTTTTACTTCGAGATAAAGTTCATCGTCTCTAAATAAGTATAGTGGATTATAAGCTGCTGCCCATTCTAGAATTTTGTTCTTAATATTGAACATCATAAGCACACAATCCATACCATCTTTTTGTTGTTCATCGTCTTCATCCTCTGAGCCTTCTAATTTGAGCGAATTAATAACACCTTTTCTTACTTCATTCAAAATAAGAGAAGGGTTAAAAATATTTTTCTCATTAACAGTTTGGTTTAGATGAGGAATAATTGTTTGACACATTAGTGCACCCGGAACTCCGTGTCCTGTACAATCACTTGCAGCCAGGAATATTTTACCTTTCTTTTTTGCAAGCCAATAGAAGTCCCCACTAACGACAGCTTTTGGTTTAAAGAGTACAAAAATTTCAAACGGTAAACTATCAATCTCAGCCTTAGATGGTAAATTTGCTCTCTGAATTCTCTCAGCATAACGAATACTCGCTGTGATATCTTTGTTTTTTTCATCAACAAGTTTCTTCTGTTCTTCAATTATTTTCTTTTGACGTTTTGTCACTTGAAAACGACTGAAAAGCATCAATGAAAAAATAATAACTATAATCAAAATAGCACCCACTCCTAGTAATGTAATCTGACTTCGTCTTGATTGCTCTGTCTTTATTTGGTTTTCCGTTCGAAGGATCACAATTTCCTTCTGTTTCTTAACAGATTCATACTTTGTTTGCATTTCTGCAATTTTATCGATACTCTCTTTATTTAAGAGTGTATCTTTCATTTCAGTATATAGCTTGAAGTATATATATGCCGTGGGAATATCTCCCATTGTTTCATATATGTTAGCAATATTAGAATAAGTTTCTCTTAAGAGTTTTACATTGCCAATTTGCTTTGCAATATAGACACTTTTTTCAAAATTATTCAACGCAATGCTAAAATTTTCTTCTTGCATGTGTACAATTCCAATATTCAGTAAGTCTATACCAATACCCTCCATGTCATCTATCTTCCTATCAATACTTAGGCTCAATAAATAGTATTCAAGAGCTTCTTTAAAAGCATCTTGTCTTCTATAAATATTACCTATATTTGTATATGACGATGATACACCTTTGTCATCTTCTAAACGTCTTTTAATTTCAAGAGATTGAAAATAATAATTGAGGGCTTCTTCTTTCTTATCAGTACCGGCTAATATAATACCTATATTATTTAGCGTATTTGATAAGCTCTTTTGGTATACTTTATTCGTTGGATTTTTTACTGCAAGCCTTTCTTTAATTAGAATTGCTTTTTCATAATAATCGAGGGCTATTTCAGTATCATCTTGATGTCTATAAAATTCTCCGATGTTGTTGTACAGATTTGCTGAATTAGCACTGTCGTCTAAGTTTTCATATATTTTAAGAGACTTAAGATAATATTCAAGAGATTGTTCATTGTTTCCTTTACTACCCTGAACTGCTCCAATAATATTGAATATACTTGCAATGCCAACATCACTTGAATCTCGCTCAAATATTTTAAGACTTATATTTAGATTAAAAAGAGAGCTGTCATACTCACTTCTGTAAAATTGAGCAACAGCCTTTTCTCTATAATCTGATGCTAATGCCGATGAATTGATTTCAATTTCTGTTTTGGAAGATGTCTTGATTTCACTATTGTCTGTAGTGCATCTCGTCAGAGAAGCAATACAAAACATAATACATATGTATTTAATTGCTTTCATGACTAAACGTTTAAATTGTTAAAGAATTTGTATCTAATCATGATTCTAGCCTTTATTTGTAACAATGTCAAATACATGTTTTGATTTTAAGAAGGCGTAAAATAATGAAAAGATCATAATAATTATTGACAATATTTTTAAAAATTCTAAAATATATAGTAAGCAGTAATGAACGGTCGACTCGCTGCACTGATTACAAGTAAGAAACGAAATACATTATGGAAAAAGATCAAGAATTTCTTGAATATGTAGTTAAGGCCCTCGTAGACAAGCCAGAAGCTGTCAAAGTTAATCGAACTGTCGATGAAATGGGTGTATTGATTACATTGGAAGTAGATCCTGAGGACATGGGTAAAATCATTGGCCGACAGGGAAATACTGCTGGATCTCTCCGAACACTTCTTCGTGTTATTGGAATGAAAAATGATGCTCGTGTGAATCTTAAGATTCTTGAGCCGGAAGGAGCAGCACCACGACCACCACGATCAGCTCCAGCTGCAAGCTCAGTTGATGAAGCAATGGAAGATCTAAAAAATATCTAAATTCTAATTTTAGAAAGACCGAAAAACCGTGTTATAGTACTTAGTACGAACACGGTTTTTCTTATGCGATTTCACATCATTACATTATTTCCAGAAATGTTTGACTCTTATTTACGTGAGAGCATTATTGGCCGTGCACTCAAGAATAAAAAGATTTCTGTTTCATTCTATAATCCTCGAGATTTTACGAAAGATAAGCACCGGCGCGTTGATGATAAAGCGTATGGAGGAGGTCCGGGAATGGTTATGTATGCCGAGCCAATCATTAGAGCAGTACAAAAAGCAAAAGGAAGGCCTGTGCTGGGAGCGAAGCGAGCAGTAAAAAAGAATGTGAAAGTGATTCTCTTGTCTCCATCAGGAAAAAAATTTACAAATACATATGCAACTACTCTTTCTAAAAAATACACAGACATAATAATTATTTCAGGACGATATGAGGGAATAGATGCTCGAGTTAAGAAAATTCTCAAGGCTGATCTGTCCATGGATGTGGACGAAGTTTCAATAGGTGAGTACGTACTCACGGGAGGGGAATTACCTGCGATGGTAATGATAGATAGTATCTCACGCCAAATAGAAGGAGTGTTAGGAAAAGAAGAATCATTAGAGGAAACACGCATATCATCAAGTGAAATGTATACTCGCCCTGAAGTAATAAAACACAAAGGTAAAAATTATAAAGTTCCAAAAGTGCTTCTCTCTGGTCATCATGCGGAAATCGAAAAATGGAAGCAACGTAAACATAAAAAATCGTAAATAATCACTTAGACGTCGGACGTCTAAGTGATATATCTAATGTAAAAAATTAACATAAAATATGCACGTGCATATTTTATGTTAATTTAGGTAGGAAATAAGCTGTGATACAATGTGGATATAGTAATTAAAAGCTGAGCGATTATATTGTTTTTTGACCCCAGTGAAATATCCTTTTAAATAATTATTTAACAGGACGATCTTTCTTTAAAAGATCATTTCACAGGGTGCTCCCTGGCCGACTGCTGATGCATTCAGCTGGCTAGGCAAATTTAATATTCATTTCATTCATTTAAAATTGACATGACACAACAAGAAGCACTCGATATTTTGAAAATGGGACATAATGTCTATCTCACAGGTAAGGCCGGCAGCGGTAAGACATATCTTATTAATAAATATATTAAATATTTAAAGGAACGAGATGTTGGTGTTGCAGTAACTGCATCAACCGGCATTGCGGCAACTCACATAGGTGGAGTGACTATTCATTCGTGGGCTGGCATAGGAATTAAAGACAAGCTGACGGATCAGGATATTGATGCAATGGAGCAGAAACAATATCTGTGGAAACGATTTGAGAATACGGAAGTACTCATCATAGACGAAGTATCCATGCTTCACTCTCATCTACTTGATATGATTGACCAAGTATGCAAACTCTTCAAACGAAATGATAAGCCATTTGGGGGAATGCAGATTATTCTCTCTGGTGATTTTTTCCAACTTCCACCTATTTCTCGCAATAGTGAAGATCTGAATTTTTTAAATAAATCTGATGCATGGAGCAATATGGATCTTCACATTTGTTATCTACAAGAACAACACCGTCACACAGACTCTAGTTTTTTGGATGTATTGAATGAAATTCGCAGTAATACTGTGAGTGAGGAAACAATGAATAAATTGCGTCGTCGTTATAAAAAAGACCCCGAGGGAATATCAGTTCCCACAAAGCTCTATACCCATAATATGGATGTTGATGAAATGAACAATAGAGAACTTGATAAAATAGACGCAGAAAAATACGAATACAATATGAACAGCAAGGGAAACAATGTATTAGTCGAAGGTTTAAAGAAGAGTTGTCTTGCACCAGCAAATCTAGTGTTGAAAAAAGGGGCGCTTGTGATGTTTGTTAAAAATAATTATGAAGAAGGATATGTAAATGGAACAACGGGTGAAGTGATCGATTTCTCTATAGAGGGGCGCCCGATCATTAAGATCCAGAATGGAAAGAAAATTATAGCAGATACTGAAAGTTGGATAATCGAAGAGGAAGGTAAGACAAAAGCAGAAATATCTCAGATGCCACTCAGGCTTGCGTGGGCGATTACAATTCATAAAAGCCAAGGCATGAGTTTGGATGCTGCTGAAGTTGATCTTTCTAAATCTTTTGTGAAGGGCCAGGGATATGTCGCGCTCTCAAGAGTGAGATCACTTTCAGGACTTAAGTTAATGGGATTAAACAGTACTGCGCTCCAAGTTGATAAAGGAATATTGATGCTTGATGGGGAACTACTTGATAGGTCACAAAAAAATCAAGTCGAGATTTCCTCACTTGAGAACTCAAAAAAAGAAACACAACACAATGCCTTCATAGTGAATTCAGGAGGAACATTAGATGTGAAAAAGAAGAAAAATAAGGATAGATATTCAAAACTGTCGACATTCGATAAAACCAGGGAATTATTGAAGGAAAAAAAGACCATTGAAGAAATTATTAAGGAACGCGAATTGACTTTTGGCACCATCATCTCTCACATTGAAACATTACTGAAAGATGATGCTCCGCCAGATATAGATTATCTCTATTCGAACACAAAGAAGCTCCGCGATTCACTCTCTGAAATAAAAAAGGCATTTAAGAAATCTGGAGGTACAAAACTTACAGAAGTACGTAAAATCCTCAAGAATAAGTATTCTTTTGAAGAATTACGCTTCGCGCGACTATTTCTAGATAGATAAGAGAGATATGCTAGTTCGCAGACATGGAAGAGAAATTTTTAATAAAATATTGATCCGGTAGTAGTCCGTACTAGACGGATCACTACCGGATTGACAAAAAAAGTACGATAGACTATACTGGTCCTCTCAGAGCGCAAGATTGAGTTACTGGTGAATGACTTTTTTATTATCAATATTCGTGAAGTGGGCGCGGATATTAAATAAATTTAGATTATCTTGCTACAATCTACAATAACGTAAACTAAACACAATTATTAGCCACACCTTTCCAAAAGGTTGGTTTTTTGTTGTCTGTAGTCCCGACGCTTTGGTCGGGGTCCCGACCAAAGCGTCGGGGCTGAGTGCACGATAATTTTTTTCACTCCACATTTATTAGCATATAATTAATATCGTACATATATATGAGTACCATAAAAAGAGAAAAGAAATATTTTTCTAAACACAAAGATCCCCTTGTACCATTTCCAGACCTTCTGGAAACACAAATAAGTTCCTTTAAACATCTTTTAGAGACGGGCCTTAAAGATGTCTTTAAGGAGTTTTCTCCGATTCAGGATTACTCTGAGAAAAAATTTCAATTAGAGTTTACTGATTTCGTTGTCACAGAGCCTAAGTACGATGAAAAGTACTCAAAAATAAATAAGCTTACGTATGAGGTTCAAATTAAAGCGAGAGTAAAACTTTTTAATAAAACACTTGGTACTACAAATGAACAGGAAATTTTCATGACCGATATTCCTATGATGACGTCTCATGGTACGTTTATTATAAACGGTGTTGAACGAGTCATTGTGCCACAGCTTGCACGAAGTTACGGAGTATTTTTTACAGATCTTGATATAAAGGGACAAACTTTTTTTGGAGCTAAGATTATTCCTGCGAGAGGTATTTGGATTGAAATTGAGTCAGATGCGAATGGAATTTTATATGTTCGAATCGATAAGAAAAGAAAATTCCCAGTATCTTCACTACTAAGAGTATTTGGAATGGAGACCGATAAGCAAATCCTGAAGGCATTTTCAGACAATGAGGAGCATCAGGCATTAATGGAACAAATCCTTGAGAAAGATGCTGCAAAAAGCCAAACTGAATCATATGTTGAAATTTATAGACGATTACGTGATGGGGATATGGCGACAGCCGATAATGCAAAAGAATTTATAGATTCGATCTTTACAGAAGAGCGTTATGATCTTTCTCCAGTTGGGCGATTCCGGTTTAATATGAGATTCGATAAAGGTATGACTCCTAAAGAATTAGAGAGAAAGACCATTTCAAAAGAGGATCTTATTACAATAGTAAAACATGTATTTGATCTTAATTCGACTCCAGGATCAAAGGCTGATGATATTGACCACCTAGGACTACGACGAGTTCGTTACGTAGGAGAACTACTTCAACAGCGAATACGAGTAGGTATGACTCAAATTAGACGAAATATTCAAGACAGAATGTCTACCATTGATGTTGATAGTGCTATTCCTATTAATATTATCAACCAACGACCCCTACAGGCTCGAATCATTGAGTTCTTTACTACAAACCAGTTGTCTCAATTTATGTCACAAGAGAACGTATTATATGAAATAGAACACTTGCGAACACTCTCAGCACTGGGGCCTGGAGGATTGACTCGTGAACGAGCTGGATTTGAGGTTCGTGATGTACATACATCTCACTATGGACGTGTATGTCCGATTCAAACTCCAGAGGGTCCAAACATTGGACTTATTCTTCATCTTTCAACGTATGCAAAAATTAATGAATTTGGGATTATTGAAACTCCATATATTAAAGTAAAGGATGGAAAGATTACAAAAGAGATTGAGTATCTTAATGCATTCGAAGAAGAAAAATATAATATTGCGCACGGTGGTATTGCATACGATAATGATGGGAATATTTTAAAGGATAAAGTTGAGGCACGTTCCGACACTCGTCCTGCAGTGGTTGCGAAAGAAGATATCGATTATATTGATGTTGCACCCAATCAAGCATTTTCAATCGCTACTTCTATGATTCCGTTTTTGGAAAACGATGATGCGAACCGAGCACTCATGGGTTCAAACATGCAAAAACAGTCAACCCCTTGTTTACTACCTGAAGCACCACTTGTTGCAACAGGTATGGAAGAGTTGGCGTCACGATATTCAGGAAGACTTGCGATTGCTGAGGAAGCTGGAACTGTGACATATGTTGACGCGAAAAAAATAGTTGTAAAAAATAACAAAGGAAAATCACAGACATTTGAACTTATAAATTATTTAAGAAACAATAACTTCTCTGTATATCATCAACGACCAATCGTGAATGTAGGAGATAAAGTAAGTAAAGGAGACATATTGGCAGATACCTCAAGTACAGACAATGGTCAAATTGCGATTGGAAAGAACCTCAGAGTGGCATTTATGTCATGGGCTGGATCCAATTACGAAGATGCGATTGTGCTTTCTGAACGACTTGTACGTGATAGTACACTTACGAGCATTCACGTAGAGGAGTTCACTGCGATTGTACGAGATACAAAACTTGGACCGGAAATTACAACACGTGATATACCTAACGTAGGAGAAATAAAATTGAAAGATCTAGACGGTGAAGGAATAGTGAGAGTGGGAGCAGAGGTACGAGAGAACGATATTCTAGTTGGAAAAATTACACCAAAAGGGGAGACAGAGTTGACCCCAGAAGAACGTCTTCTCCGATCTATCTTTGCTGAAAAGGCTCGTGATGTGAAAGATTCATCTCTTCGGATGGAGCATGGGAAAAAAGGACGTGTGATAGGTGTGAAAATATTCTCACGAGAATTAGGACACAATCTTGAGTCTGGAATAATTAAAAAGATTGTCATTGAGATTGCACAGCTTCGAAATATATCAGTGGGAGACAAACTTGCTGGCCGACACGGAAACAAGGGTGTAATTTCAACCATTCTACCTGTAGAAGAAATGCCTTATTCAGAAGATGGAACTCCTGTCGACATTATACTGACACCACTTGGAGTGCCATCTCGAATGAACCTCGGGCAGATTTTGGAAATGCACCTCGGAATGGCGGCTAATGAGCTTGGATATCAAGCAATTGTTCCTCCATTCTTGGGAGCTAGTCATGAAGAGATAAAGGGTGAACTTGTGAAAGCAGGCATACCAGAGAACGGACTTATTAAACTTTTTGATGGAAGAACAGGAGAAAAGTTTGATCAGGATATTGCAGTTGGATACATGTATATACTAAAACTTCACCACATGGTGGAGGACAAGATTCACATGAGATCAATTGGACCATATTCATTAATCACACAACAACCATTGGGAGGTAAAGCTCAGAGTGGAGGTCAGAGATTTGGAGAAATGGAAGTGTGGGCACTTGAAGGATATGGTGCATCTCATATATTACGTGAAATGATAACTATAAAGTCAGATGATATTGTAGGTCGATCTGCGGCTTTTGATTCTATTATTAAGGGTGAACCAATTACTCAGCCAAATCTACCAGCATCATTTAATGTGCTGTTGAGCTATTTGCGAGGACTTGCGTTGGATGTTCGTCTTGAATCGGATAAGGAAAAGGGAAAATAATAGCACTCTTACTAAAAATAACTATTACATACATATTATGAACAATATAGAAAAAACAGATTTTGATTTTATTTCACTCAAGTTGGCATCTCCTGAAAAAATAAAGGAGTGGTCATCTGGTGAAGTAGTAAAACCAGAAACTATTAATTATCGAACTGGCCGAAGTGAAAGGGGAGGACTTTTCGACGAGCGAATTTTTGGTCCTGAAAAAGACTATGAATGTTACTGTGGAAAATATCGACGAATTCGTTATAAGGGAATCGTGTGTGAGAAATGTGGAGTTGAAGTTACTCGATCAATCGTTCGACGAGAACGTATGGGACATATAGAGCTTGCCAGCCCTGTTGCTCATATTTGGTTTTTGAGAGGAGTACCATCTCGAATGAGTATACTTTTGAATATTTCAATTACAGATTTAGAAAAAGTTGTATACTTTGCAGGCTACATTATCACAAAAGTTATAGAGAGCGAAAAAGAATCAATTCTTAAAGAACTTGAGCATGAGTACAAACAAAAGACAAAAACTACAGGAGATCAAGATACAAAAGATAAACTGAAGGAACTATTTGTTACCACAAAAAAGGAAATTGCCGAAATACGTGAAGGTAAAGTGCTTAGCGAAGCCGAGTATCATACATTTTCTCTAAAATATGGAGCAAGTTTTGAAGCGAATATTGGAGCTGAAGCTATTTATAATATTTTCAAAAATTTAGATCTGCAGAAACTAAAAGAGAAGACAGAGCAAATGATAGAAAAGGGAGGAGTTACAGAGAGGGCTAAACTTAAGAAGCGAATGAGTCTTATTCGTGCCATGATGCATTCTGATATTCGTCCAGAGTGGATGTTTCTTACCGCAATTCCAGTGATTCCGCCAGCAATTCGACCAATGGTTGCACTTGATGGGGGACGACATGCAACATCAGACCTTAATGATCTCTATCGACGTGTGATTAATAGAAATAATCGACTAAAGAAACTAAAAGAAATTGGGGCACCAGATGTGATCTTGAGAAATGAAAAGAGAATTCTCCAGGAGGCAGTTGACGCTCTTATTGATAACTCAATATCAAAGCAGTCAGATTCCAAGGCGATGAGTCAGTCCCAGCGTCGAGCTCTTAAGTCTCTTGCGGATAATCTTAAAAGTAAGCGAGGACTCTTTCGTCAAAACCTGCTCGGAAAACGAGTAGATTATTCAGGACGTTCAGTAATTGTAGTAGGACCACAATTGAAATTAAATCAGTGCGGATTACCTAAACACATGGCACTTGAGTTATTTAAGCCATTTGTTATTGCAAAAATTCTTGAATCAGAAATGGCGTTTAATATTCGAGGAGCAAATAAACTTATTGAAGAGGGAGTTGCGGAAGTATGGGAGATTCTTGAAGAAATTATTCAGGGTAAATATGTATTGCTTAACCGAGCCCCAACGCTTCACCGACTTGGTATTCAGGCATTTAACCCTATTCTCATCGAAGGAAATGCAATTCAGGTACATCCTCTCGTATGTACTGCATTCAACGCTGACTTCGACGGAGACCAAATGGCGGTATATGTACCTCTTTCTGCAGAAGCTCAATTGGAAGCAAAGGAACTTATGGCTGCTAATAAAAACTTACTGAAACCACAAACAGGTAGCGCCATCGTTGATCCTAAGCAGGATATTGTGCTTGGATGTTACTGGATGACTAAAATTATTGACGGGGAAAAAGGAGAAGGAAAGATTTTTGCACGACCTAACCATGCAATTGCAACATATGAATTTGGTGAATTAAGTTTTAGAGCTCGCATTAAAGTTATGGGCACTGATAGTCCTAAGTATAAGCAATTCAAAGGAGAAATATTTGAAACAACAGTTGGACGTCTTCTGTTTAATAGTAGCTTGCCTCCTGAATTTGATTACATAAATGAAGTAATTGATAAGAGAAAAATGTCTTCACTTGTTGATGATCTTATACGTGAATATGGAATTGATGGAACACCTAAAGTGCTTGATAAGATTAAGCAGTTTGGATTCAAATATATGACTCATGCAGGTATTACATGGGGTTTTGACAATGTAAAAGTACCAGAAGGAAAAGGTAAAATTGTTGAAAAGGGTAAAGAAGCTCAGCAGGAAATCACAAATCAATATGAAGAAGGACTTCTGTCTGAAGATGAAAAATACAGAAAAACTATAGAGATTTGGGAAAATGTAAAACAACAAATTGAAAAATTACTCCCAGATACACTTGTGAATGATAGTTCCGCACATGATATTTTGACCTCTGGAGCTCGAGGGTCTCTTGGTCAATTGTCTCAAATGGCAGGAATGAAAGGTCTTATTCAAAGCCCGACAGGGAAGATTATTGCATTCCCAGTTATTCCATCATATACAGAAGGTCTTTCTCCTCTTGAATACTTCATTACTACTCATGGTGCTCGAAAAGGATTGGCTGATACTGCGCTTAAGACTGCCTCAGCAGGTTATTTGACTCGACGTTTGGTTGATGTAGCACAGGATGTTGTGGTTACCGAAGAAGACTGTAAAACAAAGGATACTAAAGTTATGACAAAGGAGAATGTGTCTGGAATGGAAATTCCACTCTCTAAAATTATTAGAGGACGTACTGTCGGTGCAGATATTAAAGATTCCAAAGGTACTGTGTTGTATAAAAAGGGAGAATTAATTACTAAGAGAATTGCATTTGATATTGAAAATAAAGGTGTTGAAGAAATACAAGCACGAACTCCACTTACATGTAAAACTGTTCATGGATTATGTAGAAAATGTTATGGATTAGATCTTGCACGTAATGAGCTGGTTAAACTTGGTGAAGCCGTGGGTATTATTGCAGCGCAAGCTATTGGTGAGCCGGGTACACAGCTTACGCTTCGAACCTTCCATACAGGAGGTGTGGCTGGTGGAGCTGATATCACCCAAGGTCTTCCTCGTGTAGAAGAAATTTTTGAACGAAGAATTCCTAAGAATGCTGCAGTGGTAAGTGAAAGTGATGGGGAAGTTATTGAAGTAAATGAAAAGGATGAGGGAGGTAAAACTATTGTAGTACTCAACGATAGTATTGAAGAAGGTAAGACAAATCAGGAAGAATATCATATTCCAGAGATTAGAAGGTCTAGGGTAAAGGTTGGTGATAAAGTTGTAAAAGGAGAGCTTCTTACTGATGGATCAGCAAATATTGCGTCAGTCTTCGAGTATGGAGGTAAAGAAGTAGCCGAACAATATATTGTTCACGAAATTGATAAAGTGTATGAATTGCAGGGTGCGTCAACTTCACGAAAACATATTGAAGTTATTATCAGACAAATGTTTTCTCGAAGAAGAATAAAAGACGCAGGTGAAACTCTATTTTCTCCTGGAGAAATAGTAGAAAATATACAGCTCGTTGAAGAGAATGTTCTTCTTAAGAAAGAAGGAGGAAAAGAAGCCAAGGCTGAAGAGATCGTATTAGGTATTTCTGAGGTATCTTTGACTACAAAAAGTTGGCTTTCTGCTGCTTCATTCCAAAATACCAACAGGGTTCTTATTACTAATGCAATTCGAGGAGGTGAAGATGACCTGAGAGGTCTTAAAGAAAATGTGATTATCGGTAGATTTATACCAGCTGGAACCGGATTCCGTCTTAAGAATAAATCAAAAGAAGAGAATTCGTCAGCTGGCGGAGAGGAAAAGGAAGTAAAAGAGGCAAAGAAGTAATATATTAATTAATAATAAGTAGTGAATGGACAGTAGTGATGCATGTGCGTTACACCTCCACTTCCTACGTATTGTTATCTACGAGCCATATATGCGTTCTCCAGTGGAAAAAATAAAAGAGCGTCTCACTATAGTTGATGTCGTTTCATCATACATAAAACTCGATAAAGCGGGTATCAACCATCGTGCATTATGTCCTTTCCACAATGAAAAAACACCATCATTTTTTGTATCTCCAGAACGAGATCATTATTTCTGTTTTGGTTGTTCTGCTAAAGGAGATATTTTTACATTTGTTCAAGAATTCGAAGGATTAGATTTTAAGGGCGCATTAAAAACACTTGCTGATAAAGCGGGAGTTGAACTTACAAAAATTGATCCAAAAGTAAAAGATGAAATGGATAGACTCTATACCATACTTGAAGATACTACAAAATTTTTCGAACAATCACTTGAACAACATAAAGAGGTTAAAGAGTATCTGCGAGGGCGTGGAATTACAGATGAAACCATTAAAGAATTTAGAATAGGGTACATACCTAATGAATGGAGTAATCTCTCTACTCATCTTAAAAATGCCTCATTCACGGATTCTGATATAGAAAAAGTTGGACTCATAATAAAAGCACCATCTGATTCAACTTCAGAGGTGCGTTATTATGATCGATTTAGGGGAAGAATAATGTTTCCAATAATGGATAGTTCTGGAAGAGTAATCGCATTCTCGGGAAGAATTTTTAAAGACGATGAAAAATCAGCAAAATATCTCAATAGTCCTGATACTGTATTATTTAACAAATCCGCAGTACTTTACGGAATAGATAAAGCAAAGTCTCATATTCGAAAACAAAACTTTTCAATTTTAGTTGAAGGACAGTTTGACCTAGTGTTATCTCATCAAATTGGTTTTAAAAATACAGTTGCACTGTCTGGTACTGCACTCGCAGATACACTGACACTGAAGGATGAGAATAAGTTTAACAATTTGGGTCAAATTAAAGCGCTTTCAAAGAATTTAATTATAGCATTTGATAGCGACACCGCAGGTATTCAAGCAGCAGGACGAGCAGCCAAGATTGCGCTTTCATTTGGAATGGATGTAAAAATTACCTCATTACCGGAAGGCATGGATCCTGCTGATTACATACAGACACACGGAACAAAATGGCAAGATATATTGAAGAATTCAAAGTATGTTATAGATTTTTATCTAGATGAAATATTGGCATCTTCCAGTGATTCGCGAGTACAGGGAAGAGCGATACGAGAAAAAGTACTTCCATTTGTCGCATTACTTGAGAGTAGTATGGATCAGTCACATTTTATAAAGAAAATTGCTGAAAAGACAAATAATAAAGAAGATGTTATTTGGCAAGACTTTAATTCACTTAGTCAGACTACTACTTCATCTATCATAAATAGACAAGATAAAGAGACTGGATCGCGAATTGCTAAAGGAAAGCGATCACCAGCTAAAGATTCAGTTTTAAGAAAATTGGTCGGAATATTAGTATGGCAAGAGACTAAAAATAATAATGACATTACGGTTAAATTAAAAGATTCACTACATTCAATAGTGGGAGATGAAATGTTCGAGAAAATTAAAGCTCTTGATAAAGAAAAAAAAGATGAACTTATTTTTGAGACAGAAGTTTTTTATGAAGATTCAGGTGGTGTTGAAGATACAGTGGAGGAATTATTATTAAATCTTGAAGAAGAATATTTAAAAAAAGAACTCGATATACTCATGAAAGATCTTAATAAGGCAGAAAAAGAAAACAATCACACACAGGCTTCTGAAATTTTAATAAAATGTCAGGAACTCACAGGAGAAATTCATACACTTAAAAATCGTCGCATTGAACAACTATAAGTAATTACATCACATTATTATGGCAACAAAAAAGAAAAAATTAGTTCGCGCAAGCAAAAAAAAGAAAAATCCGCCAGCTGGCGGAAAGAAAAAAACTGCACCCGCTCGGGCACACAAAAAAAAGAAAAATCCGCCAGCTGGCGGAAAGAAAAAAACTGCACCCGCTCGGGCAAGCAAAAAAAAGAAAAATCCGCCAGCTGGCGGAAAGAAAAAAGCTGTCAGTGGGAAGAAAAAAAAGAAAGCAGTTAAGAAAGTTGGTCAAAAGACACGAAAAATTGATGAATTACGTGCTGACTTAGCGGTACTTGTGAAAAAAGGAGCAAAAAGAGGATTTATAACATACGATGAAATTCTCAAGACGTTTCCTAATATTGAGAATAAAGTTACTTTTCTAGATGAAGTCTACGAAATATTGTCCGATAGTGGTATTGATGTATTAGAGAGTGGTAATTTACTTGATATTGATGAGAGTCCAAAGAAAACTGAATATAAATTTAAACAAAAACCGACTGGACGTGATTCTATCCAAATGTATTTGAAGGAAATAGGAAAATACCCCCTTCTTGTTGCTCGTCAGGAAAAAGAATATGCGCAGCGTATAGAAAAGGGGGACGCGGAAGCACGAAATCTTTTGGCTCGATCTAATCTTAGACTAGTGGTTTCTATTGCAAAAAAATATGTCGGAAGAAGTTCTGACCTTACATTACTTGATCTTATTCAAGAAGGGAATTTAGGACTTTTCAAGGCAGTTGATAAATTTGACTGGACAAAGGGATTTAAATTTTCAACATATGCCACATGGTGGATTCGACAATCAATCACTCGATCGCTTGCCGATCAGTCACGAACGATTCGTATCCCCGTTCATATGGTAGAAACTATTTCTAAATATAAAAAGATGTTTAGAAGACTTTCTCAAGATCTTGGGCGAGATCCATTGCCTGAGGAAATCGCGGCAGAAATGGATTTAGACGTTGAGAAAATTCATATAATTAGAAAGATAAGTCAGGATACTATTTCTCTTGAGAAGCCGATTGGTAACGACGATGATAAGTCCACCATGTCAGAATTTATTGCTGACACAAAGATACTAAAGCCGGACCAGGACTCATCTCGGAGAATTTTGAGTGATCAAATTCGAGATATATTATCAGAAATAAGTCCTAAAGAAAGAAAGATTCTTGAAATGAGATATGGACTCGTGAATGGGGTACAACATACACTTGAAGAAGTGGGACATGAATTCGGCGTAACTCGGGAGCGAATTCGTCAAATTGAAGCTAAAGTACAAGAAAAGCTCCGTCAGAACGAAAAAGTCATTCGATTGAGGAATTATTTTGAATAGCTCGGTACACCCCGTACAGACCCTTCTGGTAACTATTGAGACTCTATAGTAATATAGAGAGAGGTCACATTATTAGAAAAATTATATGCGTGGTACGTAATATACTGCGCATTACAAGTAATATGCATAAAGGTACACAAAAATGTAGCTGGGGATCTGTTTCTATGATTTTTGTTCTCATAGGAGGAGTGAACTGGGGACTTATTGGAGTGGGAGGCTTCATAGGATCAAATCTTAATGTTATTAATTTAATTTTCGGTGGAGCACCTGTCATAGAATGGATAATTTACATTCTCGTTGGTCTTGCCGCGCTTAAGCTTATTCTTGGATGTTCATGTAAGGCTTGTAAAGGTGGAGCATGTGGTGCAGGATGCAGTGGATGTGGAAATTGCGAAAGCAGTGAACACAAAAGTCACGAATCGGAAGCTATGAACTCAATGGAGTAATATACTCATCATATAAAAAACCATTTCTCCAACTGGCGAAATGGTTTTTTTATATGAGGTAGGGAGATTGTTGTATTTCAAACCTGAGTCATGAGGCGTATCCATTTAATATTGCCAAATTACAACTACCATGGTACTATATATATAGATACATAATACTAATATGAGCATTAAGCTCATTTATAATTTAATATGATAACAAGAGCAATATTCGCGATACTTTCAGGTCTTTTTATAATCGGTCTGGGAAGTTTCTTTTTGTTTCTAGGATATACTCACGAGTTCGACCTCTCTGTTTTGGTTATTTATTTTGTTGGCCTTGCATTTATAGTTCGTGGATCTATTCTAATATGGAAAAGTGGTAGAGATGCAGGTTGGGGATATGGAGCTGATGAAGAGCTTTTAAAAGAATGTAAAAATTGCAATATCAAGGTTGAGACAATCATTGAAGTAAAATTTGATTTTTACAGTAGATATCTGACTACATTTGAGTTACCTGATGGGGAGTTTAGAACATATAATCTTCGGGAAAGATATGAATTATCAGAAGTATATAGAGTGGAGGTGTCTCATGGAAAGGTTTACTTAAAAAAACTAGAACTCACCTAATCTTTAAGCTCAATACACATAATGTGTATTGAGCTTTTTTTATTTTTCATTTGCGTTTGACTGTGCAATTCTATACAGATAGGGGACTTGGTCACAAGTTACTAAGTCTTTTGTCTCGTTAACTCACAAAAGTCTAAGTACCTGCGACCCCGCCTCGTCGACAAGCACTCGTCGTTCCTCCTCGTCTTGTATATCGCCTCCGGCTTTCAAGCCCTCTCTCCGACTAAAAACAAAGACACCATACACTAATGTGTATGGTGTCTTTGTTTTATTGAGCCGGAGAGAGGACTTGAACCCCCGACCTATCGCTTACAAAGCGACTGCTCTACCAACTGAGCTACTCCGGCTTATATTTTATTTGTTTTCTATTATTCTATCTTTATTTAATAAAAAAAGACATAGTAATCAACTGAGTCCCGATGCTTTGATCGGGACCCCGACCTTGTGCGTCGGGGCTACTCCGGCGTCTATAACTAAAATTTATTTTACTCGTTCCTGTTCTTCCACATCCGTGGACAGGTCTTTTTTCATTTCATTTTTTATTCTACCTAGCTCTTTCTTGTATTGGTTAATGCTAGAAAAGAAGTTAGATACTGTACCGTTACTGGATTTTTTTTTATTGCCTAATGGCGTTGAAACTTTGGGAAATAATTTATTCTTTATTTTTTTGACTGCATATTGAAGTTTAATCCAATATTTAAGGATAATCAATACAAGTGTATGTCCATATTTCTTAAGAGAAGTCTGTTGTTGTGGCAAAAGACGAGAAAATGTAAGACCTTCTCTATTATAGATATTAGGACTAATTGCACCTTTGCGTATTTCTATTACTCGAATATAAATGATCGCAATTATTGCAACAAGGGACACCAAAAAAGAAATGAAGGGAATAATCATAATTCTCTATTATCCAATAGAATATATTTTGAAATCTTTAATTGTCAACGGACCATCTGCTGCGTGCTCCAGTAGTTGTCCCACGGTCTGATCACCATTTTTAATAAATGTCTGATCAAGAAGAGTTCGTTCTTTAAAGTATGAATCAATCTTTCCTTGTAGCATTTTTTCCTTTATTTCTGCTGGCTTATCACTTTCGTCCACCTCTTTTTGAAACATTTCTTCGGCCATAGTTTTTGACTTTTCATCAATATCTTCTCTTCGAATATACTCAGGCTTCATTGCAGCAATATGCATTGCAACATCTTTTCCTATTTCAGGAGTGCCCCCTGAGAGAACTACGACTACTGCATATTTTCCACTGTGTACATATGAGTTTAGTTGATCATCACCAGATGTAGTATAGATTTCAACATCTATTAACTGAATATTTTCACCTATTTTTTGAATTACTGGATTTATGATGTCTGGTGCATGTTCACGCATTGCATCTATGCCGTCAGCTAGAGCAGTATCAGTCAGTGAATGAGCAAGTGCAATAAAGTCATCATTTTTTGATACAAAATCAGTTTCACTTCCAAGAGTGAGAACAATCGTTTTTTCACCCTCTGTTTTAATAACGATTAATCCTTCTTTTGTAGATCGTTCAGATCTTTTTGATGCATCTACACCACTTTTTTTCTTCAATACCATGAGAGCTTTTTCTCGATCTCCCTCTGCTTCTTCTAATGCTTTCTTTATTTGCATGACTGAAATACCAGTTTCATCACGCAATTCCTTTATTTGTTCTGTTGTTATTGTAGTCATAATAGATTATTCTTCTTTATTTTTAGATGAGAGTGCTTTTTTGTACGCATCAACTAATGAGTGAGTGAAAAAAGAAATACTTGAGATAGCCGAATCATTTGCAACAATAGGGTGCTCAATTTCTTTTATATTACAATCTGAATTACATAGTCCAAATACTGGAATTTCGAGTAATTGAGCTTCTTTAATCGCTATGTGCTCGTGTTTGCTGTCTACTACAAATAGAGCATCAGGAAGTTTTTTGAGATTCACAAGACCAGAAAAAAGTCGATCTAGCTTGTTCATTTTATGTTCAAGAAGCAATTGCTCTTTTTTTGTATATTTATCAAATTCTCCGGCTTCTTTTTTTGTACGCATATCAAGGAGTGTATCAACTCGTGATTTTATTTCAGAAAAGTTCGAAAGTGTACCTCCAATCCAACGCTCTGTTACGTATGGCATCTCAATAGAGGACGCTGCTTCTTTTATCACATCTTTTGATTCAGGTTTTACTCCTACAAAAAGGATAGTTTTTCCATCCTTCGCGAGACCCTCTATAAACGCTTTCGCATCTTGAAGTGACTCGTAGGTTTTTTCGAGATCAATAATATCTGTTTTATTCTTATGTGTGAAGATAAATTTCTTAGTAGAAGGGTGTCGCATTCGCTTGCTATAGCCAAAATGTGCCCCTGCATTGAACATTTCATCTATCATTGTGTCTGTGTTTTTATTCTCAGTCATAGGCAAGATTCTATCAAAAATACATAGGTATTGCAAACGTTTTAAGGGAGTTTTATAAAGGCCAGTGTTCTTTGACTGGCACCCATTTTTACTGTAACATGTTGTGTATGCTACAGTCTAAACTATTTACAAAAACACGAAAAGAAGGTCCCTCTGATGAGGTTTCAAAAAATGCTGAACTTTTGGTTCGAGGGGGATTTATACACAAAGAAATGGCTGGTGTCTATTCTTATCTCCCACTCGGACTGCGTGTGATTGAGAATATAAAGAGCATAATTCGTGACGAGCTCAATAAAGTCGGAAGTCAAGAAATGATAATGACGGCGCTACAGGGAAAAGAGATTTGGGAAAAAACAGATCGATGGTCAGATGAGGTTGTAGACAACTGGTTTAGGACATCACTAAAAAATGATACTGAGCTGGGGTTGGCATTTACTCACGAAGAACCCATTACAAATATAATGAAAGAATTTGTTTCATCATATAGGGATCTACCATTTTATGCATATCAGTTTCAAACTAAATTCAGAAATGAATTGCGAGCAAAAAGCGGCCTTCTTCGAGGCAGAGAATTTCTCATGAAGGATTTGTATTCTTTTTCAAAGAACAAAGAAGAGCATGATGAGTTCTACGAAGCAATGAAAGGTGTGTACAAAAATATATTCGAAAGAATAGGTATTGGTGAGAATACATACTTAACAATGTCAAACGGTGCTCCATTTTCAAAATATTCTTTTGAATTTCAAACGCTTACAGACGCAGGTGAAGATACCATTATGTATGATGAAAAAAAGAAACTTGCCATAAACAAAGCTGATTACGCTGAAGAAATATTTGCAGATTTTGGATTTAAAAAAGAAGATTTTAATTTTAAGGAAGGCGTTGCAGGTGAGGTTGGTGACATATATTCATTGGGAACTAAATATTCCAAGGCATTAGGATTAACCTATAAAGACGAAAATGGGAAAGATCATCCCGTATATATGGGTTCATATGGGATCGGTATTCCGCGGGTAATGGGAACAGTTGTTGAAATATTCTCAGATGATAAAGGAATTATATGGCCCGAGTCAGTTGCTCCGTTTAAAGTTCATCTAATAGAGCTCTCTAGTGATGATACCAACGTATCTACACAGGCAATGGAGCTTTATAATGAACTTGAACGTAAAGGAGTTGAGGTTTTGTATGATGATCGAAGTGAGGTAAGTGCGGGTGAGAAATTTGCAGATGCAGATCTTATAGGTATTCCGTATCGAATAGTGATAAGTAATAGGAGTCTTAAAGGTGGCGGTGCCGAGTTAAAAAAGCGAAATGAGAGTGATTCGAATATTGTGTCTATTGAAGATGCAGTAAAAATGCTTTCAGAATAATACATACACTATGCTAAATAAATTTTACAAATTATTTTCTAATGACATTGGAATTGACTTAGGGACAGTTAATACACTTGTGTATTTAAAAGGTCATGGAGTTATTCTCAATGAACCATCTGTGGTTGCGGTCAACCAAAAAACTGGTCAGGTCGTTGCAGTAGGAAGTGATGCTCGGGCGATGCTTGGACGAACACCTGGTCACATTAAGGCGGTGCGTCCTCTTGTTGATGGAGTGATTTCAGATTTCGAAGTTACAGAAGAGATGCTCGCATATCTTATAAATAAGGCAGAGAAAGTATCTAAAAAATTCTTTCGACCGCGTGTAGTCATTGGAGTTCCTTCTGGAATTACAAGTGTCGAAACACGTGCGGTGTATGACGCAGCCAAGAGCGCAGGAGCGCGAGAAATATATATTATTGAAGAACCAATGGCTGCAGCTATTGGGGTAAACTTGCCTACAAAGGAACCGGTAGGATCTATGATAATCGACATTGGAGGAGGGACAACTGATGTTGCAGTCATCTCACTTGGAGGAATTGTAAAATCAAAAAATATTAGAATTGCAGGAGATAAATTAAACGATGATATCATTTCATATGTTAAAGATGAGTTTAAATTGCTTATTGGAGAGAGAACATCAGAAGGAGTGAAGATAGCGATTGGCTCAGTGATTGGTGGCAATAATATTGAAGCTGAGATTCGTGGTCGTGATCTGGTAACAGGTCTTCCTCGTAAAGTTATTTTGACGGATGCTGATGTTCGAGAAGCACTTTCTCACTCAATAAATGGATTAGTAGAGGGAATTAAAGAGGTACTTGAAATTACTCCACCTGAAATCTTATCTGATGTGATGAAACGAGGGATTACATTGGTTGGAGGTGGTGCACTTATTCAAGATTTAGCGGTGTTATTAAAAAATATTCTGAAAATACCGATTCATGTAGCAGATGATCCATTGAGTGCAGTTGCACGAGGAACTGGGATTATTCTTGAAGACGTTGATGAGTATAAGGAACTATTAGTGTCAACTGAAGATGACTATCCTCTCGAATAGAAAATCCGCTCAGCGGAAAAAAAGAACAATAGCTATTGCGATAGGTGTACTTGTGATACTCGTGATACTTTCCCGTTTTTCTTTTTTTAGCCCGCTTTCGTCAGTATTTCATGCAATTACACTTCCGCTATGGAAGGCTAAAATTTCTATAACTGACACTGTGCGCGGAGTCACATCTTCGTTTGCATCAAAACGTTCACTTGTTGAAGAAAACGAGCTGCTTCGTGAAAGATTGAATGAATTTGAAATTTCTTTTCAATACAACGATGTAATAGTTGAAGAAAATAAGAAATTAAAAGAATTATTTAACCGAAGCAATGAAAACGAAGAAGATCTCACAGTAGCTTCAATTCTTACCAAGCCTAATCAATCTCCCTACGGAACACTTATTATTGATATAGGATCTGATTCTGGAGTCGAAGTGGGTGATTACATAATCGCACGTGGAAATGTAGTGCTTGGCGAAATCAAAGATGTATTTTCAAATTCATCACGAGTCACACTATTTTCAAAATCAGGTAATGAAATAGAAGGAATACTTTCTGAGTTCGATATATTTGTTACCTTAACAGGAAAGGGGTCTGGTAATTTTGAGTTTACTATACCTCGAGATATAGAAATTATAGATGGATTGGAAGTGATCATTCCATCGATTAATTCATATCTTATAGCAGATGTAAGAAATATCGTTCGAGATCCACGTGACCCTCTTCAAAAAATAGTATTGGCAAGTCCTGTAAATATTCAGGAACTAAGGTTTGTACAAGTACTAAAAAAATAACTAGTGTATACATAATTTTCTAGTTGAGTCAGTTTATGTCAGATTTTAATTTTAAAATTGAAAAAAAACTACCAAATAATCTTGGAAGGGCAGGAACCTACAGTACTCCTCATGGTGATATACCAACTCCAGCATTTGTGACAGTAGGTACAAAAGCAACTATTAAATCGCTTTCACCAGAACAAGTCAAAAAACTTGGTGCTGATGTGGTGCTCGCAAATACCTATCACCTGTATCTACAACCCGGACATAAAATAGTACAAGGTGCAGGTGGGCTTCATTCGTTTATGAATTGGAATGGTCCCATTATGACGGACTCTGGTGGATTTCAAGTGTTTTCCCTTGGTGCCGCATTTGGATCTAATGTATCAAAAATTGCCAGTGATACGGATGAGGTTTGTACAGATACAGAAGGGGGACACTGTAAGCTCGCAACTATCGATGAAGAGGGAGTTACCTTTAAATCGCATATCGATGGAAGCTCCCATCGATTTACTCCAGAGAGCTCCATGCAGATTCAAGAAGCACTCGGTGCTGATATTATATTTGCATTTGATGAATGTACATCACCTCAGGCTTCTGAAGCATATCAAAGAGAAGCAATGGATCGAACACATCGATGGGCACAACGAAGTTTAGATGAATTTCATACATTACAAGAAATACGAAATAAAAAAAATCTTCCACAACAAGCACTCTTTGGTATTGTTCAAGGAGGTCGCCATAAAAATCTTCGAGAAGAATCTGCTCGAATAATTAAAGAAATGCGAATTACTTCGAATAATTCGTCCCGAGCAGAGTCGGGGAAAGTGGATACCAGTGGAAGAGAATTTGATGGATTTGGTATAGGAGGATCATTTAATAAAGAAGATATGTATTCAGTTGTAGGATGGGTAAATAAGATTCTTCCAGAAGATAAACCTCGTCACTTGCTTGGTATTGGTGAGCCAGCAGATATATTTGGAGGAGTAGAGAATGGTACTGATCTATTTGACTGTGTCGCACCAACACGTGTTGCTCGAAACGGCCAGCTTCACACAAAGGATGGAAAAATAAATATTACTAATGCAAAATTTAGTAAAGATTTTTCCCCGATTGAATCTGACTGTGAATGTTATACATGCAAGCATTATACTCGTGCATATATCTCCCACCTTTTTAGGGCAAAAGAAATGTTCGCATCGACACTTGCGTCAATTCATAATCTTCACTTTATGGTTCAGCTCACTAAAGACATCCGTTCATCAATTATTGAAAACACATTTGACACGTTTAAAGAGGAGTTTTTGCGGAAATATATAAAATAAAAAAAGCTCCAAAATTTTTTGGAGCTTTTTTGCCACTATTTTTTAATCCAACCAACTTGTATCGACTCTGATATCAGACGGGGCTTTCTCAATTTTCATTGAAACACCATATGCTGATTCAAAAGAATACCTTGGATAACCAAAATGATGTATACGAATGTCGGTAGCCAGCGGAAAATCTTTTTTCATAAACTTAATGATTGTTTCTAAATCATCGAATGCTAGAGAATTGGCATAAACATAGTAAATAACCTTTTTGACATTAGAGGCGTAAACTTTACGCAATGACTTTTTTCCTGTAACTGGAAGTTTTATTTTCATTGGGTTGCATTTTTAAAAGTTAAATTTTATGTATTTAACGGACGATCTAGTCCAAACAAATCTGGGTGTATTATAACATAAGATTTAGCCAATTGTCAAGCTAAGTAAAAATACATTATTTTGCTATTTTTTTATACTCAGTAAAGGAGGAAACACATACCCTAGGTTCAACAAGTAAGTGCAACACTTGGTAATATATCAAGTGTTATGAAATATCAACATTTAAGCGTCAGGGAGCGCGAAAAAATACAAGAAATG
>NVSU01000013.1 GCA_002401345.1 Candidatus Wolfebacteria bacterium
AGTCCTAAAGGTAAATTATTTGACTCGAATATTTCTAAACCCTAATACCACAAATTATGAGAACAAAAATCAAAGCACTGGTCAGTGTAATGGCATTCATTGGATTTGGTTCTGTATCCAATACCCACGCGCAAGCTCAGAAGTTCAACACACCAGTTATAGCTCCAGTTAAACTCAATAACCTGTATGTAAATGTTGAAAATCCATTGAAGATAGCTGTGGCTGAGATTGCTGATTCCAGCCTCACTGTGAGTATATCCGGATGCGGTACCTCATCCATTGAGCATGTAGTTGACAAATGGTTAGCTGAAGATTTTGAAACTGGAAACTTAGTCGAGGTTGTGGAATCCGGCTATTCAGTATGGGTCACAGAAGTTGGCAAAGCAACCATCACAGTTAACTATACATACCCTGATGGAACCACGCGTACAAGCCATCAGTTTTTCCAATGTCTGAATCTACAAAAACCCCTTGCTTCTTTCATGGGAATTGAAAATGAGGGTGAGATTACCAAAGATAATTTGAAACGTGCTCAGGGTATATATGCAAAGGTTTTATCACAAGGTTTCCCGTACAATTGGACGGTTCAGTCATTTTCTCTTACGTTGGTGAGTTATAAAAAAGGAAGCAAGCATACTCAAACTTTAACCTCAGAATCTAATAGGCTGACACCAGAGATGAAAGAGCTACTAGAAAAAGTGCATCAGTTCGATGAAATACGAATTGAGAATATTAAAGCTGTTGGTGAAACTTCGGAGCACATTACTCTTGAGCCCCTTTACATTCAAGTAATGTAACGGGTGTTACTATGGGGCGAGATTACATGAGTCATATCGTCCACTAAAACAAATATTAGAAAGACCGTAGCACATTTACAAAAATAACGAACACCGGAAAAATAGGCTTTTGCACGTACGCATATAGGTGTAACCACTTTACTTAAAAACCATGAATATGAACACAGCTAAGCAATTTGTGTTATTAGGATGCACTTTGCTTTGCACTCATGCCTCCGCCCAAAATCAGTCCTTTGATACACAATTTGATGAATCCTCCATAGAAGACACAATCAAAATTGTGGCACATGCTGGATCTTATTGTCAGGATATTGAACTGACGTGTCCTGCAAATGGAAAAGAGATCTGTATGTTCAAGATACTTTCAGATTCAGCAGGAAGTATCACCATAAGATTTATAAACAAAGAAGGCAAATTCTATAACGATGGAAACTACTTCTATAGAGATCCCAAATTTACTGCTGATGAGTCATCTGTATCCGGATATTATTTCTCAAATACTGATTTTTCCTCAGAAAATACAGAGAAGATAGGATTTATGTCGCAAGGAAAGGAATGCGTTCCCTTGTTAATAGTACGCGAACAGGCCACAAAATTTGAATGACACTGGAAGAAGAAAACAGGTAGTAATCAAAATTGAAATTGATTTAGAAGAAGTTATCAAGGGCAGTTATTATATGCAACTTAAATACGAGAAACGCCATCGCGTTTTTTGCGCAGGAAGTAAGATCCAGATTGAAGCAGGAATTTCTGCCCTTCTTCTTCATAGCCTCATTACTCCGTCTAGACCTTCAAACTATTAAACATTAGATACACCAAACCCGTGAGAAAATATACCCAACAGCAATCTGATGAAATGTACGCAATACTCACGGAAATACATGACGCACTCGGTGACCTTAGGAATAATACGGAGGGAAAAATCGTGATTAATCTTTATGAAAAAGGCTGGTTTCATGGCATTGACGATTTTCTTAAAAGAATGAATAAACCTGTTAAATAGAGTAGTTATACTCTTTTTTTGGGGAAATTCATTCAGTACCTTTCGCCCTCACAAAATCCTGAATCTTAGCGCTCTACTAATCCAAACTGAAAAATAATGAGAACAATCACATTAACACTAATCGCAGCCATGTTCAGTAGTCTATCTTTTGCGCAAACCGGAGCAACGTGCAACGATGCAATACCACAAACATCAAACAGTACGTGCGTGTTTACCAACCACACAACCACCACACCGGAAATGTGGTTTACATTCACTGCTTCAAGTACGGATGTTCAAATAAGAGTGGTGAGTGAAGCATTTGGAACCAACACCCCTCACGTACATAATATTTCACTTTTTGAGGGAACCTGCACAAATCCAAACTTGATTGCACAGGACGAACTACCCTTTATTGCTATAGCGAATGACCTAACTGTAGATGCATCTGGGTTAGTTCCGGGAAACACTTATTACATAAGGGCAAAAGTCCCTGCTTCAGCAACAGCTTGTACGGCAGCCGCTTGTCCAGGTACTACTACCGTTTCATTTGTGCTATGCATCCAGGATATTGAAGTGTTTCTGCCTCTTGATTTTAGCTTCGTTCTCGATAATTTTGGAGTAAAAGACGTCCCCTCAAGTAGCCACACATACTACACAAACAAAGGACAAATTGTAGATACAGATGGGAATCCCAAACGAGATATTTTGCTCTATACAACACAATCAAGTCCTAATGTTTTTGTATTTGATGATCATCTTTCTTACGTGTTTGCAAAACGGGTCGCTGCCGATACTATTACGGTGGATACATTGCATAGAGTGGACATGACACTCGTTGGTGGCAACTCCGCTGCCAGAGCATTTAAAACCGAACAAGTACCGGGTAGCTTTAATTATTATTTAGGCCATATCCCAACTGGAATAACTAACATGCTAGGGTATAACAAAGTTGTTTGCAATGATGTGTATCCTGATATTGATATGCAGTATTACAGTAATTCGGACGGGATGAAGTACTATTTTATCCGCCAACCAGGTGGGAATCCCAATGATATTGTAATGAAATTTGAGGGCGCAACTTCGGTAGATGTAACTCCTGATGGTGGTTTGATAATAGCAACACCTCTGGGAACTATTGACTTCGACCCTGGACATGCCTATGCAATTAACCCTGGAGGCAAGGTTGTTCCAATGCCTTGGCAGGCTAAGTTTATGAAAGTAACAGCTAACAGTGTGAAATTTGATATACACAGCTTCCCTTCATTTATGCCTCTCGTTATCCAAGTTGATAGAGGACATAGCAGTCAATCTCAGGCGGCTATTGATAATCTTGAATGGTCAACCTATTGGGGTGGTGTTGAACCTGACTTTTTCACGGACATTAAAAGTGATAATAGTGGAAACATGTATATCACAGGATATACAAATAATTTGAACTTCCCCACATTAACCGGATTTTATGTGGATACCGCTGTTAATATAGGAGGTGACCCTGATGCCATTCTAATTAAATTGAATAGCAACTGTGAACCAGAATGGACAACCATTTATGGCGGTGATACAAATGGAGTTGGAAACGCTGGATGGGGTATTGATATTGCTAATTCGGTTGCCGTTGGCAACGCCGGTCAGGTGTATATTGCAGGTCAAACCACAAGTATTGATTTCCCTTTATTTAATGACAATAATGAGTTTTTTGATGGCACCAATGGCTGTTTTGTCAATACTTCTTGTTGGGATATATTCATCATTAGGTTTGATGGCAATACAGGAATTCCGCTCTGGGGTACGTACTATGGCGCTGACAATGTGGATGAGCTAGGATCGGACATCGAACTAGATAATAACGGAAATTTATACGTGGTCGGTCATGGTGTACCGTCTGCAACCCCCTTACTACCTGCTACTGGAGCTTCTAATTTCACCAGTGGAAATGGGGTAATACTAAAGTTTGATCAAACAGATTCTCTGGTGTGGGCTACACTCTTTGGTACTCAGCAAGTAAGTGCGGGAGAAAGCATTAATGCAATTCATATAGATCCATCAAACAACATATATATATGTGGAACTACGGTTGATCCAGTTTCTTTGAATCCAATACCTATTGTGAACCCCGGAGTAAATGCCAGTTTTTCAGGGGCAACCGATGGTTTCTTTGCGAAATTCAATAGCAATGATCTTCTAACCACTTCCACATATATAGGAGGCTCATCCACTGATCGAGCCAACGGAATTACAACAGATCCTTCAGGAAAGATTTATATTACCGGACTTACTTTTAGTCAAGACTTCCCTACACAATCACTAGGTGATATTGGTGCATATTTTGTCGATACTCTCACTGTACAATTTACAACGAGAAGTGATGCTTTTGTAACCCAACTAGAAAGTGATGGTCAACTCAGACATTCAACATATTGGGGAGGATTTGGGGATGATCAAGGAATTGATATAATCTCAGGGAATGATGGCTTGATCTATATCGGTGGAAATACTATGAGTGATTCAAGTAGTTTTATACCCGATTATATCACAATACCATTTCCGAACAGCACTCCACCTGATGTATTTATTCAACCTCACATGAAGGGTGGGCCTGGATTTGAATTCGATGGTTTTGTTTCAGCAATTACTCCCTCTTTTCAAATAAAATGGAGCACATATTTCGGAGGAAACTCTGGTGATGTCCTTAACGCAATCCATGCGGATGACAATAAACTGTATATAGCTGGATATTCTCAATCCAGCGGTCAGAAGATACCGCTAGTTGATTTCAATACATCAAGTACTACTGACTATTATCAAGATGTAAAAGTTGGTAGTTGGCAAGATGGCTTTGCCGCTCGTTTTGATTTAAGTCCAGTCATTATACTCTCTGACAACCATGCTGTTTTAGGGCATTCTGTTTTAAAGGTTTTTCCGAATCCCACCACTGGCAAAATATTTATCCCTTATCAAAAATTTATAGGGGCAACCATTTCCGTTTTTGACGTACTTGGAAGACATGTAATTTCGGAACAGATGCCTAAGCGCATAAACGGTGATGGGGTCTTTGAATTGGATATGACCAATGTTGCGAAAGGTGTGTATGTAGTACGGATAGATTCGGAGAAGGAAAGAATTACTAGTAAATTTATTGTGGAATAATTACGACTTATGAGAACGTATTACTTTAAACTCATTTTAGCCGTTTGCTTTTTATCACCATATCTCAAGGAGTGTGCTCACGCACAAGATTTATTGGCCGGAGAAATCACCTCGAATCACGTATCTGGATTTACCTATGACGCCATTATTACAATTTATGCCAAAGACACGGCAATTAATCGTGACTCAATTATTATCGCTTGGGGTGACGGTGTTAATGACACTGTACTCAAAATCTCAGATAATAAAATAAATGACTTGCGCGTGATAACCTATATGGGTACACATTTGTTTCCTGGTGATGGGGTGTATTCAATTAGCTATTCTGGCAACTATAGAGTGTCTGGATTAGAGAATATTCCTTTTTCAGAGACTACTTCGTTGCTACTTGAACATACACTATTGATCTCATCAACATATAATAACTCATCCGTCCAATTCCTATCACCTCCTTACGATATTGGGGCGTCCGGTGAAGTATATAACTATTGGCCTGCGGCTTATGACCCTGATGGTGATAGTTTGTCATATTCTATTAACGCGCCTTCTGGTAGTGGTTCGTCTATACCAGCAGGAATCTCAATTAATGCAATAACGGGCGATCTTATTTGGAATTTGCCATCCCAGGCAGGAGACTATGCGATTAGGCTTGAGGTGACAGAGTGGAGAAACAGTACCATTATCTCAACTGTAAAGAGAGAAATGCTCATTCATATTAGTGCTTTTACATCAATCCACATGCCTGTTTCAAATGACATTAAAATTTACCCCAACCCCACAGCCGGGCTGATCACCGTAACCGGCCTTCCCCGAGAGCCGACCAGGATCACCGTTTATAATGTTCTGGGCCAGATGGTTCATGAAGAGACGCTGACAAGGTCAGGTGAACCGGTTATTGATTTATCAGATTTAACAGATGGGATATATTTAATCCAAGTGAAGGAAGGTCAGCAGACCCATGGGATAAGGATAATTAAACAGTAGGTTCAAATGCGGGTAATTGTAATTGCGGTAATACTGTTAAGCTTACATTTTAGGTTACTAGCCCAAAACGAGCCTACCGTTACTATTGCTCCTGATCCATTTGTGGATACCACAACCATTACTTTTTCGCTCTCCTTTTCAGATACGGTCTCGCTGATTGTATATAATCAATTTGGGGAATTAATAGACAGTATACTAAATGAACAGTTAATGCCTGCTGGAACACAAAGTATTCAGTTTATTGGAGACACTCTTCCAATAGGCAAATACTTTGCCCACTTAGACGTTGATACACATCTGATTGTTACCCAATTCATCAAGATAGGACAGCTAACTTTGGGTGAAGTGAGGTATGGGTTGGAACAACTCAATATTAACATCTTTCCGAACCCGACTACCGGGCTAATTACAATAACAAATCTACCTCAAGAAATAACCAAGATCGCAGTTTACAATGTCCTAGGTGAGCTGGTGCTTAACCAGGAGCTAATTGAGTCAAACAAAGCCTTAATTCACCTAGATGATTTACCCAATGGCGTTTATTTTCTTCAGGTGAGTAACGGAGAAAACGCTATGTCTGTAAAAGTCATTAAACAAGATTGATGTCGGTATTAGAGAAAAATAACGAATTACAAGGAGACCTTGGGGAGACGATATTTAAGCATTTCTGCAATAATCGGCAGTATGCATATATCAAACTGGAAAAAATATATAATACGTTCACTCCTGATAATAAATTGATTTTCAATTATGGATTTAACCGAGTTGAAGTTACAATCCCGGACAAGATTTGTGAGGAAATAAGAGAGACGTGTATGCCAAGCAATAAAAATAATAACTCACCTTCATTTAAGGTGGATTTTCTTACCGTTGCAATGAGATATGATTTTACGTCTCAAGAAGGAACGTGGGTTCATCCACCGGATCTAAGAATATCAGCTTTTAAGTGGGTTGAGATCAAGACTGGAAACGGAAGGTTAACCAAAAATCAAAGGGACTTTATTAAAAAAGAAGGCGGAAAAATAACCCGTAAGATTTTCCGTATTCATGCAGAATTCCCAGAACAGTTTGAAATTAAGGAGGAGAGCATCTAAACTATTTCTATTGATAACTTAATTTGCAAATGTGATCGCCTCACAGGTTTGTAAGTTTTCTCTGAAAATCAATCCTTGAACCCCAGGCTTTTCATTGATTGCTACACTTATTATTTCTTGTAGTTTAGCTCCTAAATCAATATTGTTTATGATGGCTTTTCCAAATTCTTTTAGAATATCTCCGCCCTTTTTCCCTTTTGTATTTAATAATATTTCCTCAACTACTCTCTTATCTACATAACCTAAAGACGTGTAAGGTACTTGTGGTTCGGAGTATATAAATACATATATGCCCTGAACGGGATATACATTTGCCTTACTCTGAACGGGTAACTGTAAATCTCCATGATGACCATCATTCATATCATGATGTAAAGACCACCAAGTAATTCCGGAAGTCATAATGCCTGTGAGAACTACTGAAAGAACAATTTTTTTCATCTTACTTTATTTTTTCACAATTCGCCCTTCTCGTTTTAAATAATGGATCAAGAACCTATAACGTTCTGATTATCAAAAATGGAGAAATTTTTCGAATCAAACTAGAGTAGAAATACCCTATTAATATAACCTGAATGTCTGATACCTCTAAGCTAGATTTAATTTGAGCTCACAAAGAACCAAAGAAATACGCCTGCTATTAAGCAGACTGATGTCCTTTGATACATTGTTCGCTGAAAAAGTGCAATCGTTATTGAAAATTCCCCCGAACACATTCGTGGTCAGTTTTCATAACCATTGCTTAATCATGGATTATTGGGTTTTGCAATTCCAAACGAACTGGAGAAAGGTGTTCTCTTAGCTTTACTAATATTCTCTCCTTCTAATCATAACAAAATACATGGTCGCCCCTGTTCTGATCAGTGTGTAGTGGCCCAGTTCAAGTTCGTATTTATGGGTTCCGTAATTGGTTGATTTTATTGCACCGTGAGAAGTGGAATCGGTTTTGATATACCCGCGCCATTTTAATTTGTTCTTTATTTCCAAATATGAATTGAAGTCGTTTGTAGAATATAGGACGGTGGCAACCTCTCCGGCTCCGGCCTTATCCTGGCTGTATTGCACCCTTCCAAAGGAATTGGACCTTACTGCGTATACAGTGCCCATAGAATCCACTTCTCCCCTGTCTTTATAGTTCTTGTCATCTAGATACGTATTGAGCTCTATTGTTCGCATTTCAACGAAGTTTTCCAACTCAAGCAGGGAGATCTGCTGACTGTACCCTGGTAGGGTGGATGACACGAGTAACACAATTATCAGTAAGTCTTTCAATCTATACTTTAGTTTCATTTACCAATCTTATAGTTCGTCCTAAGTTACAAAACACAGAAAACAAGTGGGCGTTTACTACATTTGAAGGAGGATCGAGATGGGTTGTTTAACTTTGTTTCTTCGTGCCTCGTAAAGGATTTACGAGTCCCCTCCTTCCCTTTTACAATAGGGTGTTTCTACTATATTATCTAATCCGGGATTTTTGTATACTGCACCGTGAACTGAACACTAACCACTAACATTTAGCAATTATGAAATCACGATTATGTATCTACTTACTCTTATCTCTATTCACGTATCAATCAGCATTTGCATGGAATCACCGTGGACATAAGATTGTGGCAGCCATAGCTTATTCTAATCTCGATAAACCAAAGCAGATTGAAATGACTGACATTCTAAAGCATCATCCTGATTACAACGATTGGTCATTGGACTTTAAAGAGATGGATAATATTGATTTCGGGATGTATCTATTTATGCGGGCTAGTACCTGGCCTGACGAGATACGAAGATCGGGACATGAACACGATCATCAATTTTGGCACTACGTTACGTATAAGATGAATTTTGTGGATGGTCATACAACGGATAGACCAGAGCCAGAAGATGATGTGTTATACGGCATTTCCGAATCTATTGATAGAGTTTCCGATGATCACAATTCTATGTCTGTTAGAGCAATGTATTTGAGTTGGCTCATTCATCTTGTAGGGGATATTCATCAGCCACTTCATTGCGCTTCTTTATTCAGTGAAAAGTTCCCAAAAGGAGATCGGGGTGGTAATAAGATTTTCCTAATATTTAAGCAAGGATGGAAAGCAAAAAAACTTCACAGCTATTGGGACGGATTATTAGGAGGTGGCAAGTCTTATCCAAGCATGATAAAAGACGTAAATAAATATTTGAAAAGCCACCCCAAGAGTGCGTACGCAAACCTGTTAAAAGAAAAAGATCCTAAAGCGTGGAGCATCGAGAGTTTTAACTTGGCTGTTAAAGTGGCTCATCTTAACGGAGAGGTTGGGAAATTAAAAGGAATTAAAAACAAAGATTCCGCTCCATTAGTACCCAAACCCGATGATTATTACAAAAATGCCAAAAGCACTGCCGAAAGCCAGATTACTCTTGCCTCCTACAGATTAGCAAAGCTGATTGAAGAATTTTAATGTTTTTATTTCCTAGACATTTTAGGTCAATAATCTTTGTATGGTCAACAGGATATTAAAGTTAAAGAATTACATGCTCATAGAGAACCAAAATACATGTCCACGATTAGTGGACTTATGTGCTTTGGTACACTGTTCACCAACAAAGTAATCTCTATGAAAATTTCTCCCTTCGGGATCAGTTTTCATAATCATTACCAGATAAGCAAGTTAACCTATACCCCTAGCCCGTTTGTAGACACAACAAACCAACTAGAACCATCCATGTAGGAGACCTATCTTTTTATTGTAGTCAGTAAATGATACAGCTAATTTATTTCCCAAGATTAACAGGAGAAGTATACACTTATACAGATGTAGATTGACCATGCCTGCTATTTTTCTCCCTACCTCCATAGGATTACTTCCTTAAGCTTGAGTAAACAAAGGTATTCCTAACCCACAACACACTTCCCTACAGTTCGTGCCCTCTGGGTGGCAATGGACTTTCACGGCATAAATTCTCACTCTGCTCCGATTTATTCCATGTTCCATTGCCATATTGTGTTTCAGGTCTGGTTTGAGTTTACATCGCATAAGCGATGCGAATTCAATTAACAACCAGGTCAAAGCAGACCACAAATTATGTGTAGTATGAAAACAGAAACAGCAAAAAATAATGGAAAAGTTGGTAATAATGGTGCATCAAAGAATGGCGCGAGCGATTCAAAAGGCAACGGTAAAGCTGACATGAAAGTATTAAAAGATCAGCCTGTTGTGGAACCAAAGCCTATTGATGTAAATCAGCGGGTTCAAAAGATCAAAGAAGCTCGCGGACTTACTATAAAGACAGATAGAGTCATTGAAACATTGAACCGCTTGCGTGAGTTTAAATTCTTAGCAGATGACGGATCATATCTCACTATCAGTGATAGGGATAACAAGGAGTTTAGTACCACAAATTCTAATTTGATTGAACTGTTGGTTGAGCATCTTGAAATACTGTTGGATGGCAGGGCAAAGCAACTGGAAGATCAGATCGTTGCGTTTGAGATTTAATAACCTGAAAGCCCTGTCGGCAGAACCATCGGCAAGGCTTTTTAACATCTACACAATGGAAATAACGAATCAACACACAGAAATAGACAACTCAGGTATTCTTGAAGCATTCAGCGATTTACTAGATGATCTTTTCCACGAAGGGTATGCTGAAAGCCTCATACATGAAACCCAGAAATGTACAGGATTGAATTAGCTCAATTTTGTGACAACCATGATTTTAGTTTTACGTACAAAGTCAAAAGCATTTAATCTAATGGAGACAAAAAAGAAAGTCGGTATATGGATCAGAGTTTCAACTGAAGATCAGGCCAAAGGAGAAAGCCCAGAACATCACGAAAAACGTGCAAGCTATTATGCCAAAGCAAAAGAATGGGAAGTAATTAAGGTATATAATCTTCGAGGTGTAAGCGGAAAATCGGTCATGGACCATCCAGAAACTAAAAGGATGTTAGCTGACGTGCAAAATAAGCGCATTACAGGGCTTATCTTCTCAAAATTAGCCCGTCTTACCAGAAACCTAAAAGAACTCTTAGATTTCTCGGAAATATTCCAAGAGCATAATGCAAGTATGATCTCTCTAGGAGAATCAATCGACACGTCAACCCCTGCGGGAAGACTCTTTTATGCAATGATAGCAGCAATGGCTCAGTGGGAACGCGAAGAAATTGCTGGGAGAGTGGCCGCCTCAGTTCCCATTCGGGCAAAGCTTGGCAAACCATTGGGAGGTGCAGCACCATTTGGATACCGTTGGCTGACAAACGGTGACGGGAAAGCAACAAAACTTGCTATAGATGAGCATGAAGCCCCAATTCGCAAATTTATTTTCGAACTTTTCTCAAAGCATAAGCGCAAGAAAACCGTAGCTGGAATGCTTACTAAAAAAGGATATCGAACCCGTAATGGGTCTAAGTTCTCGGATACCACTATTGACCGATTGTTAACTGACCCTATTGCCAAAGGCACAAGACGGGTGAATTATACAAAGAGCCTAGGGGTAAACAAAAAGTGGGAGATCAAACCAGAATCAGATTGGGTATATAATGATGTTCCCCCTATTGTTTCAGATGATCTTTGGAACGCATGCAACACTATAATAGACGAACAGAGAAAGAAGAATAAGAGGAAACCACGCGGAGCAAAGAGATTGTTTGCAGGTCTTGTTTATTGTCATTGCGGAACTAAAATGTATGTATCCTCATATATTCCAAAAGGACTATCTCCTAACTATAAATGTGAAAAGTGCAAAAACAAAATAGCACTGGATGATTTAGAGGAAATCTATTACGTTGAACTCCAAACCTTCTTAATCAACGGAGGACATATAGAAGAATACCTCAAAAAAGCTGATTCACTTGTGTATGATAAAGCTGAACTACTGAGTTCTCATACAAACGAGAAAGAGAAACTGGAGAAAGAAATGGATCGTCTTGTTAAGCTCCATTCTGAAGGAGAACTACCAACGAAAGGGTTTAACAAACATTACAATCCTTTATTTGAACAAGCTGAACAAATAGAACTGCAGATACCAGAAATACAGGCTGAGATTGATTTTCTTAAAATTGAATATCTGTCAGGAGATCAAGTATTGAAAGAGGCACATACAATCTATGATCGTTGGCCTAAACTAGAGCTACATGAGAAGCAACTCATTACTGAAGACCTTACTGAGAAGATCACTATTGGATCGGATGAGATCCAATTCGAATTCAATTATACGCCTGTGCCACGTTCTTCTAATAAAACCCTTACAAAAGAGCAACACAACAACATGGATGCGTTGCCCTTTTGTAAAATCACACTGAATACCCTGAAATCTCCACCCCGTTCACTCTTATACCCCATTGAACTAAACACCCTAGGCGATCACATTCGTAAACGTAGATTGGAATTAGGATTATTGCAAAGAGATGTGGCCAAGATAATGGGTGTTTGTGAGGACACCATTACGGGTTGGGAAACAGGAAGAAGCAATCCTTCTAAAAGACTCATAGGAAGTATAATCAAATTTCTGAATTACAACCCATTTGATTAATTGACAGGACAAATGTCGAACCTTTTTGATGAGGATTTAGACAAGATTATTGAACTTTCAAAGCTCCTGAAGGCCGCTTAAATAATAGGGTTATAACTTCTTCAATTTATATAATTCCATGCATTGTGGAACGCCCTGCGCCCACGTGATTTTGGGTTCCAATTGAGGCTAATGTAGATTAAACAAAAAATCAAGGCTTTAAATAATATTGGTGAGTCAAAAGGGCACAGGTTTCGAACTTTTTGCAAAATGATTTGAAATGTGTAAAAGGCTTTAATTGACGGGAACAGCCCTTATTTTGAACTTATACAAGTAGATATATGACTATACCACTCATCAACTAATGAATCGAATTGAATAAGATTCTTGAATTGATTGCCTGGAGACGAGAATTAATTCTTGCCTTCGAGTTTATCCAATCCCTGCTGGATTAAGATTTTCGTTTCTTCTGGTTCATAAGTCTACCATGCCTCAAACAGCTCTGTTATATGAACCTCCAGTGCACCTGAAATATCAGCTAGTAATTGTTGCGAAGGTAAGCTCTCTAATTACCGCTAACGATAACTAAAACTCAAATAAAAAGTGTTTTAGTTCAATGCTATCATGTTTGGATATATACAGATCTTCGAAGCCTGTGCTATCAGAGCACATCGCTAATACTTCTGCCTTTCTACCGTCCTTTTCCAATAATTTATTAATCCCATCAACGCATTTTTTTTTGGTTCCATATAAAACATAACCAGCTAAACAGCCCCTTGGATATCTCTCCGTAGTGAAATTTTCAATCCCGGTATCTATATATCTTCTTTTTAAATAAGAAGCAGAGATAATAGTTCCATTCGACTTTTTCCAATCTGAACTACATAAGTTTTTCGCTTCAACGTAATATTCATGTTTATTTGAAGGACTGGTAAAGCTCCCTAACCAAAAATCAATCCTTGGTTGTCTCCTTGGATCGTCCTTTGTTTTAGGGATTGGCAAACCGTCATTTTCCGGTTCCACCTGGGTTTTGATAAAGACACATTTCTCCTTTGTCGTTTTACTTTTTCTCATGAAAGTCGCTAAATAATTTGTGAAAGAATCTTCAATCCAGTCTCGGTTATATTTGGCATCCTTAATCGCCTCTTGATATCCTTCTACCAAAATGGAAGTACAAATGAATTCAAAACTCCCAACAAAACTCTGCACAATGTCTGTACTCAAACCACCACTCATTTATTGAATACCATTATTTCATTAATAACTGAGTTAGCATCATCCATTCCTTGAGAACGAGTCCAATATCTATTCTGATTGGGCTTCACAATGAATATGGTATCACCATCATAAAACCTGATCTGCTTGCGGACGAAGATATTTTGAGAGTACTTTTCCAAAGTATGTTCGTTGATTTTATTTAGATGGCTTTCTATCTCTACAATCGAATCCATAACAATTGGAGCCTTCAAATCTGATTCGGGGACGAAGTGAAACGCGACCACTGTCAAGGGGAAATGGTGAGGTGAAACATAAACCATTGCGTTAACTTTTAACGTCCCAGAAATTAAAAACTCATTTATTTCAGCACAAACGATTTCTGCAAAGCCAATTGTTTCAGGGTTCTTTGTACTTATAGGGTTTAGGGCAATGGATTTGGCCCCTTTAAAAAATAATGGTAATGTAAAATCACAAAAGTCTCTGATAAGAATGACATCTCGAACTGTTAACTTCAAAGACTGCTGAATTAGCTCACTTAGCTCCGTCTTAATGCTCTTGTCTTGAGCAAAAAATTGATCTCGTTCATGTCGGATCGAATCAAACAAATCGCCATATGCTTGAAAGTCCTCTTCAGGTACTTGCGGAAGCCGTTTTACATCTGTGGGTTTGATTTCTTCTCTTTCAATTCCAAGTGATGCTGAATGCAGAAATAGAAAATACATGCCAAAATCGGAATTAATTAAACAAGTAATTGCCTTCAAAAGCAATTCGCTTTTATGGTGAATCCCATACACCTTGCTGTTAAATGAACATGAATAATCCAGAAAAGAAGCACACACGCGATTCTTGCTTAACCCCTCTTTGATAAGTACATGGGGTCCCTGAAACGCCTTCATCTTGCCCAGTCTCCTGAACGAATCTATTTCAGGCAAATCATTATACTGATCTAATTTGTAATAGGACAAGTAATGAGAGATTGCGTTATCCGTCTTAAGGCTTTTGTTTATTGAGTATGTTTGGGGCTTGTCAGTATAGTAACGAACGATATGTTCTGGCAGAATAAACGGAATATTTCTAAGACTGTTATTACGAATTGGTTTTGTAGTGGTACCATCCAAAGTTTGAAAGCCAACACCGTTATTTTCTTCATCAAGCAAATCTTTAATTGGAGAAATTTGCATAAGCCTATCTATTAATAAATAGTCTGCCATTGTTCCCCACTGAGCAATTTTCCAAATTTTAGTATCCGGTTTATGGCATATTTCTCTTGGAAGGTACTTAATGTCTGTTGCCTCAATTATTACTCCATCAACAACATTGTGTTTGATAAAAGTTTTAGGAGCCCAGTATTCAATAGTATCTCTATAGTTCCTGGGGGGCGAGTTCCCATTCTGAAAAAACACAATACTGATAGGAACAACAGCAGATGAAAAGAGATGTCCTCCAAAATCCTTTGGAGCTTTTCTCAAAATTGATAGGTTAAAAACTTTCTCGACAAAATTCTCATTGAATAACCACTGTCTAAAATTTTGAGCTTTAGAATGCGAATTAGTTAGAATCTTCGTATTAAACACAAGGCCTGCTCTGCCATTAGGTTTTAATAAACTTGCCGATTTATGAATAAAAGGTATTACGTATTGTGAACTAAAGTTCCGAGAATGGCAATATGCTTTGATGCTTTCTGAAAGGCCATTGGCTCCAAATGGAGGATTTCCAACAATAACATCGTATTTGATTTTCTCAAACTCACCATCTAAGGCTATAGTATCACATCTATATAAATTATGACCCTGGTTCTCATCTTTTTCTGAGTCAATATCTCGAATCAAATTGGGAAACTTTTCCTCGTTTTTCAACCAAACGTCTCTTGGTGAGAGAAAGTCCAATAATGCAAGATACAGGCTGAATGATGCTACTTTGATCGATTTATCGTCAATTTCTACTCCAAATATAGAATCAGTCAAAATCTGCGAAAGAACAGAAAACTCTGGTGTTACTCCCGGGTGAGCATTTTTCCAATATTGGACTACTCGTTTATAAGCCTGTGCTAAGAAGATTCCTGATCCGCATGCTGGATCAAGTATTTTTAACTTGTAGTTCGTTCCTCCATTTGGCAAGACATTATCTAAGACCAACTCAACTAAAGTAGGAGGAGTGTAATACGTCCCTGTTTGTTTCTTACGAATCGGATCAAATTCTGCCAAAAACTTTTCATAAATCTCACTGAGTAATTCAATCCTGATAAAACTAAAATCAAATAGTCTCCAATTGAAAAATTTCTGTTGGGCCAGGTTGATATCTCCGTCTGTCAAACAATGCTTAATTAACGTAAGATGTTCATCCGTTATTTGTGAGCGTTCCTCATCCGATATCGGGAAAACATTTCCATTAAAATGGACTAGAATTTCATCAAACAACGCATATGTCAAATCTTTGGAATCAAGAATATTTAAAAAATCATTGTCGCCAGTTTTTTTCCAAATTTCTTGTGGAATTGCCTGCCGATCTTGCAAGTACATAATAAAAATGCAGCGCATAAGCAGGTGATGAACAGCTCTGTGTTCATCAACATCCTCTTTAATTTTTCTTGCCAATTTTACCAAAGAATTCACCAGATAATGGTCAACTTTAGTTTGCAGTTTTACTTTTTTGGAATAGTCGGTCATCCAGATTGACCCAGAGTCGATTGCGATCCTTGAAAAAACATGTTGAAGCCTCTCTAGCTTTGCCGAATCCCTTAAAACGCACTGCTCAATAGTTCGGATCTCTAATTCTTTTGGTAACCTAACCTCAGCGTCCACTCTATTGAGCAACACAGGGCTTTCATTACAATTGTATATTCTTATCTCTGCTGGAGAAGTAACGTACAAGAAAGTCACCCTGCTATTGTTCCATATTTTGCGCTGTAATTCGGCAATTTCCTTTAATGTATCCAGATCAAATCGGGATACTTTTTTGAAGAAGACGGCAGGATAATTTCCAGAGTAGTGAACCGCATCAGCTCCTATTTTTTCAATGAGCATCAACCCTTCTGATGGCATCTTCGAAGCTTTAATATCAAACCCAAGTTTTAGTATGAAAAAATCGCTGCTCATCTCAGTGTAAATGTGTCAGAATAGAAACCATAAACCGTCCATTCGCCTAAATTAAAAATCCTCGAAATCAACATATCGACACTCCACTAATTTTTTCAACAAAAAAAAGGATAGTAAAACTATAATTCCGCCTAATATTCGGACGGGCAGTCAAGGTATAAATTACGGTTAATTTAACCTTAAAAATCTGTTTAAAATGAAGAACAAAAGAAGAAAACTCAGTTAGGAGTTCGGAATATTATTAATTAAAGTATCTCCAACATAACTGGAAATCGAAAAAATAATTCCGCCAAAATTCTTTGTTAAACGACCTCCTTTTATCGTCTAACCGTCTTTCGTATATTTTTTAATGAATTTGTCAATTTCCATTAAGCTATTGATAGAATAATCCAAATTTACTGCGTCAGATTTATACGCTTTTACAATCCAATCAGATTGGTGTTTAATATTTAAGATTATGCTCCTTACTCCACAAATAAAATACGATGGCCACCTTTTATTGGACGCTTACTCATTTAGCAGTGAAGAAATAAACTCGGTTTCATTTGTTCTTGTTAAGGCGAATAATAATATAGTCACTGAACCATTGCAGAAGGACCAGGAAGGCAGAGATGGACTTCGCTATATTATAGTGGAGAGTCTGATTTTCAGACTTGAAGATCTTCTCAATTTGACATTTGAACTAACACCTGATGATAGGACAAGAGTGACTTTCGAGGAAACCTATTTCAATGCTGATGCTGATGGAGATGGGGCATCAAGTTACAAATGCTCCAAAATTGATACCCCCCCCCGGATGGTTGCCAGACAATTTTTGCAAACGATGAGAAAGAGGCAGCCGTAAAGTGTGCGTTGATTGCTAACTCAAATAACTGGTTGGGTGGAGTGCCGACACCTGGAGAGTGCTGAACTTGACAAAAATGCCTGCTGCCAACTCTTTTTTCTCACATGTTATTAAAAATGAGGGAAGGAAATCAAACCTTTACAAGTTGAGGAAATGAAAACTAAACCTCTCCTTAACCCTCCAGCCTGAACGACTAACACAAACATCGGCTGAACAAAAGAAGGTGAGAAACGGACTTTGGGGTTCAAGGGATGGAGATTATCACTTGCCGCAAATAAATGGCTCTGTGAAAATAGGTAGGGCTGAAAATTGCAATTAATCCCAATGAGGTGTTAGGACTTGTGGATTCCGCAAAACAAAACACCATATCTTTATGCTGACAGTATCCGAGCACTATCCGGTTGCATTGCCCTTTAGTAAAATCATACTGAATACCCCAAAATCTCCACCTCCTTCCCTCTTATATCTTAATGAACTAAAGTCCTTGGGCGACCATATCCGCCAGCATAGACCAGACCTTGTATTCTTTTACAGAAAGATGTTGCACTTACAATTGGTACATGTGAGGACACAATTACAGGTTGGGAGAATGGAAGAAGTAATCCTGCTAATAAATTTATTGGGGGTATCACTAAATTTTTGGGGTATAATCCGCTTCCATGAAATTACAGTCTTATGGAAAAAACGGAAGCTGCTATCCCCTCTTAAACTTCATGCTAATGACATAAACATCTTGCCCTGTATTCTCAATAACATGGTCTAAACGTATCTCATATTTATAGGTTGCGTATACTTGCATTAAGTCAGAAGATTCAATCAGGATATATCCTCTCATTTCTAGCTTCTTTGATATAGTCAATTTAGCATCAAAACTTGATGTGGTGTACTTTACTAATGTATCTTGGTGCTCAATCATTCCTGTAGCGTTCTTCCAGCTCCTTACGTCTTTAACGGAATTACTCTTAACGTCTGTGTACATTTTGCCCGTTAAGACGCCATCCAATGCACCTAAACTCATCTGAGAATAAAGCTCCAATTCTTTCAATGAAGGACCCTGTGCACAGCAAAATGTAGTCTGGATTAACAAGGAAAGGCATCCTAATACTATACGCTCTTTCATAGATAATAAACTATCACTAAGATACTCCTGCCTCTCCTAAAATCAGTATATCAATGCTTGTTCAACTCATCCCCAAGGTAACCTAAATCCAGCAAATTTTATAACTTAGTCAATAGGTGTTTGTACATTAATCCCGATACAAACCAGAATAATTGTCAGAACAACTTCTATGGAAGAATTATTGCCTCAAATCTTAAACGATACAATAAGCTTACAAGATACCTTCCCTCTTTTAATAGACAGGGAAGTTGATTATATCAATGAAGCAAAAGAGTTGTTTGATGGTGAATTTTATAGCTACTCCCTGCTAGCAATTTGGAATGCAGCAGTGAACAATCTGAAAAGGAAGGTTGAAGCATATGGTGTTGAATTGTGGTCATCTGTTGTTAAGGACGAACCTGGACGGAAAAAACATGATGGCGATGGTGATACCATTTCCGAAAGGTGGAGTAATGTTGATGACCTCACTTTAATTGCAGGTGCTACCAAACTTGGCTTGCTAAATCCAAAAGCAGGGAAAACATTGGAGATGATTAACTGGATGCGTAATCATGCTTCCCCCGCACATGACTCCGATCACCGAGTAGAACGAGAAGATGCAATAGGTCTTATATTGCTTCTTCAGAAAAATCTGTTTGAACAACCAATTCCAGATCCAGGACATTCTGTATCCTCCTTATTTGACCCGATAAAAAACAAGGTCCACACTCCAGATGAATTGAATGTACTGAAGGACCAAATCAATTCTTTCAGGCCACAAGACATACGAATTTCATTTGGCTTTTTTACTGATTTATTGACTGCTGGAGAGGAACCTTCGACTACAAATGTTATTGCACTATTCCCAACAGTTTGGGAGAAATCGAATGACGATTTAAGAAAAGCTCTCGCAATAAAGTATCATACATTTATCATTGATCCAGATACTGATGGCAGCTTAGATGAAGGTGCTAAAACTAGAGTCTTTGAAATGTTAGTTACATTAGACGCTGTACACTATATTCCAGATGGAACTAGGGCGAGACTTTTCAGAAGAGCGGCCCAACAACTGGCAATTGCAAAAGACACTAGCTATGGCTGGAAAGATGAAGAAGCCGCCTCCAGAAGTTTATTACAATTAGGAACATCTATTCCAGAAGTGGCATTTATAGAAGTCTTTCAAGAGATACTTTCTGTTTATTGCGGTAATTATTGGGGTCGTTCAGATAGTCACTTTAGTCTTAAGGATTTTATTGAGGTGCTTAACACCGACCGGTTAAGGATCGTGATGAAGATATTCAGAGAAATTGACAGAGTTCAGGCAGAATTATTTTCACCAAAGGCTAAAAACTTTGCTGTACAACTTCTTACGTCATTTGAAGTTAGGCTGACATTAGAAGCACATAAAAAAGAATTAACCGACACCTTAGAAATTATCAAGGAATTATAGTACCGGACTTTAACTCGTATATTAAAAACAGAAAATCAATCATGGCTGATATCATATCCAATAACATCATTTGTTCCTCTCGGATTTTTTCTTTCTCTTCATCGCATCCAGAATTACCTTAGACACTGAATCTCTCTTTTTATCCATTTCCGATTCAGGAATGGCATTGTATTTAGATTTTACCCGATATCCCTTTGTTCGTTTCTCAATTGAGGCAATCTGAGCAATTTGCTGATCTAAGAAAAAAGCCAATTGCCCCTTGGTAAAAACTTTGACCATTGATTGCACCGAGGGAGTAAGATTGGAATAAAGAAATTCCTTTAAGCTATTGGCGTGATGTTCTCCTGAAGAACAAACAACAACTATCTTATAACCAGCAGTTAGGCACTTTTCAATATTTTTAATCTCATACTCTTTAGTGGTCACAGATATTTCACACGCAATCCTTATTTCACCAAGTTCCAGTGCAACATCAACTCTCCCTTTTCCGTGCGGTACTTCTTGCTCAATAGTTGCTTTAAATCCTCTGGATTCTGCTAGCTTTTTCACATATGTCTGAAGATAACGATGTTCTGTTATACCCTTTCTCTCAGATTCCACCTTTTGTATCTCATCTCTCTCAATACTTGGCTTGTCATCAGCCACAGGCTGTTCCACTATAGCTTGAGGTTCTTCCTTTTCAGAAATAGGATGAATATGTGAGACCAAATTATCTGCTATCCCTTTTTCAATATTTTCACGATTCTCACCATACTTGTCTCTAGATAATCGTATGATATTAGCTTTCCTTTCCGAAGCTATATTCTTATCTACTTTATCAGGGAGAACAGTGACCAGATTAAAATCACTATCTCTTTTATCCACTCGTACAATAGCCTCACCAATATTCAGATTTTGCAAGTCCGATGAGCTGAAGTACGAAAATCCATCTTCCAATTTCTTTGCATCAAAATCTCCTAGTCTGAAACAAATTCGTGTTCCTGCATTGGATATAATGGAATTTGCTACTTCACTATCCTGTTTCTGGATTTGGTCAAGATTCTGATGTGCTGCAACAAGTCCAAAATGGTATTTTCTTGCACCAGATAATATGTCTTCCATAGACTTTGTAATAAAATTCTGGAATTCGTCCACGTATAGGAAATAGTTGTTTCTAGATGCATCACTCTTCGCCTGACGGGCCATTACAGCCTGATGGAGTTTTGACACAATGAGCGTTCCCAAAAGGTAGCTATTCTCAGACCCTATAAGACCTTGTGAGAGTTTGACCAAAAGAATTTTACCTCCGTCCAGAATAGAATTAAAATCCAAACCCTCCTTTTGCGCCATCATATTGCGGATTAGTTTGGGACGTAAGAAGGTGTTAAGTCGGGTGAGTAGCGGTGCAATGGAATGGCTTTTCAAATGAGGAAATTCATTTTCCCAATAGTAGACTACGCTAGGATCGCGTACCGTTTTCATAAACGTATCACGGAATTTCTGCTCAACTAAAAATCTTCTTAAATCAAGTAGAGTACCCCCCTTGTCACTTTCTAAGAAGGCAGAAATTGCATTTGAAAGAACTGAGGTCATTACATCACCCCAACTCGTGGCAATCCTTTGGAATAGTGCAATCAAATCCGAGGAAAGCACAATCTTTTCAATCTCTGAATGCGCTGTTAATAGATTAAATCCTACTGGGTAGTCATAATCTGAAGGATCAACAAGTACAACATCTTTATGTCTGTGATCTGGTATATGTGATAGTACGTTATCTATAAGGTCACCGTGAGGATCTAACACAGCTATTCCATTACCCTTTTCAATATCCTGTATAATTTGGTTCAACAGGAATACTGATTTCCCCATGCCTGTTGCACCTATAACATGAATGTGTCGAAGCTTTTGTTCAGCACTCAGTCCAACTTCCGTTTCTTTGGAATGATGCAAATTTACACCTAAAACGTATTCATTGTTACATACAGCATCTGGCGCTTTTTTAGTTTTACCCAAATCACGTCCTAATTTTTCTGACACTACGGAAGCAGACGGAAGATGAACCAATGAGACGAGTTCCTTACTGTTCAGGATCATTCCTAGTCGATGTGAGTTTCTGTGCAATACCCCGAATAAGTGTGCATCATATGGGTACTTGTCATTAGAGAGTGCGATTAACTCATTTGAACTAGGTCGAGAGAGTAGTTTTAATACGCCGGCAACACTTTGCACTATTTCCAATGACCGCTCGTTAGACTCACTCTGTGCAAGCACACGTATTACCACACTAAATAGAGGTGAAGCTACTTTCTCTCTAGTCAAAGAGAGGATTTCAGGGGCATCTGAAAAGAAACAACCTCCAGAATCATCCTGAACTGCATGGAGCATTTCTTTTGCCCACGGATTTTTAACGCCTTGAAATAAGACCTGTATTGCTCCCATTTCACCACTCTCTATCCCCTCTAGTGCACCCGCGATACTTGAAAGAAGATCAGGATTAAATCCCCTCACAGATTGCAATGGACACATAAACTCATCGGATAAACCAAAATCCACAATGAGCATTTCTTGAAATCCATCATATTCCTGATACTTCTTTATTAAATACCCCTGCTCGATGGTAAGAACAACTTCTGGATAAAATGCTTTTACTTGATTCAAGACATATGACTCATCAGGCTGCCTGCACGTAATCTGAATAACCGTCTTGTCATGAGTACTAATCACCTCATAACAAATTGGCAAACGACAATTAGAAAGCATCACCAGAAAACTTTCAGCAGTATCAATTGAAGTATCTTGACCCTTTGGTACATTTATTTGAATTTCACTTAATGTATACATGTCCTCAGAAGGAAATGCTGATCTATCTATACTTATATCGCTTAAGTCGGTGTCCTCATTTTGCACCTGAGTCGATTTACTTCTAAACATATCTGCAATGGAACTTAATAGTGTAGGTTCTCTTCCATCGTCTATAGCTAGATCAGGAGAAACAGGAATCTGTAATAGTGGAGCAAAAGGAGGTTCAAGTTGGACAGGTTGACCGTAGACGTACCACCCACGACCAAAGTGTTCCCACTTATAGAACTGAGACGTAAGATTTTCACTTGATGAGGGGATCATATATTACTTTTAGAAGAACTTTCCATTCATTAAATTCTATGCTTATTGCTGTTTCGCATTTTTCAACTCGGTAAATATAGAAGACAAATCTAGCACCTGTTTCCTGTTCATTGCCTGTGGTGCCATTGTGATCAATTTTTCTATATACCTTTCAGCGTATCCCCCATAAAAGTTTATCTCCTCCTTCACTTGTCCAACTGTTTTATCTCCAAGAAATAACCCTGCAATACTATACAATGGGTAAAGAATAACTTTTTTGAATATCAATGCGATTACATTTGCAATGAACACCGGAATACCATAAACTATCGCCACTATTGGATTACAACCAGGTTTACCGTATGTCTTCCTATGAATCCTATTACCAAAATTTACAAGCCATAAAGTAACCGTGAGTACTTTGTCTGGCAACCATATCCTTGAGAGTGGCAAAAACATTAAAAAACATGCGATTGTGTGTATGCACCAAATAGCAAGTAGGCCATTTGTCCAAAGAGGAATTTCAATATACCTACCAATAATAACCAACCATATAAGTATTACAGTAGCGGAAGCCCATGCAACAACAGATTGTATTGGTATATCATCTTTCAATTCCTCCATCAATACTTCCCGAAGTATAAAGCCTTTAGATACCACAAACTCTTTGGTGTGATACTTATATTTAGTTGATTTTACAAAAGTCCATACCTCCTGAATCATCTCCTGAACCATTTCGATAACCTCATATGACAACCCTAGTTCCTCTTCTCCTGGGGCATACTCCTTCTCTCTGATCGGTTGTTCATATACAGTCTCCTGATCCCTCAAATATGACTCTAAGAATGCAATACAAGGCTCTATTGCTATAAAATTCTCTTGAAACCTTTGGTACAAGTTCGGATCAGTTTCCCTTTTATGATGAACTAAGTCAGGGTGCCATCGGCTCTTTATTTTCCTTTCGACTACCTTTAAGTCTTCAGCTTTTAGCTTTTTAATATCGGTTATTACAAGAAGCCTAATTGCTTGATCAAGAGTAATCTCATCCATATTTCCCTATGGTCTATAGAATTCTTTCATTATTGGTTTGGCAGCACCTTCTGAGAACCCCTTAAATCCTTGAGTAGAGGTAATAGACTCTATGGCATTGAGCACACAAGTATGAATCATTCCCTGAAACATCTTGTGGGTATCTTCTTGATACCAGGTCTTACTTTTCATATTATTCTTCAGCACTGGTCCGATGAACGGAAAGCAGTATAACAGTCGTTGCCAAAAGCTGATCTCCCTATTAAACCACCAGGAAACAAAAAATCCTGTTCCGAACAAGCCAGAAGAAATCTTGAAAACATATGGTCCGCGAGATACGCATAAGTACTCTCTTCTAGACGAAAAAAATCCCCCTTCCTTGTATAACTTTCTGGAGATTCTTATGCCGGGAATATTGCAGATAATGACATTACGCTCTACTGATTTATAAAATGCTTGTGTAGAGCACTGTATGTTTTGAATATTCTGCGACCAATTTGAAATTTCTATTTCTGATACAGTAAGTGTCTCTCCAATATAGGAACCAATAGACCAACCTTGCTTTATTCCAGATATAAAGGGCTGCAATTCGTTTTTTGACATCAAAAAAAGTGAAGGTTGCCTCAAAATTTAAACCTCGTTTGCATAAAAAACCTACTACCAATAACATACGAATAAATGACAAGTATAAATTTGAAGGTTTAAGAAATAATATTTGCCAATATCTCCCTTACTTGTATTTTGTTGTTCACCGTAGTATTTATCTTGAACTTCTTAATCAACTTCAGACTGTCATAATACTCATTATAAAGATCATTCTTGTATACCGCTAATTTCTTGTTGGTTAAGTGAATCGGAATATTGATTGCTTTCCTAGACAAATTCTTGTCTGTATTATATCGCAATCTCTCTATAATAGTATTAGGTTCTGCCGTCACTAGAATTAAGATGACATCTCTTTCAGTTAACTCTTTCTCCATCTCAAGGGCATAGTCGAAGCGATCTAAATTGAACAACAGTTTACTGTATACAACTTCAGTGAGAAACAGACGCTCAATTATCATATTGTCGTGCTTAATACTATCAACAACCCCAAAAATCTCATTCGTTCTCATCCTTAAATAATTTATTGAACTACATATAATATCAGAATCTAAATTCTCAAAATGTTCCGGATCATAAAGCAATTTAATCTCTGGAAATTGCCTAAGTAAATGTTGGTGGAAATAATCATGCAGTTCTATAACCATTGCCCCTGGAAGAAAAAATTTTATCAAGGATGAAACCGTACCCTTCCCGCAATAATTGGCACCCTCAATTAAGACACGCTTTACCATAATTACTTGAACTATTCGTAAACGTATGGAGTCAAAAAGTCCTTTTCATAAAAGACCTTTTCAACAAAACTATTTACGTTTATCTCTTGTAAAGGGTCATTAATACTATCCTGTTTAGTGTGATTTTCAACTCGAAGGAGTAGTCCCCATTTATTTTCTTTTAATAACCCCTTATGTTTCAAATCCTTAAACTCATCCTTTGATTTAAACAGTGAACTCAGATAAAGCAAACAAGCGCTAGTAGAAACAGTTGTTACACCACAGCAAATTAACACATGTTGTTCAGTCCCACTGGTATTTCGTATTGATCCATTAAAAATTACGCCATAACATACTTTCACAAGTTGACCGGCTTCTCTTTCTATTTCAAAAACTCTTTCTTTTCCTTGTGATTGGGAAGGGTACACAAGTATCCCTTTCGGATCTTTGATAAATTTGATTGGGGCACCAATTTTGCCAAGCAAGTGCCTTGTCCCAGGATTCCATTTTGGACCGCTAATGCTGAGAACATTAGGATGCAAACTTATGTTGGCGCCAAGTGTGCCTCCATCCTGTATGAGAATTTTTTCAGAGTCAAATAGGGTATTAATCGTCTGAAAACCAACCAAGAGCGCATATACATCTCCTTGTTGAACAATAACTTTATTGTCCTTTTCACCGGGAGGTATAGAACCATATGCATATATGATCTCCTTGTTAGTATTAAAAGATAAGGCCCTTGCAAAAGCTCTCCATCCGACAAAATATTTAACACATCGCTCAATCTGCTTTCCAATAACAGCTCCAATAATAAGAACAATTATACCGGCAACTATATTCAAAATCAGGTCCATTCTAATAGCGTATTTAAGTGTTTATTTATCAGCCTCTGGATTCAATCTGATTAATTTTTTTTACAATTACGTTTGGGGGTATATCTTTAGTAACAACTGCCCCAGCACAGATATATGAATTATCTCCTATATTGATTCCACCTATGATAGTTGAATTAAAAGCTATTATAACGTTGTTACCAATTTTCGGGGAACTATCCAATGGGTTTTCCTCAGCAACTCCATGCTTTAAATATTTATGTACTAATGAACCATAAACACTGGAATAATCACCGATAACACAGTCATTGCATACAAACCCTCCAATACGCGAGTGTGAACCTATACTAACTCTTTTGAATATTTGTGCACGATAGTGAATTTTCGTATTATTTCCAATGCAAGCACCTCGTCCAATATATGATTGCTCCCCGCAGATAACATTGTTTCCCAGTGAAGCACCTGAATAAATAATAGTTCCAGCTTGAATGTGACAGTGACTACCGACTGTAGTCACTATTTTTTGGTCTGTAGATGTAGTGTGTTTTTCTGGTATCAGGATGGAACGAAGGTCATCTCTCAATAATTTACCAATTATAGAACTGGCTTCTATTATCGTATTACTTCCAACTTCGACAGTTGATGGGAAACTTGCTGACTTATGGATGACTGCTCCATTTTCTAGTTGTATATAAGCCTGCTTATCGAAGTTAAATTGTTTCATTAGATGCTCTTTAAGATCCAACTTACCGCTTTATCGTGTACGTATTTCTCAATAGTCGGGTCTTTAAATGCGTGTCCTCCACTAACTACAATATCAAGCTCTACGTTTGGCTCAATTGTGCAATAATCTTGTGCAAATTTTACTGACACTTTATCATCGCTATCACCATGAAACACTAAAGATGGAGCTTGCAGCTTAGAAATACCTAAATATGGAAACATTAATGCCATTTCTAAATACAGCGATACTGATCCAACAAATTCATTTAAGATTGTAGTCCCCCCTTCATCTAATAATTGTAGCGCTTTTTCATCAGAAATTGCCCCTTCCCATTCAAGTATCGAATTAGTAAAAGTACCTTGATAGTCCAGTACGGGATTAAGAAAGACAAAAAGCTCAATCTCTTGTTTAATCCTTAATTGACGCTCTAGGAGAGCAACACTACCACCAAAACTAGATCCTATTATTACTATCCGTTTACCTCTTCGTTTAATCCATTTTAAAACGGTTATGTAGTCATACAGAGCACCCTGAACGTCAAAATCCTTACTTGGGATGTCACTTTCTCCGTGTCCACGAAAATCAAATCGAAAAACCTCTAATCCAACAGTCAGCAGCCTTCCAGCAAATCGGTCAAATCGACCTTTTTCATGTTTATCAGTAAAAATACCATGCAACAGTAACACAATGCAATTTTCCAAAGAATTACCCGCTGGAACTTCATAAATCGCTTTAATATCGTGTCCATCAGGTGTACGAATATTGGGGTATGAAATTTGATCATTCATTTTATGAGTATTACATATCTTAACATATCAGAGGGTCTATTCCCAACATCCTCTAAAATTGAAATATACAAAAATCCCATAAGAAGCTTTATCGCTGCAAAGTTTAGACAGTGCAGATCCTGAATACATGACCATTACACTCAAACTTATCCAGAGCTTTCATGAAAGGTGTGTTTTTACCCCCCTTGTTCTCAACTTTCATAACCCTATCATAGGGATATGAAGCAACTCCCTGACGAAAATCGCATCTCATATTTTGCCCGAACCAACTTCCGCAACAAGGGGAATAAATTTGGCATCAAAAAAGGAGACAGAAAATCTCATATCTACACCATAGGTAAAACATCCACCGGCAAGTCTACCTTCCTGGCCAATCTCATGAACTCAGACCTTCAAAATGGTGAAGGTTTTTGCCTTATAGACCCCCACGGTGATCTTGCTCTGAAGATATTGCGAATGATTCCTGAGAAGAGGAAGAGCGATGTAATTTTATTCAATCCTGGACAAAGTGATCATTCAATTAGCTTGAACATATTACAAGTATCTAGCAACGAAGATAAATACCAAATCGCCTCTAGTTTTATAAGCATCCTCAAAAAAATATACGGGGATTCTTGGGGTCCTAGACTAGAATACACCTTGCGAAACACACTTTTAACTATTCTGGAATTCCCTGAAATGGGAACGTTGCTTTGGATTCCGAAACTCTTAACCAATCAAGCATTCCGAACAGAAATTGTCAGCAATATTCATGATGAGTATTTGCGAGTATTTTGGGTTGATGAGTTTATGAAATACACTCCACGATTCCGACAGGAAGTTATTTCACCGATATTAAATAAGATTGGACAGTTCTTATCCAACCCCAACATTAGAAGAATCTTTCAAAAGCCAAGGAGCAATTTCAATTTCAGAGAGATTATGGATAATGGAAAAATTCTAATTGCAAATTTGTCCAAAGGGAAAATAGGAGAAGACAATGCGGCACTATTAGGAGCTATGCTTGTTTCAAAAATTGAATCAGCAGCATATTCTCGGCAGAACATTCCAGAAGAAAAACGAAGGTCCTTTTATCTATACGCGGATGAATTTCAATCGTATACTACATCTAGTTTTGCCTCCATTTTATCCGAGGCCAGAAAATTCAACCTCTCCCTTATTCTCGCACACCAACATTTACATCAGTTAGATCCCCTGACCAGAGGGGCTATTTTTGGTAATGTCGGCACCATCATATCTTTTAGAGTAGGTGCAGAAGATGCGGAATATTTAGCTGAGGAATTCTATCCGAAATTCAATAAAGGTGACTTCCTAGATTTACCCAATTACCACATGTATTTACGAATGATGATAAATGGAGAGATCAGCAAGGGATTTAGCGCAAAAGTGCTGAACATATAACCATATATCCCCTTTTCTGATCTGGCGTTTTTACCCGTCTTACTCCATACTTTAGTTTCATATACAGTTCCAATAGATGATTTATAGTCGTAGTAATCATCTTGTAAAGAATTAAGAACTGGTATGAAACGAGAGAAGAGTAACAAATCAAAACCAGAATATATTCCCAGAAACAATCTGTGGGTGATGCGCAAAAGGCAACATATATCACAAAAGCAACTAGCGAATATTTTAGGCCATAAGACCACATCACTCATATATCGTTGGGAAAAAGGGAGTATTACCCCTGACTTGAACAACGCCCTTAAACTCTCCATTGCTCTTTCCTCCCCTCTAGAGCACCTCTTTCACGAGCACTATACATTTCTTAAATCTCAGATTGTACCGCGCAAGGCAGATCAATCCACAGATAAGTGAGGTGAACAACCCTTATCTGACAATTTATTAGCAAATCATAATCGTACGACTGTCGCTATTATTATATAGATAATAATAGCGTTTGACGTACACGACACCCCCATGAATAAATTTGATGCCCCATTGGGCATTTCTAAAGAAAAATTACTTGCAAATCAGTTAGCCATTAGATTAAAGGATATTGAAAACGTTAATCTCTATGAAAATTTCTGTCAAGTATATACCTCACAATCACTCACAGAAACACTTGGCAAAGTAGAGGCGTTTCCCGATGACAAGATTCGCAAGACTAAGGGCGCATTATTTACCTACTTGATCAAACGATATGGCAAAAAGCAAAGTCAACGTGAAATCCGGTAACAGTACCCAATCATCATTCCCAACACCATATGTAAGCAGAATACTAGCAATTGATCCAGGAAGCAGATATATGGGTGTAGTTGTTTTAGAAAATGGTGCTCCTGTGTATTATGGAGTGAAATCACTCACAAAAGCTAGACTGTACAGGAGAAAAGTTAGAACCGCTCATGATGATGGTCACTTACTACTGAAAAGAGTTGCTGCCCCTGCGAGGCTGCCTCTAAAGCAAGTTCACAAGATTATTCAAAAACTTATTGATACGTTTAATCCAAAGTGCCTTGTAATAGAGAAACCTTTTGACAGATGGCGCAAGCAGTCAAAATTATTGAACAAGCTCGTCAAGGAGATCACTAGGACTGTAAGGCAAAACAACGTGGAGTTAATCGAGCTCTCCCCAGAGGAAGTCAGATTAACCATTACCAAGAATGAGCACGCAACCAAGCAAGATATAGTAAACGCTCTTTCTTCAATATCCGATCTCAGCGTGCTTCTTGAGTTTGATAGGATTAATGACCGGTACTGGCATCACATGTTCGATGCACTTGCACTGGCTGTAGCCGTAGAGATGAAAGCACAGCTCTAATTCAGTCAGACTGAACCCCAACAAATCTTGAATACTAACCGAGGACTTCTGTTCTCACAATACCGAATGCATGGAATTATTTACCGAAGAAACAGAAACGGAATTACAGAAACAATACAAGGATGGAAGTTCTCTATCGCAGAATGTAATCGTAAAGATCTTCAATCCATATAGTAGTTGGGCATTGTACATAATAAATCAAGACCCAAAGGACCCAGATTATTTATGGGCTATTGTAAAGGGATTTGAAGTTGAAATAGGGTCGGTTTCTAAATCAGAACTAACAACTCAACGAGTACCCCCATTCAATACTCCTTTAGAGCGTGACCTCTTTTTCACCTCAACTAACACCAAAGAGGTCTGGAACAAATTGCGAAGAGGTGAGCATGTGTAATTAAATCAATTATGAACCCTTTAAACTTTGGATTGTGGAATCAAGATCACTAATAAAAGTAATCCAACTATACAGCCACGAAGACCATAATGGAATTGAAAAGACAGCTAGGAATATCCTCGTAAATATATATACCCAAATGGATGGATATATAGAGGAACACGGGAGATATCTAGCGGAATTTCTGAAAGACTTTCGCATTGAAGAAGATTGTCATCCCTCTGAGGATATAAAGGTTGCTGATGGAGCTTGTTGTTTGGCTGTCCAGATACTTGTCCACTTGCAAAAATGGAAAGGCTATATCTATTTATTGCCATTTGATGTGGATGAGTGTGGACAGCGATACGAATACTACATCACCGTAGATGAAGATATAATGACAATTGACATGAAGGTCATTGATGTGCTTCATAACAAATCTTTTTTCGAGGGTACTCCTGAGCAATTCCTGAAGAAACTCTGGACTATGCCACGAAAACATAACCTCAATTAAGTTAATTAATAAACCAGTCTGATGAATTTCAGACACAAACACACAGTAAATGACAACAATGAAAAACACAGTGCAATTAATTGGTAATCTTGGAGCTGACCCAGAATTAAAAGAAGTAGGCGATAAAAAAACATCGGTTGCAAAAATGACATTAGCAACAACGGACACCTACAAGAAAGCGTCTGGCGAAAAGGCTACAGAGACCCAATGGCACAATTTAGTTGCCTGGGGAAAGACTGCAGAAATAGCTGGAAAGTACCTTCAAAAAGGTAATCGCATAGCTATTACAGGAAGACTTGTGAATAAGTCCTATGAAGACAAGAAAGGTATCAAACGATATGTCACAGAAATCGTTGTTTCAGACTTGTTAATGCTTGGTGATAAACCACCTGATAACAAGAAGAAATAATTGATGTTTTATCAATACATCCTCCTCAATGCATGAGCAAAGAGGAGGATTTTTTATCTGAATGTGCAAATCTATATCTCGGAACTCTTAACTATAAAACGTGACACACCTCTCAACAAAACTCGTCAGATAATCTTCTACATGAACATTCTGTAAGGTATCCCCATGATGCTCTTGTACAAACTTTTTGTCTCCCCTCATGTCCACATGTTTGGTAACAGTGATTATGTTTTGGTAAGGGTTTAAGTTGAATTCTATGTACGGACTACTGCTTTTAATTTGCTTTCCACCTCTAATCAGAAAATGTACTTTTATGAAGTTTTCTGTTACTGGCTTAACACCCTCCAATTGCTCGTTGGTGTAGTAGACTAAGGTCGGTTTCGGATTACCCTTAAAGGAGCCATCGGCCAGATCCAGAAATGGCAGGATTACATCCTTCCTAAGTCGAACAAAGCCCTGCTTAGCACTAACTTCAAACTCCCGATCTCGAATCATCTTCTCCTTCATTTGTTCCTTTTGAGTCTGCTGAGCTTCTCCTAAGGATTCACCCAGTTCTTCCAATTTACGCTTTAAATTATCATCCATAATATATAGGTTAAAAATGAGTACCAAAGGTATAGATAATAGTTATCCATCAGTCTATCAACTACTTGATGCTTTTTGTAATCCTAAATTAATATTCAGATCAGACCTCCGCGCAGCACCGGGATAACGCCCAACGGCCATTCTGATTTGGCGGCCAGAATAGCCGTTGGGCGAGATTTTATTAAAAATCCGTATCG
>NVSU01000014.1 GCA_002401345.1 Candidatus Wolfebacteria bacterium
CGATACGGATTTTTAATAAAATCTCGCCCAACGGCTATTCTGGCCGCCAAATCAGAATGGCCGTTGGGCGTTATCCCGGTGCTGCGCGGAGGTCTGATCGCAAGAACTCTTACAAATTGAAAGTCCATACTGTTCTTGGTATACTTCCAATATGGAAGAAACACCACGTTCAATAAATAAAAAAGAAAGACCTGCTTACTTAGGAGAATTACCAAGAGATACAAAGCAGCAACTCGCAGATCTAGGCTGGAACAAAGATTCTCAAATCGATATGTCTCTTGGATATGCCAATGAAATCATTGAAGCTCAACAAGTATTCAACAAGGAGTGGTATGAATTAATACAGGTATGGGGTGATGCACTTGGGCGGTGGGATGAAAGAGCACCAGAGGAAATGAAAAAAACAATAGATGTATCATTTAGCTTATATGGAGAGACCTCAGAAGAAACTATTACACGAATGGAGAAGTATATAAAAGAACATAAAGCTACTCTTTCTCCTGAGGCAATATTTTTTCTTTCAATGTCCATACAGGTTAAGAAAAAAGGATTGGAGCATCAAAAGAAAAACATGAATTGAGTTAGTCTACATTCATACTGATTACCTGAAAATCGCCATTTTATACTCTAACAACATTTACACTACCGTCCCGTAGCTTTCGTATTTTTAATCTGGTTCATGAAAATTTTGTACTTTCACTTTATTAACCAATGCGTTATCTATGACTTAGCTCTGATATAAAATATCACAAAAAAGTAGCGTTGCTACATTTCTTCGCTGAAAACCGCCAGATTTTAATTAGCCAAAAAGAAATTGATAGTAGACGCGCCCGAAAAGGGCGTTTCTTCTGTTGTTTCGATTTTGGCGGGTGCCTGGCGGTACCTCAAGCGGTTGGAATGTTAACCGAAAGGTTATAAAGCAGAGGTTTCGCCCCCTTTTTTTGTCGCAATAATTTTCAAACACCCTGCCTTAGAACCTCAGGCAACCAAAGCCTGAGAAATGAAGAAAGTTATTGTTCTACTTATTGCATTTCACATGCTCAATGTCGCAAATGCACAAATCACTTTTCAAAAAACCATAGGCAGTCAATATGATGATATTGGGTACTCCATTACACAGACATCAGATGGAGGATATATAGTTGCCGGACAACAATCCACAAGCGCACAACAAACCTCATGGGATGCCTTTTTGGTAAAACTGAATCCAACTGGCGACACCACGTGGACCAAATCTTATGGCGGAATCTTCTGGGAACATTTTCAATCTGTGATTCAAACCACTGATGGTGGATATGCTATGTCGGGCGTGACCAATAGCTTTGGCACAAATCCAGCTGGAGATGTATTTGTAGTAAAGGTAAATAGTAATGGAGATTCATTATGGTCAAAATCCATAGGAAGCTCCAATAATTTGGATATTGGCTACCAGATTGGTCTAACCTCAGATGGCGGATTTATTATTGCTGCATCACAGGGATTTAATGGCGCTGACGGACATCTTATAAAATTGGATTCTCTGGGTACTACTTCTTGGACTACTACATTAAATATTAATTATAATAATGTGTATTCAGTCCAACAGACAACTGACGGAGGTTACATTCTTGTAGGAGAGCAAATAACCGGTGGTATTTCCGACATGCTACTGATAAAAACAGATGTCAGTGGCAATGTCATTGGAACAGTTAGTTATGGAGGAACAAGTCAAGACGTTGCTTACTGTGTATATCAAACAACGGATGGCGGATATATTATTTGTGGCAAGACCTACAGTTTTGGAGCGGGTGGATTTGATATCTATATTATTAAGACCGATGCCAATAGTGATACGATCTGGACAAAGGCATACGGTGGTACTGCTGATGATATAGGATATTATATAGAGCAGACAGCTGACGGTGGATATATCACTGTAGGAGAATCCAAAAGTTTTGGAGGTGGATTTGGCAATAGTAATCTGTACTTACTTAAAACAGACAGTGTTGGAGACTTAGAATGGTCCAAGTCATTCGGTGGATTTCAGGCTGATATAGGATATGAAGTACATCAAACCACTGATGGAGGATATATAATTGTCGGTGAATCTCAAAGTTTTGGTGCAGGAAGCTCAGATGTATATGTAATAAAGACCGATTCGTTCGGAAACAGCGATGGATGCTTTTCTGGAAGTGATGCCAGTATAATTACATCACCAACATCCACTTCGGTAGGTTTTGTTTCAATCAATGCAACAAATTGGATTGTAAATACAGAATCCCCCATTCTCTCAATCAACCGCCCTGAAGTTAAAGAATATGACATGCAACTTACCACAGTATTAGCACCTGTCGATAAAACGGATTGCTCAATTAATGATGGTTCTATCAACCTAACAGTATTAGGTGGAATAACCCCTTATTCATTTAGTTGGTCTAATGGAGCAACCAGCCCAAACAACTCAGGGTTATATACAGGGACCCACGTGGTAACGATTACAGATTCGATAGGTTGTTCAGTTCAAGACAGTGTAGCAATTGGAAGTGGCCTTATTCCCCCAGAACCTATCTGTATGGTAACAGTGGACAGCACATCTACTAAAAATCTTATCGTATGGGAGAAGCCAATAACTTCAGTTATAGATAGCTTCAAAATCTATCGAGACCTAATAGGAGTATTTACACATATTGGCAGCGTCCCTTATCAAGACCTCAGTGAATTCACAGACACTACCAACGGGATCAATCCCCAGACTACGTCATATAGGTATAAGATATCTGTTCTTGATACGTGCGGAAACGAAAGCACATTAAGCGATCATCACAAAACCATCCACCTTCAGAACAGCCTTGGCACTCCGCCTGCAATTAATCTGTTATGGGATTCGTATGAAGGATTCACTTTTACCTTCTATTGTATTTTAAGGGATAGTGCCGGCTTTGGGAATTGGGAAGTTATTGATTCTGTGGGGAGTGGAATCTTTACATGGACTGATCAAGATCCCCCCACAAACCCAAGATACTTAGTCGAGGTTATACCTCCGGATACATGCACAGCTGATAAGGGGAAGAACTTCAACTCATCGAAATCGAATACTTCTACTAGCGATACCACAACCGGAGTACTGTCTCTTGGTTCTGAAAACAATATATCCATTTTCCCTAATCCTACAAATGGAATTCTCTTTGTCAGATTTAATAGTCAATTCATACGACCCTATGAAATACGAATTACCGATGTCTTAGGACAATTGGCGATTATTAAAGAAGGTGTGAGCTATTCAGGAACTGGAAGCATCAAAGTAGATTGTACAGGTCTGGCACCTGGAATCTATCTGCTCCAGTACACGGATACACACACTCAGATAAAGAAGAAATTCATCATAGAATAACAACCCATACAAACAGGAAACCATGAATACAAAATGTATAATCCTTTTAGGTGTTCTAGTCATTAGTTCGATTACACCTTTCAGCTGCAAAAAAGGAGAAAACGACCCATTCTTTTCAATCAGAACGAGAAAGGCCCGAATAACAGGAGAATGGACTCTGGAATCTGGGAAAATCAATATTCAACAGAATACGGATTCCACTTTTGCCTTATCGTTCACAGGTAGTACGATGTCTGTGAACCTTAATGGCTCCCATTATCAAGATTACAAATATTCAAGGAAACTGATCATTGACAAGGACGGAACCTTTTCCATGACAGATGTGTATTCTGGTGCCGGATCAGATTACCTTCAAGGGATATGGTATTTCGCAGGAAAGAATAAGGAAATGGAGATGAAAAATAAAGAAGGGTTGATATTGGGATTCACCGATGTCGATGCATATTCCGGATATGTGCTGTCTCACCACAGCTATGTGGCAGACGTGGCGTTCTCTATTGATCGACTTTCGCATAAGAAGATGGTCTTAAAATCGGAGTTCGCGTACATCGATGATAATGATAATACGATAATCCAAACTGAAACACTCACGTATTCGAAGGAAGAAAAGGAAAAATGATTTTTGCGCAAAAAGACGAAACAAGCAGATTGAATAGAGATTGCATATATGTAAACAACTAAATCAGTAAAATCCAAGAAACGATGAATGACTTTACTTGCAACAGTAATTCTTATTACTGTAAGGATTCAATTAACATAGGTAAGTCTGTTCGTATGGATACCACAGGTACAGCTCAACTGATTTTTAATAACGGTACACTTAACAGCAAATCGTACTTGGATAACAGAGTTTAAAACCAAAAAGTGAACTCAGGCCTGAAAAACCAAAAAGATGAACATATTTAGAAAAATTAGCACAATACTCTCAATACTAATCCCGAGTCTATTGTTGCACTCCTGTTCCACTCTTCATGAATCAGTAATAGAAAAACGCCAATATAGAAAAGGATACTTTATCTCAATCAATAAAGGGAAATTAGCCTCTTGGAAAACTGAACAAAACCGTGTTYAATACTCAGTGGACCAAGTTGTACAAGATAAAAAAACTATTATCTCCGAAAATGAAGTGCGCATTTTAGATGCAGTTGAAACCCTACCTTCAAATCAAGATGAATGGAATGATCCATGTCGATCAAACACAAGCACAAAGAATGAACCTAGATCAATTAAGCTAGCCAAACCAATCAYCGATCTAAAAGAAGATTTYGCCAAAACCGTAGCCWCCACGTTCAWAAGAAAGGGWGTCCAATCTATCCCCYAWWCTCGAACCAACATGAATATGYTTGTCATTGGTGTAGTTATGGGGGTAGTTGGTTTGGCTTTATTTCTAGCAGGCAGCACGTCATTRGGTTCATTAGGTYTSGTTGTRGGKCTAATCCTRATKATCGTTGGYGGYACATCTMCTGATTCAGWGRCMCCATCGCAACAAAATAAYCAACAACAGAAAGTRRYCTCAAGCMAWGAGTGCAAGTATGAAAAAAATGAAATTGATGAGTTCACCAAGAAGCGAAAAGTGTATMCACAAGAACAAGTGATTTATGAGAAAAGCGGTGTAGAAGGGTTGAATATTTACAGAGGTGGTGCGCTAGTCAAYGCCGTGAGCAACCTCGGAACAGCGAARGAAACAAAACTGCAGATTAAAATAAGTGTATGCAACAATGATGGTGTCAATTATTTCAAATTCAAGCAAGGGTATAAGAATATCTCAGGGGACCGCTTTACTAAAGTGATGATCCTACTTCAAGATGATGAAGTAATCGAATTCACAACTGCGAATTCTGCCAATACTCACTCTAAGGACTCCTGGGAATATTACTATGCATTCTTCAAACTCTCGGATTCGCAGTTATCTCTTCTGAAGAATTCTCCATTAAAAAAACTCAGGATATATTACGGAAGTTCCTATAAGGAGTACGAAATAAAGACTAAGAAGGTATCCATGTGTATCAGCTCAATCAGGTGCCTGGAAGCTGCTCTTTGAAATTGCATATATCAATAACTAAATCAGCGAAGCYCATGAAATCATTGATAGTGGCACAAAAGAGYGTGTGTACATGAAAGTGAATCYGAAGATATTGCTGATACCCYTGATTTTTTCATTCAATGGTTATGCCCAGGACACCATTGAACCAAATGAGTACGTAATACCMAACAGTGACCCACCCACAGAGCATTTTAAAATTCCAGAAGGAAATTGTGGTGAAGCGTGTCTATTTACAGTATTTAGGATGCAAGGGAAAACGATGCCTCAAAAGAAAATTAATGCCTCAGGAACTATTTACAACCGGGGATTACATGGTTCTGAAATAAAGAGAGTTGTTCAGAAAAAGAATATTATACACAAAGACATATCGCTAACTGTTCTTAATTATTCAGAATATTTAAGAGAGACAATTATCCCTACGATCTTAAGTGGCAACCCTGTTTTACTTGGAGTTAAAATCTACCCAGACAAGCATCCAGAGTGGTCAGCTGATCACTTTATATTACTTGTCGGGTATGATGCAAATGCTGATGAAATTATTTATAACAGTGGTGAAGTAAGGCGAAGTATATCTGTCAATAAATTATTAAACAAAGAAGATGGATACTCCATAGTCAATAAGTATAAAAGAATTTATGCTATCCAATTCGCCAGCAGTCCTAAAGGTAAATTATTTGACTCGAATATTTCTAAACCCTAATACCACAAATTATGAGAACAAAAATCAAAGCACTGGTCAGTGTAATGGCATTCAGTGGATTTGGTTCTGTATCCAATACCCACGCACAAGCTCAGAAGTACAACACACCAGTTATAGCTCCGGTTAAACTCAATAAACTGTATGTAAATGTTGAAAATCCACTGAGGATAGCTGTGGCTGAGATAGCCGACTCCAGCCTCACTGTGAGTATATCCGGATGCGGGACCTCATCCATTGAGCAGATAATTGATAAATCGTTAGCTGAGGATTTTGAAACTGGAAACTTAATAGAGGTAGTGGAATCAAGCTATTCAGTATGGGTCACAGAAGTTGGTAAAGCAACCATCACAGTTAACTATACATACCCTGATGGAACCACTCGTACAAGCCATCAGTTTTTCCAATGTCTGAATCTACAAAAACCCCTTGCGTCCTTCATGGGAATTGAAAACAACGGTGAGATTACCAAAGATAATTTGAAACGCGCTCAGGGAATATATGCAAAGGTTTTATCACATGGTTTCCCGTACAATTGGACGGTTCCGTCATTTTCTCTTACGTTGGTGAGTAATAAAAAAGGAGGTAAACATACTCAAACTTTAACCTCAGCATCTAATAGGCTGACACCAGAGATGAAAGAGCTATTAGATAAAGCGCACGAGTTTGATGAAATACGAATTGAAAATATTAAAGCAGTTGGTGAAACTTCGGATCACATTACTCTTGAGCCCCTTTACATTCAAGTAATGTAACGGGTGTTACTATGGGGCGGGATTACATGTGTCATCTCGTCCACTAAAACAAATACTAGAAAGACAGTAGCACATTTACAAAAAGAACAAACACCGGATTAAAAACAGGTCTTTACACGTACACATATAGGTGTAGCCACTTTACTTAAAAACCATGAACACAGCAAAGCAATTTTTGTTATTAGGATGCACTTTTCTTTGCACTCAAGCCTCCGCCCAAAATCAGTCCTTTGATACACAATTTGATGAATCCTCCATAGAAGACACAATCAAAATTGTGGCACACGTTGGAAATTATTGTGAAGATATTGAACTGACGTGTCCTGCAACCGGAAAAGAGATCTGCATGTTCAAGATACTTTCAGATTCAGCAGGAAGTATCACCGTAAGATTTATAAACAAAGAAGGCAAATTCTATAACGATGGAAATTACTTCTATAGAGATACCAAATTTACTACTGAGGAATCATCTGTACCCGGATATTATTTCTCAAATACTGATTTTTCCTCAGAAACTACAGAGAAGATAGCATTTGTGTCGAAAGGAAAAGAATGCATTCCCTTGTTAATAGTTCGCGAAAAAGCCACAAAATTTGAATGATGCTGGAAGAAGAAACCTGGTAGTAATCAAATTGAATTTGATTTAGAAGGACTTGCTAAAATCATTTACTAGATGCAACTGAAATACAAGAAGAGCTGTCGAGTTTTTTGCAAAAGAAGCTAGAACCATATTAAAGTAGGTATTTCTACTCTTGTTTTTTATAAACCCGTTCATTAGTCTAGCTGTTCAACCCATCAAACAAGACATACACCTTAACCATGAGAAAATATACGCAACAGCAATCTGATGAAATGTATGCAATACTCACGGAAATACATGAAGCACTCGGTGACCTGTAGTGGTCTACCCCATTAGGACAGGTTTTATTCAAAGTTAAGGTTTGTTAATGATGTAAACGAGGGGGGGCCGGGGGGGAGACTCATAACTCGCTTATTGTGTTGATAACTCATGCTGCATTCTTGTAAAGTTCTATTGGTGGGCAATAGTCAATGGACGAATGCCCCCGTACTTTGTTGTAATAGTTGATAAAATACTTGCATTTCTCATAGAGGTCAAGGCCATCATTTACCGGTTCCATGTATAGCTTATCATATTTGATAGTGCGCCAGAACCGCTCGATATGAGCGTTATCGGTTGCCCTTCCTTTGCCGTCCATGGAGATTTTAATTCCCTCATCCTTTAGATGGCCAATATACTCGTCCGAGGTAAACTGGCTGCCCTGATCTGAGTTGAGGATTTCTGGCTTACCATGCCTTTTTATGGCATCTTTAACCACTCCCACTACCCATTCAGCCTCCATTGAATTGGAGACGCTCCAGCTAACAATATAACGACTGTAAAGGTCGATAATGGCACACAGATACATAAACCCTTTTTTCATCGGTATGTAGGTGATATCAACAGCCCATGCCTTATTGGCCTCAGTGATGTCCAAGTTCCTCAAAAGGTAAGGATACTTGTATCTGGCCGGATCAATTACCGTCGTCCTGGGTCGACAATACACCGTTTTGATACGCATAATGCGCATCAGCCTGCGAACTTTTTCCCTGCCTGCTTGGTAACCCATGCGCTTTAATTGCCTGCTCATACGTCGTGTACCCATGGTCGGATCCATCAGATGAAGTTTATCCATGAGAAGCATCAGAGTTAATTCTTCCTCCGAAGCCTTTACGGGCCGGTAATATAAACCGCTGCGATAGATGTTCAATAATCTGCATTGCCTTGTCATAGCTAGCTTGTCGTGGTCTTTTTCAACAAACTGCCGCCTTTGTTTTACCGTTTTATTCATGACAAGGCTTTTTTTAAAAAATCAATATCCACCTTCTGTTCTCCGATAATCTTTAGAAGCTGATCTTTCTCTTTTTCGTATTCTTTTTGGCCGCTGTCTTCGCCTTCAAAAGCTTTGGATGCATTTTCCAAGAACTCCTTTTTCCATTTCTTTATCTGATTAGGATGAAGTTGGTACTGCTCGGCCAACTCGCTAACCGTGCGACGCTCTTTCAGCGCCTCAACTACAACTTTGGCCTTGAAGCCTGAGTTGAATTTTCTTCTTGTGTTTTTCATAATGACAGAAATTTAAAAATTACTAAATAACTGTCCTAATTTACCCGACCACTACAACCTTAGTAATAATAAGGAGGGAAAATTCATAATCAACCTTTACGAGAAAGGCTGGTTTCATGGTATTGATGGCCTTCTTAAGAGGATGAATAAACCTGTTAAATGAACCTCGTATTTACATGTAGGGATTTATGCCTGAGCATATTCGATTAATATGAACATTCTAAAATAGAGTGTTTATACTCTATTTTATTAGATATTCTCTGCATATATTTCGGGTTCGATATTATGCCAAGTCTCAATATCAAATATCCGAACTATGCACAGCACCACTTCAACCATTAAGATCACACTGACAACTATTGCCGTTTTATTCATTTTTAAATGTGGACTCAGTCAAGACCCTCTGCAGATACCTATCGACAACATTACCCCCAATCCCCCAGTAACCCCCTCGGGGAAGTTGATTGATAGGTTTAATAATATATATACACCTACGAACTTTAGCCTGCTGAAAACTTCTAACCAGGCGATCAATTGTAGCGGTTTTATCGTAGATTTTGAAGATGTGATTCTTGGAAACGGACTTGGGTTTGACGATCAAAGTCAATCTCCTTGCGATCCATCGATAACGGTAGGAGAAGAAAGAAGAAACACCGTTTGTGCAGTATTCGGTTATGTTGCCAGCGTAATTGACCTCGGAGGTGCAAACCCAGAGATATTGTTTACTGTCTCTGACACTACGGGCACAGGTCCACTTGGTGCAGCATCAGCCCTTTATTTTGATACAGTTGTAACTGGGTTTGTCGGTGGATTTATCTGGGAAAGAGTTGTCAATTTAGGAGGTGCTGATCCCGATAATGATTCTACGACATATGATGCAACAATTGAAATGGACTTTGGCCCGAAATTCTTGGACACAGATACAATAGAATGGAATTCATGTAATACACAATGCGCAGCCGGACAAATTGACCTTTACTCAATAGTGCTTCATGAAATAACTCATGCGCTTGGTATTGCTTCCTTTATTAGTGAGACGGGAGCCAGTGGAACAACGGGCTTATTTAATGGCCCATACACCATTTATGATCAGTTCCTAATGGACCCATCGTTTTCATTTAATCTGATTAATGGATTTTCTACGTTCACTGGAACTGCACCAAATGACTTAATCGGTTGCTGGTATTTTGAGGCTGGTAATACTCAGCAACAACCAGTGTTTTCTGACTCTTATGCACTCCCACCACCACCACCTTTTAACAATAGCAGTTTCAGCCATTTTGATGAGGATAGATCGAATTTCAGGTTCATTATGCGCGCATCCACTTCAGGAGGCAATGATCGGTTTTATACTCAACCTGAAATTGAGGTACTGGAGAATTTAGGCTATACGATCAATAATGCAAATTTACCTTTTGTCGGGGCAAATTTCCCTACTGGAAATCCTGATTTTGATACTACCACAATCGGGGAACAAATTTGTATTAATGTGTTGGCTAACGATAACAATCCAACCGGGACAATGTTTATCGGTAGTTGTGATCAAGACTTATGTACTGGCTCTGTATCAACTCCAGGTGTACTGATTCTCACCGGCGGTGGTAACGCTACAATTAATGGGGGTACAATATGTTATACTCCAGATTCCAACTTTATTGGCACTGCTCATTTCCAGTACTGCCTTGAACACGATTTTACAGCTGATTCTTTGGTCAATATTATTAATACCGTAGATGTATATGTTGAAGTATTGGGCGATTTTTGTCCAGATGACTTATGCGGCTTTGTATGCAATGGAAGCTTTGAAGCAGGAATTGATCCATGTGTTCCGCCTGGATTAAGCACAAGCTCGTTGAATGGATTTCCCAACACGGTTGTGAATAATTGGTTTGCGTCTAATGCTACACCTGACCTATGTGTAAGAGGTGTGTTACAGTGCAATCCGCAGCCATCTACTAATCCTCAATGGTTTGATATACCAAATAACATTCACGCAGGGTCAAGTGGACCTGGTGTAGAAACACATGATTCGCCAAATAATAGATATATTGGATTAATCTCCAATGGAAGTGGCACTGGATATATTGAAGGAGTGACCACACGCTTAATTGATACGCTAACTTCAGGCAAGCAGTACACCCTTACTATATGGGTTTATCCGCGAGGAAATACGGGTGTGGATACATTAATGATCTTCCTTACTGATTCGATGGCAATGGGAGGTATCTCCGTACCATTTCCTGGGAAAGCACCAACTCCAGTGTCATACAATATTGTTGCTGATGCGGTGGATCAGGTTACAGGGATTAACCCACCGCTCGGAACTTGGACTGAATTTACTTTGGAATTCACAGCTCCCAGTGTACCGAATACTCAAGAACAATTTTTAGTCATCGAGCCTAGGTTTCCATCAGGTGGGGGGCTAATGTCTTTTATTATAGACGATGTTAGATTGTTTGAATCAGACACGATCCAGCCTATTATCGTTGTTGAGAAAACGGTAGTTAGTACAGCTCCATTTAAACATGGGGATACCGTTACATATGAAATAAGTGTGTGCAATACTGATACCGTTAAAGATGGCTTTCTAATCGTGGTTGAGGATTTACTACCTCCTGGATTGACCTTAATCTCCAGTACGTTCAGTTCATTTCCAACTGACACAATTGATACTCTTTTACTAGGAATGTGTGATACGCTCTTTGTAAGTGCGAGGATTGATAGCAACGTAGTACCCAATGAGCTAATCAGTAATTGCACATTTTTAACCAGTGGAGGCAATTGCAGCAATTTGGCACTGGATGATCTATGTGAAGATATCACAGTGGCTTCGACTGACATTTCGATTGTCAAAACTGCAAATGTTGATTCCATTGTTAGCGGGGATACCGTAACCTACTCTATATTCGTGACGAATACTGGAGACGCTCCAGCCACGAATGTCATTGTAGAGGATATTCTGCCTAATCAGGCCACTATCATCGCAAGTGTAGCACCAGGGGGAGCCTTAGTCACAAACAACAACACCATAACCGTGACGTTCGCTAGTTTAGATACAGGCCAAAGCGTGAGCATCATTATAGCAACAGTTATCAATTCTTCATGTGATGGCGCGGTTGAGAACTGTGCGCAACTTGTGTCAATCGCTGAAATAGAAGAAGATATTAACAATAACAGTAGTTGCATTAACGTGCAGGTCGGTACAGGTTCTTCTGGTCTAACTATTGACTCGATAACGGCAACTGCAGCAACATGCAAGGACACATGCAATGGCACCGCTACAATATATGCTTGTGGAGGCCTTCCACCGCTTGCATACCAGTGGGATGATTCACTGATGCAAACCACCTCCACCGCAGTAAATCTGTGTCGGGGTTGGGTTAAAGTAACCATAACGGATGCCGCTAATTCAGTCTTAACGGATAGTGTTTTTATTCAAGAATTAACTGTATTTGCTGGTTTAACCGACGTAGATGTAACTCATTCCACATCATGCCTAGTCTCAAATGGTGCGATAACGGTTAACCCTATTATGGGGCTACCGCCATATTCATATGCGTGGAGTAACGGGGATACAACCCAAACCATCACCGGATTAAGTGGTGGTGTTTATTTTGTCACGGTATCAGATGCCCTTGGATGTGTTGCCCCGTCAAATCTATTTATAACAATTATTGATTCTATACCTTTGGCAGAAGTTAGCAGTAGTCCATGCACAGGAATTATAGGCCCTGATATAGTAAATCCTGATTACACCTATTCCTGGGCGTTGTCAGCAGGCTTAAGCGATCCCTACATAGCCAATCCGATTGCGGATCCGAATGTAACAACTCCTTATGTGTTAACCGTTACTGACACCGTGAGTGGGTGTACAGAAAGTTATTCAGTAACCGTTAATGCAGGACCGTACGACTATTTCGACCTTACTATTACCGGAAACGTAGTATGGACAACACCCAAAAAAATAAAAAATCTATTAAAAATAGACCCGGGAGCAAAACTCACTATCAATAACACAACGGTTGAATTTGGCCCTCATCGTGACCAACCTATTCCTGATGTTGGTGTGCCCGTAACAGGAATATTAGTTGCCCCTGGTGGTGAGTTGGTGGTGAATAATTCCACCTTAACCACGATCAATGACTGCGACAGTCGAATGTGGTCAGGCATTCAGGTGTGGGGTGATCTCTGTAAAAACTGCCCTGTTAATACTCTGGATCATGGGGAAGTTACGATTCAAAATAATTCAATAATCAAAAATGCACACGCTGGTGTTTTGGCATTTCACCACCCTACCGGGTTTGGTGGCTTTAACCTCAATTTCGGAGCAGGAATTGTTAAGGCCTTCAATTCAGATTTTATTAATTGTTGGGGAAGTATCGGTCTTGGGAAATCCAATTATCCCAGCGAAAGCCAAATTCTTGGTTGTACATTTATCAACGATGCACTGATGGCTGACCAGCAGCGGTACCCTGGACAGGGAACAGACATATTTATTAATATTGACCGAATTGATGGCGCTACACTCCTAGGCAACACGTTTAACAATACAAATCTGCTTGATCTTGATAAAAGGTCAACTGGGATCCGCAGTTTTGATGCTGGGTATATTGCTAATTCCAATACATTCGTCAGCCTGACAAAAGGTATTGACGCTTCTGGAACAGGGATAGTTGCCGGAATAATTATGCGGAATAATACATTTACAGGGACAAGACAAGGGATTACCTGTCAGGGCAATAATTTTGATGATATAAGCAGCAATACGTTCAATGTATTAGACGGAGAAGTTATTGGGTTAGATACATTCCCAACTTGGGCAGTATTCATGTTAAATACTACTGGATTTATTGTCACCAAGAACAATATTAATACTGATAACGTGGTGACGGATAACACTTATGGTGTTGTGGTACGAAACTCTGACGGTATGGGGGGAGATGTCTATAAGAATGACTTTACTGGTGCATTTAGTGTAGCTTCTCAAATGGAACAAGATAATAGTTTACTACAGATTCGGTGCAATGAATATGCCGATGTAAGTTCATTTGATTGGGCGGTTACTTCAGGTGTCCTTGCAGAACAGGGAGGATGTGATCCTGTTGATGATGCTTCGCCTGCTGGAAACCGATTTCATTCAGGATGCAGCGGACAAGAACATATTTTTACAGATGGAACAGTTCCTCTGTTCATTTACAACACACATCCAATCATTCCTCCTACTTGTAACAGCGGTGGTGCGAATGTACAACCCTGTGCGGGAACAACCATTGATACCGCGAATATTGATGCTGCCTGTCCAGATTTGTTCGTTACAGGAGGAGGTGGTGGTGGACATATTGGGCCAGATACAACCGGAAATGGGAATGTTGTAAAAGGGAAATTTATTTCTATGATAAATAAAACCAAAGACACGAAGCAAAAATTATTCCTTCACAATGGTTTAATTAGGTTTGCAATTTCCAGGGGAGAGACCGATTTTGCGATACAAAGGCTACAAAGTTTGAACACAGTAACATCAGCTAAAATACTCGTTGCTCAATATGTTCACACAAAGGAAAGACAAAAGGCAAGGAAGCATTTAAAGAAGATTCCTCCAGCAAACGAGGAGAACAGAAAGTTCAAAAAGCTATTCGATAAACTTATAGATATTCAGGAAAAGGAACAAAACCTACAAGAAATTAGTGTAGTTGATGAGTTGGTAATCCGAGATGTTGCCGATAGCAAAACCAAAGCAGCAACAAAAGCGGAGACTGTTCTGGCAATGATTGAAAAAGAGAAGTATAATAGGAAGCCTGAAAGGATCAATCAGCAAGGTCTGAAAATGGCAGGGGATACCGATGTGAGTTCTACAAACGAGGAAGAAACTGAACTGATAAGCTTGGATGAAAAATCGGCTGCGATTCCTACCATAACTTTGGCGCCTAATCCATTCAAGGAATCTACAACTATTACGTATCAATTGCCCTTTAGTACGGAATATGGAGAGATCGTTATTTACAATACTGTTGGTCATGTGGTTGCCAGGTATAAGGTGATCGGAAGTGGGCAGATTGAATATTCTAATAGCAACTTAGCTCCTGGGATATACGTCTGTAATTACATACATGGGAACAAGGTGATAGAGTCGCTAAAAATGGTAATCATCAAATGACCTGGATGTGATAAGCAGAAGTTTTACAATACTATTTATAATACATTTCTGTTGTACCAATATTCGGGCGCAATCCACCTACTTCAATAAGACCTACGATTTTTCCTTATGGAACCCTGCTACATCTGTTGTGGAAATAAATGATGGTTACATGGTATTGGGGCAAGTTATTACAACGGAGGACAGAAAGGTGTTTTTGCTTAGAACTGATATAAACGGTGATACAATATGGTCAAAAATCTATGGGATTTCACCGATGATACATTTTACTGGAGTGGGAAGCTCATTTATTCAAACAGCCGATAACGGGTTTGCATTTTGCGGGACAATAGCAGATAGTGCAGATAGTGGGTTAGATGATATGCTGTTGATGAAGTTTGACAGTTTGGGCGATACCCTATGGACTAAAAGGTTTGGTGGAGCGAACCAAGACATTGGACAAGATTGCGAACAAACGACGGATGGTGGATATATTATCATAGGAACCACTACCAGCTTCGGGGACACTTTAGGTGATATATACTTAGTTAAGACCGATAGCATAGGTAATTTGGAATGGGATGCGACCTATGGTGAAGGGAACTTAGACGCAGGGTTGAGCGTAAGCCCAACTGCTGATGGTGGTTATATCTTAGGGGGCAGTTTATCAAAGAATGGTGAGTTTATATGGGTAATTAAAACCGATAGCATAGGTGATACGCTTTGGACCACAGCGATCGATGTAAACCTTGACGTGGGGTGTTTTGTGGAACCATCCATTGATGGAGGTTATATCATTACTACAGATAAAGACAATTTAACAGGAAATGGTAAGGATGGGTATATAGCAAAACTGGATGGTGTTGGAGCAATTACTTGGGAACATACGTATGTTGGAAGCAGCCAAAATGATTGGTTAAGCCAAGTAATAGAACTGCCTGATGGAAGTATTGTAGCTGCAGGCCAAAGCAGAAATGATAACAATATTTCAAGCGGATGGTTACTTAAGGTAACGCCTAATGGAGATAGTTTGTGGTCAAGGAAATTTTCAGTACCAGATAGTTTATCACAGCAATTCTGGTCTTTACGAGCAACACTGGATGGGGGATTCATCATGTCTGGTTTTGCTGCTGCACCTACACAGGATACCTGGATAGTTAAAACCAACTGCCTCGGTTATGATGCGCCGCCACAAGCCAACTTCAGTTCCACTTCAGATACGCTTACCGCCTCCTTTATTAATCAAAGTCAAAAAGCTGGAACGTATCTGTGGGATTTTGGAGATGGCAATTCCAGTACTGGTAGTAATCCTTCACATACATACCAGGATTCAGGAATCTATGTTGTCACGTTAATAGCAGCAGCTTGTGGGGATACGAGCATAACTTTTAATATTGTACAGGTATCTATACCTGTAGGTATACAGGAAGGATATGCCATAGATGATAATATTCAAATATATCCAAACCCAACTTCTGGTCGAATCAACATTATTGGTTTATCGTCAAATGAAGATATTACGATCACTGTTTATAACATTTTGGGCGAGTTGTTACAGAAGGTGCAGTTGAACAGGTTAGATGATTATTTGGGTGACCTAGAAAACTATCCTGATGGTTTATACATACTATTGATAGAACAAAACAACAAAGCTTACAAAAAAAGGGTGATCAAACTTTAAGATTCATGGATTTAGAAGAAGCTAAAAACGAGGTGCTTGAAGCATTATTTGAGAAATACAAGGAAAACCCAAACCTAGACTATAATATAGCAGAGGATATTAAAGAATGTGATCATGAGCCGCATAAATTGGGAAAACACCTGGTATCCAATAGGTGGGTGAAGAATCACCAGTATCAGCCGCTAGATGGGTTCGTATGCCAAATATCAATTAGAGGAATCAATGAGGTAGCACCTGAGTATTTTGAAAGTAATGTTAGCGTAATCGTATCTGTCCTAAAGACAACAGGGGTGAAACAAAATGCTACAGCTTTGTTGGGACTGGAGGAAGCGGATTTCACCAAGGTTAGGGACATAGTAGAGTATATGGAACGTAAAGGTTTAATTGAAAAACCGACATATTTTGCTCTAGACGCCCAAATTGAACTTAGTCTTGAAGGGCAAGATTACTATGAGAAGAATAAAGGAGGGTGGCTCTTTTAGGAATGCTCAAAGTACTTCCGACATGATCTTAAATATACCTTGATAACGTTGGCATCTACGAAGTCTTTAAACGCTGGATGCGCATCTAAGTAGACAAAATCTGCACCTTTGATAAGATCTTCAGCCTTTTGAATTTTTATATGATCTGGTGAAAATAAGACAACGTAAGCAAACGGGTAAGGGTATGCATCGATTCTTTTTGACTCAACAAAATCGTTCAGGTCGAATTTCTCGTTCGCTCTGTACTTTACCTCCAGTAGCCAGGTTTGTTTATCCTTGGTAACCACCAAATCAGGCATCAACCTTATAACATCTGCGGCGTGACCATTCTGGGGTGATTCTCTATTGCTGTATCCTGGCATCACATGCTCCTGTCCAAACTTCCTTACCTCAAAGCCCATTGAGCGAAACATTTCGTCTGCGATTGTCTCCGCAATAACTCCTTTGATATTACTATCTATTTTCTTGAGGTTGATACCATTTATTGTTAAAGGCTCAGAACGCATATATGTTTTGGGAATACTCTGATTGTTTTCATCTAAAGTATTATTTTCTTACCAGAAAATAAAGGTCAGAGGAGAATAGTCACCAACGATTTAGTATAATGCTATAAAAAGCCTGTAACAACATTATCCAACTATTAACTCATTGGCATCATCAAGTATCTCATTCTCGAAGCTTTCCAGATAGACTTCTGTGACCTTCGGATCATCATGTCCCAAACTCTCACCAATGATATCTTTTGATACGCCTTTGCTTTTGGCAATTGACGCCCAGCTGTGCCTAATAACGTAGCTTGTAATTTTTACATCTAGGTCAGCCATCCGAGCCAATTTGTTAAATCTACTATTGTAACGTTCTCTTTTTTGGCTGTATGTAGTCCTCCCGGTCTTCGAGTTTGAGAATCCAATGGGGAATATATACTCGTCAGGCTCTTTGTAAAAAATATTGTAATCATTCAGAATAAGCAGTGACTCCTCTGTCAGTTTAAGAGAAAACTCCTTGTTGTTTTTACTTCTGGTATAAAGCAGTCTTCCTGAAATCAAACGCGTGTCTTTATACCTTGATTCGATAATCTGGTTCTTCTTCAATTTAGCTAAATCGATAAAGTTCATTCCTCTGTTATTGAACATAAACAACAGATAATTTCTCGCGTGCCAATCAGCCATATTTTCTGAACTATGGTCCTTGTCAATGACCAAATTCCTTATAGCAATAATCACATCCATTTTCACCGCTCGCTTTTTTGTTCTTTGCTCCTTGATCTTGTATTTCTGAAAAGGATAATTGTTACAATTATCATATTCTGCATTAGCTTTATTCAGTATTGATCGCAGGGCTCTCATATACGCTCCGAAACCATTGATATTTCCGCCTCTACCAATGTGATCCGCCTCGAACTCTTTTACAAAAGTCACATCAATATTTAACATAGCAATATCCCTCTGGCCATTGAATTTAATTACAGCTTTAATTGCGTCGTTGTACCAGTTAGCTGTTCCGTGCCTATTGGCTTTCCTAGTCCTTTCAATTAGAATTTCACCCCATCGATTTATGGACATGGTACTTTGGTTTTTTTGTCCTTCAGGGTCATAGTTAAGAATGAGCTTTTTCATTCGCTCTGGTGACATACTATCCTGCCTGTCAAGATTATCAGCGATCACCGTGTTTGCCTTGGCAAGTTCTGCGCCAAGATAGGCGTTAACTCTACCTGAATTAGGATAGTTTTTAACTCTATTTCCGACCCATTGGCTTTTCTTGCACGAATACTGCAAACTTATTTCTCTTGGATCTCCGTTATGTACTATTCGAATCTTAATTCTATATTCTCCGTGTTTATTGGGGCGTCTGGTGTCAAGTATCAGATAGGCAGAAGTCATAGTATGGTCATTTTCACAGCACAATAAAGGTAATTAATTTGCAAGTTATTTACAAGTTAAAAGCGTATCGTTATGTGTTGATATGAATCCATCTAGGTTAAGCACATAATCAACACTCCAGATATATAAATAGATCACAACCCAAATTCGACCACTTTAAACCATATTAATACGGGGCTAAACCTGCCTGTCACGCAGGAGGTCGCGAGTTCGAGTCTCGTCCGGACCGCACAGAAAAAGCCCCGTATTTCAGGGGCTTTTTTATTCCCTTAACTTTTTTTCAAGTCATTTTCAAGTGACATGGGCTCTTCTAACTCAAGTCGAACACGTGAGTACTGTTACGTAATTAATTCATATTCAATTACACATGGGTGATTACTACTGAACTGAAACTTAACATAGTCAGATAGATCATACTCGACACCCCCTGGATCACTCACCGCATCTATAGATTCGCTATAGGTATTTCCATTTGCCTTTGTGAACGTAATTGAAGCCGTTCCTTCAATCACAACAACCTCTAATATCTTATTAAAACCTTTAGAAATGGCTTTGGACTCCGGCTCTTCCTCAGATAATCTAATTTTTTCCATAACATCGTTTGTACTTGAAGGTATGAATTATTCACTATATTTATCTCTAATCATACTGAAAGTCGGCTCATAGTAACAACATGGGAGTTATTGAGATAGAGAGTGAAGCGTTTTACGCGTTGGTAGATGAGATTGTTAGTCGCATTAAGCAAGAACAAGGAATCACCGAGGATAAATGGATTCTCTCTGATGAAGCGATGAAGCTACTAGGAATAAAGAGCAAAACTACCTTGCAGAAAATTCGAGATGAGGGCAAAATACGATTTACTCAACCGGAGAAGAAGATAATTCTTTATGATAGGGAATCGATAATGCAGTACCTTGACAATCACACAATAGAACCATTCTGATGAACGATCAAGAAGAGAAAGAATATCAAAAGGGCTTCAATCAGGGTTATATTCTTGCCAAGCACGTTGCTGTTTTGTCGAGCCAACTTGCTAAACATATCAAAGATACCAGCCATAGTAAGCGGGGGCAGGGATTTGGGGATGGAACAAAAAAATATAGAAAGACGATAGAACAAGAGCGCCAAGATGACCTAAAATTAATTCGAGATAAGAGAGGGGATCGGTCTCAAGAAAGAGGCATTTAAAAAAAGCCCATGTAATATGAGCTTTTACTTTTTGTTAATATTGCACTTCTACACCAGGGTGTCTTTTTATGAAAGCAATAATATCGTCCCGAGGAACATTGGTATTTATGAGACGGAGAAATGTTAATGACTCTAGATTCTCTATTGGACTTAAATCATCTATGTCTGTTGAATCAATAATCAGCCTATCTAATTTTCTTAAGTGCTTCAACGGCTCTAAAGTGGTGATCTTCGTATTACTACAATTTATATAAGTAAGCCAGGTAAGATTAGATAACGGTTTTAAGGTCGCAATCTCAGCCCCATTACAATCAAACCCTCCTAACCTACCAAGTCTTTCCACTTGCTTTAGATTAAGTGGGTAGCTCATATTCGCCTTTTGCACAAACAATCTCTGCCATTCTTGAGGCAATTGATTCCACCATTTCATAACGATGCTTTCGGAGAGATCTCGGTTTTCTATCGCTTTATTTTCTTGTCCAGACGTACTGCTGACAAATAATAAGGCTATAATAAAATAGAGTGAAAATATTTGTTTTCTCATGAGTTCTAAATTTAATTGGGTTAGAGCCAGACTCCATAAAATGCAGTCCACTTCCTACCCAATTAAATAAAACTCAATAATAATTTGAAAGAGCTAATCTGACCTAGGTGACCATTATAATAAACTATTTGTCTCTTTGTCAAGGTGAAGAAATTAAGAATCTAATATTTTTTGTATTCCCCCAAATATATCAGAAGCGTGACTGTTCTATATTTCTTAATGCCCTTACCACTCTTGACAGAACCATCCGTAATGTATACCCTGTTAATATCAATTTGCTTTAATAAGTCGGATACTCTAACTCTAATAAATTCAGCACGCATATTTGGCAAATGCTCATTTTTAAATGAAGCTGGTACATTGTAGGGTTTTACATCGTCCAAGTTATAATATCCCTTATTTCGATGCAATACTTGTATCGTATCAAATTTATAATCCTTAACTATTCGTCCATTAAAATTTTTGTCTTGCTCGTCAGCACTACCTTCGATTGCTATCAGATAGTCTGCATCTGGATTATTGCCAATAACCACCCTCAAATTCCGTTGAAAATTAATCAGTGATTCTACATAAGGGCCAGCTTCTATATCCTCGGTCGTATATTTCTCTGATTTGAATTGAATATATTCTCCTGTTCTGGTGTCAATTAATCGTGCTTTAACATACACCCCCCTTTTCCCTTTGAATATAACTGTATCTTTAGAAATCTGTTCGGTTTCAAAGCCCCAGAATGTGGAGCCATTTGTAAACTTTTGATAGATATAAACCACATTATGAAAAGTTAATCCTTCAAGTGTTTCTTGCATTAACTTGTCCCTATTCCCCTTAGCTGCTTGAAGGAAATTAATATCATCCTTAAGATGACTAATTTCTCTGTTTTTAAAATCTATTACTGTATCCTGTATTTCGCATCTCGTTTTCAATGAGTCAGAGCTTATATTAAGCACCTCATTTTCATTGGCTAGACTTTTATTTCTGTCAATCAACTCAGATAGCACAGCAGTATCGGGAATTATTGCCCTAAGCAGTGCATTTTCTTCTTGTAATGCTGTATTTTTATTTTTTAAATCACTAATAGTTTGTTGTTGCGTATTAATTTTTGCGTCTTTCTTATTTAGGTCTTCCTTAACAGAATTCACTCTCTCTGTTGACTTTTTCACATAATGATCAAGGTCTTCTTCTGGTTTGGAAATATCATCCACGGGCTGTTGCGATTCTATCTCCTGTGCGGCGTCCTGTTTACCTTTATAGTAGTATTTTAAATTCTTTTGATTTTGACAAAATGTATGCGAAGTAATGCCCGTGAGCACGGCGATCAGAATTATTTTAGACTCAAATCCTCTCATCGCTTGGTTTAAAAGTAAAAGGAGTAATTGATTTTTGCTTTAGGATGTCTCTCTTTGAATTTATCAAAATCTTCCTGATCAAGTTTTGTATGTACACATCTGAGATATTCTATTGAACTCAAAGAATCCAATGCACTCAAATCACTGACACTGGTGGAATCAATTATTAGGCGTTCCAATTTTTTTAAATGACTGAGAGGCTCTAAATTGGTTATGTCTTTCTTGCCACCACAATTTACGTATGTAATCCACGTGAGCGCAGTTAAGGGTGTTAAATTCTTTATCCCATATCCATGACAATCAACGCCACCTATTTTTTTCCATATTTTTTTCAACTCATTTGAGTCAACCGGTTGGTGCATTTCCGCCTTATCTGTAAATAATTTTTTCCAATCATCATCTATGCTCTGCCACCAATCCATACTTATTTCATTATAATATGATTCATTTGCTGCTTCGTCTATTTCCAACAATTTTAATCTTTCAGAGACATCAAATATCTGCCATAGAATTGTGGAAACAGTTAGAACTATTGCAGCAATTAATGCTTTCCAGCCAAGGAACATTTTGCTTGTCTCATCCCCTATCTGTTCTACAGGTTCAACCTCACCAATCTCAGAATGAGTAGCATTTTGTTTCTCTTTATCTTCTTTTTCAATATCTCCTGCATGAGATTTACCCCCTAAGTTTTTTTGCTTTTCTACGTCAACATAAAGATGCTTTAGCCCACTTAGTTTCTTCCCAGCTTTGTATCCCTGCCATCCTTCATAACAAGCTGCTAAAGCCAGTAAATCCAGAGTAGATGGAGTGAATTTTTGAATATGCTTCCCCTTTACTACATTAATCACATCCAATAACGTGTTGTTGCTTATCCAATCTCGCAAAGGCTTTCCCTCATATTCTCCTCTTCTTAACTTCACGTTACCAATGAGTCCTTCAATAGCAACATTTTTCTCCTGCTTTTGCTCACTACGGAATATTACTGCCCTAGAACGAGTAGGCGTTATATTATCGTCTACCACTTCGCAAATAACATACTTTAATGTATCAATCTCTGACTGGCTCCATTTAAGTAGATCTTCCTCAACAGACTTATCATAACCGCGTAATATATCGCGAATCTCTTCCAAAAGACTTTGGAGCATCTTCTTGAAGTCTTTATCTGGTATAGTGGTGCCCAATGTCCAAAAGATTTGCCAAAGATTTAATAAAGATCGCCAAAAGATAGCAAAAGATGCTGGAAAGGTCAAAATGAGTTCTTGGCATACATTTCCTTTGTTGGTGAAATCCAAAGTCACGCAAATCAAATGTCAAACCCTGCCTGTTTTAGGTAGGCACAAAACCTTGACGATATGGGAACAAAAAAGCAAAGCCGGAATCTTCTATCAGAGACGAAAACATTTAAAACAATTGCAGAAAGAGATGCATTTATAAACAAACACTTTCCAGAAAGGGAGTGTACCGATATACCCAGGTTTTACAAAATAGAAGGCGGTACAATAGATGTTGCCTCAACTGAACTTTCAATTTTAATAGAAAACTCAAAAGAAAAAATGTCGGCAAACTGGAAAAGCAATTTCAAATCAATCATAATTATAAACAATCAAAAACAACAATCATGGAAACACAGAAAACAACAAACTCAAAGAAAGTTGGGAAGAACCAGATAGTATTTATCAAATATTCTGAGGTAGATAAGGGTCAGCACTACTTAACAATGGTAGACAGCTACCGAAATATCCTGGGACGAGCCTACAAATCCTATAATCCGGATACCAAAAATTTTGAGATCAAAATAGAAGATCACAACGGGAAGCCGATGTTCTCCGAACCCTTTGCCAACGATTGGTCGATGGAGAAGGCAGTGCTTCAGAATAAAGATCAACTAATGAAAGATGCTCATCAAAGAAGACTGGAAGCCAAAGGTAAGGATCAGAGCATCTCAAAGGTCATCGATCAGGATGCCGAAAAGAAACTGAAAAAGGCTGTAAAGCAAAGTCAGTCCAAACCGGAAGTGGAAAAACAACCTGATAAGGTTGAACTGCGACAAGAGGAATTACACCAAGTACGCGAAGAACAAGAGCGAGTTTCCGATCATGATGAGCCTGAGATCGAAGTTTAATTGAAGTTAAACTAATTCAAAACAAATAATAATGTCAAATGAAACACCAACTATTGATCACGAGATCAGCGAACACAATCAGAATTCTAGCCCTCTTGAATTTATTTCAGAGGGCAATCAAACTCACGACCAGTTTATGGTTATTGATAAAGCAACAAATGCTCAACTCGGTATAATCCGTTCGGAGTATGACGGTGATTTAGAGATGTTGACCTATCATGGTTACGATATGAAAGGGGAGCCTTTCTTTTATCCAACCCTTGATATGGAAGTTTTAAAAGGTCGATTTATTATATGTAAAGATCAGCTCCTCGCCAGTAAAATTAATGCTCGGCGGGATGAGTTGAAATCAATTCGGGTCAAGTCTTTAAACAGAGAGTTGGACAATTCCCTGAACAAGTAATATCAATCAATTATTAATCTAAAAACCAAGCATCATGAACACAATCACAAAAAACAGGGTCTATAGCTATCAAGACCTAAAATTGGATAAACATATCCTAAAAGCAAGTACAAAAGCCGAATATGAAGCAAAGCTTGACGGAATGTTTGCTGCCCAGCGTCTTGTACCGGCCCCAATTGGAGACAAATTCTTTTCTTTAATAGGATCAACAATTGGAGCGTTTAATGAAATGTTGGCGTATGCTAACAAGGCCATACAAGGAACAATCAATGGATATCAAGGAGTAAATGATCAGCAAGTGGTGGAAGACCAAAAGAAAAAGATAGACGCTCGTATCAATATTATAAACGAAGAGGCAGGATTCAAGCGGACCGACCTTACTCGGTTAGTCCTCACATACCCATGGCAGTGGAGGAAGTACGTACTGGCAGCAATTATTGGCATTAGTGGAGTTGAGGCAGTCTTGGCTGCAAAGTCGTTTCAGCTATTTGTAAGCAATCTTATGATGTCGCTTCTTGTTGCATTGCTCGTCTGGGCAGCTTTGGTTACGGTGGCACATATCCTCCCCAAAACCATTCGCATGGGCAGAACTATAACACAACGACTTCTGATTGGTCTGGCATGTCTTGTGATTCTGAGTTTGGTGTTTTATATCCTAGGAGAGTTCAGAGTAGAATATTTATCCCAAGTAGACGAATTCGCTGAAGCGAGTGGAGCTGGATCGATCAACGGTATTTTGGGTATTAGCCCGATTTCCTTCATGGTCTTGAATCTTTTCTTTCTTTCCGTTTCTACACTTCTGAGTTTTTTCTACCTGCCAAACCGCGAACAACGTCAAGAAAAGGAGGCGTGGGATCAACTCACTGAAGACGTAGATACTATGGAGAGGAAAATAGAAAAGCTTCGTCTAGAAAAGCAATCCATTGAAGATGAGTTCAACTTCTCTCAGGAAAAACGAGCTTCTATCGTCGCGTACGCCAAGTATACTGAGGCGTGGATTAAAACCCTGTATGAAAAGTCGATTCACACATTTCAAAAGGAAAATATGCTTAAGCGAAAAGACAAACAGATACCAGACTGTTTCGAACAAGATCCACCAGACCTAAATTATTTCTATAACAATATAAACCTCTAGCTATGAAAGTGATAATCATACTCGCGTCAATTGTGATTAGTGCATTGACCCTATTATTAGTAAATCCTCCTGTTGTCACTAATACAACTATCGTCACGATTGGTGATGAAACAGAAGAACACTTTCTCTCTGAACCCATAGGTTCACAGATTAAGAAGGTATACGGATTCTACAATAACTTATGGAACGGTGCCTCCTATCGATTCGTCAGTATTACCGATACTGAATATAATAGGGTATATGAAGCAAGAATTGATCCAGTAGATAGTAAAACGAAGCAGTTCTTTTCAAATGAACTTGAGCGCATACAAGAGATCCGGAAACTTTATAGAACCGTCGATGAATCACTGGCCAAATCAACTTCTGATTCATCAGGTCGAGACAGTACAATCTCATATCTCACGATTGCCAGGGAACTTAACATATTAAGCGATCAAAACACTAACAGGCGTATTGCGTTGATCTACTCTGATCTCATGGAGCACTCGTCACTTATTGATCTATATGACAGTGTCCAATTGAACCTCATCAAAAGAGAGCCTGATTCTATTCAGTATACGTGGCAGAACGAATTAGCACTACAGGATTTATCTGGTATAGAGGTTCGACTTATTTATGAGCCAATCAATGAAAAGGACAGTAATCGCTACAGACTGATAGCAAATTTTTACAAAGAGATGTTGAAAGAGAAGGGGGCTAAGGTTGTCATTGAAGCAAATCTAACGGAACTATAAATGCAACACCTTTTACCATGAGCATGTTGGACATTATAGGCAGAGCCGCTCTCAAGAGCTTGTCCGTGTTTTTTAAGCTATTGGGCTTGTCTGCCCTATTACTCTTAAAAATTATCAAAGGATTATTAGAACACATAATTGATGTGTTTGATAGAAAATAATATCAAAAACATCCAGCCATATTATGAAAATACTTGAAGAATTTCTTAGTGTAGTATTCTCAACTTTAGAGGGAATAGCAGATATGGGTTTGGACATGTTTGAATCATTCGTGCGAGGGACCCCTAAACGGAAGGAAAAATACGATGCCGATTTTGGCAGGCCACGCAGTTTACTTTCTCCAAACAATACAGGTTTCAGATTTGGGCATCTTGCTTTATCGCGTCAACTTTCATTTGAAGGAATCTACGTGAGTGGTGGCCCAGGCTCTGGTAAGACCGTGAACACCGTAATCAATTCTATTTTAACTGCACACAATGCAAGTCTGGTTATAAACGACGTATCAGGTGAGATATTCAAGCTTACAAGTGGGTATCTCAAGTCAGAAGGGTATGAAATTCGGACTTTAAATTTTGCACATCCCGATCAAAGCAACTTCCACTACAATCAACTAGAGTCAATCACTTCCTCTTCATCACCACAATTAATGCACATTGCTCATACGCTCATCCAAAATAGTGGAGATAATACTGGAGGACGAACAGATCCATTTTGGGATTCACAAGCTGAACGATTAATAACATTGTTATCTGGCATTTTGGTCGAGCAGGAGATACAGTACCGCAATTATCACAATGTGTATTATCTCCTTTCAATTATGAATACTAAGTCAGATGAACTAGATGCACTTTTTAGCCGAACTAATAATGAACAGTTATTTCAGCAATACAAGTCATTTATTGCATATGAATCCAAGCTACTCGGAAGCATTGTGGCAAGTGCTCAATCTGCTCTTAAAGTATTCGGTGACACAAGCGTCTCCACATTGACCTCTTCAAACTCAATGAATCTGAATCAAATACGTAAAAGGAAAACTGCACTGTACATTCAAACACCGATCACTCGGTATTCGTACTTCTCTCCGATCATTGCRCTGTTGTTTGAAGATATGTTYAGTACGCTCATGTCTGATTTGCCGGAGRAGGACGATCTAGATGTATTGTGTCTCATTGACGAATGTCCRGTATTAAAGATWCCKAGCCTACAAAAGGCAATCAGTAACGTGCGAAAGTACCGAACYGGAATACTTATCTCAGTGCAAAACTACTCACAACTTCAGCAGAACTATGGACAGTATGAAGCTGAATCCATCCAAGCAAGTTGTTTCGGTAAACTATACCTACCTGGACAACCGATGGAAATTTGCAAGGAATTGGAATCTTTGATGGGTAAGTACGAATTCAAAGATAAAGAGGGAAGAAAGACGATCATGCCTATAATGACGGCAGATCAAATTAGAACCATGCCAGCCAACCACGGTATTTTCATTGCCCGCTCGCAGAAGCCGATGATTCTCAAACTCAAGCCATATTACGAGCAGTGGCGATTAAAAGCATATAGCGAATTACCCTTACCAATTATCAGAGCGAACTTCATAAAAGAAGTTCCATTAATTCCATTATCTCAATATGATCAAAAGCATGAAAAGAACCCATATCTCCATGTGGCAGTTTCTTGACGACTCTGGTGTTTTAGACAATGGCACTGATGAAGAAATCAAAGAGGTTAAAAGAGAGTACCGAAAGCTCTATCTCACAAAATGGAAACGTGACAGACGTTTAAATCATCCCGAGTTTACCATCTCTTTAAACAAGGACGAGAATGAGCTTATTGCTTTGCAAGCCATCAAGCATAATAGAAGTCGTACGGCTTATTTAAAGGCTGCTGCATTGGCTTACACCAATAAAACGTATGTCGTTCCTGACAAAGCCACACTAGCTCGCATTGAGCAGGTTTTGGGATCAGTGTATAACTGCGTAGATGCTATCGCTCAAGAACGACAAAGTACATTGTTTACGCGAGAGCGTGATTTTGTCCAGCTAAAGAAAATGGTTGAAGGATTGGAAGCGAATATCTCCAAGTCTTTGAGGGAGCCACGCTCTGTTGATGAGTTTATACAACGAGTCATTCCTAATAATGAGAATGCGAGGGAAAGAATATTATCCATAGTCAAAGCACATCTATGATTGTAAAAAGCAAATCACGCAAAGATTCAGGCTGTTTCTTTAAGCTACCGGATTATATTATAAACGATAAGGATCGGCTTTTTGACAAGCAAGGCAAAAGTTTCTTGATAAAGCATAACCTGAGAGGTAATACAGTTGAGGAATGGACAGAGCAATTTAAAGCCAATGAAGTTTTAAGAAAAGTAAAGCGGACCGATAGTGTACTGGCGTACCATGAATTATTATCCTGGCATAAAAAAGATGCTGATAATTTAACAATGGAAAAAATGAAGGATATGACTGAGAAGTATATCCAATTGAAGAACCCTAATGGAATGTATCTGGCGGCACCACATTACGATAAGGATCATTACCATGTCCATATATGCACTTCGGGTGTTGAGTATAAATCAGGAGATGCCATGCGTATGACTAAAAAAGCCTACGCAGAGTTAAAGCAAAATATTCAAGAATATCAAATTCAGCAGTATCCTGAATTGAAGTCTCTCGAAAATCATGGGCGCGGTGAACGGGTAAAAATAACAGATAGGGAATATCAACTCAGACAGAAAACGGGAAGGGCTACTCATAAGGAAGTGCTTATTAGCTTACTGGAGCGATGTTACAAAGAGGCTAGATGCAAGGATGACTTTATTCGCCGCATAAGAACTCAAGGGATCGAGACGTATGACCGGAATAGAGTATTAGCAGGGGTAAGTTATTTAGGCAGAAAATTTCGGTTTAAAAGACTCGGATTTGATAAGGTCCGTCTTGCTACATTACACAGGAGGAAACTCCACGCTACCGAACTTTATAGTCGCAGAACTCAAATTAGATTGAAAATTGAACATGATCGTTTATGACAAAGAAGGGCTCATTGCTAGATTTGCTCCACCTACACTATGTATGAATTTACTGTGAACTGGTTATATTTGGCCGTTTTTATGTACAAGACAGAGAATATCAGGCAGTTGCTAAACCGAACATAGAACCTTATTTTTTATATATTCGTTAAATTTCATACTCAAAAAAGAAACATCTCCGCATCTAGCTGATATAAAATCATCATTTATGTTTTTTAGTTATGTCTGAAGAAGTAGATAACAAACATGCATTTGAAATGCTTGTTGCTGATTTTCAAGGAAAATATCAAACGTTAATAGAAGCTCAACGTGAACGGGTCTCCGCCACTCGGATCAATTTTTCTTTTTTGAGTGGACCATTCATTGTTGTGACCGCTTTATTGACCACAAAAGTTATTAATGTGAGTGATTTTAGTAGTGCTGAGCTGTTCCCAAGTCATTATTTCCTTTTTTTAATTTTCTGGAGCGTGTTGACGCTCGTACCCTATGTGCATTTTATTGAAGCTAATGCAAGGTATCTAAGGATAATTCGGAATATCAATAACTTCCGAAGTTATTACCACACTCTTTTGACGACACATTTTCAAGGGGTTAGTTGGACTAGTGATCTGCCAATTGATCCGAATTCTCCGGAGACATACAATTATGGGAACTGGGGTGGTATACAAGTAATTTTCATAGCCGTAACAAATACCATTTTTGCCTCTATTGGTGCGGGTTTTGTTTCAGGAATAAAGTTTAATTGGGTAGCTGCCATCGCAGTTTTCTTGCTATGTATTTTAGTGCATCACTTGGCTTTTCGGCGCAAACAATGAAAGTAATAAATGCCAATAGCTTCGGGGAAGCTTGGATAGCGTATGTTAAATATGGGCTTGAACTTGGCACACATATTCAGTCAAAAGATGAAGAGATACTAGAAACAGAGCCCGTTTTCCTGGGTATTGATCTGCAAGCAAAACAAAATGTCGATAAGATTATCCAGTTGCATGGTAACCCTACTGTGATAAAATTATATAGAGATAAGATGTTCTCTGAGGAGGTGCTACCAGAAATTAATAGCACATATGGGGACATGTTATTTAATAATCAGGGAGTTAACATGGTTGAATGGATGATCAATAAGCTCAAGAAGAATCCATTCACAAAAGGAGCCATTACGGGCTTATTATCTCCGGTGATTTTATCTCAACCAAAGAGAAGAATTCCTTGCCTTGCAACTCTTCAGTACAAAATTCGTAACAATCAATTAATTACATACACTACTTTTCGGTCTCAAAACATCAAGAATAGTTATGCCAATATGCTTGGTGTTGCAAGTATCACCAAAGAGGTAGCAAGGCAATTAAACATTGGAAAGGGAAGTTATTATCATTATATATCTAGTCCACATATATATTCTAAGGACATTAAATATTTAACTAAGATTGCAAACAATGAATCATGAAGTATGTTTTTTTATCGATTTAGATGGTGTGTTGGTTGACAATGCACTCTTTGAAGACGAAGTCCTCGAACATATTGGTAAGGAATTAGCCCTTGAGAGAAAAATAGATCCGGATACTGGAATGGAAATTCTTCGGGATCAAATTTCGAAGCCGGTAAGTGGAAGAAATCGATATCGATACGATTTTCAATGCAATAAACTAGGTTTGGGAGATGAGATTTGGAAAGCGGCTCATATTGCAAACAAGAATCTATTGTTTCTTTATCCCGAAACTATACAATTTTTGAAAAAACTTAAAAAACTCGGAAAATTAGTTATTGTTTCGGACACGACTCGCTGGGTTTTAGATTTTAAAATTAGTGTATCCGGAATTGGAGATCTAGTTGACCATACCATTAGTCAGGACAATGTTTCTGCCTATAAAGGAGAAAAAGCTTATTGGGATTCTGCTTTTAGGATGGTGGGAGTAGCCTGCGAGAACTATGATCGGCTATTCTATATTGAAAATCGAGTTGAACGTATCAAGAAAGTCAAAAAGTGGTATCCGAATCTGGAATTTATCCATGTCTTACAGACTGAACACTTGACTCGAGACCAATCCATCTTGATTGATTCTCAAGATGAATCAATTATCAGAGTAGAGAACTTGAATTCCGCTCTAAATGCCATTAAAGAGTTGATGCACTCTGAAGTATATTGAAAACTCTTGTAGGTAGGAAACTGGCTTTGCAATTTTGCTAATAGTTTATACTTTAGATAGGAATTACCGGCTATATAAAAAGGCACAAAAACAAGAGGAGGTTCGGGTGAGATTCCCCCGTGGGATTGTTGTTGTGCGTAAATTGGGCAAGAGAAATCACATTCACAAAGAAACGTACATTAGGTGATAGCAAATTTATCGTATATCCATTCAAAAATCGTTTCAATCTTTTGAATAGAATCAGAATTAAGGATGACCTCCCCTTCGCCTAGAATATTATCAAGAAACATCCTTCCATAAAGTTCTTTTTTATCTCCAACCAATTTTGAATTAGGACTTGCAGGCCCACTTTCAGGTACGCTTTTATTAAGTACATATTTATAAAAATCAGATGGGGATAATATGTCTTCTATTCCATTACAATCAGTTATTTTAAGAATATGTTCATGAGCTAAATCATCATCATTCTCATAAAAGTTCTTCTTCAGGAGATTATATGCTTTCCTTCCAGCTCCTGGGTCATCATCAAATACTGCCTTATAATCTAGACCCCAACCTATCAAAATGCTAACTAAATGTGGAACGTTAGTGACTCCACATGCTGGCAGGAAA
>NVSU01000001.1 GCA_002401345.1 Candidatus Wolfebacteria bacterium
TAACTGATCCGAAAAGTCCTACGAATAATAATGCTGCAATAACTACTGACGCAGCTATTTTTACAGCTTTCAAATTAATAATTTTACTCATAAATTTATCTATAATTATAGATCCACGTACACATGACATTTCATATGAACTGAACCACCACGCACTTATTGATTTAGTTTCGACTTAAACTAATATATGTGCATCACAATTACTATAAAAACAAGTACTCGAAAAAGTACTTTCTCTTTATACTGTAAATAATAAAATAATGAGGTGATTTTGTAAATGTTATATGTGGATAAAAAACTTCTTTCGTTTACTTTTATAGCCAATTATAATTGTGCATAACAACACAAAACCCTGTTCCGCCAATTGACGGAACAGGGTTTTTGTTGAGCACTATCTAAATGTGTTAGTACATCAAGCAATGACTAAGTATATTAGTACGCCAACTTAGACGTCGAACGTCTAAGTTGGGTATATGCACCCAAAAAACCACCCGGTAGGGTGGTTTTTTGGGTACTAACGAAGAGTTAGTAGCTATACGTGCATTCTCATTTTGAGAAATCGTTACCTAATTAAATTAGGAAGGATTTGTCATTGAGTTTGCAAAGATGTCGCCCTTAAATACGTCGTCACCTTCTGTATATGCTCCTGCGTCTGAGTTAATGCTGTATGTCAAGTCAGCTGCAACGTCATCAAACCATACTTGAACAAGGTCTCCGTCATCTTCAAGGTCAGTTGTATCCAACTTAACGGTCAATGTCTTAGTTTGACCAGCTGGAATTGTCCATGCTTTGGTTGAGAAGTTGAAGTCAATTTGCTGTGTTCCAACTCCGGCTGCTTGCCAGTTAACTGCATCTGAGTCAAGTACATTATTGTCTTGATCGTAGATAGTAACTGTTTCAGCACTTACGCTAGTGTCATCAGCTGTACCTGCTGTTGAAATTTGAATTGACAACAGATCAGTTCCTGCTGATGCAAAGGTAATATCCTTGTCACCATTGTTTGTGAAGTCAAAGATAGCTACTGTCTCACTAAGCTGGTTAGTCAAGTTTCCTGTTGGTGAAGCTGAGTTCTTAGTAACAGTAGGTGTTGCTTCATACAATGTGTGTGTCGCAGCATCTATGTTTACCTGTGTTGAATCAACTGGATCACCTGATGCAAGACCTGTTGTATCAACATCTCCGGCAGCTGCAATGGTTACCTCAAGGGTATCACCATTTACGAATCCTGTTCCATCAACATTGAATAATTTAACCTTTACAGTCACGAGTACATTATCGTTTGCAGGAACAGTAAGTGTTCCATCTGCAAAGAAGATTTCTGCGTCACCGTTTGAGTCAGGTGTTTGTGAACCAAGTAATGTTGTTCCGTTGTAGAAGTAGTACTTGCTTACAACGTCATTACCGTTTGTTCCATCATCAGTTATCTTAATGCTATCAACATCAAGATTTTCTGTGTTATTAGCTGCAAGTCGGAAGATTCCAACTGTTTGCTCTAATGATGTGTTATCAAGAAGCAATGCTGCATCTGGTGATGATGAATCAAGAGAAAGTGTAAGTGTACCTCCTGCAGAAACAGTCATTATTTGACCTGCTCCAGCGATTGTTACAGTTATTGTATTTCCTGTTGAAGAACCGTTTGCAGTCATTGCGCTCACGTCGATTCTGTGCGTATCAGCTGCAGTTGCTCCTGATGCAAGATCTCCGACAACAGCAAGATTTACTGTTTGATCTTTTGCAACTGAAACTGTTGGGTTCAAGTTGAATGCCAATGTTTCAGAAGCTGCACCAGTGTCCGCAAATTGTTTTGTTGATGAGACAAGTGTTTCAAATGTTCCATCGTCATCAAGGTCTGCCCATATCTCGAAGTTATCAAGATCATTAGCATCATCAGCTGCGTCACCAAGAGTATCTGTAAGAGTTAACGCAGTCACATTTACATCTTCACCTGAGTTGTTTGCACTAAGTGCGATTTGTGCCCATGTAAAGTTTTGTACTCCATCAACAACACTTCGTGCTGCTGGTTGTGCAAGTACTGTTGAAGTAAGTGATGCACCTTGAACTGTCAGTGTGTTTCCAGCAACTGTTGCTGCAGGAGACGCTGTAACTGAATCATTTGAAGTCAATCCTGTAAGAGTAATTTCAGTTGCAGCATTATCGATGTCAACTTGGATTGTATCTCCATTTGATGTTGCATCACCAATATCTGCTTTCACATGAATTTCAGTTGTTCCAACTGGAAGAATGATCACATCAGTGAATACTACAGTATCACTGTTGTCTACACCATTCTCACCATCTGATGGTCCTGCAAGAAGTGTTCCTGCTCCATCAAAGAGTCGGATACTTGTAAGTTCATCATCTGTCATTGTTGCCATATCGAAGTTAATTTCAAGTGAAGTAATCTTCATTTCCTCACCTTCTACCACAAAGTCGTAGACTGCAAGAAGTACTTCATCTCCTTGTGAAATGTTTCCTGTTGCAGGAGTTGATGCGGATTTAAGAACTGTAAGTGCACCAGCTTGAATTGTCTGGTTAGCTGCACCTTGTCCATTCCATCCACCAGTAACTGATGGTGTAAGGTCAAATCCGAATTGATTTCCTCTAGCTACAATTGTTACGTCTGTTCCATCTGTAAGGTCTGCGTTCAAAGTCAAGCTTGAACCTGAAACAACATCAACCAATACTTTCAATCGAAGAGTATTACCCTTTCCGATTACAAGTCCTAGGTTTGTGAATGTTGCTCGTTGGTTTGCATCCCATGATGCAACTGTTCCAAGAGATACATTGTTTGTTACATCAAACAACTCAATGTTGTTTGTATCAGATGTTGAAGCTGTTCCCTTTTCCTCAACTGTAATCAAGTCCACAGTAACACTTTCTGTGCTACCTGCAGTCAATTTAAATTGGTTCACGATAACATCAGTATCACCACCGTCTGGTTGTGAATCAACAACTGTTCCGTCGTTTGTTACTGAAAGTGTTCCAATAGCAAGTGTAATCACATTCATTTCATTACCAGTGATTGGGAATGTTCCTCCGAATGTCTCTGAAGAGTTAATGTCGGCTGCTGAATCAATTCCAAGTGCAACTGATGCAGTTCCTGTTCCATCAACGATTCCTGCTCGGATGAAGAATGATTTTACAGAGTTTGCAGGGATAACCAATGCAGGTGTGAATGTAATTTGAGCTTTATTGTTTGTGTTCAATGAACCAATAGATCCCAATTTTATTCCAGCCTCATCTGTAATCTTGATGTTTTCAACATAAGAGTTAAGTGAGAGTCCTGATCGTGTTACCCACAAGCTTGTAATTGATACATCGTTAGCTGCTGCTGAAAGTGTGAACTTTGTAAAGTTCGCATTAGCAGAGTCAGCAATGTTCATTGAAGCTGGTGTTGAAGCCGAAAGACCTGCAGATACAACTCCAGATACTGGTGTTGGTGTAGGTGTCGGTGTTGGTGTTGGTGTAGGAACTACTGTCTGTGAAGCTGCTTCAAGTGCTGCTCCAGAGTTTGCTCCAAAGAGTCCATCAACAACAAGTCCCTGTGATGCTTGGAATGCTCGAACTGCAGCATCTGATGCTGGTCCGAATGCTCCGTCAACAACAAGGTTTGCTCCTGCGAATGAATTCAATGCTGATTGAAGTGCTGACACAAGACTTCCACTACTTCCCTGCTTTAGGAAAGATACGTAGTTGTATGCTGGTGCAGAAAGTTGATCTCCTCCATCATCAGTTGCCAACGCATCAAGCGCTGCTTTTTGTGCCTCATCACATCCAACGATTAAACAAATTACGTCTATGTCAGATTGTGTAAGAGCTTCGGCTCGATTAACTGATCCGAAAAGTCCTACGAATAATAATGCTGCAATAACTACTGACGCAGCTATTTTTACAGCTTTCAAATTAATAATTTTACTCATAAATTTATTCTAATATTTGTGGCTCTGTAGTACGCATTGCATATCTACAAAACCTGTATGCACTATTAAATTAATTTCGACTTAAATTAATACTTTTTGTGTGCATGGTTCCTACTAATGACTACTCATTAATATGGAATCGAAATCACTTGATCGTACTTTTATTGTACAAAGAAGATCTTTCATTTTTCTAGTCGTACCTCACTATATTCATATGAGTTTCATATATATATGTATACNNATATATATGAAAGGTAATCACAATAAATACAATGAGGTACGACTAGTTGTTTCTCGAGTATGTAATTCGAGAGTGCGTGGTTATAGACCACACAGTTTGTTCACATCTTACTATTTAAAAAATAATAATGTGAACGGGTATACATCTACCCTGTCGACAAGGTCGATATGTTGTGAATGTTAAAAAATAATTTCAACACAACAACGAATCAGGAAATGTATATCACTAAAAAAATTAATACTATGTATCCTACCAATTCAATTCACACACATTACATTTTTCATATAACTAAAAAGTTACAGAAAGTACTGTTGCATGTTTCGAATAGACAAATACATTAATTAAATTTTCAATGACCTTTCCTTATTCTTAAATAGAAATCTATGATAAAAATCACAGCGACCGTATTCTACTCAAGGAGAACAATTGTATGAACGTGTACAAATAGTTAATAAATAATTTTGCTCGTCCGCCTAAGGCGGATGAAATGGAGATAAAAAGAAGAAGTTTTAAATTTTATTCCTATCAAAAAATATTTAAAAAATATTATGTAAATGAACGACAATCAACCCAAGACGAGACTTCGTCTCATTGGGGTAGATTCTCTACAAAATGTTCTTCACTACAATAACATAGCGCCTTTTAATGCACAATGTTATTCGTACTTATTATATTATCTGCAAGTAAAACCTGCAAAATGTGTGTGTGGATAACTTTAACGGGAAAATGTAAAAGAAAATCCCTTACAGTTAGCCCCTTTTCTGCCTCTTCAATTTATAATGGAAAAGGCAAAAATCGTACCCTACATCCGACACATAAGTACCAATTTCAGATGTCGAATACACTTATAACTGACGAATACATCGAAAGATAATTACAGACAAAACTATGTACAATAACAATAATTTATAGTGTAATTTACAATCAAACAATACACAGATACAGCACACCTCTCTAATAGTAAAAAAATCGCCGACTGGCGAACAAAATAGTGTGCACACTTTTTAATTCTAAAGGACACTTAATCTAAATACTTGTCCTTTATAAACAACTAAATGTCTTTTATGTAATGTCCTTTATAAACACATACTTACTCCATCTCTTCTCCCCTATCTTTTTAAGGACACCATCCTTTACCAAAGAAAGTAATTCCCTTTGAATTGTCTTTTGGCTGCAATCTATAACAATTTTTGATATGTCCGTTATTGTTGCTTCTCTCTTTAATTTAATAAATTTTAGTATCTTATTTCTTCTTTCAATCTTGAGACCTATGTCGAGTGCACGTGTTCGCTTTGGTCCGACAGATGGTGTATTTTTCTGCTCCGTGTCCTTTTGAATGTCATGTGATACTGTAGTATTTTTTTTACTAGCTGCGATATGTTCAGGCAATTCTGTTTTTTGATTTCCTGTGGCAATAGTGGGTGGTAGTGAAGGTGTCACATTTTCTCTATTTATCTCAGGAAGTAGTGAGTCTGGAGTTGAAGAAAATAAATCATCTGGAAACATAAAGTTCGCAGTTTTTTGATTTTCAAACACATCTCCCTCAATTCCATATGACTTATTAACATGCTGTAATCTCTGATCTAAAGACCTAGTAAATGAAGTAAATTCTTTCTGTAATATATTAAAGTTCATATTTGAAATGAATCCAACAGTCATTCCAATTTCAAGAAATGATAAAATTTCATACACCTTTTGATTTATATCCACCACACTAAAGTGCAACTCACCAGGAAGTATAAGTGGAAGGATTCGTACATCTGAGAGAAGTTCAATACTCAGTGTTCGAAGTTTTTTTCTAATGGGTTCTTCCGCTTCTAAATAGTCACTCACCATATAAAGGGCAGTGATTATCTTTTCAACTTTAGTGTTGGCACTTTTGTGATAGTCCTCAGAGGATTCCACTTTCACAGCTTGAGAATCAACAGATGAAAGATCAGCATTTTCAGCTTTGTTTGTATCACTATTTTCGTGTCCTTTATAGTGTCCTTTATCTAAATTATCATCGTGTATCATGTCCTTTAGTGTCCTTTAGTGAATAATGGATAGATCTGCATCCTAGTTATGTCCATTATACACTGTGGAAAATTAAAAAGGCAAATTAAAAAATGTGTTTAACATGTTGATAAGCACCTAGCACTTAGCAACTAGCAGCTAGTGACTAGTTTGTAGATTTTAATAATCAATATTTAATTAAAACAAAAACACTTAATGGTTCTCAGGGGTATAATCTTGCGAAAATACTTGCGAAATTTTGTAAAAAAATTGAGTAAATTTTATTCATTAAAAAATTTGAACATTTATTGAGAATTGAGAATTAAGCTGCCAGATACCAGCTGCCAGACGGTAAATACTAGGTGCGAGCGCCTAGTTGCGAGGTACTAAATTAATGTATAATTGCCCTATGGCAAAAAAAACAAAGAAGCGCGATAGAACGCTGTCTGGAATGGCACTTAAAGACGAGACTAAACATGGAGTATTAATAGTAATTTTCTTTCTTCTTTCAATATTTTCTATATTAGCTATTTTTAATGGCGCAGGCGTCGCTGGTGACTATTATTTTAGAGGATTTTCATTTTTATTTGGAGTCGGGTATTTCTTATTACCTGTACTTTTTGCACTCTTGGGTATTTCTTTTATGAAAGCTGCTCGTCCCAATCTTGCACTTAGAAATACGCTTGGTTCTGTTTTATTTATACTCTCAACTCTAGGAATCGTTGATATTGTTTCATTTAATAATACAGGGGGAATTTTAGGTCATGCAGTAGCATATCCTTTCCTAAAACTATTTGATGTATACCTGAGTATACTTTTCCTTGGTGCACTATTGATAATCTCACTACTAGTAATGTTCGACAAAAAACCGAGATTGATTCCTCTTTTCAGCGCAATGGGAACTCGAATTCGTTCTTTTTTTGGAGCTTCACTTAAGAAACGATCTAATGATTATGACACGGAGTACGAAGAAGAGGAGAATCCGCCAGCTGGCGGAGATGAAGAGGATCCGCCAGCTGAGGGAGAAGATGAAGAGTATGAAGAGGAAGAGAATCCGCCAGCTGGCGGAGATGAAGATGATGAAGAAGACCTTGAACCTAAAAAAGTTGTAAAGAGAGTTCACTCATCATATACTCCTCCCCCACTCTCACTACTTGCAGGAGATCGTGGTAAACCAGGAGTAGGAGATATTAAATCTAATGCAAACATTATCAAGCGAACACTTTCAAACTTCGGAATAGAAGTTGAAATGGATGAGGTCACTATCGGACCAACTGTTACACGATACGCATTGAAACCTGCAGAAGGTGTGAAATTGTCAAAAATTCTAAGTCTCCAGAATGACCTTGCACTTGCACTTGCTGCTCATCCACTCAGAATAGAAGCACCTATCCCTGGTAAGTCACTCGTGGGAATAGAAATTCCTAATAAAACAAAATCAATCGTTGGACTCGCTACACTGCTTTCCGATGAGAGCTTCAAAAATTCTACGAAACCACTTACTGTCGCTCTGGGAAAAATGCTGAACGGCAAATCACTTGTAGCGAGCATTTCAAAAATGCCCCACCTCCTTATCGCTGGTGCCACAGGTAGTGGTAAATCTGTCACCATTCATGCAATTATCACCTCCCTTCTCTATCAAAATGGACCAGAGGACCTGAGATTGATCATGGTTGACCCAAAACGTGTCGAACTCACACTTTACAACAATATACCTCATCTACTTACTCCAGTTATTACCGACGCCAAGAAAGCGATCCTGGCACTTAAGTGGGCAATCAAAGAAATGGAGCGACGGTACAATATCCTAGAAGAACACTCTGTGCGAGACATATCCTCATATCTCTCCAAGATGAATAAATCAAAGAAAAAGGAGGAAATGGAGAAACTTCCCTACATCGTCATCATTATCGATGAATTGGCTGATATTATGAGTGCCTATCCTCGAGAACTCGAAGCCGCGATTGTACGTCTTGCACAAATGTCTCGAGCAATTGGTATTCATGTATTACTCTCAACACAACGACCAAGTGTAAATGTGATTACCGGACTCATTAAAGCAAATATCCCCGCTCGAATTGCCCTTCAAGTATCTTCTCAAATAGATTCACGAACAATTCTCGATGCATCCGGTGCTGAAAAACTTATTGGTGCAGGAGATATGCTTTATGCGTCAGGGCAAATGTCACAGCCCCAACGAGTACAGTCCGCATTCATCACAGAAGATGAAGTTAAAAAAGTCGTTGATTATTTAATTAATCAGTATAGAGATGATGTATACGGAGAGGAAATAAACTTTTCTGGTGGTGGCATTAGTCACGAGAAATCTATATTTGAAAGTTCCATAGATGATGATTCATCTGATGATGATGAAATGTATGAAAGTGCTCGTGAGCTTGTGATGGCTGCTGGAAAGGCATCAACTTCATATCTCCAGAGAAGACTTAAAATAGGATATTCTCGTGCAGCACGCATTATCGATATGCTGGAGGACCGAGGGGTCGTGGGACCACCTGATGGATCAAAACCGCGTGAGGTTCTTGAAAAGCCAGACAATGATCCGACAGCCCGCTTCGAGGAAGCTCCAGCGAGGCGAGTTGATGAAGAAGATGACTTCGAGCTATCTGATGAACCAGAAGAGTAGAAAATGATGCTATAGTACTGTCTATGAGCTACAACTTTAAAAATATTTTAAAAATTAGCGCGCTTGTTATTTTATTTGCGAGCATTATTGGATTCTCATATTTCAAGACAAAGGATTTATTTTTTGGTGTTACATTAGAAGTGGAAGGTATCGTAAACGGAGAATCGCGTTCAGAACAACTACTTGAATTTAACGGAACTGCACAGCGAGCTGTAAAGATACACGTAAACGGAAGAGAGATATTTATTGATACAGAAGGCACATTTAACGATTCATTGATCCTTCTGCCCGGCTATAATATAATAACCATTGAAGCTATCGACAAATTCGGTAAAAAAACCAAAAATATATACGAAATAGTACTAACTACACAATAATTATGGCTAAAACAACAAAAAAGAAAGATATCAGTGCAACAATAGAATCGACCATAGAATCAATCCGCACTAAATTTGGAGAGGGTTCTATTATGAAGCTCGGAGACACTGAGAAAGTGGGAGTCGACGCGATTCCTACTGGCTCAATTGGCCTAGATCATGCATTAGGAGTCGCAGGATTACCTCGTGGACGAATTATTGAGATCTTTGGACCAGAATCTAGTGGGAAGACTACCCTTTCGCTACACGCCATTGCTGAGGCACAGAAAGGAGGAGGAGTGTGCGCATTCATCGATGCTGAGCATGCCATGGACCCTGAATATACAAAAAAGATAGGTGTAAACATAAATGATCTTCTTATTTCTCAGCCAGACACAGGAGAACAGGCGCTCGAAATAGTCGAAAGCTTGGTTCGATCAGGAGAATTAGACGTGATTGTCATCGACTCTGTGGCAGCACTTACACCAAAAGATGAAATCGAAGGAGATATGGGAGCGTACCATGTCGGAAAGCAGGCTCGTCTTATGTCTCAGGCGCTTCGAAAATTAACAGCAATCGTTGCAAAAAGCAAAACCATTGTTATTTTCATAAACCAAATACGAATGAAAATTGGAGTAATGTTTGGAAACCCAGAAACAACTCCCGGAGGAAGAGCGCTTAAGTTTTATACATCTGTACGACTCGATATACGACGAATCGCTCAAATCAAAAAAGGTGAAGAGGTAGTCGGTTCACGAACACGTGTAAAAGTAGTAAAAAATAAAGTTGCTGCCCCATTTAAAAAGACTGAATTTGATATTATTTACAATGAAGGAATATCTCTCGAGGGAGAACTTCTCGCGCTCGGTGAAAAATATGGAGTTATTAAAAAAGCAGGTGCATCATACAGCTATCTTCCCGGTGGAGAGGAAAAGGATCTCATAAAACTTGCCCGAGGATATGACGCGACTCGATCATTCTTAAAAGAAAATAAAAAAATTAAAGATAGCTTGATGAAAGATATTAAGAAAGAATTAGCGAATTCATAATACAAAATGCTTGATTATAACGAAATAAAAGAAAGAAAATATATTATTTATGAAAATGATCCATATGAGGTTCTATCTTCTCAAGTAACAAGAAAGCAGGCAAACAAGCCCGTGAATAGAACAAAACTTAGAAATCTTATCACTGGGCGAGTAGTGGAAAATACCTTTCATGTGTCTGACAAAGTACATGAAGCTGATATCTCGAAAAGAGAAATAAAATATCTCTACACTAATAAAGGTGAGTACTGGTTTAATGAAATAAAAGACCCAAGTAAGCGATTTATGATTTCTGAAAACGTACTCGGGGATAAGGTGAAATTCCTTAAGGAAAATACAGAAGTCGATGCGCTCACATTTACTTCAAAAGATGGAGAGGCTAAAGCCTCAAAAAGAAGCTCGCCCGACGCTTCTGAAGAAGCGTTTAGGGAAAAAATTATAGGTATAAAAATGCCAATCAAAGTTGAACTTAAAGTTACTGAAGCACCACCGAGCATTAAAGGAAATACTGCTTCGGGGGGCAACAAACAGATCATACTAGAGACAGGAGCAGTGATCACCGCTCCTCTCTTTATTGAAGAAGGCCAGATGATTATTGTGAACACAGACACAAGCGAATATGTAAGCAGGGTGGATAAATAAACCGTCCCGACCCTCGACGAAATCAGAATCGGAAGAGAATACATTGAACGAATATAAAAAAAGCGAGACATATGTCTCGCTTTTACTTTACCAAGAAAGAATCAAAGATGGGATATTTTTCCAATTCCTTACTTCAACATGTAACCTTTCTCTTTTGAAATGATGAGCAACTAATCGTTCAACTCCTTTCAAACTTCGCAAATCAGCTGCCCCATATCCTACATCAATTATTTTGATTTCTGAAAAACCAAGCTCCTGTGCTGTTTTCGCATGCTTAGATATCTTAACAATGAGCTGTTCAGCTAAAAAATAATTACTATAGGCTGATAGATCTTTTGCATAAAATTTTGACTGTATATAGAGTAATTGTCTCTTAAGATCCGTCTGAGCCATAAACGCAGTGATGTCTTCAATCTTTTCAATAGATTCATCAATTTCCTGAAAGAAATTATACTTACATGGCGAAGCAATATGAGATGCATGAAATTTCTTCAAAAAATCAAAACTAACCTCCCATAAGTCCTTCCTGCCAATTTCTGTTTTTTTGTCTCGATGACAACTTTCTCCAGCAACTTCCCTGCTGATAACTTCATTAGTGTCTGCATTTAATGATTCAATATAATAAATAGTACTATCTGTAGTCATTGTATGTAATTTTAAGGTTCTATATCTGAATAGGAATATACATTAATTTATATCTAAAGTAAACAAAAGCGAGACATGAGTCTCGCTTTTGTTTACTTTAACTTTTGTTTACTTTAACTTTTAAAGACATATGGTTTATGTCCGATCTGATTGTTCTATTCTATAAACCATATCATTAGTACGAACAAATGACTCAGCCGAAGCTGTATGATAGATTCCCATAAACAAAAATGACTTCAAAAGTACTCCTGCCATGAAAATTGTTATCTTATTTTTTTTAGTCATTTTGCTCATACACTAATAGAGACGTGCATGTTGGCAAAATGTTACAAAAAAAGACGAGATTCACATCTCGTCTTTTAATTCTTTCATATTATTTAGCTATATATGGAAGTAATCCCATAAAACGAGCGCGTTTTATGGCTTGTGAGAGTTTTCGCTGGTTTTTAGCGGATACTCCTGTTCTCTTTCGAGCTAATATTCTCGCACTTGGATTTATGAATTTCTTTAATAATTCAACATCTTTGTAATCGATGAATTTTATGTTGTTTGCTGCAAAATAATCTTGACTCATAGTAGTAATAATTATTATTAAAATGGGATATCTCCTAAATCTTCTTCCGGATATTCAATTGTGTCGACTGTATTCTTTGAATCTTTCGGTGCTGATGCTGGTGCTGGTGCACTATTGCCTCCAGTTCCGCCACCTGAACCACCTCTAGGTCCAAATTGTATTCTATCTGCAATAATCTCAGTTCTATATCGCTTCGATCCATCATCCGCATCCCAACTCCGTGTTTGCATTCTTCCTTCAACGAGTATCATACTTCCCTTTTTTAGATACTGTGCAGATGTTTCAGCCTGTCGACCAAACACTACTATGTTGTGATAATCAGTTGCTTCTTGCTTCTGTCCACTTTTATCATTCCATACACGATTAGTTGCAATACTAAATGACGCAACCTTAATACCAGATGGAAGAGATTTCAATTCCGGGTCACGTGTTAAATTTCCTATAATTAATGCTTTATTGAGATACATATTATATATAAATATTAGACAACAATTTCTTCAAGTTTCTTATCGAGTTCTACTTTATTTACTTCTTCTTTAGGTTCTTTTACTGTTTTTTTTGAGTGTGTTGCTGCTGGCGCTCGCTTTCCTGATGAAGATTTTGTAAATGTCTTTTTAGAAAGTGTATTCTCTCGTACAGTTCGAATAATAATAAAACGAAGAAGTGCATTGTTTTGGTCGAGTATATCCTTGTAGGCCAATGTGATATCTGCATTACCTTCAAATTTAATCCATCCAAAATATGCTCTCGTATATTTTTTGTGCTTGTTCATTATAACTTTATCCATCTCATATGACAGATCAAGTATTTTAGGAAGCTCATCAGCTATAACCTTTCCTCCTAGTTTTGAAAGTTCATCTTTCAATTTTGTGATCTCAGCTCCAATACCTTCATCACTTACTGTAGGCAGTAAAAGATAGCCGAGTTCATAAATTCGGCCTTCAATTTCCTTAATTTCTTCTGTAGTTTCGTTTGTTTCCATGCGCTGTATGGTAACAAAATCACTATTAAAGATCAACCCCGTAGTAGAAAATAATATTATTTTGACATTTGTCGAAACGCATTTCATGCAATATTATTTTTCACTACGGGGTGAAAATGAATAGACTTAAAAACAAAAAACCATCTCGTCAATAGATGGATGGTTTTATATGCTACTTTTTTTTATTTTCGACATACTTTGGTATTCGGCCCAATTGCTCCTGTATCTGTCTTTGAGCCTTAGGTGTCAACATACGCCATAATGCATGAAACTCACTGCCATATCCCAAAAAATTACCGTTATCGTTCAATGTAGAGATGAGATCTTTATAATCAATAACAAATTTCTCTGTTAAATGCTTTTTCTCTCTAATAATGAGGTCTGAAACTCCGTCGTCAATTAGAAGTTTTTTAAATACTTCTCTTACTTTATTATCTGAACCTTTTATCTGTGGCTTACTTTCAAATTCGGGATCTGTAGATAACAATTTGATATGTTCGACTTTACTCTTTATATCATCCTCATCATTGTAAATCATCAAGCCCCTAAGTATCCGTGTAACTTCATTCTTATAATCCGCTAAAAGCTTTCCATTTGATATTGTATACGTATCCAAAAACACATCTGGAGTGTACTGTACATGCGTGACTGTTTCCATTTGTACTATTATTAAAAGTTCATATTTATCCGCAGAAAATATAGCATCGCTAAAATTTTAAGTCAACGAGATACAAAAAAACCACTGGTCGAAGTGGTCTTTTGTTTAAAATTAATTAATTAATTTTAAAATTATTCAGCTATTTCACCTCCCAATGGAAGTTCTGCTGGTGCTTCTACGGGTGCTTCTACAGGTGCTTCAGGTTGTGATCCCCAAATAAGGAATCCAACGATAAGTCCTACGATAATACCGATGATTACACCCCATGTTGTTTTTGAATTATTCATTAAGGTTTGATTAAATTAAAAGCTTTTATTTTAATATTTCGACCACATATAGTATAGCGCGATATTGAAATATATGGTGTGGATAACAATTTAGATAGAAAATACCCTTTTAACGTTTTCTACGAGCACTTTTTTAACTTTTTCATACTCAAGTCCTTTCAATTCTGCTATTTTCTTCACTATTTCTTTCACATAGTGAGGCATATTGGTTTTTCCTCTATATGGCTCGGGTGCAGCAAAGGGTGCATCTGTTTCACTCAGTATCATATGAAGTGGTATATATCTCACCACATCATCATAGTCACGAGCAAATGTAATCACTCCAGGAAATGAAAGTGTGAACTCTAGATCAAGAAAACGTTTTGCAATATTCAAGTCCCCCACAAAAAAATGAGAATTCCCACGGAGTTTCGCACAATGAGTGTTCATATATGACTCCAATATATCTAATACGTCTTCATATGCATCCATACTCCCGTTTGTAGGTCTGCAATGAAGCATAAGCGGCAAGTCATGTTCAAGTGCGAGTTCAATTTGTTTCTTGAATACTTCTTTTTGCTTGTCCTTTATCTCAGACGAGTCCCCTTTTAATCGAAAATAATCCAAGCCACATTCTCCAATACACACAACTGAGGGGTCTTTCGCCAATTCACTGTACTTCTCGTATGAAAACTCTTCATTCTCTACATCAGTTGGATGCAATCCAACGCCTGCAAAAAGCATTTCACTTTTTTTTGAAATTTCTATTGCGTCTTTTGAAGTAATCATATCAGTTCCAATAGTAATCGTCCCGATATTCTCTTCTTCAAGAGTTTTTATGATCTCATCCTTCTCTTTTGTAAGAGGGTCGAGATTGAGATGTGAATGTGCGTCAAAAAATTCAAATTTCCTACCACTAGTATCATTCATGATTATTCCATTCGCAAGAAAAGTGGCTTGTCTGGAGTTTTATTTTCTTTTATTAAACTCTTAATTTTTATAGATGTTGTTGGTAAAAATGGAGAAAGCAATATAGAGATCCTCCATAGTTCATGAAGAAGATACTCTACTTCATTTTTTGCAGCGTCTTCGTCAGTTTTAATGAGCTTATACGGTTCTTTCTCTGCAATCCGTTGATCGAGTGCTCCTATCATCTCCCATACTTTATCAGCTGCGTCATTTATTTTATATGAGTCAAATGCATTTCTGTACTCTTGGGCATCCTTCATTACATGTTCAGTCGACTCCAATTCATTATGATCGATTTCGACACCATATGATGAAGACATTTTAAGGATCCGAGATACAAGATTTCCAAGGCCATTTGCTAAATTTGCATTATAGGTTTCTTTAAATTTCTCCTCTGTCATATCTCCATCTTCAAGAGATGACACTTCACGCAAAAGATAATAGCGAAGTGCCTCTGCACCATATGTGTTGATTAACTTATACGGATCAATCACATTACCAAGGGACTTCGACATTTTTTTACCACCGGAGATAATCATACCGTGAACAAGGATTGTTTTTGGAAGAGGGAGTCCAGCCGAGAGAAGCATTGCGGGCCAATATATTGCATGAAATCTGACAATATCTTTTCCTATCACATGAACATCAGCCGGCCAATATGTATCAAACAATTCTGTATTGTCGCTGCCATATCCAAGACCAGTGATGTAGTTCGATAGTGCATCACACCACACGTAAATAAGCTGGCTTTCATCTCCTGGAACAGGAATTCCCCATCCATTGAGTTTTTCCTTTGGTCGAGAAAAACTTATATCTTCAAGTCCCTCATCAAGCATTCTAAGTACTTCATTTTTTCTACTTTCTGGAACAATTAAAAGTTCGTTTGATTGTATTTTTTCAATTAGTTCTACTGCATATTTAGATAATTTAAAGAAATAATTTTCTTCTTCAATAACCTCAGGTTTAGTATCATGAATACAGCACTTTTCTTCTACTAATTCTTTTTCGGTAATATATGCTTCGCATCCCACACAGTAAAATCCCTTATATGCGGATTTATATATATCATTAGATTCAACAAGTTTATTCCATAGTTTAAGAGCTCCAGGCCAATGATGTTCGCGGTCAGATGTCCGAATGAAATCATTGTTCGAAATGGTCAATAAATCTAATAACTCCCTAAATATATTTGCATTCTCAGTTGCAAACTCTCTCACTTCTTTCCCTGCATCATGTGCTGTACGAACAATTTTGATTCCATGGTCATCGGTTCCCGTTAAAAAATAAACATCATTCCCTAGAAGTGTTTGATATCGAGCACGTGCATCAGTCTGAATCTTTTCAAATGCGTGACCTATATGAGGTGGTGCATTCATATAATCAATGGCGGTTGTAATATAAAATTTATTTTCACTCATAATTTTTATTTGTGAGCTATAGTTCCTCGAACAGGAAAATGATCTTGGTGTTTCTTACCCTTTTCAATATCATTCAAAAATTCAACTATAAATACGGCAACGGGTATTGCAAGAATTAATCCCCAGAAACCAGCCAATTGTGCACCAATCACAAGTGCAAGAATCACCACAAGCGGCGATATACCAATAACTTTCTTAATAATAAGTGGAACAAAGAGATAATTTTCGAATTGCTGAACAATTATATAAAATCCAGCAACCATAAGCGCAAGAGATACTCCACCATCAATAAATGCAAATGAAATGGCCGGAATAGCAGCAAGAATCATACCAAATGGAATAAGTTCAAATACCGCAGCAATCACTGCAATCAATAGTGCAAGTTTCACACCTAATATAGAAAGTCCAAGATAAATCAGCACACCTATGATAACACTGAGCACCATCTGTCCCTGAATCCAGAGTGCTATTTTCCTCTCGGTTCGCCTCCATAGGTCAATCAAATATTCTTCATGTTTTTGAGGAGTCACAATCCTAAGGAAGTTTTCAACTCCACGTTCTTGTATTGAAAGGTAAAAAGAAATAACGATAATCAAGCTAAAGTTGATCAATCCACCAAAGAGTACTGCGAGAGTCCTAAAGAATCCACCTGAGAGCTTAGAAACAAATGTCTGTGTATTGGTAATGAAATCACTGAGAGAAAGACTCTGAGTCAAACTAWTTACAATAGCTTTCGCATCACCAAATGCTCCTTCTTGAATATTGGAGAGAAAATCAGACTCAGGAATCACACCTTCAAGCGCCGCAAAAAGATTCGAGGTTTCATTAAATAGTATAGGTACAAATAAATAAAACAGTATTCCAAACACAATCACTGAGAGCAGGTAAATGAGCACTACCCAAAGCGTTCTATATTTTCCAAATTTACCTAATTTTTTTATGACTATTTCAACAAATGAGGCAATAACGATCGATGTTAAAATTACGAGCACAAAATCTCGCAATAGGTAGAGTGCGGTAAGAAGTAGTCCAATAAGAACAACTTTGTACATAGTTGCCGTACTTATTGTAACTGTAATATTTTTTCTACCTTCTGCCATGGTTCAATAGTACCACAAAACTACTATGCATGAAGATATATATGAGATTAAAATATGTTCAACCTAGTGGATGACATGAGAACTAGAATTATATTTTAAATACCTTAAATTCTCCTTCACGAAGAGGAACAGTTTCTATATCTTCTTTGTAGTTTTTTGCTTCTCTGTCCGCATCATCCCAATCTATATTGGATGCATTGTAATCAGATCGATAATGAACAATGACTTTAACAGGAAGAAGCCCTAGTCCTTCACTGAACTTATTACTTCCGTCTAGTTGGTAATAGTATTTTGAAATAGCATGTGCTCCAGCTGAGCTTCCTGCTAATGTTTTACCATCCAGTAATTCTTCCCAGCCTTTGTTGCTCTTTAGCTGTTCAAGTAACGGCTCATCCTCACCTCCTCTTAAGCTAATAACATTAGCCCATTTTACTTGCTCAATAAATCTTTTTGGGTCAGCGGGTTGAATTTCAAGTTTTTTACCTGGAAGGCATTGTTCAAAGAAATTTTTGTCTTTTTCTAGTGTTTCATCCCAGTTTTCTTTAGGTCGAGCAAACATGGTATCAAGTATTTTTATGGGTTCTTCAAACCCCTCTATGAGTTCTTCACAATAACCCTTACCACCGTCTTCTGTCTTTGATGCATATCCACCAACTATAATGTATTTTGTCATATTCTTAGTATATCAAAAGCATACTAAGAATGTAGGGAAATAAAAAAAATCCCCGCATTAGCAGGGATTCTATTTAAGACTGGATTTTTTGTAATATCTCTAAGATATACAAATGAATTTTCGAAGCTCTTATACCAAAAAAACCTTTATCTAAAAAGACTGTGATGTCCTTTTTTTGTGCTTCTTTGATAAATTTATCATCCGCGGAACAAATGATCGTTTTCTTCAATTGATCTTCATTTAAAATGTTTAACACATTTCTACCATGACCGCCCCATCCCAAATTTCCATCCAGTAACAATACATCAAAATCACTATCAGTAGAAGAGATTGCTTTTATGGCATCTTGATCTTCAATCAAATCAATAATTTTGCATTCATTAAAGTTATTCTCGATTACCATCTTGAGTATGTCTTTGAAGCTTCTGTTGTCTTCAACAATAACAATTTTTTTCATTATTTGAGTTTTCGTTGAACTTTTATTTCTGAGTACAGGATACCAAATAATTATTGACAAGTCAATATTTCAATGATATTATCAGTTTAGATTTGTTTAACTAATACTTTGAAAATGGAAATTGTCCTGCAGATGACGGGTTCTATTGTCCTTGTTTTTGTATATATAATTTATTTTAAACAAGTGACAACAGGAGAATCCACACCAAATCCTGGAACATGGATAACATGGTTCGTTATAATGGGAATTAATACCTTCACCTATTTCCGTGTTGTAGATGATAACTACTTTAAATCAGCTATAGTATTTATTGGATTTTTTTCAATAACTGCTATTATGGCCTACTCTCTAATTAAGGGGAGGTTTGCCAAGTTGGCTAATATAGATATTGTCTTGTTGGCGATATCTATTGTAATCGGAGTTTTTTGGCAGTTGACAGAAAATGCAATTGTATCAAACTTGGCATTGCAGATTATAATTTTCGTTTCCTTTCTTCCGACAGCCATTGGTTTATTAAAGGGCAGACTGAAAGAAAAACATTTACCTTGGACATTGGCTGTTATTGCTTATTCATTACAGACAATATCGCTTTTGGTTAATTATGATGGAAATTTATATCAACTCGCACTTCCAGTTATAAATGGAATATTGGGTAACGGATTAATTCCAATTATCTTGATTTACAAGAAACTAAAGACTAGGTAAAACTAGTCTTTTTTCTTTTGGATCAGAACCAAAAAAAACACCCCATTTTCATGGAGTGTTTTTTATATTTGAATCAATACGCAACCTAGTGGACGATGCTCCCGTTTTGTTCAAGAGTACGACTTTATTTCTTTGGGAGTGAAATAATCTAAGAAATAAGAAGTGCCCTTGTGGTGAAGCGATTGAATACAAAACGCAGTCCTTTAGGGCTCCCGATTTACTTGGTCTCATTGAGACCTTAGAAAATCGCAGTCCTTTAGGGTTAGAACTGTATTTAAGCAGAATAAGAGAGTTATTTATATTCCAACCTTTTAATATAGCCAATAAAACCAAACTCATCAGGATTTTCAAATTTATATTTTATTAACCCTTTCAAGATTCATAACAAACCTGATGTCGCATATTCCAAAGAAGATTTGGAATAAGAAAAGAATTTGATGCCTCACTTGTGAGAAGACTCTTTATTGCTTTTTTATATTTTTTAAAACTATCTTCGTTTGCTTCTTTTGCATTTCTTCCGTTAATCAGTGACAGGGCAACCTGATTTGAAGTTTCAAAAAAGGGTCTAGCATAGTCATCCTCAAGAGGTTTTCCAATATATTCGTTTTTTTTAAAAAAAAGAAATGGTTCTTTGTATCCTATAAAAGATTTTGCCCCCTGTTTAACTACTTCTTCACCAAGAAGCTTTCCTGCACTGCAAGCTCTCATGTAAACATTGCAATCTTTCAATAAGTGAGCACTACTAGTAGACATAATAATCTCATCATTGTGACCAGCGATATTTAATTCATCACCATGTCCATTTAAAATTACGACTTCAGGCTCCTGCTTTTTCAGATAGCTTTCAAGAGTTTTTTTATTTGCTTTTTCTTTATCTAATTGATAGATACTTCCTTTCTTTTTTGCTTCTTCTATAAGAACTTCAGACCAATGATAAAGATAATATGTAACCAACTCATGCCTCGGTCTTGTAATAAGAGTTCTAATCATGTTAAATGGGTAAATCTTTCAAGGTCCTAAGAAAAAATAGTTCTGATTCAATAAATTTCTTCCCAATCTCCGTTTGATTTTTAACTTCAGTAATTAGTGCTTCTGAGTTTAAATTCGCCTCATGTTCGTTTTCACCAACCGAAAGACTCGCATCTTTAGGTATGGTTCTAAGACGCGCAATGACAAGATTTATTATCTCTATATTTATATCTTGTTCTTGTTGATTCCCCATTTTATTATTATCCCTGTGGAATAAATTCCAAAGTTATTATTTTATCCAAAATAATATCACCTAGTTCGGTACCTGAGCTAATTTCTCTATAAGCAACTTCCCATGTAATAGGACCTCCATTTTCAGGTCCCAAATCCAAAATAATATCTTTTCTTATATTTAATGGAAGATTAGCGTAAAATTTAAAGAATTTATCTTTCATATATATACCTGTATCCTTGTATATATAATAGTACGTGAAAATTATAAAATCCACAAGAAATTCTTAAATGACTTCTTTTAATAGCCGAACCATCTATTTACAGCATTCATAATGTTCTTCAGGTACACTTTACTGAATATAAATAATATTAAAGTCGATCCCTCAATTCTTCTTCTAATTCCTCCTGATCTATATCATAGTCATATTCATCTAATACTTCTTCAATATCATCTTCTGTAACATTTTGTAAGTCTTCACTCAGATTCACATAAGATTCATCTTTTTTTTCATTTTTCTTTTTACGAATAGTCCCTATAGATATTTCTTCATCGATCAGTATTGCAAGTAAAATCCACCACCAAGATATATGAACGACACCTACTATTTTTAATATAATAAATATTATGGTGAACATAATTATGTTTGGGTATTTTTATTACTTCCATAAGCGATATACAAGATTATATAGTAAATGACTCTTATAGCTACGTAATACAACAAACCATAAACCAGAGATAATAAAAATCTATTAAACCTAGCGGCTCCAAATGGACTACAATTTGCTTGAGTGAAGATATCAAAAGGAGTCGGATTTCCATAATCACATACCATTCTGGAAAATAATATAATTACAATCAAAGGCACTATAATCGATATTACTTGAACAAGGCGATTCCACCATTTTCCTTTAATTTTATCTTTAAAATACATATTATTATTTAGATCTTAATCACTTCCCCAGAGATCGAATATAATTGCCTTTATTTCTGTCATAAGATTAAGTATACCAAACAACATTCACAAAGTTTATTTACTTAAAGAGTTAGTAAGTCACAAAAGCCCGAACGCTTTCGCGTCCGGACTTTGTGTTTTATGCGCAGCCTAGTGGATGACATTATAACCAGAATAATGAATTTAAGGTGATTGACGTATAAAGTATTTTATGTCATTATATATTTAGATTCGTTAGGCTTTTTGCCTATTGAAAATGATTATTGAACCTTAAAAACAAATCAAATGAAAAAATCGATTAATTTTTTTGTCACCCTGTCTTTACTTATCGGTTGTACAAATCAAACTAGTATTAACGAGATTGATGACATAGTCGAATACCAAATCATTAAGGACACCAGTGTATCACTTAGCTTAGTAAAAGCGATTGTCTATGAGATTGCAGAAATCGAAATGTTTGCCGGGCTTTCTGTTGGCAGTTCTGTGGAATCCGTTGAAATCCAAATTAGTGAACCGTGCGGAAATTATGGCTGGCGTCTCACAGCAGGATGTTTCAAGCCTTTTAGTAATAAAATTGAAATATCTGTACCTCGAAAGAATACAAGTATTGAGGATATACAATATGACATGTCTAAAATGCAAAAAGGGTTCTATGATCCATATTTGGATGAAGAATCGGGAGGCTTGAATAAGAGTCAAAGAATGGAAAGATTTCGTTATAACATCTATAAAAAATACGGGAATAATTTGCCTGAGGAGCTTGAAAATGCAATGAATATCGTTGGGGGAACAAAGATTTTTTGTGATTCTGTATCCCGAAACACAAATCATCTCTTAATAAATCAAAAACAATTAAATTCGATTATAGAAGCTCTTAGAGATGCAGAAAGTAGAACCGAGGTATTGCGATACAATGCACCTGATTCTCTAATAAGGGAGCTTCAGCTTATTGAAAATGCTATTAGAGATAACAGGGAGAGCAACGAGAGGATGAATGAAAGCTTATACTGGGGTGATATTCCAAGACTTCTTAGGATAACACAACATGAGGCATTTCATGCAATATATCATCATTTCGGTGATGAAATTCACGATCATTCATTATGGAGAGAGCATTATAAGAAACTCCAAAAAGCCTCTGATGATTCAATAAAATCTTCAAGTAGTGATGATCCACGTTTTTCACACGCTTTTTTGGGTTTTTTGGAATGGGACTTAATTGCTGACGGTCATAGTTGGGATAGTGAAACAGAATTTTTTGCTTCCTTCATGGTGACACTTTATTCTGAAAGACAATGGGAAAAAGTAGTATGGTATTATCGAAACAAATATGACAAAGACCATATGAAGGTATACGAAAAGACACTCAGAATTCTTATTCAGATTATAGAAGAAAGTGATAAACTTCAAAAAACCGAATTCGCCTTGCTTCTCAATAAGCGATTTTTGTTATTTGATGAGTAAAACCCTAAAGCCCTCAACTATGTTGAGGGCTTTTTTATTTCAGTTCTAAAATCCCTAATTCCGTCACTTTAATCAGAACCAAAAACACCCCATTTTCATGGGGTGTTTTTGATAAAAAATACTATGCGAGAAGATATATATGAAGTAAAGACAAATCCCACTTAGACGTCCGACGTCTAAGTGAACTAAATCGCATACTTAGCTTTATAATGGTCACTAATTACAATTTTTCAAGTAAATAAATTTTGTCCCCATATTCAACATGGACCCTTTCTTGGTTAGCTAGAGTACCTAATTTTTTGGCGAGATCTAAAATTATTGAAATAATTTTTTCATCATCATCAAAAAAATCTTGATGATATTCACTTGATATTTCTCCCTCAACTCTTGCACTAGGTTCGTTATCACCAATAACTTTGAGATCTTTTTTGTATGCATAGACAAATTGTGCTTCTAAAACAATACCAGAAAAGTAAGGTAACCCCTTATCAGCTCGTTCTATTTGCCAATCAGTATACCAGTCAACAATATCAGAGACAGATGATATTTTCGCAGTATTGTCATGTCCAGCCCTCAACCCAAGATCAATCGTGAACTTTTTTTTATTTTGTTCAATAATTTTATATTCCATAGTGCCTTATGATCCTGAAACGATTTTTTTTATGTGATCAGTGATTGTATCGAGTGCAATTCTCTCTTGTTTCCCTGTATCACGATCACGCAATGTCACTGTGTCGTCTTCAAGACTATCAAAGTCTACTGTGACACATAGTGGTGTTCCTATTTCATCTTGTCTTCGGTATCGTTTTCCAATATTACCGTTATCATCCCACAATGTTTGAGGAATCTCTGCTTTTATTTTTCCATATACCTCTCGTGCTTTTTCAATGAGTTCTGGTTTATTTTTTAGAAGAGGAAAGACCGCGACCTTGTACGGTGCAATTGAAGGTTTAAATTTAAGAAATACTCTCGTCTCCCCACCCATTTCATCTTCTGTGTATGCACTCAAAAGAAGAGCGAGAACCGTCCTGTCTACTCCTAGACTTGGCTCTATTACATGAGGAATAAATCTTTCATTTGTTTCCTGATCTAAGTATCCTAATTTAGCTCCTGTTGCTTCGTCATGCTTTGTCAGATCGTAATTAGTTCGATATGCAAGTCCATAGAGTTCTTTTTGTCCAAATGGATATTCAAATTCAAAATCTACGGTTCGTTTTGAGTAGTGAGCTCGGTCACCATCCCCTATTTCAACATCGTGGACTTTATTCATATCAAGCCCAATTTCATCCATCCACTCGAGCATTTCATCTTTAAAATATTCAAAATGTTTTTCCCAATCACTCTCACGAACAAAATATTCAATTTCCATTTGCTCGAACTCCCTGACTCTGAAAATAAAGTCTCGGGGCGTAATTTCATTTCTAAATGCTTTACCAATCTGTGCAATTCCAAACGGAAGCTTGGGGTGAAATGAATCAACGATATTTTTGAAATTAACAAAAATTCCCTGTGCTGTTTCTGGTCGTAAATACGATATAGATGCCGAGTCTTGAACCGCCCCCATCTCTGTCTTCAACATCATATTAAATTGTTTTACATCGCCAAGGGGATTGCCATCAGGACTCAACACTTTTTTTTCCTTGATATGTGCATCCATGTCTTCTGCACTCATATTTGTCACATCTACACCTCCATCTTCGAGCAAATGATCAGCTCGATATCGTTTGTTAGTTTTCAAATCCTCAACAAGGGGATCATTAAACCCACCGACGTGTCCACTTGTCTCCCATACTCGTTGATTCATGAGAATTGCTGAGTCTAGCCCATACATGTCTTCACGACTATCAACAAACTTATTCCACCACGAATGTTTAATATTATTCTTAAGTGCCACACCGAGTGGCCCATAATCCCATGTACCTGCAAGTCCTCCATAAATTTCAGATCCCTGGTATACAAATCCTCTTCGTTTCGCAAGAGAAACTATCTTATCTAAAAGATTATTATCAATATTGTTTATCATGTAATTTTTAATTATTAATTATTAATTTTTAAATAATATATTAATGTCTTAATTCTTTTCTTTTGAACTTTTCGTAATTTTTGCAAAGATAAGTGTTAACTCATGAGCCTCTTTCCATAATTTCTTGCATTCATCTTTTTTGTCTTCATTTGCTTTTACAATCATTCTTAACCAATGTTTTGTCTCATTTGATTCTTTTCCGCATATTCGGATTTTATTCATAAAATCTTTTTTAGAACTTGCTTGGTTTGCTTCCATATAGTTTGCTCCTATACTTGTTGCCGATCTGATCATCTGATTTATGAGAGGTCTATTTAGATCATTTCTCTCGAGTGTCTTTATAAAATCAATGATAATTTCCCCAAATCTAGCAGTTCTTTCTTCTAAATCATAATTCATATATTGGAAATTGTAACATTATTTAAAAATTAAAAATTTGAAATTAAAAATTTTATTGAACCACCCTGTCTTGAGGTGATGCAAATCCACTGTCATTTGTAAGTAGGGTGTTTAGTTGTCTCTTTGTGCTCCGAATAGTTGTATTCGTAAATGTATCGCGACCTGAAAGTACTGTTTCAGAAATCAGCACTGGACTTGATCCAAGCTGTGAAAGAGATGGAAGAAATCCAATTTGGAATGATACTTCTTTTGTGCCACCAAGTAATCCTGTTCCACTGTTTACTGTTCCTACATTCCATGTCACTTCTCTACTTAATGAATCAAATGTTACATTTTCAGATGAAGGAGATATTGCATTTACATATCGAATATATGAAGGAAGTGTAGCCTTTGCAGTCACTCCGGTAATACGATTAGAAGAATTCGTAAGATTCCATGTAATGGTATATGTCGTTTCAATATCGACTTTCGGTGGTAGAGGACCAGTGTTGGCGAATGGTCCGTCAAAGTAAAGTGCCTTTCCGGCAATTTGTAAATTAGAAGCTATTTTAACTATCTTAGTCTCTGTATTTATAACTTCTCTAGCAACAGAGCCAAGTGCCTCTCTTCCCCTAATGCTCACTTCAAGTACTATTTGTGGATTGGAAAGTATCGATCCTCCACTAAAGAGCGGTAATGAATTGAATGTAAAATCTACTGTGCCTCGTTCACCTGGATCGATTGATGCAAGCTGACCAAGCGAATTTTGATCCCACGTAATAGTATTATTACTCGAACTATAAAATCCATTTTGCGGACGAACAGTATTTTTATCAAGTGCATTACCTGTAATTTTCACTTCTATTTGTACATCATTTATTTCAGACTGAAGATTATTTGCCCACGCAATAGATCCTCTAATTTCAGACTGACTCGATACTGCATGTTCATCTTTATTTACATTGTTAATTAATAGTGCTGCTTCAATAAATGGACGAGTAATGGCAACTGTGTGTGAAAGTGAGTTAAATACCACACCAATTGCACTTGGGTCTTTAGAATCCTGATTTCCTGCAAATACTCGAAATGTTCGTTCTTCCCCGTCCTGTCCATTAATAATTCCTTTCACAGTGACTGTCTTGGATGTCCCCGGACTTACATCACCAAGATCCCACAAATTGTCCCTAAGCACTGGACTTGGAGAAGCACTTATAAACTCAAATCCTGGAGGATACTCAACTTTTAATCTCATGTCTTTAATAATCTCCTCGGCATTAAGTACTGTCTTTATTTTGAGTGTGACTTCCTGACTTGGACTCGTTTGCAGTGGTCCTTCGATAGAAAGAGACACGGGAGATGAACTGATCGTCACTGGATAAATCTCCTCTCGAACAAAAATTGCATTAGAACCTTTCACTCTATATTCAAGTGTAATGCGCACGTCTTTTGTAGTATTTTGTTTTCCAAAAAGTACAATGTCTATATTTTCCGTCGCAGTCTTCCCTGGGTCAATGGTTCCCAGTGACACGCGAATTCGTTCAAAGTCTCCCTCTGTATCGCCTATTGACCCTTTAGGATATTCAATTAAAAGATCACTAAATTCCAGTGCGGCACTATTTCTATTCACGACATCTATCTGAAGCGCCAGTTCCTCTCCTCCGCTTGTAAATGCATTTCCAAGTACCTCAATATCAATATTTTTATTTGATACCGTATTAGATCCACTTAAGAACTTTATACCGGAAAATACTACTGCAACTCCTAGAAAAATAATTGAATAGATAAAAAACTTCTTAAAGAGTGAAGAATATTTAATACGAGATTTTTTCTTTTCTACTTTTGTTGCATCTTTCCAATCCGTAGGAACCTCATGCTCATGTGGCTTGAGTACTTTTCTCTTCCTAGGCTGGATGCCACTTGTATCGGCCCTTTGATTGAGCTTTTTCTTTATATCTCGTATTCTATTGGTTTTTTCATTTTCGTCAGCCATTGTAGTACTCAGTATATATATTTTCGACAAATAAAAAAAGCCCTTTCTGTCTGCAACAGAAAGGGCTCAATTGTTAGAAAATGAAGCACATCAACTTGCAGGATTAAATCGCTTATCCAAATAAGCCATGATTTTATCTCTACTCATTTTTCTTGCCTTTTTCAATGACCACCCTCTTATTTCATTCACCTTCGGACCATCGATTATGTCTTTTTCTTTCATCTTTTCCTCAGATGTCAAAAATGCAACAAACCTCGTAAGCTCATAGGTAGAATATGCATTATAATAATACTTTTCATCGTATGTCTCTCGAGCTTTAAGATCATCCACAGAAAGTTCTTTAGATAAAAGCTTGTGATTCAATGTGTTGTGGGCTTTTATCTGAAATGCCTGATTTTGATACCAGCTTACCGCAGCCGAGCTAAGCAATAGTTTAGTATTAAGCGAACTAAAATCATGGTCAAGAGAAGCTATATACGCTTTTGTAATAATATCTGGATACTTTTCCAGCTCCTTTGTTGAAACCATATCTACTAATTGCTCAAGACTCAATGAATCAAAATTTGCTATTAGTAATAGTTTTCTCGCCTCATCTGTAATAATCGGTGAGACTCTCTGATATGAATCCAGTAACATAATCAAATAAGGAATCTTCAGATTGTCAGATTTCTCAAGCTCATAAAAACAGTTACGCTGTATCGCATAAAAATCATTCAGAAGACTATCATCTTTAGACAAACGTTTTCCAATGCGCATACGAATCACTGTCTTCATATCATCCGCAAGAATGCACACGTCATCAGTCTGCGCTTTCTTCCATACACTACCTGCATGTTGCGGATAATGATTAATAAAATATGCGACACCCGATGAAGCTATAGGTCTTTCCATTCTCATTTCAAATGCTCTTTGATGAAACTTTGATGAGTCAGGAAAAAACTTCACTAACCATTCAAGATCAGAATTATTTCCTTTTTCTACGAGAAGATCAAATACACGCTGATGAAAGTTGCTAAAAGATTTCTCCTTTATAATACTTCTCAATTCCTTCCGATTCCAGCTATCTATCTTTCCTCGGGCTTCATTAATAGAAACAATGTGTGACACTATCGTATCTGCTTTCTCTTCTACATTTCTAGCAATAGGGAGCAACACATCTCTCGAGATCTGATAAGATAAAACGTAGTCTCTGAAATCAGGCGTAACTTCTATAAGTAGATCCAAAAATCTCTCTCCATATGATGTCTTCATAAGTCGCGGACCTCGTTTCAAATAATGATCTCTACTTCCACCAACTTTGCTACACAAATACATGCAACGCATTACAAACTTTCCAAAAGCTCGCTCAGCTTCCGGGTCATCTTTCTCAATCATAAGTATGAGCTCGTTATCTGATGCTTCTTCCCAAAAAGATTGTGGAATCGGCTGACATACCTCAATATAAGGTACATCTGACTCAATAGTTATTCTATCATTGTGTGTGGTGTCATTTTGGCCTATTACCAAGGAAGTCCACATAAGTCCAATACCAATAAATAGGGTTATTATTGCTCTCATTTTCAAATATTTAATTGTGAAAAACTAGATTTATTACTATATCAAATAATACCGTAATATCTCCAAAAGTCAATGTATATTGAGCTTTTTAGAGATGAGTCTCTTTGAGAGATTTGTTGATGTGAGCGGCAATACTCTTTCGTGCAGGGTAAATTCGCTCGATAAGATTCTTTGTAAGCTCGAGGGTTGTAAGGGCCTCAATATTTTTAATATCACCAATATATCCGAGATGATACATAATTCGGAGTACAGTTAAGAGTTCTACATTTTTTGCTTGATCATTGGTTAATAATGGATCTTGTAGGTAAAGAAAAGATTCTATAACACTTGCATATAGTAATTCATTTTTTTCTTCTCCCTGACAAAGACGCTCGAGTAGACGAGAAATATTTGCAATAACTTCTGTAGCGTATGTATTGTGCGATGAAGATACCAGTGGTTGGATTTTAGATGCAGTGGTCACTCTCCATACTTCCCTTCCACGAACAAAATCAATATTCGCATACGATAGGTCTTGCAAACTATATCGGAGTTTCGATTCAAGTTTTCTAATTCCCTGAGCTGTTGCTCGAATCACGCCGAGTTCCTTTGTAAACACAGTTAAAAAACGATCAGACTCTCGGGTATCTTTACTCGACAATACTATTCCCTCTGTATGAAATATTTTATGTGACATGATAATTATAGTTGAGAAATTTCTAATATGCTTTCAAGGACACTCGGTAATTCTGTAACTCCATCACCTTCTGTAAAGTGACCTTTATTGTGTTCAACAATAACTTTCGCATGAAGTTTTTTTTCAAACTTCTCTTTAGTTATATCAAGGGGAACGTCTTCATCATTATCAGATAAGATTGTTATGAATTTATTTGATGTCGCACGTACCATCTCAAAGTTTATCGGTAACTGCAACCAAGGTTCGGTAACTTCTCTTTCCCTACCAATAACGACATCTGTTAAATCAAAATATCCCGCCACAAAAACTGCTCCACCTATTTTCTTATTGTTTTTTTGTAGAAAATGAATAATGGCTAAACATCCTATACTATGACCAACAAAATATGTCTCTTCATTGAGCACTGGAGTGACTTCCATTAGTGCAGAAATCCACTCATCAAAATTTGAAACCTCAGAATTGGGCATTACAGGTGAGATAACATCAAAATCACGATTATTAAGTTCGTTTGTGAGCCATGGAAACCAATGACTCTGTGGATCTCCTTCCCATCCATGAACCAGAATTACTCTTTTTTTCATATACTATTTCTTAATTAATAATCTGGATATTTTTTATTATTGTCTAATAAACCTTCTAAAAACTTATCCGCATCAAAATTAATGTCGAAAACTTCTTTAAGTAAGATCTTTGCAACTATTGCATTTCCATATTTATTATAATGCACATAATCTATATCCCCGGGTTTCAATCGTAAACTCTCATTCCCCTCTGGCTCTATCAATGTGTAAGACTTTTCAATAGCGTCTCTTGGAAATAAGGCAAACAAATCAACAAATACAAAATTTTTATTATTAATAAAGCTTTTTGCTATCTTATTTTCATTTTTTATATGCTCCATCATTTTTATATTTTCTTCTGACTTCAAAGATGGTATATAAGTCGAGAAAACAACCTTTATAGAATTATTAAGAGATTGTTGTATAAGTTCTTTAATATTCTCAATTGTGGTTCTGCTATTCACACCAAAACGAACATCATTTTTACCGGCACTCAGAAATATAAGATATGGTTTCTTATCTAAGACAAGTTCTTGAAATCTATCCAACAGATCACCTGAAGTTGCACCATCAAGTCCTAAATTTAAAGTGTGGAGATTCCACAATTTATTTATATCTTCAATATTATCTTCGAGTTCTGCTTTTAACACATATCTAATAATTTCTCCCCAATTTGGAAAGATATTTTCAAAACTTGTGGTTGAAGGACCATAATAAATAATATCTGTTTGAATATTGTTTACTACACGATTTTTAATTTCATCAAAAAAGTTCATACGTTATTTCTTAATTGAGATTTTATATACGTGATCATCGATAGGTATTTCATATCCGTCTGAGACTGATCCATATGCAATATCTTTTGCTTGAACTGATTTCTTTAATTCCTCCTTATTAGTTTCAACGAGCTCTTTTCCTTTTTCGTCTACATCAACAGTAAGTACAATTACATCATTCGTATTAAGTCCTTCTTTCTTTCGTGCATCTTGAATTCCTCGAAGAAGCTCCCTAAAGTCACCCTCTTTTTTGAGCGCAGGAGTAATGGCAGTCACAAGTTGAACTTCCTCTTCAATGGTTGAGGAAAATTCTACTTCTTTTATATTCACCTCATCTTTTATGAGGTCTATATATTGGTCCGACAATGCAACACCCTTAACCACAAGCTGTTGAAGTGGCTGACGGACCTTGATTCCCGCTTTCTGTCGAGCTTCAAGACCAAGTGACACTATTTCTCGCACTCGTCTCATGTGTGTGAGTACTTTATCTTCCTTATTCTTAGTGAGGAATGAAAATATTTTTCCTAATGCAGATGATCCTGTAGTCTGTGGCCATTTTTCAAGATGAACACTCTCGCTACACTCAGGACCTTTAACTCTTTGAAATATAGCTTCTGAAATAAATGGAATAGTCGGAGCAATTGCCTTTGAGAATTCCTTCAGTACAAACTGAGTCACCATCAATGCTGATGCTTTATCCTTTTCATCATCCCCTTTATACCTATCTCGTGACCGACGTATGTACCATGTTGAAAGATCATCTACAAAATCTTCTATGGGTCGAGAGGCCTTATCAAATTCATAATTATCTAGACCCTTTTCTATTTCTTTAATAGTTTCATTGAGCCGAGCAAGAATCCATACATCAAGTATATTTTCACTCACAGTCATTTTCTCAGAGGACACAGTATCTGCATACATTTCATAAAATGAGAGTACATTCCAAAGGCGATTCATTACTTTATTTAATACTTCTTGAATATTCTTCTCAGACAAACCTACCTCCTCTCCACGGACTGCAGGTGAATTCATTAAAAATAATCTCAATGCATCTGCACCATACTTATCTACAACAACTCTGAGATCCGGATAATTTTTGAGTCGCTTACTCATCTTACGACCATCTTCGGCTAGTATAAGTCCATTCACTACAACATTCTTAAATGCAGTATCATCAAAGAGTGCAGTCGAGAGCACAAGAAGATTATAAAACCATCCACGTGTCTGATCTAATCCTTCTGCAATAAAGTCTGATGGAAATCGTTTATGAAATCTCTCTTTATTCTCAAAAGGATAATGAAGCGATGCATAAGGCATGGAACCTGATTCAAACCAACAATCAAACACGGCGTCGATACGGTTCATTGTTCCCCCGCATGAGCACGAAAGATGCACATTATCAATATATGGTCTATGAAGATCTAACTCATAGTGTTGATCATGAGGTAATACTGCAAAAGGTAACTCTCTAAATTCTGAAGTACGAATAAAATCATCTCGTCCCTCTTTTATTTCAGCCGTCTGATCTTTATTGAGACCTTTACTTCCTGCTTCCATCATCCATACAGGATACTCGTGACAAATAATAAGAATATTCTTATCGTGCTCTTTTTCATTAAGTTCATAGAGAAAGTCCATCACACGCTTCTTTACATCAAGTAGATTCTCTCCTCCTTCTGGTCGTTTTGTGATTTTTTCTCTGGTAGATGAAAAATGTGATCTGTATTCCTCAATATTTTTCATATTGAATACTCCTGTATCAATTTCTTTAATACGGTCATCGTATACAATATCATCAGATGAAATACCAAGTTGCTCTGCTACAATCTCGGCGGTTTGTTTTGCTCGTAAAAATGGTGAAGAAATAATTATATCTATTCCCCCATCGGGTGGATTGTTTTTAAGACGCAGTGCAGATGCGTGGACTTCTTTTTTTCCCTCTTCGGTTAGAGAAGTTTGATTTTCAATTTTTGAACTTACAATTCCATCTCTATTGCTCTCTGCTCCACCATGTCGCATCACAGTATATGTATTATTTGATTGTGGAAGGTGTGCCTGTAGGTCTTCAATTCCTCCAATGACAGTTTGTGTCTCACATGAGTCACATTGCCATACTGGAAATGGAGCACCCCAGAAACGTGACCTTGAAATTGCCCAGTCTCGTGCACCTTCAAGCCATTTTCCAAAGCGACCATCACGGATATGTTCAGGAATCCAATTTGTTTTCTTATTGTTTGCCAAAAGTTTATCAACGAGGTCTGTAACTCTAATAAACCACGAGCTCGAAGCATAATTCAAAAGCGGTGTCTCACACCTCCAGCAATGCGGGTAGGAGTGGACAATCTTTTTCTTTGCAAAGAGCTTATTCGAATGAGCGAGGAATTTAATAATCTCAATATCAGCAGACTGTGGCTCATCCTTTGGTTTCACTGACTGACCAATAAAATCTTTCACTTCATCCTTGAATACTCCGCCTGTGGTGACGTGCTGAATAAACGGAAGCTTTTCCTTTTTCCCAAGTGTCATATCATCATCCCCAAATGCAGGAGCAATGTGCACTATTCCAGTACCATCCTCAACTGTTACAAAATCTGCCGCATATACCTTCCATCCATTTTCTCTATTCTCTAAGTCACTCTGAGTAGAATAGTAATCAAAAAGAGGTGTATATGACTTTCCTATGAGATCTTCAGTTTTTACTTCTCCAATAACTGTATACTCTTCTTCAATTACATTTAAAAGATTTTTCGCCAAAATAAAATTCTCATTACCTATTTTTATTTTTACGTATTCAAAATCCTTCCCTATTGCGAGTGCGGCATTCCCTGGAAGTGTCCACGGAGTAGTCGTCCATGCAAGTAAAAAAGTTTTTGGTTCGCCTGCCCCGTTAGAAGTAGGTTCTTTTTGGGAACCGCTAGTTCTAATGGGGTCAGTCAATTCAAATTTAACAAACACTGAAATATCAGTGACATCTTTATATCCTTGGTTTACTTCAAAATTAGAAAGTGTCGTCTCACACCGCGGACATAAATGCATTGCCTTGTGTCCCTCATATACATACCCTTTATCAAATAATGTTTTAAATGCCCACCAAATAGATTCTGTATAGGTCCAATCCATCGTCTTGTAATCGCGATCCATATCTACCCATCGTCCCACACGAGGAATAATTTCTTTCCATTCTTTTTCATACCGCAACACACTGTCTTGTGCAGCCTGATTAAATTTCTCTATTCCATATGTTTCAATATCTTTTTTGGTTTCCAGTCCAAGTTCCTCTTCAATAATATTTTCAATAGGAAGACCATGGCAATCCCATCCCCAAATTCGCTCCACTTTATATCCTTTCATTGTCTTATATCGTGGAATCACATCCTTCATTGTCGTCGATAATATATGACCATGATGAGGAAGGCCCGTTGCAAATGGAGGGCCATCATAAAAGACAAAATCACCCTTAGGTGAAGGTTTTTCTAGTGATTTTTCAAATATTTTATTTTCCTTCCAAAATTCAAGTATCTTCTCCTCTCGTAGGGCCACTTCAGACTTATCAGCCGTAGCTCTCGCCTCGCTAAAGCTCTGGCGAAGCGGGTTAGTGGAGGTGGGTTTCTCTTTATTTTCATTGCTCATATCGATGATTTTATCACAAAAAAACAGGTCTTACGACCTGTTTTTTAAGATTTGTTATCTGCTATATTACGCAGCGGCCTTAGTTTCTGATTTCATTTTTTCTTTTGCGCTAGCTATAGATCTATCTTTAATATCTTTAATTTCTTTTAAATCCTTTATTACGTCCTCTAAATCAATAGGTTCAACATTTGTAGCCAAAAAATCTTGTTCGAACTTATCTACAGTTTCTTTATATTTTTGTAAATCACGAATCTGAGTCGGATCATCTTGTGCACGATCAAGTGTCATACTAGGAGCCATTTTTTCTGTAATTTTCTCATCTTCGTCTTTGGGTTCTGAAACCAAACCAGATTCTTGCAAAATTCTCCCCAATGCAAAATCATACTCATAATACATGTGGTCATATTTTTCAAAATTCCCAATACCAATTGTATTATAAAGTTTACGTCTCCATTCAGGTAATTCGTCATATTCTTTAGTTAAACCTGTTTCCTTCACTTTTTTTATGACTGCATCTCGTGGAGAAGTACCCAACTCTCGAGATAATTCAATAACCTCTCGAAGTGTTTTTATTCGTTCTGCAGATAATTCTACAGAATTTTCAGTTTCAGTTTCTGGTGTTTTTTCTACACGTGGTCCTTGTTCCATATTCATGATGTTATTTTAGTTAGATTAATAATGTGTATATTCTACTTTTACTCTACCTTTATGATATTGAGTCGTCAACGTACGTGAAATACATTCGTTGCAGTACTCCTTAAATGCTACATTTTTTCAGGAGTTTTTATTCCAAGAAGATTAAGGCCATTTTTCATCACCACAGAAAATGCCTTTGTAAGTGCGACTTTATATGGAGCTTCTGGAGAATCATCAACAATAGTGACGTGTGCATATAGCGTATTAAATTTTTGTGCGAGTTCCAGAAGATAGTTCACTATGCCCTGCGGTGCATAGTCTTCAAGTGCACGAGCTACAATTTCTGGAAATCGATAAAGATATTGTTCTACTGTATGCACATATTCATCATCGATTATATTTTTCGTATCGGATGATATATTTTGCTCTTTCGCCTTTTGAAGGAGTGAGAGTGCACGCGTGTAGCTGTATTGTAAATATGGACCTGAGTCCCCTTCAAATGAAAGTGCATGTGATATATCAAATACAATATTTTTACCAGGCTGTTGTTTTAGAATTGAAAACTTTGCAGCTCCCACTGCAACATATTCAGCAATCATATCTTTCTCTTCCTCAGTAAAATCACGATCACTCTCATTCATTTTCTTAAACACTTCTTTTTCTAATTCATCAATAAATGATTCTGCAACAATAACTTTTCCTTTTCTTGATGCCATTTTCTTTCCATCGGGACCAAGCATCATTCCATGAGAGATGTGCTTTGTTTTCTCAGAAATATTTTTATCAATAAATTCAAATACTTTTAGTAATACATGAAAGTAATCTGCCTGCTCATGAGCTGTCACAACAATTGATTCATCTAGGTCTGGCTCTATAGCAAATTTGTTTCTATTATTACCAAGTTCCTTTGTTTCATATGTTGGCAGTCCAAGCGATGTAATAAATACTCGAGTATGTAATCCATGCTCTTCTCCCTTAAATATTACTGCACCTTCAGATTTTTCAAATACTCCTTTCTTCAAGTATTCATCTACGATATTCATTCCCTCTTTAGCAGATAACCCTTCGAAGAAATAATAATCAAATTTAGTGCCTAGCTTCTTATATATCTCTTCAAAATGATCCAAACTCCATTGGAGTCCCTTTTTATATAGTTGATTAATTTCATCACCTGCATTGTTGGCATATATCTTTTTATTGATCTCATCAATTTCTTTTTTCACATTGTCGTTTTCCTTGTACGAGGCCGCCCCTAGAACGTACGCGGCACCTAAATATTTTGATTTTATAGAAAGGTCATCTGAATCTTTTGGCAATGTGCTCTTGGAATTCAACATCGCCCATACTGCCTTGGCAACATGCTGTCCAACATCTCCTTGATAATTTGCTCGCTTCACATCGGCACCAGAGAATTCTATTATTCTCGAAATAGACTCACCGATAGTATTGCTCATCAAATGACCAATGTGGAATTGTTTAAATGGATTAGGTTGCGTATATTCAACCATAACTTTTTTCCCTTTCAGAGTATCTGATGCACCGTATGAATCTTCTTTATCTAAAATAGTTTCAATTGTTGAATTTAAAAATTTATTCGTAAGAGAAAAGTTTATGAATCCTGGAGCTGCAATAGCAATGTCCTTAACTTCTTCTGGTTGATGATCTTCAATATGTTTTTTTATCGCTTCTGCAAGATCCTGAGGTTTCATCTTCAACTCCTTTGCATACATAAGCGCAGCATTTGTCGCATAATCGCCATGAGACAATTCTGTTGGGTGCTCTAAAATCGCCTTGGGTTCTTTAATCCCAAGATTTTGAAGTGCATCATGTATTAAGTTTTCTAATTTTTCTCTCATTATATTCCTGTACTTCCAAATCCCCCTTCGTCACGGACAGAGTCTGATAATTCATCAACTTCTTCTATCTGTGCGGTGACGATGGGTTGAATTAATAATTGAGCAATTTTATCTCCCTTATTGAGCTCATATACTTCCTTTGACGTGTTAAACAAAATAACTCCATATTCTCCTCGGTATGTATGTTCAATCACACCTCCTAATGTAGTTATTCCTTTTTTAATAGCTATACCACTCTTGTCCCAAATTAAACTCACGTATCCTTCTGGTAACTCAATTGATAGTCCTGTAGAAACCAAAATACGTTCACCTGGTTGTATTATATACCTATCACAACAAAATAAATCCATGCCTGCATCACCTTTGTGGGCATATTCTGGAAGCCGGGCATCTTTATGAATTCTCTTAATTTTTACTTCCATCCCGTTAGAGGCAGGTCGCGATCTTTGGAGACCTAGCCATGCCTAGCTTAATAATAATGTATTTTAATAATCGCTATCTTGTAATTTCCTCCGAAGTGACCGCGGCCTCTAACGGGATCCATAACAATGATATTGTAGCACCCACGCACCAACAAAACAAAAAATGTCAAAATTGACAAAGTGATCTTAAACATATATTTTAAACATAGCTAGAAAGTACATAAAAAAAATAAAAATATGAGTAGTCCAACTAAAAATGCTGTTGAGCAATTTAATAGTATTGTGAGTCTCTGTAAAAAAATTTTTATTAGCAAAACGAAAGATTACGGTACCTCATGGACCAATCTTCGTCGAGAATCACTTACTGATCAGATTTTCATAAAAGCTAAAAGGATAAGAACTATTGAAGAAACAAAAGAACAAAAAGTTTCTGACAGTGTTGAAAATGAATATCGAGGAATATTGAACTACTGCATCATTGCACTTATGCAACGAGTACGTAACTCATATGAATATGTAGAATTAGATGAAATTAAAGTCACAAGTCTCTATGAAGACCAACTTAAGCTCATTAAAGAATTAATGGTCGCCAAAAATCATGACTACGGTGAAGCATGGCGCGAAATGAGAGTAAAATCAATTACAGATCAAATTCTTCAAAAGCTCATTCGTATTCGAAAGATAGAAATGAATGATGAACACACAATAAACTCAGAAGGTATAGAGGCGAATTATCAAGATATTGTTAATTACTGCATCTTCGCCCTTATAAAGCTCAAAGAAAAATAATTTGAGTAAAGCCCCGTATATTTTTATACGGGGCTTTTTTAAATGGGAAAATTGACAGTTCTCACACAAAAATGATACGCTCCTTACAGAAATAACGTAGAACCAAAACAACTGAATATGAAAGCACACATTGATAATGCAATAATAACTATAGTGGACGACCAGTCCCCAGAAGAAATAGCCATGGTACAAGCCTTGAATTCAAGGAGTTCTGGCGGATATTTAGTAAATCATGCAAAGGTCCTAAAACAGGGTTTTGAAAACTTTATGAAAGGCACTTATGTAGGATACGGCCACAAATCTATTGGTGACTGTGGCACAACCACAATATGCGCCGATGGAATTAGTATGCTCTGCGCAAAAGCAATACAAGATTGGTTTTTGTATAGTGGACAAGAAACGAGTACTCGATTTATTGATGTATCAGGATTAGGATTTATTGATCCTGTAAATACTGCAGCTTCACAAGCTATTATGAATGCATGGTTTGACTTTTATCTCAATGAGAATAAAAGCCTTATTGTTCATTTAAAAAAGCTTCGACCTCTCCGAGAAGGAGAAGATGAAGGAAAGTATGAGAAGACGATTGAAAAAAGAGCACTGGATGTGCTTCGTTCTTTTCTTCCTGCAGGAGCAAAAACAAATGCGAGCTGGCACACAAATTTACGTCAAGCAGCTGACCATCTTGCACTGATGAATTATCATCCGGCAGATGAGATACGCATAGTTGCAAAAAAAATGCTGGCTGGATTAGTAGGGAAATATCCCAATAGTTTCAGTCATAAAAGTTATCCTGAGACCGAAAGGTATCGAGAAGAAATAATGAGTAAACACAATTATTTCAATCCGGACTCTTTTTCTAACTTTTCTTTTGCAGTAAATTTTTTGAAGCGTGACATAATCGATGAGTTTTGTTGGGCCATAGAAAATCGACCTGAAAAAACTGAACTACCAAAAATTGTAAATGAAGCAGGTAGTTTTACATTCGATTTCTTACTTGATTTCGGATCTTATCGAGACTGGCAACGACATAGGAGTGCACTGCAGCGTATGCCACTTCTCACTGAGAAATTTGGTTTCGGACAATGGTATTTAAATCAAATGCCAAATGACATGAAAGTGCGAGCCACTACACTTATTAAGAAGCAAGTTACTGCAGTAGAAAAACTTGGTGTCTCTGAAGAAACCCGGCAATATTATCTTGCAATGGGATTTCAAGTACCATGTAGATCTACAGTTTCAATTTCTGACATCGTGTATATTGTTGAACTTCGCTCGGATACTACTGTTCATCCAACAGTAAGAGAAAAAGCTCATAAGATATATGACGTTGTAAATGCACAGATTCCTGGTTTGATAAAATATGCAAACCTAACTAAGGATGATTTTGATCTCAAACGTGCAGATCAAGATATAACCCAAAGGGAAAGTGTATAAGCTTTCACAATAAAAGCCTGTCGAAATTCGACAGGCTTTTTTATTTTTTTGACAAACACCCAAATAACGAGTATTATGTGTATAGATTTTTTCATTTAAAACTAAAAATTATGGCACTTTCTGATAAGAAAATATTAGAAGAGATAGCAAAGGGAGATATTATAATAGATCCTTTTAATAGTCTGAATTTGGCTACCTCAAGTTATGATGTATCACTTGGTGAATATTATTATCGTGAGCAAAAACCAAAGTATTACCATCCTATTTATAATATTTATAACAAATCTCATACTCATCATGTATGGGGTCCCAGGTTTTATGAAGCAAAGACTGCTGTCGAGGCTTTTGAAAAATTAAATTTTGACTGGGAAGGGATATCAAAGGATGACAAAGTTATCTTAATCCATCCCGGAGAAACAATTCTTGCTCACACCAATGAATTTATTGGTGGGAGGAATCATATCACAACAATGATGAAAGCTCGTTCTTCAATGGGTAGAAATTTCATTGAAGTATGTAAATGTGCTGGATGGGGGGACGTCGGTTTTATAAATCGATGGACGATGGAAATTACTAATAATTCTCAGAATTATGTTATCCCTCTTGTTGTAGGAAGACGAATTGCTCAAATTATTTTCTTTGAGACTGGACCTATTGCAGGCAAAGACTATACAGTCACGGGAAAGTATCTAAGTTCTACAGATATCGATATAGTTAAAGAGGAATGGAAACCAGAAATGATGATTCCACAACTTTACAACGATAGAGATATTAAAAAATAGAACAAAACCACACAGAAATGTGTGGTTTTTTATTGCAGAGATAATTGCAATTTGGTGCACACATTAAAAAAAGCCCCATGATTGGGGCTTTATTTTACATAGAAACTATTCGCTGTCATCCTAATCCAAGTTCATGAATCATTTTCTGTAATACTGGGATCATATCAAGAATATTTTCATATCGTTTAAATGCAAAGGATGGATTTCTTGCACATTCTGCACCTAATGCAAGTTCTGTTACAAGTGCGTCCTTCTCAGCAATTGCGAGCACTGGTATTTTCCTTTTTTCTACTGCAGTACCAAGTTCCCAACCTAAACCTGTTGAGGGATATGAGCACTCAGCAAGTATAATCTCACTATTCTCAACACACACATGAATATCATGTTCATAAATTTCTCCAGATGACTGGTCCTCATCAGGTCCTGCAGGACCGTAAAAATCTAAGATGATCAGATTTGACTCCTTGCGAAGTCTCTCTTTAAAAATCTCTATAGAATTCTTAAACTCATCGGATGCATACGTAAGTGCGCACGCAACATATACTTTTGTTTTTTTCATTGAACAACATTTAGGGAGTTTATCTAGGTTCAAACTATCACAAAATTTAAATATTTGCAATTTTATTGAAAAATATGTATGGTAGGCACAGTTAAAACAAGTTCATCAAAAACAACAAACATGAAAAAAGAAGAAGTAAGTTTGATCGCAGCACTTCAAGAGTATGACAACGCAATAGGTTATGACAATGACTTATTATTTCGCATCCCAGAAGACTTGGCACGATTCAAGGCTAAAACAAAAAATAACATAGTTATTATGGGACGGAAAACAATGGAGTCCATTTCAAAGATGCCACTACCTGAGAGAGATAACATAATGATTACTCGAAACAAAAATTTCAAGGCACCGGAAGGTGTCATTACTGTACATGGTTTTGAAGAGGCTTTAGAGAAGGCTTTAGAGCTAGCATATAACACCGACAAGGAAATTCTTGTAATGGGTGGGGCTGAAGTATATGCGATTGCAATGCAATACGCTACCAAGTTCTACAAGACAACTGTTGTCTCAAACAAAAAGGCAAACGTATTCTTTCCATATTACGAAGGTATGTTTCCAAAGATCCTTGAGCATAAAAATCATGAATGTCCAAAGACAGGGCTGTCGTATACATTCTCAACTCTGGCTGCATAAAGTAATAAGCCGCACATATATAATGTGCGGCTTTTTTTATTTTATTTCCTGGAGTTTAGGAAATGATTTTATGCGATGCGTGATTAATCTAGATACTTCTGAATATTCCTCAAAATAATCAAATGTATGCAGATCGACTCGCAATAATGTAGCTCCTTTGGTTATTTCTGTGGCAGAAGAACCATTCTTCGCTATTACACAAACTGATGTTCCCAATAGTTCAACTACTGTTTCAACGACCCAGCCATAGTTAAACTTTGGATTAGCTGAGCAATCAAGTACTACAGAATCAAAACCAGTAAGAGCAGTAATGACACTATTTTGATACTCATTAGTTAAACTATCATTATCATGAAGTGCTGATAAATCTACAATTTTTACATTGTATACATCACCAAGCTGTTTTATTAAAAGTCCAACTTCTCCATTATATATATCAGATGTCCGTACAAATGCGGACGCAAACGCTACTTTTAATTTCATGTACAAAAAAATTTAATTAAAATCTGAAACTATAGTAGCACACTTTTCAAATATACAAAAAGACCGCATATATGCGGTCTTTTTGTAATAAAAATTTTGAATAGAATCTATTTAACTTCAATCCCCATATTCGTCGCTTCGTCCCGATTTTATAATCAAACCAAAGGTTTGATTATAAAATCGAGGATCCTCGACTTTCTCAAAGAAAGTCGGGACTTCCTAAAAACCCCTCGGTTTTTAGTATTTTCCGCCACAGAGGAAACTAGATTTTAGCTCTGCACTTGATTTTGTAATTCATTCCTCATAACAAAATCTACGCCCGACCCCCTTTCCTGAAGTATAGTGATTGAAGTTATTTAACTTCAATCCCCATACTTCGAGCTGTTCCTGCAATAATCTTAGATGCTGCCTCAATATCATTCGCATTAAGATCTTTCATTTTCTGCTCAGCAATTTGTTTTAGCTGATCTTTGGTAATTTTCCCTGCCTTTTTGACTAGATTTTTTCCTGAGCCCTTATCTACTCCTGCAGCTTTCTTTATGAGAGCTGATGCAAGTGGTGTTTTTACAACGAAATCATATGATCGATCTTCATACACTGAGATAATGACAGATACTTTTTCTCCTCCCATATCTTTTGTTTCTTCGTTAAATTTATTAACGAAGTCTCCGATCGCAATACCAGCTTGACCAAGTGCAGGTCCAGTAGGAGGTGCAGGAGTTGCTTTACCTGCTGGTATTTGAAGTCTTACTTTTTTCTGTATTTTCTTTGCCATAATTTAAATATATCTACTATAGTAATGATGCGTGTTAAAAATGCAAGTAATCGATTAAATCTTCTTCACTTGTAAAAAGTCCAACTCAACGGGAGTTTCACGTCCAAACATTGAGACAAGTACTTTTATTTTTCCTCTGTCTTGATCAATCTCGCTAATCTTTCCTTCGAGTTCCTTAAATGGTCCATCTGTAATAAGTACTGTTTCTTCTATTTGAAGATCGATTTTATGTTTTGCGACATCTGTTTCCATTCTCTCGAAGAGTGCAGTGACTTCATCTTTTTTAAGGGGAACCGGAACAACTCCTGAGCCGACAAATCCTGTTACTCGTGGTGTATTTCGAACCACATACCATGAGTCATCAGTCACAATCATATCAACTAGAATATATCCAGGATATATTTTCTCTTCCTCTTCTACACGTTTCCCTCCTTTGATTTTTATTTTCTTTTCTGTGGGAACAATCACACTAAAAATCTTATCCTGCATACCAAGAGATTCGATTCTCTGTTTAAGATTTCGAAGTACTGCATTTTCATATCCTGCATAGGTGTGAATTGCGTACCAATTTCTTTCTGGTTTTAATTCTTGTTTCATAATGAGAGTAAATTAAGCTAAGTGAATTTATACAATTCTCTCAAGTGCAAGAGAGAAAATGAAATCAAAAAATCCTAAGTAATAGGCAATTGCGAAGGCAATTACAATCACAATAGCTGTGAACAATAGCGCCTCGTTTCTAGTTGGCCAATTCACATGTTTTAATTCACCTTTTATTCCTTTAAAAAATTCTGAAATTTTCATAGTAGAAAGTATTATTTGTCTAATTTAAAAAGCCCCGGAGGGCTTTCATGTAGTATATATAGTACTCTTTCAGCAATAAATGTCAATCCACAAAAAAAAGCCCTTATTTCTAAGGGCTTTTAAGAATAAATGAGGTCACCTCACGTTTTCAGTAGTACTATTTTGTATTTCTGCCAAATCCTGATTTTGGAACATCCACAAAATTTTTCTGATAGTCCTCCTGTTTTGAGGAGAAAAATGATCCAGTTCTGCTTCCTCAATCTCTGGATGGTCATCACATACTCTTTTATCTATTTGAACTGCATGACACCATTGCCAATTCCAGAAAAAAAAGAACCGATTATCCTTATAACCGATGCTAAATTTTTCATACAAATAATGGTCTAGTCCATTCTTTTGACCCGATGCACGTTCACACATGAGTAGTAATCCTTCTTCTGAGTTTTGTTCTCCGTATAATATATCAAGTAACTTTTCACAAAATTTCGATTTTTGAATCTTTTCATTAAGGTTACGCTCCATGACTGCAACTAATTCCGGCAAAGAGGTAGTTTTTGATATTTCGGTGATTGTGAGTGTTTCAGTTTCTGTAAGTAATACTTCTTCTGATGTTAATCCGTTTATGTCTGTATAATTCATAATAAAGAGCAAAAATTGTTATATCTAATGTGTATGGTATCAAAAAAAATACTTTTTGCAATCCCGTAGTAAAAAACAATTTTATTTTCTGATACTGGATGCAATAAAAAAAATACCCTCATATGAGGGTATTTTTTTTATTGGTTTATTTTTTATTCAATTCCGAGAAGTTCTACTTCAAAGATTAGAGTTGCGCCTGGTGGAATTGCCCCTGGTACACCTTGGTCACCATATGCGAGACCTGAAGGGATAGTAAGCTTTCGCTTTTCACCAACAGTCATACCTTCGACACCAACATCCCAGCCTTGGATTACTTGGCCTGCACCAAGTAAGAATGAAAATGGAGTTCCTCGATCGAGGCTTGAATCAAATTTTGTACCATCCTCAAGTGTTCCTGTGTAATGAACTGAAACTGTATTACCTTTTGCAGCTTCTGGTCCATCTCCTTTCTCAAGGATGTCAATAATAAGTTCTCCTGAATCTGTGTGCATAGTAATAGAATCATCGTTGCTGGTATTGTCTGTAGAGCTGGTAGCTTCTACTTCATCTCCATCTTCAATGATGTCGATAATAACTTCTTCTGAATCTGTGTTCAGGGCAGTAGAATCTACACTGTTATTATTGTTTGCAGAGCGTGCGCCCAGAATAACAACAACGATCAATATAATAAAAATAATAATAGCTATAATTGTTCCTGTTTTTTTCATCCCGTTAGAGATAGAAATGATTACATTTCTGCGTAACTCATACCTACCTTCATTAATTTTTTAAATTACTTACTTAATAAAAATATCTGTATCTGGGAAGAATGAAGCCCATGAGAACCAAAAACCTCGTATAGGCACAATTGCTTCTCCGGAATCTAGATTTGTAATCACCACTTCACTATCTTTTTTATATTCGATCTTGATGTTTACTCCTCCCAGTGAATCTTCAATAGTCTTATTTTCTTTCAATATAGATTCTGAATAATATTTTGGACTATCGCCTATTTCTATACCGTATCCCACATCCTTAATTGGAAGGCGGAAATCTGAATTCCTAATCCCAAAGAAAATTTGATCATTATCCTCATATGCTCCATATGGATATAATCCATAATTTCGAACATGACCTGTGTCTCGAGAAAGTACCTCTGTGTCTGGATGATTTTCTTTCCAGTTCTCCCATGTAGATGGAGCAATGGATACTCTTTTCAATTTCTCACCCCGCAACGCTGCTGGACCAATAATTGCCTCCCCTGTTATTTGTTGCCATAGACTCTCTTCTAATCTGTCGTACATAACCAAGTTACTATCCAATAGTCTCCCTGACACTCCAAATTCAGCAGTTTGACCATTCACCACTCGTTCGAATGCAAGTGAAGTCACACATAGTGGACAAAATGTAATCGCAATCGGATCTCCTGCAACAGTATCATTAACAATCTCGTGCCAATTTAATATTCGCTGAGGATATGCTCTCACAACTCCTTTATGTACCAACCCAAATACAAGGTCCTCATCCCGAAGCCACTTGTCAGCATCATCTAATGATTCGAATTTAGGGTCGTCTATAGACGGTATACAGTCCTGACGAGGACATCCCCAGGTTAAATCATCGAGTGTTAATGTTTTAGAATCTTTCCTTTGTTCCACAAGTTCATCTGGTATGTGATTAATAGTGGATGATTGTCGTCCTGTCTGACCGCTTCTTACAGCCAAAAAAACTAAACCACCTATGACTATTATAACAAAAACCACGCTAATAATGTTAAATTTTGTATTAAATAATTTCATAACGCGTACAGTATAGTACAATATTAGATATATAGAAAGTTATGGAGTTTTATAATAAAAAAATCAATATTCTATTGGGCGAACTTGCTTCTAGTGAACGAGGTCTCACCGCAGACTCCATACAAAAAAAACAAGAGGAATACGGACTCAATAAGCTTCCAGAGAAAAAACCAGAACGATTGATATATATATTTTTTCGGCAATTCAAAAGTCCTCTCATATACATTCTTTTAGCTGCATCATTAATAGTATTTCTTCTCGGCGATATAGCTGATGGATTTATCATTTTAGTAGTCGTGCTCTTTAATTCGGTGATTGGAAGTGTGCAAGAAGGAAAAGCTCAGCACACACTTGCGGCACTTCAACGATTTACTGAAACAACAGTATTAGTTATTAGAAATAATAAGGAAGTAATTATTCCTGACAGTGAACTGGTTCCGGGAGATATTCTTATACTTCGCGAAGGAGATAAGATAGGAGCTGACGCTCGCCTCTTTCATACAGATGAACTTTATATGGACGAATCATCACTCACGGGTGAATCAAATTCTGTATTAAAAAATAGTGAGTTATTAAATAAAAAAAATCTTCCTACATCTGATCAAAAAAACATGGTATTCAGGGGAACTTTTGTGGTGGGTGGATATGGAAAGGCGCTGATTGTTGCAACTGGAAGTGACACCGTTATTGGAATTATCGGATCAAAGCTCGAAGAAATTAGTACCGAGACTCCCCTAAAAACAAATATTCGCTTCCTCTCTAAAATAATTTCGATCGCAATAATAGGCCTCACTGTAATAATATTTTTTATAGGAATAGCCGGAGGAAATGATCCGAATACTATGTTTACGACAGCTGTGGCAATTGCAGTTGCTGCGATTCCTGAGGGTCTACCCGTGGTGGTAACTCTCATTCTTGCTAAAGGTGTATGGCGAATGGGTAAACAAAACGCACTTGTAAAAAGACTGCAAGCAGTTGATGCACTAGGACAAGCAGACATTATCGCCGTAGATAAAACTGGGACCATCACAAAAAATCAAATGATGGTAAAAAGTTTCTATGTGAATGGCACTATGTATAACGTCAACGGAAGTGGCTATGAACCAACAGGAACTATTATGCACGATGATTCTACTGTGAGTCCGCTCGAACATCCAGAGATACTCCTTATGGGGAAAATTAGTGCATTCAATGCTGATGCAGCAGTTGCCTATTCAGAAGAAACTCAGCAATGGATAAAAACAGTTGGTGATCCGACTGAAGCTGCACTTGTCGTACTTGCAAAAAAAATTGGATACGAAAAAGACAGCATAGAAGAAGAAAATCCAGCCATTTCTAAAATTCCCTTTATTTCTACAAATGGATATCACGCCTCAGTAAACAACATTGATGGAACACACATGCTCTCTGTGTCTGGTATTCCAGAAAAAATTATGGAAATGTCTGACTCAATCTGGGAAGATGGAAATGAAAGAAAAATGAATATTGAAGATAAAGAATCCATTAAAAAGATGCTCAAAAAAATGTCTCGAAAAGGATTACGAGTACTCGCATTTGGAATTAACTCGACACCACCAGAGCACGTCACTGCTGATTCAATGCCCAAATTAAGCTTCGTTGGATTTATAGGTATTAGTGACACTATACGACCAGAAATTTACAATTCAATACAAAAAGCTGAGACCGTTGGAATGAGAGTGGTCATGATTACAGGTGACTTCGCTGACACTGCCAAAGCAATCGCAAAAGAAGTTGGAATATATAAAGAAGGAGATCGCGTACTGTCAGGAACAGATCTCAATGCGATGGATGACATGGAACTGCAAAACACTGTCGCATCAGTATCTGTGTTTGCTCGTGTTACACCCGAACATAAGCTAAGAATTATTCAGGCATATAAAGCGAACAAAAAAATAATCGCAATGACTGGTGATGGTGTAAACGACACACTTTCATTAGCTGCTGCAGATCTAGGAATATCAATGGGTAAAATTGGAACAGAAGTTGCAAAAGAAGCCTCCGACATAATCCTGCTCGATGACAATTTTGGAAGCATTGTCTCTGCAATAGAAGAAGGACGGAACATATATAGAACCATCAAAAAGGTAATTTCATATCTTTTTTCAACGAACCTAGGGGAACTTGCGGTAATCATTGTCGCGATCAGTATCGGGTGGCCCCTCCCTATCCTCGCCAGTCAAATTATCTGGCTCAATATGATTACTGATGGATTCCTTGTAATCGCACTTGCGCTCGAACCCAAAGACTCAGATTTACTTAAGAAAAATTTTGTACGTCCAACAAAACGAATTATTGATAACACCATGTTACAAAGCATGTCACTTGTGACACTTGTAATGACATTTGGCACCTTATACCTCTTTAGTAATTACTTTACAGTGGACTTGGTAAAAGCTACAACTATTGCACTTACCTCTCTTGCCGTCTTCCAATGGTTTAATGCATGGAACAGTCGCTCTGAAAGTGTCTCTATATTCAAGATGAATATCTATAAAAACAAATATCTATTTTATGGAACATTTCTTGTACTTGGTCTTCAGCTATTGGCAGTGTACACACCGTTCATGCAAAGAATATTACACACCACTGCGCTCACTCTGCGTGAATGGATCCTTATAGTTATAGTTGCACTTAGTGTGGTGGTGATCGAAGAAATAAGAAAAGTGTTTCTCCGTTTCAGTCAAAAAAATAAGCTCATGCGTACTACATAAGCCATCTTTCTCTCAACTTTTGTATATCTAAAAACATTACATAAGAAGTATCATGATGAGTGCCATCACTGCCATCAGAATATCTTCGAATAGTGTTACTTTTGTCATTGGAATTTTAAACACTGCACCAAGGCATGCACATGGTATTTGAACTTTCTTAGCAAGTTCTCGTGCAACTCCAATACTGCTAATGACCATAATAATTAAGGTCACCCAATTTGTAATAAGAAGTTCGAACGCAGTGAGATATGCAACACCAAGTGCTATTTCTATAAGAGGATAGGCATATGCATATACGACACTTTTTTTTGCAAGCACGTCATATGTTCTATATGCCTCTACAAACCCACTCCATTTGACGAGCTTAAACCCGCCAAAAATAATGAAGAAACTTCCCATAAAGTTCCCCATTGAAAACAATAGATCAAAACCTCCTCTGGCAAGCTGCATCACAACAGTAAACAATATAATAATAGCGAATATAGTTATGAGGGGTATAAACTTCTTTAGAGAACTAACATGAGCCTCTTGTGGAGATTCAGCATGGTTACCATCAGAATTGTGTGAATGATTCATCCCGTTGTGAAAAATGACATCGCTCTGTAAGGAGCATACATGTCACAATTTTTTAATTGCTTATAGTTTCGACTTGCGTAATACATAATAAAGTATAGTGTTTCCCTTAATGTCATTTACTACTACGGGATTCATATGCACCAAGTATAACAAACAATGCAGAGATACATCACCCTGTGATACAATATATAGTATGAATCCCGTTAGAGATCAAAGCGTTATGTATACGGGAGGAAGATAGTCAAAAAGAAATTATTTATAATACTAACGATAGGCATGAATTACACGGAAATGTAATCATTTCCTATCTCTAACGGGATGAAACACAGAAATACACCCACACCGCCTCGAAAACCACCTCGAATGAAAGCAGAGGTTCAAAATAAGGGAATTAAGAAGGTTAAAAAACCTAAGAAAAAATAATCTTTCCCCATGTTAGGTTACATTCTCATTGCCGTCGCACTCGAAATTCTTGTTGCATTTGCAGGAGTCTTTCTTGTATATAAAAATGTAAAAGACTCCCATGAGTCAATATATCAACTCATAAGTTTTTCCATTGGAACATTTTTAGGCGTTGTTTTTTTCGACCTGCTTCCAGAGTCGATCGAACTCCTTTCACCAAGTGTCGCAATGCTCTATGTACTCGCAGGTTTTCTATTTTTCTTTTTACTGACTCGATATCTCTATCTTCATCATCACCATCATCACGAAGATGATAAGTGTGATCATCCTCACGTCGATGCAAGTGGTATCATGGTACTTCTCGCTGATGTACTTCATAACTTTATAGATGGAATTATTATTGCAGTTGCATTCATCGTTGATGTTAATTTAGGTATTGTCACCACAATAGCCGTATTGCTTCATGAATTTCCCCAAGAAACTTCTGATTTCTTTGTGTTAATTCACAGTGGATTTTCTAGAAATCGCGCACTCTTATACAATTTCCTTGTATCCCTCTCTACGCTTGTAGGAGCATTACTCGCATATTTTCTTGTTGCACCTCTACAGAGTCTTATCGGCCCAGTACTGGCTATCTCAGCAGGAACACTTCTTTACGTTGCTGCAGCAGACCTTATGCCTCAAATTCAAGCCCATTATAAAAAGGGCGGATATGAAATTCTATTCTTACTACTTGGTGTTGGAGTAATGTATGTATTAAGTAATTTCCTTATACCTATACTGTAGTATAAAGTTAAGCGTGATTACTACACGTACTATACGTATTTTTTTTGATAGTTATAATTTAATGCAATATAAAAAAAGCCCTGTCGTAAAACGACAGGGCTTGTACATGTGCTATTCCAAAATAAAACTAGTTCAAGGTGGCCTCGGAACGAGTAGTCTCTACTGCCTCAACAGTCAAGGTACCGAATGTCCGCGATGATATTTCCAAATTGGAAACATTTCTGTTCACCAAATTTGTTGTATATACCTCATGGAGTCCCAGCTTACTTTCAAGAGTTAACTGCTTGTTCTCGACACCAGTGATGTCGAGCATTTCTACAGTCTGCTCTTCCAAGCCAGTTTCTATTCTCTCTAGAATAGTTTCAGTGATCTGCTTGCCTTCCGTGCTATTGGTTGCAAGATACACATTTCCATTTGTTTGAGAAATTTGAACGATTACATTTGTACCGCCACTAAGAAATGATAAATCCCTTAGTCTCGTGATGATTGTGGTACCCGACACACCTGTGCAAATGGTAAAGTACGTATACTTTACCCCACTCTCACTCACAATAGTCATCACTGTAGAGTTTCGCATAAACTCAGTCCTCGCAGTCAACCACGCGGTAAACTGAGAAAGATTCGTCTGAAACTGAAGTAGTGTGAACGGAATGAGTCGCCCTGTGTATCCTGTAAACATTCTCACAAACAATGTAACCGCACCCAGCAATGATTCAATGATCGAAACATTTCCAGATGTAGGGGCATGCTTCTTGAACATATCCCCAGCGACTTGAATCTCCTCTGAATCAAATACTCCGAGGTACTTCATCACGGCAATAAAAAGGAAACCTTGTTTCCAGCCGACAATAGTACCGAGATTGTATTTGTCTTCAATCGTAGGAACTCCAATCACAAGTACACCGCTCTCTTTAAACCCAACAGGTAATTCTGGTGTCACATCCTTGTGTATTGAAGGCCAAACAACTTCTGCCTTTAATAGACCGATAAACTTTTTTGACCCAAAAAGTACAAGTACAAAAAGGGTTATAAAAGTATCGACCAAAGATGGTCCTTTAGAACCACGCACTGCCTCATCTGAAACAGATTCACCAATTCCATTACTAGAATTAGTATTCTTCTTAGAAGAAGTAAAAATACTTAGTGGTGTTACATTAACCACAATTTTACTGATAATTGCTCTCATGATATTAAGATAATTAAATTTGGTGCATTCTGTTTATAATTGGCCGAATGCGTTTCGCCACGCTTATCAATACGAAAAGCACATAAAAAAGTAATCCTTATGAGTAACATTCTATGTGCTTTTCACATGACAGCCATGGAAAAATATTTTGGAATATATAATTAAAAAAGAACAACGCAAATGAGTGTAACAAAAAGACTTTTTGTGTCAATGAAAAATAAACGTTACCTGACAACAATTCTCCTCTGTCAAATATTTAATACTATAGTCACGGTCCATGATCGATTCTAAAATTGACGGTAAGGAATTTATATACTATTATATATCCAGATTTTTTTGATATTTAAAACTGGACAGATATGAAGAGAAGGATTCTTAATTTTTTTGATACATGTTCAAGCGTTTCCCTTATATTTATTTTAATAGGTATATTGGGAGCATTCATGGTCGTTATTGCATCCCCTTCGGTTGAGTATGATTCTGCCAACAAAGGGATTGTGCTGCTGATATTCTACAGCCAAGTGTCGTTTATAATTGGGTGTACATTTCGCTCATTTTTCTATTTTGTACGATTAGGATTTTTACACGGCAAACCAGAAACGGCATATTATGAAAAAAAACCGACAGAAAGACAGGCGTCACTACTGTGGCTCATCTTTCATATACTTATGTTTTATTTTTGTATAAATGAATTTCTTCCTCATATACGAAAAGTTATGCAGTGGAACCTCTATGAATACTGGGAAATTATTATTTCTCTTACGAGTATCATTTTGATTTCATTATCATTTGGATATGTATATCGATGTATGAAACTTCTTTATATTATTGATTCATCTCACAGGTCAATGCGTACTGTACTGCGACTAAGTAAAGGGATCCGTAGATACTCTCGAAGAGATATTCTTGTGGTTCTATAAACAAAAAAAGCCTATCAATATATTGATAGGCTTTTTATTATTCCTGATGTTATGTGTGACATGTTTTTTGACCACGTTTTTGTAAATATTTCTGGTGATAGTCCTCTGCTTTATAAAAGTCTAGTGCAGGTACGATTTCAGTTACGATTGGATGTACCCATGTGCCACTTTTTTTCAATTCATCTTTAGTTTTTTCTGCTGCTGTTTTTTGTTCATCTGAGTAATAAAAAATTGCAGATCGATACTGTGTTCCAATATCAGGTCCTTGTCTATTTAACTGAGTAGGATTATGATTTTCCCAAAAAATCTTGAGGAGTGCTTCATAAGAAACTTTATTCGGATCGTACTTCATATATACGACTTCAGCAAAACCAGTTTCTCTTTCAAAAATCTCTTCATATGATGGTGCGACTCCCTCTCCGCCCATAAACCCAACTGCGGTATCTAACACACCTTCTTGTTCGCGAAATGATTCTTCTGAGTGCCAGAAGCAGCCCATTCCAAATGCTGCCCGCCTCGACTCGCTATCCTCTTTCGACGCGAGGCTGGCCCTCTCAAATTGATCTGTTGAATCAGCACTATCAATCAAATTAGGTTGAGTATTGTCATCTTTCATAATTAAAAAATTATAGGATTAATTTTAATAATTTTATCATCACCTGACCGAGCATTTCCCCTACCGTCAGTATTTGATGTGGAGATAAAAAGAAATCCATCGGGACTCAACGCAACTGCTCTTATTCTACCAAATTCCTCTCTGAAGTGCGCAGTGAGTGAACGTACTTCATTATCTTTAATCTTAGCTTCATATAATGACTCCCCTCGTAATCCGGCAAAAAACAAACTCTCATTCCCTTCTCCATCGAGACTTTGGCGGACAGGTACAAATAATGCACCAGCGGGGGCCCACGTCTCATTTGGGCCCGAGTGAACAACTGGTGAATTCAAACCTATTTGTGTTTCATCTCCTTTAATTATAGGCCACCCATAATTATTGCCCTTAACTACCAAATTCAGCTCATCAAACCCAGATTGTGTACCAGAGGGGCCGTGTTCTGTTATCCATAGAGTTCCACCAGAGTCCCACGCCAGTCCTTGAGGGTTACGATGTCCATATGAATACACTGCTGTTCCAAATGGATTATCTTCTGGAATGCGTCCATCATCTCTAATACGGAGAATTTTTCCAGCAAGCGAATTAATATCTTGTGCATTACTAGCTACTCGAGCATCGCCAGTTGTGATATACAAGAATCCATCAGGTCCGAACTTTATTCTTCCACCGTCGTGAAATATTGCTCCTGGTATTGAATCAATAATTATTTTTCTATTTAATAAAGAATCACCATCAAGCACATATCGTTCAACTCTATTGAGTAATCCTTCATCTTCTTTAGTCGTGAGATAAAGATATATGTATCCATTTTCTTTAAAGCTAGGATGTAGTGCTAGTCCAAGTAATCCCCCTTCTCCTACATGTTCAACACCTTGAATTGTAAACACTTCATTATCATCTCCAATTAGAAGTAGATTTCCTGTTCGCTCAGTTATAAGAAGATCATAGTCAGATATATTTCCTGATGAACCTGGAACAAAGACCACTTCCCAAGGAATAGAGAGATTTTGTGCGACAACTTCTATAGCAGGAATTTCTTCTTCAACTTTTATTACTGAGGTAGTCTGTGCTGGTGTCTCACCAGGTGCAGTCACGCTATCGATTGGCTCTTCTATATCTATTTGAGCTCCTGAATCAAAAGGAATGAATTCTTTTTCGATTTGAACCCCCTGTTCTAGAGTAGTCTGCGTAGGTGAATATAATGTCTGCATAATCACGCTTCTAAATACAAAAAATAACCCTACTACTACGACTGTATACACTATAAGTTTGATATAAATTTTTTTCATAGTATTTAAAAATATTAATTTAGACCCTACTACATAGTACGAATCCCCGCCTGCTGACGCACACGGGGATTCATTAAAAAATAATCAATCAAAAGGTTTAAAAGAGTACTGTGTTACTTGAGCAACCAGGAAGAAATTGTATCCCCTGTTTCTTTTGCATGAACACCCATTATCACACCAGGGTGCGTCGCTCCTTTTATTTCAACAAAATCTGCATTGTAATATTCCGCCATAGCTTTTGATTTCTCATAAGAGATACCGAATGGAAGACTTCCTGCGAGCTCACCGGCAATAATAAAATATGGCATTGTAATAGATTCTTTGGGAACAGAAATTCCTCTTTTTCGATCTCTCCGTGCATTTCCAGACTCTTCACCAAACATATCTTTCATCATCATAAGTGCGTCCTTTGGAAGATCAGGCATTTTCTCCATAATTTCTTTTTCATCCACAGGCATTCCTGCTTGCATTACATCATATACAAGAGGTATCTTAGCAATTTGCTCCTCGTCTCCTGCACCCTGTACTTCGACTGATTGACTTGGGTCAACTGATATGAGTGCATGAATGTCAGAGTGATCTCTTGCATACATGAGCACAATAAGTCCTCCCATACTATGACCAATCACAACTGGATTTTTTAAATTTAGTTCACTTACCACTACATCCACATCATCAGCATAATCCTGCATTGTTACTTTTGCAAGATCCACATCACYACTTGGTGCATGTCCTCGAAGAGAAAGTGAATAAGACTCAAATCCCTGCTCCGCGAGCTGAGTGGCGATCATCCTCCACATAAAAAAACCACTAAACGATCCGTGTACCAGTACGATTGGATGTTCATATTTTTTTTCATCTGGAATAAGATGTTCTACTGCTATTTTATTTTCACCTAGTGTGTATTCTTTTTTAGTCATAGTATTATTTGATAGATTAATTTTAATTGTCATTCATATATGGTTTTGAGATTTCCCATGCTTCATTAATGTACGAGGCAGATTCCATTAGTTTTTCTGAAGAATTCTTAAGTGCGTGTGCAAGTTTCGTTCTCTCTCTGTGTGCATCTTTTTCGCCATCTGCTTTTATTTTCTGGGATAATTCTTTTAAAAATTTAGATAGTGCATCGTACCGAAGATCACCTAAATCCTTCACCAATTCCTCGGGCGATCCATTATATTTCTCTACCTCTGGTTTATGTTGTTTACAATTCGATTCTGACATATTATTTCCTTCTGCGTTCAAATGCCCATGCCATCGCAAACGCCCCCGCACACGCCATTATTATAAAATATAACACATCTAGGGCTGCAAGTGGAAATGGCTCGCTGAATAAGTTAATTGGCGTATTAAGTTCCCAAAATAAGAATGTCGTAATAAAAAATAGAGAAATTCGAAGTGCTCGTGCCTTTATGCCCTGAGGCATTACTGGTGCAATCCACCTATACACAAAGGCATATACAACAGCAAGCAAGAGATATCCAAGTGCAATGACAACAGGCGCAGTTACTGCAAGAGGAAGAGGTTCAAGAGTCTTCCATACCGCAATAATCTTTTCATTTTGAAGACCGGGCCTTAAAAGTATTCCATTAAAATTTAATCCCATACCCAGGAGTGCAAAGGTGAAAAATCCAGCAATGTTCACTGCAATTCCACTAATGATTCCCGCGATAATTGTTCGTTTTGTTGAAAAGGTATTCATATATTATTTTATCGACATTAAATTTTTTAAATCATTCAAAATTTGTTCAGCATGCTCGGATGGTTTTACACTTTTATATATCTTAGCAATTCTCTGATCCGGATCTATGAGAAACGACATTCGCTTTACTCCCAAATATTTTTTTCCAAACATAAGTTTTTCTCTCCACACATCATACTTCTTTACTACTTCTTTTTTCTCATCGGCAAGTAATGTAAATGGCAATCCATATTTTTCTTCGAATTTTTTATGACTCTCAACCGAGTCCACACTCACTCCTAGTACTACAAGGTTAGCTTTTTTAAATTCAGAAAAATGGTCTCGAATAGTACATGCTTCTTTTGTACATCCCGGTGTATCATCCTTGGGGTAGAAATATAAAAGCACCCACTTTCCCCTATAGTCGGAAAGTGTGTGTTCATCTCCATTTTGATCTGGAAGTGTAAAATTCTTTGTCTTATCCCCTGTTTTCATCTTTCATTTTCATTGATTGAACATGGAGGAAATAATTTGATAATGCAACTAGACCCATGATCAACATACCAATCCCCATTAATAGTATTCCTTGTATAAACCAAATAACAGAAAGGACCAACAATGCTATTCCACCAAGCAAAATAATCATCATTGCAAAATAATGTAAAAATTTACTCATGTATAAAGTATATCAGATTATATCTATACCACTCCCTCAATTGAGGAGCGCCTATATGTCTGTGTTATGTGTGACGGTATATAAGCTTTCAGTTAAAAATAAAAAAAGCACCGACGTTCCCCTGTAATCGGAACGTGTATGCTCATCTCAATTTTGATGTAGAAGTGTAAAATACTTTGTCTTATTCCTGAGTTTTATAATCCATTTTCATTGTTCGAAAATGAAGATAAAAAGCAGAAAGTGCTATACCACAAATGATAAGTGTTACTACACCTATCATTGTCGCACCTTGCGTAAGTCAAATTATTCCTATCACAAACAATGCCAGTGCCCCCAAAAGAATGGTCGCCATTGATAATCTGTATAAAAATTTGCTCATCCCGTTAGAGATAGGAAATGATTACATTTCCGTGTACATCATACCTATCATCATTATTATGATTATTTCTTATTATTATACTACTTCCCGTTTACATAACGTTTAAATCTCTAACGGGACTCATATATAAAGTATACCCGCACACTAAAATAAGAACAAGTTAACGCGCAATAAGGGTACACATTCAGATTTAGTGTGCGGGTATATAAAATTTTATCTATACCACCTCACCTAGATGAGGAATGCCTATATGCCTCCTAAATGTCTCTCCTGGAAAAAGATTGAGTTTTCTTCTTGTAGGTTTCCAGCGAGAAAGCGTGGGTGCAATACCTTTGAGTGCTCTAAAACTTGAACCTAGAAATATTGTGTGTTTTCCGTATTTTTTATCAAGTCTATCTACAACCTTGTATATATCATTTATTTTTTTAACCTTTGTAACTTCGCCAAATAGATCATTTTGAATGGTCGTTCCTTCTTTAAGGTTCATAAGCGTGACTCCAGTTGCTCTATAGAGATCACGTGTACCAAATATTCGATCAAACTGAGGTCGAACTACATTTATAATCTCTTGTGGCACAGAAACCGACTTTGAGAGCACAATTTCTACTGCTTTATATTTAAAGTCCTGTGTTTTTAGAAAAAACCGTATCTTATCTGAAGTCATGTTGTATCGACGAGCTTTAATACATGCATTTTCTATATTTTTTGAAAGCTGAGCAAATATAAAATTTCGATCATGAGATGGAGGAGTGAACGTTTTTGTTTTACTAATTGATTTGTATGACTCTTTCTTTTTAGTTGTGACTGAATACACAGAAGTTCCACGAAGTTCATGCCATGTCTCTTGATATGGTTTTGAGAGATTTCGAGTAACCCACTCTTCATCCTTGGAAATAAAATCATATGCAGTTTTAATCTTATGTCGCTTAAGAAATTCAGATGTTTGAGTTCCAATACCCCATATTTTGTTCACTGATAATTTTTTTAAATAAATATCTTTGTCTGCTGAAGGAATAAAAGTAAGTCCGGATGGTTTATTCCAGTTTGAAGCAACTTTTGCCAATACTTTTGTTGTCGCGAGACCGACAGAAAATGTGATTCCAAGCTCTGAATCCAAATCATGTTTAACTTTTGCTGCAATTTTTTCATATGACATGCTGAGTGTTCTGCGTAATCCTGTGATATCGGCAAAACATTCATCAATACTGTACTCTTCCACATCTGGAGTATAACGTCTCACTATATTAAATATTCTTTCTGAAAAAAGACTGTACGTTTCATAGTCAGAGGGAAGAATCACTACATCCGGACAAATCCTTCGAACCTCACTCAATGTCATTCCTCGTGTGACACCTCGTGCCTTTGCTTCATAGCTCATCGCTGATGCAATACCTCTTTCTTGTCCTGTGACCACAGGCTTACCTCTTAATTTTGGATTAAGTGCCACTTCACATGCTGCAAAAAATGAATCTGCATCGATATGTAAAATTGCTTTTGGATATGAATATAATTTTCCCCACATAATATTAATATTTTCTTATGATTGCTCGAACGACTGCGACGACCCTCAAGCTTTCCTTTGGATAAATTGGTTTGTAATTTTTGTTCGCAGGCTCTAAATAATATTTCGACCTAATTTGTTTTAAATACTTCATCGTCCATTCTCCGTCAACATCCGCAATCACAATATCTCCAACCTTGTATTTATTTGTTCGCTCAACCAACACCATGTCTCCTTCATTGATTCCCGCATCTTTCATTGAGTCTCCTTTCACTCGTAACATATATGTTGCGTCTCGATTGGTTATTAAATAATCGTCAATTGTCATCGTGTCGAGTAGTTCTTCTTCGGCGGCACTTGGAAATCCAGCTTCAATGAGTCCGAGAACTTTTATGTCGCCATACATGTTATTGGGAGTAAGTCTGCCTGCGCTATCTTTATTGAGAAATCCTACATCTTCGAGTTTTTTTACCAATCGATACACTGCATTTGTAGATTTGTACCCTACCAAGTGAGCAATCTCCCGATACGTGGGCATACGTTTATTTGATTTAAAAAACCCTGCTATTTTATTTTTCTGTTGTTCTAAATCCATAGGTATAGTATATGTGAACAGATGTTCACCTGTCAATATATACCTGTGTATAACAAAAAAGCCCCTGATATCAGGGGCTTTTTTACTCTTCGCTAGCTGGCGAATTTTTTTATATCTTAGAACTTAGCATAACGTCTACAGTTCGAAATACCTTTTTCCTACTTTCTGCAAGAGCCATGAAGTCCTCACTCTTGAGCATTTCCTTAGCGGCATCAGCACTTGGAAATTCTATTATACCAATCATCTCTGGACCATTCTCTCCCACTAATTGTTCTGTAACCTTAAACCGACCAAATGACATACCTCCATGTTTTGCAAATATTGGCATAACATTAGCTAGATATGATTGCACTTCTTCCATGTGCTCCTTATTAACCGTTGCGGTCATTATAAAATATGTTTTGTTTTCTTCCATAATATTTTTTTATATTACTTCTAATAAATGAGACGCAACTATATTCTTAATAATACCTTATTCCAATATGATAGACAAAGAGGGCTTTTTACATTACAGATGATCCAGCAATGTATCCTGTAGTCCAGCACAGCTGAAGAGAATATCCTCCTGATGGTCGACTAATATGAAGTAAGTCCCCTGTCACATATAAATTCTCACACTTCTTTGACTGCATTGTTTTCATGTCAATTTCTTTCAACGCAACTCCACCATCTGACACAACTGCCCGATCAAGTCCCATGAGTCCTGTCACAGTTACCTCAAGTGATTTTAATGTGTGTACAATCTTTTTACGTTCCTCTTTCTTTAGACTATGAACTTTTACATCCATATCAATATCCGGAAAGATATTTTCAAATGCCGCCATGAATCCAGGTGGTACTATTTTTGGCAAAATATTTTTTAGCATCTTATTCTTATTCTCATCAAATAGATCGATGAACTGTTTTTCAAGTGTACCTATATCAACTGACGGAAAAAGATCGATATGAGCCGTCACCACTCCGTCATGTAAAAGATCTCGCACTTTAGATGCTGAATTTAAAATCATCGGTCCTGATATTCCAAAATGTGTACACAACACTCTCCCCTTCTTTATAAATTGCTTTTTATCTCTGCAATAAAAAGTAATCTTTACATCATCCAATGCAACTCCTGAAACCTTCTTTATCCATTGCTCTTTTAATGACAATGGAACTATGTCTGGTGTCGGATCTACCACGGTATGCCCAATATTCTTTAACCAACGAAATCCGTCTCCAGTCGAACCAGTCTCTGGGTGAGATATACCTCCCGTTGCGACAATCACCTTTTCTGGATAAAAAATATGAGTTTTGGTTTCAACTTCTTGTATGTTCCCTCCTTTGCATAGAATTGTGTCCACTACAGATTTAAAGTGAACTTCAACATTATTGTTCTTTATATATTCTTCTAATACCAAAAATACATCCATCGCCTTTTCTGACTTAGGAAATGCACGATTTCCATCTTCTATCATAAGGGGGAGGTTTCGTGATTCAAAAAAATTAAATGTATCTTTCACTCCAAATACAGAAAACGGAGAGTATAAAAATTTCTCAGCATCTCCATAGTGTGATAATAATTTTTTAGTATCAAATTCAGCGTTAGTAATATTGCATCGTCCCCCACCTGTAATCTTTAGCTTTTCACCCAAAGCGTTGTTCTTCTCCAATATCACCACACGTTTTCCTTGTGCAGCTGCACGCCCTGCGGCCATCATTCCCGATGCGCCACCACCAATAACCACTACATCAACGTTTTGTGTTACTTTTTTTACCACGATATTATTTACCAAAAAGTATTGGGAGTTCTAATGCATCATCAAATGCTGGTTCCCCTGAAGGATTGGATTTTCTTAAAATTAACGTTCCCTTATTTCCACTGTCAGGTTTTTCAAATTCTAAAATCCCTGAAAACTTTACAAAGTCTTCAGTCCTCGCATCTCCTTCTACAGTTGCAATCCCCTGTGCAATGATCACTCCATCCGCATCAATAAGTTCAATTGGAAAACTTCCTTCAGAAAACCATGGTCCCCGTGCATTTCCTTCAATAACTAACGGACTTTCTATGAGCAGGGTGGGTCGAGGCATATTGATCCGAATAATATCAATCTTTTCTAATTCATTTCCTATATTTTGAATAAATAATTCATCTCCGTGTCGACATTGCCCGGGATAGCTTTCCATCACCGAATTACCTGCCGCCACACACTCGTCAAAATTCGAAACTACAATATCAACTCTCTGGGCATGCCTATTATTATTTAAAATAGAAAATCCAAGTATTCCTAAAATTATTAATACTATAATTACAATTATAACTTGTAACGTTATATTGTGTTGATTGTTTTCTTTCATGATATTTTATTTTTTATATTATTTTTCTCGACGAATAATGGAACCACTTTCATTTGTGCGATATGCGCGTAGTGTACCTTGTGCTTGTACAGTTACTTCATAACCTGGAGTAATGACCTGTGCGCAGAACTCATCCTTTCCTTCAAGACCCAGACAAGAATTTGGCCATTCTTTTTCAAAGGCAGTCATTATGATAACCACACCTTCACTTATACCAAGCTCATTTGCAACGAGTGTGCGAACAGCAGCGACTGCCTCTGGTACCGGCAGGTTATGTATAGCTCCAGGAGGAGCATTGTCTGCAGATGTTGGAATATCTTGAGGTTGACTCACTGTTTGATCTGGAGTTTGTCTGCTATTTATAATAGAAAATCCAACTATTCCTAAAATCACTAGTACTATAATTAATGCTTTCATATATTTATTCTATATTATTCTTTTTAATTTTTAACATTCTCACATTCTTGAGAATGTTAGAATGTTTTCATGAATGTGATAAATTTTTTTCCGTATGGAGAAATTGAGTGAATCACACTTCTACCTTGATAATTTTTATTTAAAAGTCCGGCTTGGACCAAACGTCTTGTGTGTTGGGAAATGGTCTTGAAATTTTTTTCTAATGCATCAGCAATCCCCTCTACGTTTATTCCAGAGTTTTTAGAAACCAGCAAAAGAATATCAATCCGACTATGATTTGCCGCTCCTTTAAAATATCTTTCCAGTTGATTAGATGTCTTCATATCTTAATCGTAGCACATTCTCACATTCTTGAGAATGTGAGAATGTTGTTGTAGATGGGACACAAAAAGAAAACGCGGGTAATGACCTGCTTTTCTTAAATATTTATTTACTATGAAGCGGACGGTATCCTTCAGTCTCCCTTCCTCTTGTTTTCCCTGGAAGCTTTGTAGGCTTTTCTGCTTCATCCGCAAGTGATGAAGGAATCTGCATCTCCTCTTCTCCGTCAGCTGACGGATTCTCTTCTCCGCCAGCTGGCGGATTCTCTTCAGGAGCCTCAGTGGCTTCATTTTTTTTCTCTTCTTCCATGATAGATTTTAAATTAAACTTATACTATTCTCCATTATACCATTTTTCGAGTATCCCTTATAAATCCCCCATAAAAAAAGTGAGGTCGTTGTCGACCTCACTTGTACCTATATATCTTACTCTCTAATTCTAACATTCTCACATTCTCAAGAATGTGAGAATGTTATTGAGTAGGTCGAATGAGTTGAGTTACTGAGTTGTGAATATTATTTGTGACAGGTGTATACGAGGATTTATTCTTCGGTTTTTTTATAGTCCTCCTCCTTCCCAGATCATATATGCATCGTCTATATCTAAACCAGTTTCATCTACCACATCTTGAAGCTCTTCAGCTTCAGACATGTCCATATCTTCATCTTTTGCTTTTTCAAATACTTCTTCATCCATGAAAGTTATGATAGTTCAATTAAATGTTTCCAAATTGCATACATTGCATATGTATCAAGTTTGCAATACTCCAGAAGATTTTTCTCTTGTTCAGCTTTCTCAGATGCATCATACCCCCCTGTCACAATCTTATTCCAAGTGTCAGTTGCCTCTGCACCATCTTGAATATCGAGCTCCTTATATGAAAGACTCGGCACGAGAGTTGGCAGGACCAACTTGATTGATGATTTTCCTTTAAATCCTTTGTGAATGTACAACTGTTGTTTGAACACATCCTCGAGATCAATTATTCTCATATTTAATTCTTCTAAGAACACTTTGTGTTCTGGATTCCTCTCGGCAAGCTTTTCATTGATCCCCATTTCGAAACTCTTGTGCCATACAAGAATAGATCCTGAGTCTGGCAAGTGTGCTCGCAATGCTTCTATAAAAACTATGTCTGGATTTGTATTCTCTATATGAAGGAATTCAGAGTGCATTACTTCTTCATCATCTCCAGACACTACATGGAGAGAAAACTGAAATGGAATCTGATTGTACGGTTTATACCCTGCAAATCGAGGTACTGCAGCAGGAAATGTTTCATAATCGAGAAATGATATGGGGTAGCTTATAGTATTTAAAAATTCCTTTATTAAACTCCTGTCTATAGTAGTTCTGTCTGTTTTTATAGCTTCAACTTGATTCTTTTGATTGACAGTTAGATCATAGTCATCTGGAACATCCATTATTGAATAAATCTGACTATCTATAAGATCTTCAAGTTTTCTCTTTGATTGACCAATACGTGCAATGTCATGAACACTGTATTCTGGAACATCAGGATTTGAATATGAAAATGTCGTACAGTGTGAACTCCTCCCTCTCGTCATGCATCGACACTCTCCATGTGGTTCTTTTGGATCAGATAAAATCTCGTACGCAGTATTCATTTCATGTTCTACTGCACCTAAAATGTCATTCACTCGATCTGTAAAATCTTCTTTTGTTAGCAATTGCTCAATATCAAGCTCCCCTGCTCGTGAATATGCCTTATTCAATCGCACTAAATAAAGCTTATTGATTGGAATATTCTTTTCTTTTAGCACAGAGTACTGAAATGCGAGATCATATGTATAGATCTCGTCTTTCTTTTTTTTATTGTCTCCACTATTTGAAGCTTTTACTTCAAACACATCATATGCATTCGCTGATTCATTCCAGACAATAATGTCCGAAATCATTTTATATTTTTCCGTTTCAAATACTGGCTGGTATATAACTTTAGTTCGCTCATCAACAAGTCTTTTTGTAAGCTCTGTGTCGCCTGTATCCTCGACTAACGCTCCATCCGGAAACAATCCCCGTGCAAGCTCATCAACTTCATTACCTGACTCGATAATAAGAAGCTCAAATTGAGACAATGGATGCTTCTTATATATCTCAGGCTTATTTACCTTCAACCATGCATTCTTCCCACAATCTCGAAATATTAAATAATTTGTTTTAGAAAGTTTCATACATTTATTTTATTTCTTCTTTTATAATATCAATCGCTAAGCTAATATTTATTGCTATACAAATTCCTGTATTCTCAAACCCAAACGCTTTATTTTCAGGTATAAAACCATGAACTACACCGATAACTTTTGAGTTGCCGTTCGTATCAACTTGTATGACTGGCCCACCAGAAAAACCAGGGTTATTTTGAGCATCTATATAAAATTTTTCTCTATTTTTGTCCATAGCAGAAAATATTCCAGATTTTACAAAAGGAAGATCAAATCCATTATTAATTTCAGATCCAGCTCCGCCTAGTCTATAAGGAAAACCTAGAAAAAATAATTGTTCACTCAATTTATAATTTGTTCCTTCATTATTTTCAAGAGATATTGACCCATTAATTTTTTCCTTAAGTTTTATAACTGCAATATCCGCATGAGAATGTTTTTTCTTCCATAAATAATCAAGTTTTATCTTTTGTTTATCGTGAAAGATAAAAATATCTTTTTCAGTTATGCAATGAGCTGCTGTAACAAGATAATATTCATTATCTATTGAAATTTCGAATGCAGTACCTGTTCCTGCTCCAGCAATTATTTGATATACAGATTGTAATACTTCTCTATTGATTATCTTCATGATATTATTTAATCCTTATTTTATTGGTTTTCCGAAAACCTTGTTAGTCTAAGTTTAATGCTTTCAGGCATCCTTGTCAAACATTTAAAAGAAAACTAACGATTTTATCGCTAGTTTTCTTCCCCACAACGTATATTCTATTAATTCTTCGGCTTTTTATTTCTCTACTTAATACCTCTAGACTATTTCACAAATACTAATAGCAAGGACTTTTCCTGACAGATTATCATTACCCTTAGGAACAAGCATAGACATCATACCAATTGCTTTTCCTTTCTTATTTAATAATGGGCCACCACTAAATCCAATAAATGATGCATAATTTGTCACAATAACTTTTTTCTTTTCAATATTCACGTCATTTGATCTAGATGAAAAATTATTAATCACTTCCAAAATATTTCCATTTTGTTCAACAACTTTATTTATATTAAATTTATTATTCTTTATCGAAAAAAGATCCTTAATGTGAGCAGATGGAAAGCCTAGATTTTTCACTTCTTCATTTTTGTTAACATTTTCTTCCATTTCAAAATATTCAAACTTCTCATCAAAAACAATACTCGTTAGATCTTTGTCTGGATAATAATTAATATTATTATGTAAATCTATTTTAATGCGGTTCCCTAAAATATTTTGCAGAATTATATAATCGTTATTATATAATTTATTTTTCACAAAAACTGACTCATTCAACAAATGATGTGCTGTAACAAATTTATTTTCTGAAACAAAAAATCCTGTACCCATAATTCCTATATTTAATATTTCACCGTTTTCTAAATTTGGTCTAATAATACACCATATTTTTTCTTTCATAAAAAAATTAGTTATCGTTTTCTATTATTTTAATTTCGTCTTCTGTTAAACTATAGAGCTTAAAAACCATTCGATCGATTTCGTTGTCGGTTTTTTGGATTTGCTCAGAGATTTCCTTGAGTTCGTGGGAGTATTGCTCAAATAACTTCAAAAGTTCATCCTTTTGAGAAAGAGATATTTTCACCTTTAACGCTTTTACGAATTCATCAAAATCTAGTTGCCAAAATTTATTTAACTTTTTACTCCATTTTTCAATACCATACTCTGTCATAATTAATTTATTAAATCGATCACTTTTTTTCTGCAGATTATTGTGTAATTCAAGCATTTCATCGGCTTTTTTAATAAATAATTCTTGTTCTTTTAAGGTAGATGTGCGAATTGGAAGGTTTCTGACATCACTCACAAGAATCTTAGGAAATAATCCCTTGTTTGCTTTTGGGGAGGTTTTAAGATGGTACCAAAATAAGAGTTTTGAATTTACAATAGTGAGTATATATTTTAAATCAATCTGAGACTCATCTCTCTTAATAGCGTTTATTATAGATGGAGTATTATAATATTCCTCATCAGTAAATGTTGAAAATATTGATTCTGAAACTATTTCGCGAAATAATATTCTTGGACTTTTAAAAAACTTTGACTTTCTTGGCGCAGCCAACCAATCACCATAACTTATCCAAAGGACTTTATTCCAGTTTAGTAAGTATCTTGAAACATCACCACCTTTTAATTCTTTTTTGAAAGTTTCATCTTTTTTAATATCAGAATGCCATATTCTATTTTTTATAGTTAATTCATCATGACCTCTATATTTATCATATGGAATTAACCCCTGCGATACTTCACAAAAATTATCTAATTTATCGGATGCTATAAGTTTATCTATAATTTTTTTCTCATTCGGAGATACACGGAAAAGAGACAACCAATTTTTTATTTCCTCTTTTAACACATCTGCCGAAATTATGATTCTATTGCCTGTCAACATGCTTTTAGGTTCAGATCTAACAAACTCTACGTTACTTGTTTTTCTATCTTTTGTAATAATAAAAACAATAGTTCTTACAGAAGCATCTTGAAATGTTTGATCTTCAGACAAATCAAGAATTGATTCAATCTTGGTTTTTGATAAAATCCTTTCTCTATATTTTTGACCATATACATTAGATAGAAACGTATTTGGAAAAATATATGATAACTTTCCATATTTTTTGAGAAGTTCTACTGCTTTTGAAACAAAGTAATAGTAGATTTCGTAATCAGGTACAGCTGGGTCAAAGTTAGATAAATAATTTTTTTCTATTTCATTAAAATCTACTCCATAAGGTGGATTACCAACAATCACATCAAAGCCTCCTTTCTTCATAATTTCAGAAAATTCTTTATTCCAGTCGAATGCTTTGTCTCCTGCAATTTTGGGGTCATCAATCAAACTATTACCAACTTTTATATTCTCATCAAGAGCAGTAAGTTTTTTTCCTTTTATCGCGGTTTTAAGCCACAAAGAGAGCTTGGTGATCTCAACCGATTCGCTATTTAAATCAACACCGTAAATATTATTTTTTAAAATGGTTTTATAACTCTCTTCATTTGAAAATAACCCGCCTACCAAAATAGCACCAACACGTTTGTTTTCCTCTAATAAATAATCAAAAACTTTCACCAAGAAAGCTCCAGATCCACAAGCCGGGTCGAGGACTTTTATATTTTGCAGAAATTGCTGATATTCTGTATACACATCTTTTTCACGCTTTTCATAATTTTTGTCTTGTATATCTTCTTTTAAATTATGTTTTTTCTTTAGCTCTTCTTCTTTCTCTTCCAAATATTTTCCAAGAGAATTTTTTATTATATAGTCGACAATATAATCTGGTGTGTAAAAAATACCATCTTTTTTTCTTTTTCCAATATTACTTGAAATTTCTAGGTTATTATCTTTATTTACTTTTTCTTTGATCTCCTCTAAATCAGAAATAGATTGTTCAAAAATATGACCTAAAATATTTACACTCAAATCTTCTGCAAAGTTATACGTTCCGATATTTGCAAATTTACGCAAGATATCATCATCAACTTTTAAATTATTGAGTTCACTATCTTCAGCAAAAAGCCCACCGTTGTATCCATCAGGAATTTCCAGTTTTTCACTTCCTTTATCAATTGCCTCAAAAAATCCTTTTAAATTGCTCCATAATGAGCCAAATACATCATCAGACATCTTTAACACTCTTTGGAGTGTGTGTTCTGGGAGCAAGTCTCTATCTTCACAAAAAGAAACAAAAACTATTCTATCGATAATTTTTTGTGCTTTTTCAATTCCAAAATCAATATTGTTCTTTACTGACTCATTATGCATGTAAATATTACGAAGAAGTTCAATTCTTAGCTCTCGATATTCTTTATAGAATTTTTTAGTAATTGTTTCTTCCTCAGTACGAATATCAGAAAGAAGTTCTTCCGTTTTTGTTTTCCCAGATTTTGAAGTGAAATTTTCTGCATTAAGCAGAAAATAAAACTTTCGAAATTCGTAATAATCATCTTCAGGATTAACTAAATCATCGAGTGTCCAAATTTCATAATCTAATTGATTATCTTGAAAAAGTCTGAATTCGTAAAAGTTTGACGCAAGAACAAAAGGAGAATGTGAGTATTGTATTTTATATTTAAATGCCTGCTGGATTGGACTCATGTTCCCTACTCTCTGTTGAGGACGATCAAGAGGAACACTGGCACCCTTTAATTCGACAACGGACGAAACCTTGCTAATTTCTTTATCAAAATATCCTAGTACTACATCTGGTAATTGACCCTGCTCAGTAGTAGCTTTGGGTTCTAGTGTATAAGGAGAATTTGGCTTTTCTGAATAACCCAAAACTTTTATGAAAAAATCTTGATTAAATGCCTGCTCTCGTGATGTTTCCTTATCTTGCTTAAGAGTTCCGTGATGATAGTCCTTATCCCACTTTTTAATTATCTCAAGTTTTTCATCAAAATCAGGAATATCAAAATTCTCTAATTTTCTTTTTACTATTCTATTCTTGAAAATTGGAGCCACAATTTAAACATTATACCACGTTTATATAAGTCATTTGCAAATCACGCACAAAAAAAGTGAGGTCGTTGTCGACCTCACTTATACCTATATTTATCGCTCTGCGACGTCAGCAGCCCTCTTCACAGTGAGCCACAGAAGGTAACATCCACCTTTTCATAACTTTCAGTTTTAATGGTTACTATTCACTTTATTTGTTCTATCTTTATTATACCAAAGCTGTCAAGTGCTCTAAAAAATAAAACCCTATCCTCCGAGGAGGATAGGGTTAGCGAATGACAATTTTGCAACACCGCTTATTGCCATTCTTCACCACCTCTCAAATATTACTATAATTTCTCCACATGGTCAATATTTAAAAACCCTACCTTCCGAAGAAGATAGGGCCGGTGAATGGCAGCTCTCCGAAGAGAAACTTACCATGCGAATCACCTGAAGGAATATTAACAGACTTTCCTAAGTAGGTCAAGATATATTCTTATTCCTGAGGTTGTATGTTTTTTAGATTTTGTATCATTCGCTTGATCGCTCTGAGTGTCGTGATGATGATGATCCAAAATAATGAGAGTGGAATGAATATTATCCAGAATAAAATACGTGCAAACAATGTAGATTGTGTGATGAGATCTGTCCACCCAAATACAAAGAGAAGGCCAAGTACGACAAGTGTGAGGAATGCCAATACAATCACATATCCTTTAATCATTCCTAGTGCCTGATCCACTACAAATCCAGAAGGATCAGCGACGCCACTTTTGATGGCTCTTAGTTGTTTCCGTAATCTAAAGATTTTAAATATAAACATAATTATTTCTTACTTACATGAGCTGCGAGCGCTTCAAAGAAATTTCCAAGCTTCTTTTTATATGCATCGACATCTTTTATTGCACCACTCTCATCAATGATCTCTCCTACATGAGAAAAGTGAACTGAGTTTTTTATTGGAATCATCTCAAGTGCAATCGCGACAAGTTTTAATTGCTCTATCATGCGAGATGCGCCAAGTCCCCCTGCTGAAACTCCACATATTCCAAGTGGCTTATTTCCATACTCAGTATAGATACTATCCAAAAGAAGTTTTAACTCTCCTGGAAAACTAAAATTATATTCAGGTGCAACAATGACAAATCCGTCAGCTTTTCCTGCTATTGCACTCCATTTTTCTTTTAATTCAGCTGATCCCATTGTGCCTGCAAATGGAAACTCTTTTACATCAACAATCTGGGTGTCGAACCCATACTCTTGTGCATACTCATGAACAAAACGCGCAACGTGTTCACTCTTGCGACCCTCTCGTGCAGTTCCAAGAATAATTGGTATAAATAATTTTTTCATCCTCAACAGTATACCCTGTCTACCGATACGCAAGCAAGAAGTGTTGGAATTATAAAAAGCCTCTTATGGTATAAGAGGCTTTTTATAATTTAATTCTCCTTACTTTAAAAAAGATTTGTATTCATAATCTTTTAATAGGAGGGTTTCTATTTCTCCAGAGCAGTCATCAAGTTTTTCACTATTTTCACCAACGTAATGACAAATTGTCTTTACTGGAACTAATCCAAGTCCTTCAAAAATTCCACCTTCAGTTTTACTATAAAAACAAGTTGAGAGCACGTACGCACCCGCAGATTCTCCTGCTATTATTTTGCCTTCCATTAGTTTAAATAAAGTAGGATATTCTTTTAGTGTATCGAGTAATTTTAGCGTTTACCCACCATGCAGATACACAATATCAGCTTCTACTATTTGTTTTTCAAATGAGTCTTGGTTTGCAGTATTAAATGAAAGATTTCTATTGTCTATATTATTCCTATTAAACTGTGTTTTATCTTTCTGACTTGTTTGTTCATATTCTCTCTCATCTTTTGCAAAATTAACCAATAGAATTTGTGGATTTTCAGGAGCATCACTTAATATTTCTCTGAAAAAGGAATCATTTTCAGCATTTAACTTTGATGCATAGCCACCATGTAATATAAACTTTGTCTGCATATAGAGCAGTATACCTTTTCTACCGATAGACAGGCAAGAAATGTTAGAAATATAAAAAGCCTCTTATATATAAGAGGCTTTTGTTAATTTATTCAACGTATTCTACTGTCGCAGATCCCGTAGCTGTTTCCCAAAGGCGAACCTTGGACACAGGAAGATCTGTCTTGTAGAGGCGGTCAAAGATATCATTAGCAATATTCTCAACGGTCGTTGGATAATCAACCGCTTTATTGATATTGTGATGATCAAAAGGATCGATCACTTTTTTCACAATTTTTGACATTTCATCAAAATCAATGATCATACCTTCATCAGGACTTCCATCAGCTTGTTTGGGTGTTCCAGTCACGGTCACTTCCAATTTGTATGAATGTCCATGTTCATTTTTACACTTTCCTTCGTGATTAACTAATTGATGCGCCGCTTCGAATGTATAAAATTTTGTGACACTTACTTTCTTTGGCATACGTATTATATTTTAAAAATCTGTAGTTATCTTTCTGGCATCACATTACCATGAAACTCATCAATTGACAATGCCTCTCTCCTTCTGTATCCTACGTATAGAACTCCCGATTCTGGTTCATATACGTATGAATCGAGGATCCTCGATCCGCTAAAGCGAGATCGGGATAAAATAATATGTTCTATGAAAACAATAGGAGCAATTTTTATTCTTATAGTTAATTTTCTACCGCTCGTGAGCACAGCTCAAAGGGCGGATTCATTGGTAAAGTATTTGAAAATGAGTAGAGGTGAACAAGAGAAACGTATGGGTGTATTTCAGCACTACGAGTCATTTGTCCCTCTCATTATAGATACCGTTAAAGGCTGTGGTACTCATAAACAAGAGACTACTAAGATTGATGACTCAACGGTATATGAATTGAATATATGGTTGATCCCACTTAATCCAACACTCACCATTCGTTATGAAACAGAATTTGGTGGAGATGGAAATGAAAGTCTGACAGAATCTGTGTATATAGATAAGAAGAATGTCTTTGAAGAAAAAATATTCACACAGCATCTTGAGTTTTCGATTACAGGAAATGAAATCAAACTTATGATTGTGATCAATGAAGATCCACATTCTGAGTATGGATATACAGCTGTTAATGTACATATCAACGAATCCAATACTCTAGCTGTAAATTTTGACTATGGAGTGAGTAGACGTGTAGATACAGGTGAGTTCATTACTGAAGTCAAAATCAACATAGAAGCTATATTAGAAGAATTGTCAGTGTATTTTACAACACTCGAAAAGTAAAAGTCCTCATGTAACATGAGGACTTTTTTTATTTGTCCTTTTTATTGCCTTATTTTACTTAGGTACTAGACGTAATGTGGAAAACTGGACAGGTGCCACTTTAAAGACATGTTACTATACATCACGATGAATAAAACAAGATATAAAAGAAAAGGGGTCGATCAAATTTCTTTTTTCCGTTTTATACTTTCTCATTTTAAAAAGAGCTCCCAATAGGGAGCTCTTTTTTTATGTGTCATCATCATTACTAATTAATTTTAAAAAATAATATGATAAAAAATTATATTGGAGAAAAAGATACTATTGCATTTAGCAAGACTATAAATAAAATGCGTTCATTTTGTCTTGATAAAGGTTTTACAGAAGTACATACTCAAGATCGATTAAGCATCCTCGCTGCATGTGAAGATCCCGATACCGTCGCAACGTACACGTATGCAGGCGAAACATGGCCACTCCCTCAAACAGGTCAGATGTGGCTCGAATATGAATTACTTACAAAGCCGGAATTGCCCGGCGTTTTTTGTGTCAGTACAAGCTATCGTAACGAACAAAATCCAGTTCCCGGAAGACATAAAATAATATTCCCTATGTTTGAATTCGAAATAAAAGGATCAATTAAAGATTTGGAAAAGTTTGAAATTGAATTATTAGAATATTTGGGATTTGGTAATGAAAAAAGTTTCACATACAAGACATACGATGAGCTCAAGGCTCACTATTCGACAGATGAATTAACTCACGACAATGAAGCACATATGAAAAAAGATTTTGGACCCGTAGTATTTTGTAAAGAATTCCCCACATACACCTCCCCCTTCTGGAACATGAAAAGAAAGAATCCCGAGTACTCACACAAAATAGACGTGATTCTCGACGGAAAAGAAACGATAGGAAGTGCGGAGAGAAGTACTAATGCTCAAGAAATGAGAGAAGAATTTCACACAATAAGTGATGGGAAATACGCAGAGAAACTATATGATCTCTTTGGAAAAGAAAGAGTTAATAAGGAACTCGAAGAATTCCTTTCATTTGAGTTCTTCCCCCGAGTTGGAGGAGGAATTGGAGTAACACGAATGATTGATGCGATCAATAGCCTAGAAAAGAAGTAGAGACTATTGCGACTGAACCTCCGGAGCCATCTCTGGTCGATCCATGGGAACTGCAGAATGTTCTGGTGTCTTAGGTGACTCAGGTGCTGCAGGTTGCTCGGGTTGTGCGGGAGGTTTCTGATCGGTTGATGATGGTGCTTCGAACTGCTCTAGTCTTTTTTTATACATTGATGTGAATGCAACCATTGTTGTTGGAATAGTTGCAAACAGTCCAATACCCAATGCAAGTGTTCCTACTATATTTATTCCAAGTAATGAAAGATTAAATACAAATAGTTTCCATACATGTCCCTTTGTTATTGCAGCACTTCTCTTAAATGCTTCAATAGACCCGAGTTTTTTATCTACGACAAATTGTCCAAAATATTGAAATCGGGTTGCCCAAATAATTCCTGGCACAATCAAAAGTACGAGTCCGACAAATACAACAAGCGAATATAAAATGGATGCTACAAAGTAATTAATGAGGTGTCGATAGTGTTTGAACAAGTCAGAATATTTACTAGGATAACCAAATGCGAAATTCAATAATATTCTTGTAATACCGATAGCAACCAAAATCAGTACGATCTGCACCACAATATTTACAATAGTAAAAATAATAGACCCTCCTCCCACGAACACATTCACTACACTTGGAATAAATGAGATGATCCAGTAGATAAATAGAATACCTACAAAAAACCAAAAATTCTTCTTCATTGTATTCCATCCAAATCGAAGTGCCTCTTTATTTAAAAATGTTTTCATCTTGTTAAAGATAAGATATGTTTACATTTCTATGTAATGCATACCTATCATTATTATTGCTAATTATCCCTTTTTCCCGTCTTCACAATACGGTAACCTGTAACGGGATTTATGTATTAATTATAGCAAGAAAAGACAAAAAACAACTGTGAGTTGACCACGGGTTCCTTTTTTTATTTCTGCAGCATATCAACGATAAATGCATAGATAAATGCGGCTTCTTTTAAATATTCATACCTACCTGATGATCCGCCGTGGCCGGCCCCCATATTTGTCTTTAATAAGAGCGTATTATTATCTGTTTTCATATCACGTAATTTGGCCACCCATTTTGCAGGCTCCCAATATTGCACACGAGGATCATTAAGCCCTCCAAGTACCAACATGTGTGGATAGTCTTTAGCTTCTATATTGTCATACGGAGAATATGACAATATATATTCATAATTTTTCTTTTCATTTGGATCACCCCATTCTTCATATTCTGCAATAGTAAGCGGAAGTGTCGGATCCATCATTGTATTTATCACATCGACAAATGGCACATCGGCTACCACTGCATTAAATAGATCGGGTCTCATATTACTCACCGCGCCCATGAGCAGTCCCCCTGCACTTCCTCCCCAAATTGCGAGTGACTCTGGTGCAGTATAGTCTTCTTTAATCAAATGCTCTGCACATGCGATGAAATCAGTGAATGTATTTTTCTTGTTTAAATATTTACCCTGTTCATACCAGTGCTCTCCCAGTTCACTTCCTCCTCGAATGTGGGCTATGACATATACAAAACCTCTATCCAGAAGACTAATAATATTAGAAGAAAAATATGGATTACTTGAAATCCCATAGGAGCCATATCCAGTGAGCAACAGAGGATTCGCTTCATTCTTTTTGTACAGATCTTTTTTATAGACCACTGACATAGGTATTTCTTCATTGTCGGGTGCGCGAGCAACAATTCGTTTTGCAATGTAGTCATCTTTGTTAAATCCACCGAGCACTTCTTTTTGTTTTTTAAGCTCTTGTGTTCGTGCTTCCATATCATACTCAAAGACAGAACTCGGAGTAGTTAATGATGAATATGAATAACGCAGCGTATTAGTATTAAAATCAGGATTACTTGATACTCCTACTGTATATACTTCTTCTGGAAATGGTATGAAGTGATGTGTGTCATCTAGTACATTAATTATATTAATCTTCTCCAAACCTTTTTCGCGCTGTGATATTACAAGGTACTCTTTAAATAAATCTATATCTGTAATGCTTATATTGTCATCATGAGCAATCACTTCTTTCCAATTTTCCTTTGTGGGTGTCTCAACTGATGTTTTCATCACCTTAAAATTTAACGCGTTCTTATTCGTTCGTATATAAAAAGTATCGCCATGATGGTGAACGTAATATTCTATTCCCTTTTCCCGAGGTTGAATGATCTCAAACTGACTCGTCGGCTCATCGGCATCCATAGCGCGTACTTCCGAAGTAACTTTACTTCCAGATAAAATCATAATATATTTTTCTGTTCGAGTTTTATATAAGTTAACGAAAAACTTTCCATCGGGTTCATGAAACATCATTGTATCTTCCTTTGTGTCGGTCCCAAGGGTATGTCGATACACTTTATGCGGTCGTTTGGTTTCATCCAATACCGAATAGAAGAATGTCTGACTATCATTGATCCATTCAAAAGAATGATATGTGTGTGTTATCTGGTCACTCAAAAGCTCTCCTGTGTCTAGATTCTTTATAAAAATCGTATATTCTTCTGATCCATTGGTATCGACCGAATATGCGAGCAGTGAGTGATCGGGACTCACATCAAATACACCCAATTGAAAATATTCATATCCTTCGGCAAGAATGTTTTGATCTAACAGTATTTCTTCGGCTGAGTCGAGTGATTCTTTTTTTCGAGCATATATTGGATATTGTTTCCCTTCTTCTGTTCTCGTATAGTAATAATAGTTATCAATTTTCACTGGAACTGACATGTCAGTTTCCTTGATTCTTCCTTTCATTTCCTTGTAGAGTTGTGCCTGTGCATCTTCTGTATCTTTCATTATCTCTTTAGTGTATGTATTTTCATCTTTAAGATACGTAATGACTTCAGGGTTTGTTTTTTCTCGCAGCCAAAAATACTCATCGATTCGTGTATCACCATGATACACCGTCTCATGAGGAATTTTCTTTGCTTTTGGAGGTTGTGGTTTATTGTTCATAGATGCAGTATATCAGGAAGTTGAGTGAATTAAAAAAAGACACCTTTTTAGGTGTCTTTTAAATCTATGATTTTTATACTGGCTCAACCTTCTTACTGTAATTGAGTAACAAAGTATCCATTTCAATAAGCTTGTCTTCGAGTATTACAACATCCAAGCAGTGATTCATAAAACGTATCGCTACCTGAAATGTTTCATGATCTTTTTTCGCTAGACATTCTTTAATGACGTCATATTTCGCCTCTAGGTGTCTTTGCTTACTTCGCTCTATGGCGAAATATCTAAAGATAACTTCATTCCTAAGCTTCCCGACTGCTTTAATCATATGCTCATCGTGGGTGCGCTCAAGATCGAATTTTTTACACTCCTGATGCAAGACATGTGCTTCTTCGAGCTTTTTTGAAAGCTCTAGAAAAAGTTCCTGTTTCACATCATCATATATCTCATGCTCGCCACTCATTAGATCAAGTACAATTCCAACATATACACGAAAGCCTTCAAAATCATTAATCAATTTATCAAGGTTTGACTTTTTCCTTTCAGGAATATGCTCAAATATTTCGATAATCTTATCAGTTATAGCTTTTGCACGCGTCATAATACGCTCCTCTATTACCAGTGTTTTCATAGAACAAAAATTTAAATTATATATTTCTAGAGATCATAATACATAAAAATTCGTACTTTGGCAACCATACTAAAACACCCCGCAGGTGCGGGGTGTTTTAGTATGTAAGAATGCGATTACGCTTTCTTTACATTGACTGCTTGAAGTCCTCGATCAGTTTCCTCTGTGTCAAAAGTCACAGCGTCACCTTCTCGTAGATCATTGTATTCAGTGTCTACAAGACTTGATGCATGAAAGAAAAGATCTTTGTCATTTCCTTCTTGCTCAATAAATCCAAAACCTTTATCAGTCAAACGTTTGATAGTTCCTGTTTCCATGTGATGAAATTAAAATTACGATTAATAAAAACAATGCATATATGAAATAATCGAACCTTTTACCTCATCACTTTGTTCTATGACTTCGATACTACCACCATTAAAGAAATTCAGCAAGCCACCTACACCTTTCCTGTAGATTTTATGCTATTCACAACACTGAAAGCATATTAATAGAACACACGTGCGGGTATTTTTTTTGTATGTATATTACATGTTTAATGCTTCTTTGACCTTTTTAACTACATCCTTTATTTTCCAATCACTTTTGACCAAGTAATACATTGGTTCTCCTTCTACCATTCCCATGATAAGTTTTTCATCTGTTGCACTTAAATTTGTCAAAATAATGATCGGAACTGTTTTACCCCACTCATCTTCACGAAGTTTTTTCATTGTTGTCATCCCGTCCATCTTTGGCATCACAAGATCAAGTAGGATGATATCGGGATGTTCCCTTAGTGAAACCTCTAGACCTTCATCTCCATTTTTTGCTTTCAGGACTTCAAAATTCTCTGCACTGAATTTATCACCCAATACTTCCAGCATATCTAATTCATCTTCAATAATTAATATTTTTTTCATATTCATTTTTTAATCTCTAATGTTTATTTATAAATTTTTCGACCTCTTATAATTACGACCGCAGAGTACATGGATGTGTGCGTACACATTATCCGCGCGATGTGATCATGCTCTACCCTACTCCTCTGGGTTCTTTTTCTTTTTCCATAATGTCGATTGGTAGGCTTACGTAAAACTTTGTTCCATATCTTTCCTTTTTTCCAGCAACAACTCTGGTAAACATGAGTGAGTCAAACCAAATTTTGCCTTTCAATTGCCTCACTATTGATTTCACAATATAGAGCCCTAACCCAGTTCCGTCTGTGTCGTATTCTTTTACGTTGTCAGCCCTAAACAATTTTGTAAATATCATTGATTCCTGATTTTCAGGAATACCATATCCTGTATCGGAAACTGTAATGAGAATGTGTGAGTTGCTTTTTTCTATTGTCAGGAGTATTTCCCCATCTGCGGGCGTATATTTGATTGAATTGGAGAGCAGGTTCTGAAATATAATCCTTATAAACTTGAGGTCTGTATGTATATGTGGTAAATCCTTATCGTAATTTGTTTTTATTTTTATTTTTTTATTTCTAATTTGGGGAATAAATTCACTTATTAAATCTTCTGACGCTTTTTGAATATCAATAGATTTTAAATCCATTGCCAATGTTCCAAGTTCTATTCTGGAAACATTTAATAATGCATCAACCAATGCCACCATTCGTTTATTGTTTCGATATATCTTTTCTAAATAGTTTTTCTGTCCACTATCTATCTTCCCAATATCCCCCTCTAATAACATTTCGGCATACCAATTAATGGTGGAAAGTGGAGTACGTAGTTGATGCGATGCAAGTGACACGAATTCAGTTTTTGCCCGATCAATCTCTCTTTCTTTTGTGACATCACGAAATGCAATAACACAACCAATAATTTTACCCTTTTTATTTTTTATTGGTGCAACCTTTCCCGCAACAGGGACTTTTGAGCCATCTTTTTTGATTAAGACGGTATGATTTGATATTTCTATAATTTTAGAAGCTATCATGGCTTCTTTAACAAAATCATCACTTATTTTTTCATTTTCCTCAAAAACAAATTTCAAGGTATCCTTATATCTTTTACCTAGTACAGACTTGGTGCTAAGGCCTGATATCAAGGTCGCAGCTTTGTTAAAGAGTATTATCTTAAACTCAGGATCAATCACAAATACACCATCACCTATGCTTTCAATAATAGTTTCAATTTTGTCTTTCTCTTCTTTAAGATCTTTCGTCTGGTCTTTTACCTTCTGTTCAACTTTCTCTTTTTCTTCATTCAAGTCTTCGAGAATATTGAGAGTTGCATGTTGTGAATCTTTTAGATTTTCATTAAGAAGATCAATCTTTATTATTTTCTGATGAAGTTCATCAGTTCTATTTTTTACTTTTTCTTCTAATTCTTTTTCTGATGTCGCTAACTCTCGCACTAATTCATTAATATCATCTTTCATCAAATCCAATGTCACTAATAACTCAGTAAATTCATCCTCTTTTTCAGGAATATCTATATCAAATGAAAAATCTCCTAAGGCCATTTTATGAAAAATGGGACTTAATGCACTCAAGCGATTTTTTATATACATATTTTCTTTTTTCAATTTTGTCTCAGTCATAGTAGATATAACAACTCACCTTACGATTGTGTAAACCATTGCAATGCTTCTTCTTCATTTGGAAAATGTCTTATAGTATCTAGTCCACTCGCATTTATAATAAAGGTCGCTACAGTTTTAATAAGTGTACTTGCTCCAAAGATAGCAATTTTCCCAAACTTCTTGTCCTTACTGTTCTCTACAAGTTTTTTTCTCGCACCTGCAGTTGGTTTTCCTGCTTTTCTTAAGTCATAGAGGAGATTTACTTTGCCGGACACACGATTTGCAAGTTCCAATATTTCTTCATATTGCTTCATTATGATTGACTCGGTCTGAGGTATATTAAAAATTTTTACCCTAATAATATTATCGGTTATACTTAACGAATAAGGATCAATTGCATTTCCATTGGAGGAATCTTTTTTTTCAGAGATTTTATCGCGAACCATATATATTATTTTTATGTGTCAATCGCTTTTTTAACTCCTCAATCTCTTTTTTCAACTCAACCATTTTTAATTCGCGACCAATAGCTAATTTATTAAATCGTTCTAACTCTAAAGTATATTTCTTCAGTTTCTCTTCTATCTCCTTTTGCTCGGTAATATCTCTTACTGTTGCCTGTAGTGAGTATTTGTCATCCATTTTAATCCTAGAAAGTAATACGGTTGCAGAAAATTCTTCTCCCGTGATCTTCTTATGTTGCCATTCAAAAAAATTAGAGCCCTCTTCCATAGCTTTTTTTATCATTTTTTTAGCTTTTACAGATGATCGTTGACCATCAGGTTGATACTCTGGAGATACTTTCCATGGTTCAAACGATATAAATTCAGTCTCATCTTTTGCCCCAAACATCTTAATCGCTGCATTATTACCAGAAGTGAACGTCCAAATAGGTGGAGCGAGCATCATTATGGCATCTCTCGATGAGTCAAAAAGAGTTTTGTATTTTATTTCAGTTTGATTTTTCTTGTCCATACGCATACGCATTTATTGCGGGAGTTACATTTTTATTTTTTAGTCAGCTATTGATGTATGTATGATGTGCTCAACCTTACTCATAAGATCGTTGGAAGAAAAGGGTTTTTCTAAAAGATCTTTCACCAATGAGAGTTCCTCAAATGTATTCAAGGAATTATGAAAGCTTTCAGAATATAGAGGAAGTACAGACATCAACAATACTGGAATATTTTTTAACTTTTCATCATGCATCATATTCTCCATCACCTCCATACCACTCGCTCCTGGTATCAACACCGCGAGTACCACAAGATCATAGTGATCATCCTTCATTTTATTCAGCGCCTCCTCACCGTCATATGCAACATCCGCCACATCACCCATACCAGCCATAAATGTGTTTTTAGTGAGTTCTATTATTTCTTTATCATCATCAACAATTAAAACTTTCATAAGGATTACTACATTACTAATAATGGACTATTCTTTTTCGTCGTGTTTAGAAAAATATTTCCTTACCACTACCAAATTTTTATCGATGGGCCGTGCGCGTGCTTTAGTTTCTTCATCAGTTTTTCTTAAATCAAAGCTTACCTTCTCGCCTAGTTCATTTTCATATCGAAGGACAAGCAGGGCAATAATCTTGGCCGGATTTTTAGTAATCTTGAGTACTTCTCCAGTATTATCATCGATAGTAAGACCATCAATATCAGAAGCTAAGTCTATTGCAGTATCCCCTACTCGATGCCTCATCTGCATGATTGTATCGCTAATCATTTCGTAAAATAATCTGTCATCCTTTAAGATATGTGAATAATCATGTGGCACAAATCTACTCGATCGATATTTTTTTAAAATTAACCTGCTCACCACAGCAAATGCGAGACCAATCGCAAGTGTAATAATTCCTATAATAATTAACTGACTTACAAAAATACCACCAAATTTTTTTTCTACATCAAATTGAAAAGAAGATGTCGCGGGAACCTCTTGTCCTTCATGTGCAATACTACTCGCTGCCACATAACTCCCAGAAGAAAAGTCTTTTGGAATCTGAATAAATTTTACAAAACTTGCAGTCGTCTCAACTGCAACTGTTTCGGTTTCTTGTATTACCGCAATATTTCTTGCATCAAAAATTTGATACGTAATGGTGACATCAACTCGACGTCCGCTTCCAAAATTTATTAATTTAACAGAGATTGGCAAAAAATCCCCAGGGGCCACACGCGATATTAAATTTCCGGTGTCAGTTTTTACTTGCGCTGCAGTATGAACACTCGCGACCAAAGGATTAATAGATATGTCGGAGCTTTGTGTATCAACAAAGCCGGGAGTTCTCTCGTAATAGGTATCGGCAAAAGGGGTAAATCCAATCACTGCCACTAATAGGATAAGGCACACATATAAGACTGTTGTGATAAATTTTCGTTTCATAATTATGTTATCGCTTTTTTCTTCTCCTATAATAAAAAGAGTAGAGAACTATAATAATAAATATGACTGAAATCGCGACGATCGGTACTGATACCGCTCGACGGTTTAATTGCTGAGACACTTTTCTAATCTCAATGTCGAATAATGGACGAGCATCGAATTCTCCAACAGCAAACTGCCCTTCTATACACCCAGAAGAAGTTGGTATACAAGGAAGGCTGTATCTATCTTCAATGAGTGCATAATACTCAACTGGGGTAGGAGCATATGCGACATTAAGGGTGAATGCAAAAATAAGAAGAAAAAGAATAGAAAGCGCAGGAAAACGATGATCTTTCATAACATGTTTTATCAGTTTAAATATCTTCATATATGTGTAGTACGCTCCCATATGTACTATAGGATGCGTATTATTTACTTTTTATCTTTTATTGCGTAGGTACAATCCATAGACAAGAGCTATAAGAATAAGACCTAAAATTATAAATACTGGTATTACATTTCTTTTGTCCTGAGAATCAGATTCTGTTGGCTCAATTTGAATATCAAATAAAGCTTCTGGTAGTTCATCTACGGCATCAATGATTATTTCCTCTGTTTCAGTTTGTTCGATACTACATTCTTCGTTTAATTTTGATTGTGTTGCTTCTCCAACAAAACCTGTTCCACGAGAGAATCCTGACGGATCGAGAATTTCCTCAAAGTATTTTTCTTGAAACAACGTAACCGCTTCCTTTGTTGAAGTACCAAAATTACCATCAATAGATCCAGAATAATGACCAGAAGATTGCAAACATATTTGAAGATATGCGACATCAGCATTATGATCATTAAATTCTAAATCTGTTTCAAAGCGGTATCCGATTGGTATCTGTGTAGCAATTTCCCTTGAAGGACTTTCTGTTATCGCAACATTTATCAGGTGTGTTTGAAGTGCCTCTGGTGATAGGCTGGATGTAACCACAACAGGTATTGATGATGTTCCTGAGAGAATATTTTTATTCCTTGCACTCAAGGACAAAGAATTATCACTCACTTTAATAAGGTCACTTCCCTCATTTTTTGATGAAAACGTTATCGTCCCAAATAGCGGAGCTAAAGGTGTTCCCCCTGGATATCCTGCAGTTTTTATCAATCTACCATTTACGTTATCTACTAGATCAAAACCCGACTGAGAAAGTGGTATCCAATTTGGTCCAAAAGAAAAAAATTGTATACGCACAAGATCAGCTGGATACAATATTTCCACCTTGGTAGTATAATTTTTCACCCCTGCGGAATTTAAAATTACATCAACGGTAAAAGTCTCCTCTTGATGAACCTCAATGCTGGATGGAGAAAAAGAAAGTGCAGCTGCTGCTATATAATGAACTGGCACCAATCCCAAAATAAAAATGAACGAAAGTAAAATTTTAAAATATCTCATATTTTTTAAACCCAATTAATCATTAATAAGTTAAAATCCAAAATAGAGACAATACTATCACAATCAAAATCAGCTACATTGTCTACATCAGTGTTTCCCCAATTCACCATCAACGTATTAAAATCTAATATATCAATGGAATCATCGTCATTGGTATCGACATCCCGACATGTAGATATACTCACACTGGTCCCATAGATAATTGAATCAGAGGCGACTAATGATGATGTTCCTTGTGAATTAAAAAACTTCACATATACTTCTTTTTCTCCATCACTTTCGGAGAGAGTCCATATCTTTGTTGTTGCATAGACTTCTTGCACAATACCTTGAAATTCACTTGTGTTGGAAATTGACATTTTTTTAGCAGTTGACCCTCCATTGAGTGTAAGTGTCACTTCGCGAGAAGAAGTGACTGCCTCATTGTCATTAATAACAACAGTAACACCTCCAGTCGGAGCGATAAATGTATCAAGAAATACACCTCCTCCACCTCCATATGCGAATGCAGATTTAATCCCAAGGAATACTACTCCTTGGGTAAATAAAATGAGTGCTGTCACTACAAGTGATAGAAAAAAATATACGTTATTATTCTTTGATCTCATATAATACAAACACAAAAAAAGCGCCGCACTGTTAATCACAATTACGACGCTTTTCATATTTTGTTAGTTTAATTGTATCAATTCACAGTTTAATTGAAAGATAGAAATGTGGATAACTTTCAACGTACTTTCTACACGACCCAATTAAACTACTGTGATAAAATTAGTAGGCGTCATAATTGTGAGTTACTTCAATATTATGACGTTTTTACATGTATTTAAAAAAAATTGCATTATTTCAATTCTTGTACTCTTGCTGTTGAGCTGGGGGATATTCTTAAGATTCCACAATCTGGGACAGTCATCATATTGGATGGATGAAGGATATTCAGTAAATGCGGCACTCTCCACAGCAGAGAAAGGATATCCATTTCTTGATTCAGGGATGACCTACGATACACATCTGCCGAGCACGTACGCAATTGCCGGATCAGTAAAATTGTTTGGTGAATCAAACACTTCGACACGCCTTCCATCGGTTATTTTTAATATACTATTCCTTGCTACTATATTTTTATTCACCAAAAAGTTTTTTGGGATAAAAACTGCACTTCTTACAACTTTATTTTTGACGTTTTCATATTGGGAAATCGGATGGGCTCGACAAGCAAGAAATTATGCGCTCTTTCAGCTCTCATTCTGGCTTTCTCTTTATTTCTTCTGGCAACTGCTCTATAACACACGAGTAATAAAGTATGTGGTACCGTGGATTATATTTTCATTTCTCACTTTCTTTACACATCGTCTAGGCCTTTTTCTTTTGCCTATCTATCTTATTTCTTTTGTAGTAGTGCAATGGGATCATCTCAAGAAAAACTGGTTACATTATTTATTCGGTGCACGCTCAATATATGTATATATATTTACCCTTTTAATATTCATTATCTTTGGAGGAGGAGTATGGAATACAATAAAAGAATCTCTCTCACTAAAAATATTTTATTTACCACAGTATCTAGCATTTATAAAAAATAATTTCCTGCTTGTGATAATTCTCGCGCTTTCTTCTCTCGCATTATATTTCAAAAACAAATTAATTCGTCAAAAAATATCCCTTCTTCTGATTGTCTATATAGTTCCATTAGTGATTATTTCTTTTTTTATCCTTCTCTCGGGTCATCGTTACCTTTTCCCTGTTTTACCTGCGCTTTATATTTTAAGTGCACTTACATTTGTATATATATGGGAAAAATACAGAAATATTTTTATACGAATCGGAATCTCTGTGGCAGTAGTGCTTATGATACTTTTTTCAAAGGAGTTCCAGTTTATGCCACGCACATTCTTTCCCCTTGAATCAAATCGTACACCTATCGAATTGGGACAAAAAAACAAGGCGTCGCAAAATTATTATATTTATACTCCCCAGCCTGACTGGAATAACGCATATTCCTTTATCAAAGAACGCAACACACAGGACGATATTATAATCTCAGTTCAACCAGTCTTTAATAAATTATACTTAAATGATGCAGGGTACTGGATAGCATATTCACTCAGTGACAAATCTACACCTCCAATGTCCGATTTCTATGTAGGAGCTCACACTATACAAAATCTTACAGAGCTCACACAACTCACTCGCAATGAACATGGGTTTATTATTTTAGACTTTCTTTCAATGGACAACAGAATTGAGCAACACATTCTTGAATATATACATGAACATATGGAACTTGTATACAAAAAGGAAACAAACTACTGGTCGCGAATATGGATATATCGTTTTTGATTCTTTATCTTGCAGATGATACAATTTACAGTGCGTCGTAATAGTGATTTATTTTACTATTATGGTGCTTTTTTTGTGCCCATTTTACCTCATGGTGAACAAAAATATTCCTACAACTAAAAAATCTTCAAAGAGACTATTAAGAAAAAGAAAACGCGTATTCCTTCATCGCTTTGGCGCTATTTTAATTATAGTAATCCCGATCATAGTGATTTCTTTTTTAGGAATACAGCTTTACCAAGCGTCTGCATACAATGCATTCTATACAACAGACCTTAATCCCGAGACATTCAAAAATGATAGTTTGCCTCTTTATATTAACGAAGATCTAAATAAAGAAATATTTGGACAAGGTGGGGTGATAGATAATGAATATTATTTCGAAATAATCGGTTCACCTTTCGAATTCATCTGGCAACCAGAAGAATTTCCAATAAAAAAGGATGTACAAGTCAGCGCTACATTCAAAGGAAATACTTTTTTGGAACTTGGTATTCCCTGTATAGCATGCAACCAAGAAAACTACAGATGGGAACCTTTTTATGATCCTCTTAAAAATCCTCCGGCAATAACTACATTATTTGAAAAGAATACAGAAAATAACTATACGAAGAATAGTATTACAGAAATAAAAAACGAGCTCGTCGGATCGCAGGTTTTTTATGTATATCTAGAAGACAAGATTGATCTTTCTATTACCAAGATTTCATTAAATCCACACAGTGCTGAAAAAAATATCCTGGTCACTCTAACTAATCTTGAAGGAACCATAGTATGGGAGGAGGAGCTCCCGCATGTTACGCATGAAGAAACATCATTCCGCTTTGAGGCAGCGCTTGAAGAAAAAGGTATCTATAAACTCTCTATAGTAAATTCTTTAGATGATTTCATTATCACTAACCTTTCTATTAATACACATGCCATTGCTTCAGCTGATACTATTCATTCAAAGATTACTATAGACACATCTATAGATGAATGGATCACTATCTCAAAACAAATAGAGGGGGAATTTAAAGACAAAAACGCTATTAATTTTGTACTTAGAAATCAAATTTTAGAAGAAAAAAAGAAAAAAGAAGACATAATAAGAGAAAGGGGCTTTACGATAGCACAAGAGTTCAAAGATTTTTTGATTTGGAAAAAAGATAATGCACCAGTGCTTCATTTTGTAGTTCCAGACGAAGAGAGCACACTTCGCGAATTCCTTGCGCTCTCTATTCCTGAAAAAAGAGTGGTCGAGGAAAATAAAGATCTTGGAATTGTGCGGGACGCACCAGAGGGATTTGCGACAACACCGACAACCGTCAACACCGACTTGCGTGGTAATCACTCTTTTTATCTTTACCTCTCTGATTCATTTAGTTCCGACATATCAATAAAAGAACTCAATTGGTATGATGGCGCTGATGATATTACGATAACGCTCAGTACAAAAAATGAAGGGAGGAAATTATGTCAAAGAACATTTTTTGACGACGGAAATGTCTCAACAGACAAACAAGAACATACAACAACTATTCCCTTTGAATGTAATAATCTTACTCCCGGAATATATCTTTTATCTTTCGAAGAGTCCTCATCAAAGAAAGATTATGTGATAAACAAACTCACAGTTAACACAAATAAAATAATAGTTAAAAACGGTATTCTTAATTTACAACCACTACCACTCTACACTAATGTAACCACCGAAAAAAATATTAAATTCTACTACTGGCATGAGAACCTAGATCAAGAGATCACATTCACTTCAAAAGGAAAACAATTATCACTTTCATTAACAAAAGAAGATAAGGGTCGAGGAGTTTTTTATCCTTTGACAGCTGGATTATGGGAAATATATGCCTCTAAAGGTAATGCTGTTATTTCAAATGCTGATTTCGCTTTTTCACCTGAACATTGGTTTATCGTTGAACCGGATTATATTGTTACAAAAAAAATAGATGACTCCACAATACTACTTAAAAATATAGCGATCACAGTACTATGATCCGTGAAATGCTTAAAAATAAATGGGGTCCTACCCTTTTGGTGTATGTGGCAATCTATCTGATTGTCATTTTTTTAGATGTACGACTTGGTGGCTTTTTGAGCTTTTATTTTAATCCTGTAATTTTTCATTATCTTTCACTTATCATTATTATTTCTCTTTTTTATGGTGTCACAAATGAATGGAAAAAAAATACACAGATAGCAAAAAGCCTAAAACATTTCGATGACGTGGATCAAAAAGAAAACAATCGACTATACGTTATACTATTGCTTATTATTTTTGCCCTGGGAACATTCCTAAGACTCTATCACCTAGGGGAACTTTCTCCTGCAGGAGATGAATATAGACACCTTCTTGCAATGAAACGTTTTTTAACTGATGGTATATTTGGCTACACTACCTCATCTATCACAACTCTTATTATCACGGGCGTAAAAAAAATTACCACAAGTGATTCACTATTTTTGCTTCGATTACCGTTTGCGCTTCTCGGATCACTTTCAATTTTACTTTTTTATGCGATCGGGAAAAAAATAGCAACTAGGCAAGTTGGTTTAATTGCAGCGTATCTTTTCGCATTTCTACCGCTTGCAGTAGGTCTTTCGAACTACATACGTGGGTATGAAATAGCGCTTTTTGTCTCCCTTGTTGCGATATATTTTCTATTTTCGCCTTATATAAAAAATCTATACTTCAAAATAGTTCTCTTTATTCTTAGTTTAAAGCTTATTGCGTACTTAAATTCTGATCAACGTTTTGATGCAATGGTTATGTTCTTTGCTATCTTTGCACTCTTCTATGGAGGTCTCATGTTTATAGACGAGATTATAAAAAATAAGCGATGGAATAACATCATCAAAATTACCGCCCCTTTTATTGCATTTGTTGCGGGAATTTCTATCATGCCACTTTTCTTTGAGTTTAGTTTTTCGAGGACAGTAGAATGGGGGTATCTTTTTTTAATTAATCATAGCTATTCCGATGTAACATGGTATTTTGAGATTATTCCGTTTATTGTGATAATATTTTTTATTATTAGTGCATTCTTTGCAAAAATTAAAAAGAAAAATGTCATCTATGCACTCTCTTTTACATTGATTTTTATCATCGCCATATTCATGTTTTATTTTGACGGACCAAAGCGATTTCAAGTACGCTATCTGTATCCCCTCTTTCCGTATTTCATCCTCCTTCTCTCCATTGGTATTTCCTCCGCATATTATATATTCAAAAGAATATTTAAGGTGGGAATAATAGAATACAGTATTGTCTCTGTCATTGTATTTATTACTATCTTTAGCCCTGTGAAAGCTTTTTATTTCACATTCACGGAAACGAACGGAGAACACAGCAAACTAAATCAACTAACCTATTTACCAGACAAAGAACTTATAACATTTGTGAACGCTCACAATATCGATGTATCTAAAATCATAACCACGACACCGTGGGTTTTTGACTTTTATTATGACCAACCATTTTTAATGACAGGAGAACTTAATCAGTATGTGCACTTTCCCAAAGAATGGAATTATGAATTTGTGAACAGAACAAAGCTCTATAGCATTAGTGGTTTTCGATCTGAAGAAGAAATCAAAACAATAAATGAAATTATTGATACACGTGATATAGAATATCTTATTTTCCATAGTCTGCCACAGCACTCAGATTACAGATATAGCTACGAGTACCCCCTTGAAACTATACGTGACACAGAGTTGGTAACTATTATTGGAGAAAATAGTTCATATGGATATTACATATATAAAATCAATAAAGAATCATGAACTTCCTTCGAATAAAAATAAAAGAATATCTGGATAAAAATAAGTTCATGTCTTCTCTCTTTATTCATGGTATATGGATGACAATACGACAAGTGATTGTGCTAGGAAGTGGTCTTGCGCTCTCTATTGCTTTTGCACGACTTGCTACACAGGAAGTATTCGGACAGTATCAGCTCATCCTTTCAATACTCTCAGTTGTGTCAATTGTTTCCATACCTGGACTCAATATGTCTATATTAGGATCAACGGCCCGTGGATTCGAAGGCAGCTTCACGCGCGCGGTGCGCACAAGCTTTCTCTGGAGTCTCATCGGTATTCCTGTGTTACTTGCTGTTGGTGGATACTATTATATATATGAAAATCCTACAGTAGGACTTGCATTTATGGCACTCTCTTTATTCTTTCCATTTCTCTACGCACCGAATACATGGGATTCATTCCTTCAGGGGAAAGAGCGTTTCGATGTTGCATCACGCTACTCATCAATTCAGGCACTCATAAATGCAGCCACAATAATAGCAATATTATTTTTATTTAAAGATAATCTACTTCTTATTGTAGTGGCATATGCACTGACGCTCGCTTTCTTTAATATAGTCTGGTACAAAAAAAGTCTTCGGTATGTAGAAAATAAAAATGAAGACAAGGAAACAATTCCCTATGGATGGTTTGTCACAAAAATACAAATTCTCTCACTGATTGCAGGTAATCTCGACAAGGTACTTATAGGAATATTTATAGGGCCTGTACAATTGGCGGTGTATGCAATTGGAATAAATTTTTCAAAAAAAATTCTTTATTTCGTAAAAAGCCTTCTCGGTGTTGCAACACCAACCATATCCAAGAAAAATACTGTGAGCATGAAACTCTACAGTAAGATTTTTATTCTTGCGACTATTTTTGCAGGAGCACTCTTTCTATTTATGCCGGTATTAATCCCATTTCTTTTCTCGAACAAGTATGTTGATTCTATTTTGCTCTCACAACTCGTTGTAGCCTTTTTACCATTTTACATACTAAACATACTCTATAAAAACCATTTTCTCCTCTATTTAAAAAATAAACGTATCCTTTTCTATGAATCCATCATATTTCCTATCACAAAAATTCTTCTCATGATTCCACTCATCTATTTCTTCGGAATTATCGGTCTTGCGTTCCTCATTGGATTCCAAAATATTCTTAATATGGCGGTGCTTTATCTTCTACACAAAAAAAACAAACAAGTGGTGAAATAATGAGCTCATAAGCTGAAAAAGTTTCAGCTTATGAGCTCATTATTTCCTCACTTTAAGGATTATGTCCATACCGTAGCAAGAAAATGTATTTGAAAGATGTGCTTCGTAGAATTCTTGAGTACGTACATGAAGGTTTACAATTTTACCAAGAATATATTTTTTGAATACCATAGGAATGAAAAATGTGCCACTAAAATAAAGCCATTGAGAGACAACCTCAAAATCTAGATCAGTGTAGAATGATGGCACCTGTCGCGTGAGCTTGTCTTGATTTTTTGAGTAATAATAAAATGTATAATATCCAAAAAATCGCTTATGAGTCGGATCAGAATAATAATACGGATTTGAAAAATGTGGGACAAATATATATATCATACCTCCGGGCTTCAATACACGGTGCATCTCTCTCATAAGTAAATCAAAATTATCAACGTGCTCAAAAAAGCTCTTGCTGTGTATTTCATCAACAGAATTATCAGGAGCAAACGATAATCCTTTCTCGAGGTCTGCAACAATATCAATCCCAGACAGTGGAAGCATATCGACAGTAATACGATCGGTACGAGAGGTAGGCCCGCTTCCCAAATCGAGAATAATCTTTTCACCCTTTTCAATCTTATCCTTTATAATGTGATGTATTTGATTAGCCATAAATTTTATACAACATTCTCACATTCTCAAGAATGTGAGAATGTCTTAAGATTGTTGTTTATTAATAATATCCTTACATACAGAAATCCATTCACTCTTTTCTTTTCTTCCTTTTTTCCTCAGTAAGTAACCTCCCAAAAGAGGAATTTTGTACAAATATTTTCTTTTTGTATGTATATACTTGTTTGCCCCAAGCGTTGACCCCCTACCAAAATGTGATGAGAAAATATGTTCATATCCTTTCAAATAATGCTCTGCGACACCAATACTATTTCTAAACGGACCATCTTTATATGTGCGCGTATTTCGAGCTCCTAATATAATCCCTTTAAATCCTGCTGCAAGATATTTTTCTCTCAATTCTGCGCCTGTATCCTCATGTAGCGATATATCACGTGGACGTAAATCAATATTTAAATCATTAAACGTCTTTGTTTCAAATAAAATGGCATACATGAGTGGAAAATCTTTTGGCTTGTCTCCATCTGATTCTGTTCCCGCAACTTTTACCTTATCGTCGAATGTACTTATTAATATAGTGTCCCAGTCTTTTATAAGCCATGTTGCATCTGCATCAAGTATTGAAAAATACAGAGTATCCACTTGTGTTGCTAAATAATTGAGCGCCGTACCATGCGCCATACTCCCGCGTAACCCTGTGCTATTGCGTTCAAGTGACACATTCTCATACTCACTAATAATACGTTGCAATTTCTCATAATCTTTTGACTTAGAATCGTTATCCACAATAAAAACTTGATAAGGATTACGTGTAAGTTTCTTCAATCCGTACAAAGTATTTTCAATAAACTCAGCAGAATTAAAGTTCACTATTAAAATTGTTATGAGAGGATTCTTCATGATATTTTTTTAATAATAATTTCCTGGTCCGGGTAAATGAATAATGTATGCTTGATAAAATTAAAGAAGAAACTCATAATATTCGTTTTCCTTTCAAGTGGTCTATATACGCGCATCCATTCTATATTCTTTTGCCTATTTAATATTTTATTAATACTCTTCTCTGTCACGAAATTTATCGTTTTTAAAAACTTCCATGGTCTTCCTATTAGAATTAAATAAAAATATCCCAGTGGCTTCGGTAGGAATGTTGGAAATGGAATCTTATAATGCCCTTCATATGGATAGTTATAATTTGGTGTATTGATATATATGTGGCCGCCTGGTTTTGTAATACGTATCATTTCTTGTATACATTTTTCTTCATCTTCCACATGCTCAATAACAGTAAAGCAATTCACGACATCAAATTGGTCATTTCCAAATGAAAGTTCCTCACCATATTCTTTTTTAAAATTATCAGAATTTATACCTGCCACAGTACATTTATCTTGGATAATTTCAAATTCTTCTTCATCGGGCTCGATGCCATATACGTCGCATCCGTACTCGCGAGATAATGTTATTGCAAGTCCTCCTGTCCCTGCACCAAAAATAAAATGCTTTTGAGTGGCTGTGAATTTCTTATTTAGAAGGGACTGCACTCTCTCGATCCTTTTCACTTCTTTATCCTCTTCATGTATTCTCTTTTCAACTCGCACTTCCCAATCAGGTAACCCACACAAATCTCTGTAATAGACCGTGTAATAATTTTTGATTTTCTTTTGTAATGCGCGTGAATACCTCATTATATTTTTTCTTTAATTTTTTGAATGAGCCACTCTCTACCGTAGAGTTTTAATTCCCGATCATGAAAATTGAAAAATCCTTTTGTATCATCTATAAACTCTATTCCGTCCATTGATTCATTACTATCTATCATATAATTCTTAGAAATTATTTTTTTAATATTTGTATTCTTAAGCGCATTATATGTTTTTCTACTCCACACATTGCCTGGTGGAACAAAAATATGTATAGACTTCTCGAAAAAATCTTCCAAAATATTCTGGGATCTCTGTATGTGCTCATCATGCATTTGCTGTGGAAGCCAATGCCAAAATTCTCTGTGAAATGTTTTATTAGATGACCAAAAACGAGGAGTGTGTTTACCAACCACACAATGCGTAAGTCCATGATTTGCAATTGTTATTTTTCCTTTGAGAAATGCATCTTTGAGAAATTGTGCTTGTTTTGGAAATTTATCCGGAAATTCTACATATGTTCCATCATGCTCAACCCAGCATGCGGTTACTGAAATAATTGGTGTGATATTGTAGTACTCAAATATGTCCAAGAAATCACTCCATTCCTCTTTGCTTACTTCGTTATATTTGGCCCATCCACGGAATGGCCATACTCTTTTAAAGAACCCTATATTTGCAATTGGAAAGTAGAAATACGGTACGCCAAGAAAGCGAAATATTTTTTTACCATATTGATTAAAATGCTTTGTTGAAGCGCCAATATCGTCTATACGAAATACAATTTCTTTTTTCATATTATTTGTGTGCAATTATTAATAATCCTGAATAATAATCGGGATGTGTGCGTCTTTGTAAAAAAAGAACAAGAAACAAATACAAAGGATAGAGCACATATCGAGCTGGTACAAATCGTATGTGTTTTATTTTTCCTCGTACAATGTCGAGTACAACTGAATATGCATTACCTATATGAAGGACATTTACATTTGAAAAACTACCAAAAAGCTCTCTGACATAACGTTTCGTAAATCTCATTCTGTCTCCATGATCTTTATACACAAATGGAATTGAGGTGACGATACTGCCACCACTCTTAAGTACCCGATACATTTCAGAGAGTGCGCGGCGTGGTGATTTAATATATTCAAGAACCTCAATGCACATAATTGAATCGAAATACTCATTAGGAAATCGAAGATTATTTATATCACCTTTTATAATGTCATTTTCACTATCGGCAATACTATCAATTGCAATTGGCTTGTTCTGTAATAAGTGATCGTATCGTCTGTTTTTTGACCCAACATCAAGTACAGTACCCGAAAGTTTTGGCAACCACTCATTCAAATGGTTCTCAAGTTCTATTCTATGTGCTGATTTTTTTATATATTTTGTAATCATGGTGTATGCTCCTTAAATCCTAATTCTTTATCGACATCTAACATCTGAGCGATAATTGAAATTCCCCACAAAAACAGACATGTTCCGTGGATATCTGGCTCATCAAACCCACGTGTGATACGCGCTTCATAATAGAAACGATTCGCCTTGTGATGACTAAATGAAAATCCACCGCGCTTTGGAAAATAGTATTGTCGATATATGTCCAAACGTCGTCGGGCAGCCTCTTGTATTTCTCGATTCCTATATGACCCTCTGAGCATTTTATTTGCGTAATTAAGCACATAAATAATATTAAAGTTGTCACATGCCTGTCGGTTATTGTCCGCTTCTAAACATAAATCAATTAATTTATCAGGATAGTGAAAATACATCCTTTCTGCTGCTTTTAGTCCTGTGAGTATTTTCATTGCCGCATTTACTTTCTGCACATGCGTGGGAGCTCCCTTATACCACGATCCATCTTCTCTATTTTGGATCTTATGTACCCATGCGACCGCAAAGTCAATTAACGCCTCTTTATTTTTAAGGTCGCTATGTTTTAAAAAGAATAAAAGATGAGAAAAATGACTTCCTGCTCCCCATGGTTTTGTCCAATCTAATATTTTAAGATATTCATCTATTTCTTCTTCTGTGTGGGGAATATTTTTATATGAAATGGTCGGCGTAACTTCAAGTATGTTGAGTGCGGAAAGTGCTTGGCGTGTTTCCGCACGAATTGTCTGTGTATGAAAAAAATTGTTGAAATCACGATGCTTTACTACGCCTGCTTTTTCTCGAAGCCATGCTTTTTTCTTTATAAGCGGATCATATATACTGCCATCATCAATCTGAAAGCTTTTTATAAAATCTGCCATATTTTTTTTCTCTTCTTCAGAAAGTGTGTCTAATATTCCAAGCATATAATAATTTTTAACTGCAAACACAGTATTGCCAAGTCCCCAGTATTTTTCCTCTCCATACAAATCACCAGTCAGAGAATATCTGAAAAATCCGGAGACAGAAGTTCCCTTCATTGTTTCTAAAAAACGAGGGATATCTTTTTTTAATGTAAACAACCATTCAGTATTGTTCATATTATTCGCTCGAAAGACGTGCAAGTACGCCACCATCAACAATAAATTCTTGTCCTGTAATAAATGCAGATTTTTTATTATCTGCCAAAAAATAAATGAGTTCTGCAATATCATTTGGAACACCGATTCTACCAACTGGATGTTTTGCAGCAAGATTTTCATTAGTAATCTTATTTCTTTTAAGTCCATCCTTAAGCATATCTGTATCAATAGCGCCTGGAAGAATTGTATTGACCCGAATTCCATCGTTAGCAAATTCAAGTGCCATTGCGCGAGTGAGAGTAGAAAGCGCTCCCTTTGAGGCAGCATATGCAGCAATATTAAGAGAAGTAGCAGTAGAGTGAACTGAGCTTATGTTCACTATAGAAGCCTTATTTTTCTTTAGTGCTGGGTGGAAAAATTTGGCAATCAAAAAGGCAGCGCGAGTATTAACATCAAACGTTTTATTCCATTCTTCCACAGTGGTATCGAGAATATTTTTTGAAATCTGAATTGCCGCATTATTAACAACACACCCAAGACGTATCTCTTCTTCTTGTATTTTTATACTTAGTCTTTCGATTTCATCTGGATCAGATAGATCAATATTATAAAATTCATCGATAAAATTTTTTTTGCCGTTTGATTTTTTATAATCAATCCCGATCACATACCATCCTCGTTCCTTAAACAATTCGGCAATGGCACTTCCTATACCCCCCAATACACCCGTAATAAGTATCGTTTTTTTATGTATCATATTCCTAATCCTTTTAATAAATGAGTAATTGAATTTTCATGAACCAAGTTCCAATAATGCGGACTACTATTGGTATTATGTGGTGACAGAAGAATATTTTTCATCGATCGAAGCGGGCTTTTTTTGGGAAGTGGTTCATATTCAAATACATCCAATGCAGCACCTCGTATCTTTTTTTTCTTTAGGGCATCTATAAGATCATTTTCTTTTACAAGTGGCCCACGGGCTGTATTAATGAGCACTGCATCATTTTTCATCTGCAAAAATTCTTTTTTTGAAATAATATAGCGACTTGTTTCATTTAAATCAGAGTGAAGACTTATGTAGTCGGATTGTGTAAGGAGTTTCTCTATATGTGTTGGAATAATATTATATTTTTTTATAACTTCCTTAGAAATTGGAAGCACGTCATATACCAAAACATCCATTCCAAATGCTTGTGCACGTTGTGCAACTGCACGGCCCACATTTCCGAGACCTATAATGCCAAGAGTTTTTTCCCTCAGAGATGCACCCTGTACTTTCTTCCATGTTCCTTTTTTCATCTCACTATCGAGCACCGGTATATTACGCGCAAATGAAAGTATGTATCCGAGCACACTATCTGCAACAGGTTCTGAAAATGCATTTGCCGTATTGCATACGCGAATTCCAATTTTCTCAGCATATTGCTTATCAATGGAATCAACTCCTGTGCCCCATTTCACAATTACTTTAAGTTTTTCTGCCTTTTCAAGTACTCGCTGTGTTATTTCGTCATCTCCACAAATAATGCCATCATACAGTCCAATGATATCTATGAGCTCTTTTTCACTAAGACGCTCATGAACCTTTGGAAGATCAATGGAAATATTCCTCTCTTTAAAAACTGGTCGCAACTTATTAATTTCTGTCTGCATATATGGAGCAGATATAAGTACACGATATTTTTTTACTTTCTTTGTTTTCATGTTTTTATAAATGGTCGATAATGATAAAAATATTTCTTCACTTCATTTGTAAGTGAATTCTTGAACGTATATCCTTTATATGTGCCCCAATACTGCATATATCGAAATGAAGGTATTTCCCAGATGTGCTTCAACTTTCTTTCAAATACTAGAGCTCGACAATAATCCAATGCTGTATTGAATGTAAATAACAATAAAAAATCAAGGAAAGAAAAATTCGTTTCAGGGAAAATTCTTTTTAATGCAATTGCTTCACGTTTATATCGAATAAACACCCTCTCCCAGCTCTCTTCATGAATATGAAAAATACCAGCACTGATTGTGTAATAAATAGTATGTCCGCGCTTTTGCATTTTTTCTGCCCATGCAAGATCTTCTAGGCCTGTAAGCTCCTCATCGTACGGAAGTTCTTCCCAAAGCGATCGCCTGATAGCAGTATTCGCATTATTACAAAATGGAATATCTGTTTGCATGCAAGATGATTCGGGAAACATCTTTTTTAAAAGCTGATGTTCTGAGAATTTTGTGACATGGTTGCCACGCTGTTTTCCATATACTGCAGCAATACGCGCATCTTCAAAAGGCTCGATTATCTCATCGAGCCATGAATCATTCATGGGGTAACAATGTGCCGAGAGAAGCACCACATACTCACCTCCTGCTACTTCAATTCCCTTGTTAAGCGAATAGCCAAATGAAAAATCTTCTGGCTTTATATGCACAATCTTTACTGGGTACTCTTGAACAATGCCAAGTGTCTTATCAGTAGATCCTGAATCAACAATAATAACTTCAAAGTGCCTATTGGTGTTTTGTGAAAAGACACACTCCAGCACTCCACCTATATGGTGTCCTTCGTTAAAAGTACGAATTATAATCGACACAATAGGATATTGTGAGGTGCATAAAGGATTCTTAGGTGAAAAAGAAATATGTTTTAATGATTCCGCAATAATAAACTCATCCTCCGTATCAATGTCGATAGATTCCCGCTTGTCCACTTCAAATAAGAATGGGGTTATACCGATTCTTTTTTTGTCATTATTGTAAAACGACTCTTTGCTGAATATAAAAATATTTGAATTTTCTTCATACAAAGGAGATAGGTCTTGTGTGCGTATTAGTTCTTGGGGATTATGATTAAGTGCACCACCATGTTCATCATATATTCGCGACTGTAGTCTTGTCACAGAGAAAAGTGAGTCATGTATATCACTTGAGCTAAAAAACTTCTCTATTGCCTCATCTATTGTTTTTGTTGTTAATAATGGATTAGTGGAATGTGTCTGTAAAAAATATTCATCATCTGATTTGGACACATCGTATGCAATGATAGTATTCATTGAAACAAAGTCCCCACAAAGTTCATTGGGGCGATTAATAATTTTCACCTTTTTAAATAATTTCGGCGCGTCAGTACTAATAACATCACTATCTGTATTAATACGTATTTCTTTTATGTAGCTACTTTTTGAAAGTGTCTCAAGAATATGATGATAGAGTGGTCTACCCGAAAAATTCCGAATATTTTTATTCGGCACGCGCTCGCTATGCGCTTTCATTGGGAGCAGGGCTGTAATTGATATTTTTTTCATAAAAATTCCACATTTCACTATTCTTAAAAACGTTAGAATAGTGTGAATTTCTGCTCTTTTGGCAACAAAAAAAGCCGCAATTGCAAAAAAATCACAATTACGACGCATGTACATTCTATCAATTCAAACTCATAAATGCAAAATTTAGTCTAATAACTCATAAAAAATGGTATTTTTAGAAAATCCTCGCATAGTAAAAAATATTGATCCTGTTATGTAAAATAACCAGAGGATGGGCTCCTGCTTTGTGCACAAATTCACTTTATGTATCATTACTTAATTCTCATAGTTCTTTACGTTCAGAAAATCCCTAAGCAGGGACCATTTCTTTTGGATTTTCCAGCCTAAAACTAATGCTTTGATTTTATAGTAATTTATTTGCGCGTTGAAAGTAATTTGCTTTGTATTATATTCATTTTTTTGAATATCATCATATATTGTTCGAGCAAATTCATAATACTTGTTCGAGACTTTTTTTATTTTAAACTGAGGAAGCGCATTTTGATACTCCTTATAACTATTAGCAATTTTCTCTATTTTATCTAAGACATCGTTGGTTCCTTCAAAAAATTCTCCACCACTTCCAATCAATTCCGGGTTACTGCTTGAATTGGGCACTACAGCTGGCAACCCACATGAGAGTGCCTCTATAAGCGAATTAGAACATGCCTCAATTCGACTTCCAAAAATAAATATATCGCTTTCTTTCAGTAACCCCACGAGATCTTCCGAGGACACCGGGGGAATATGTTTAATGTTCTTGAGATGAATAGGAGAATTTCCTATAAATGTCATTTCATATTTTGAAAAATCTAGATACTCATCTAAATACTGAAAAATATCGAAGCCCTTGCCCCAGTTATCAGACCAGCTCGAGGCCACGAGTTTTATTTTTCCGTAGTGTGAAAATGCTCTTTTATTTTTCCTGTTAAATATCTTCTTACTAGATGCATTCAAAAGTACCGTGTTATATGCTGATGTGATATTCCACTGGTTCCTGCATTGCTCCATGCACCACTTAGATTGAAAAATTATTCCGTCTACAAAGGACTCATTGAACAGCTTTATAATTCTATCAATTACTGTGTCATCCTTTCGATACATTGCAATTGGTCCTGTGAGTCGATGAAGAATGATCTTCTCTGGATATTTCTTTTTAAGGTCACGTACCTGGTCAAAAAAAAATTCTGATCCAAATGGATAGCTATTAAACAACACTACATCTGCATCTTCCGAATTTTCAGCGTATCTATCTCGCTTTTTGAATTCATCCTTAAGTGCCTTTAGAAACTGATTAGCACCTCCCCATGAACCCTCCTTAAATTTGTACATAATATGTAGTTTCATCGTTTTCTCACCATTGCTGGTGTTATTTTTGATGTTGCATATTTCAACGCACTATCAAAATCAATGTATGGATAGATTTGAAGTATAGTTTCCTTCTTTTCCAATCTAAAACAGCCAATATTTTTTTCGTCAGCAATTTTCTTAGCAATAGATGCACATATGAGTGTCATTTCTTTTTCCGGAAACTCCAACGTGGTTCCATTAATAGTCTGATACATTCGCTTCTTATCATAAAAATGTCCAGTAGATTGCATGTGATCAACACCGGAAAAAAATAGCGTCCTAATTCCTAGAAACCCACACAAAGGTAGAAATGAATTCTCAACGTTACCTCCACCAAGCACACGAATCGGCTCTATCCCATATGACATATATGATGAATCGATAGTATCTACATTCATAGGAGCCTCAATTTCCCTATACAGTACACATGTTGCCTCCGGGTGTTTTTTCAAGAATTTTTTTACTATAGCAGAACTAAAGTGCACCGATGAATCCGAATCATTAGCAGGAACAAGTATAAATGTTTCAGAAAAATCGAGTGGTGTCTGTACTTCTTCTTTTAGTACAACCTTTAATGTCGGACCATAGTGAACGAACCACAAATTTGGCATAAATCCATATTTTCTAAAAAAATGTACGGGGCCATTGTGAACACTCAAAAGATTATATTCTTTGAGTCTCGAAACATCTTTGAGGTTTGCAACACTTCCACCATTACCAAACATAAATACTTTTGAGTTTTTAAAATATGGAATGAGTTCTGAAATAAAAAACAATTTACCCTCTTTACGCATTTTACTCAATCCCCTTTGACTAAAGAGGTTCAGTTTTTCAAGTATTTTATTTAGCAAATACATAATTGTACACTGAATCACTTTTTACAAATTTAGATGGATTGGAAGTTTTGGAAATTACAGAAAACCCAATAGATCTAAGAAAATTAATACACTCCACATCATGAGGAAATTTTTCATTTAACTCTGCCATAAGTGAACAACATTTATTATTCCTAAGTATTTCTTGAGCACCTTTTATTATTGCTGCTTCATGACCATCTACATCTAACTTAATATGAGTTGGTATATTGATGTTAAAATCCTTCACAAACTCATCAATGCTATATCCTAAGACAAATTGTGTATGCGTTGGCGTAAATGTATTTCCAACAAAATCAACAGCCTCACCGAATGTATGAAGGGATGATCCGAATTCTAAATCTTGATAATTGAATGTATTTATATTTTTTTTCGATGTTATTGCAACATTGAGAGCCACCGTATTGTGTTGGCTGTGATTTAATAAAATATTTTTATTAAGTTGATGAAAATTAGGCCAGTTCGGTTCATATGCATATACCATTCCTTTATCTCCAACCAACTTTGACATAATAAGAGTGTAGGCTCCGACATTAGCACCAATATCAAAAACTGTATCTCCTGGCTTTATATATTCTTCCATCCACCTCACTGTCTCTGGCTCTTTTTTACATGAAAAAGCCCTACTTTCACGTTCTATGTGTGAATCACCATGGAGTAAAATCTTCTGTGGTATATAGTCTAACTGAATAATATTTTCTTCTTTTTTTTTCATGACCCATAACAACAATAAATAGCAAAATTATGTTTTGATGGAATAGATTTAATACAATATTCATAGAGATCTTTACTGGTTACACTTTTCCAAGGTTCAACGCGTCCTCTGTGTGCTCCACGATGATTGGAGCACAATTCAATGCTGTAATTTTCATCTTCAAGAAAATTACACAATTCATCTATATTATCCTTCTCCACATTAAGGAGATAAAAGGGGTGTATTTCAATCAGTAAGTGTGGTTTAAATTTTTTTATGCTCTCACGCATGCCTTTTAATATCTTTAACTCAGCACCCTCCACATCAATCTTTACCACATCGACAGTTTCAATATTTTCTTTTTTTATAAAAGAATCAATCGTAATTACACCCTTGCTTTCATGATCCGATAAAAAAGTCTCTATAAAATTCACCTTATTATCAAAGATGATTCTATTGTTTTTTTTAAAGACTCTTCCTCGACACTCACTGCCATCAAATGCGTAAATATTCTGTGGAGAGTCATTTAATTGCGAGGCAAAAAAAGAAAAATAACCTTCGGCACCTCCAATGTCAAAAATAATATCATCTGACTTTATTATCTCTATCGCTTTGTCCATCATAAGTGGTTCATAGCAACCATAGTGTTTAATTGATTCATGGAAATCTCCCTGCATACCCAACATGTCAAAAGAATGCCCTTTATAGGAAATATGCATGGGAGAATATGCCTTTGAGAAAACTTCATCTTTAAAATAATAAAGAGAATCAAGCAATCCGAATCTTTTTAATATATTTTTTGTATTTTGCCCTATTTTCATATGTATGCATGTATTAAGAGATTTTTAATTTTCTAGATACCAGAAAGAGCAGTCGATCAAATGCATTTCTTATAAAGTGAAATATGTACAGAACCGAGTTTTCCTGTAGTGTCCTTTTATTCATATATGCCGGAATCCTTATGTTAAAGAAATCAGCACGATAGTTTGTGTGTAGCGTTTTATTCATATATTCTATCGCCTCTTTGTATTGTGTTAAAAAATAAATATACATCTCCCATGAATCTTTTTTTGTCCTGTATCTGGAGAAGTTCATTCCCTTAATCAGCACATCTTGCCATACTCCCTTGTAATGAATAATGTGTGTATCAAAACTGATTGAAGTGGAATTGGTTTCATTGAGCATACGACACGGAATACCTTTAAAGCATGTATCGTTACCGAGGAGAAAAATGTTATATTGATCATTTTCTTTTTGATACTTCAACATATTAAACAAGGACATCTGGTCGGCTGCACCATATGGAAGTGATGTATTATTTGCCTGCGCAAATAATATTTCATCATTTATAATTTCCATCGTTTTTTGCTTCCAAGAAGTAAAAAAGTTGATCCCTTTATTACTTCCGTCTGACAAGAGTACTCCTGTGTTAAGTGGATAATGTTCATCCTTATATGTAAATCCGATATTGAAATATAGCTCATCAAAGAAATGTGTTATATCTTTTGTAATCAAGATATCCACATCAAGAAAACAAAGATTTTCTCCGGCATATTGTTTAGCAGCATGTTCCCAAAGAATGGTTTTACTTGCTATTCGTTTTGCCTTATTTTTACCAAAATTATAATTTGTTTTTATAAAATCAAATTCAGAAAAGATTTTTTTTATTGGATTAATTTTTTCTTCATCAATACTCTCCCACAGCACGGCCACTTGTGCGGTGGGAGCATTTTTCTTGATTGAATACAAAAGCGCAAGCAAAAAGCCTGTGTAGTTATTTCCAAATGTAGCTATAATGAATCGCATATAAAATTAAAAAGCGCCGTAATTGTGACCCCTAAAATTCCTAGAGGTGACGATCTTCACACACTTACTCCACCAACAAATGGGAAGAAATAGTCAAGAAAATCTATCACAATTACGACGCTTTATATAAAATTTTCATTACTATTATACCAAGTAATGTATGTGCAACAAACTAATCATATACATGTCACTTATTTTTAGTCTCACAAAAGTAGTGGAATAAAAGACTAAACTATATGTATATGAATATATTATTGTATTATTTTGCTAAATTCTTGATTAAAAAAGTCTAATGAATGATGTGTGTGTACCATACTAAAACTTTTTTGTCCCATTTCTGACAAATAATTACGATCTTTTATTATTAATTCGATTTTTTGCGCTAAATCTTTATAATTTTTATTTTTAAATATATATCCATTCTCCCCCTCTTTTATATAGCATTTCGTTCCGCAGTCATCACTACAGATTACAGGCAGCTGTGCTGCCATTGCCTCCACAAGAGAATATGCAGCTGGTTCATCATAGCTCGGCAATATAAATAGATCATTTTTTTTGTATTCATCTAAACTCTCCTTATAATCAAGATTAAATTTTATCTGCACAAACTCATTCAAATACTCTGCCCTTATAAAATCATATACACCCCTCAAGTACGCCGCATCAGCCCGTTCACCAACAAGCGTCAATTCTATATTGTACTTATTTTTTAGTCGACTTATGGCCCTAAGGAGTGTTATGTGATCTTTTCTTGGAACAAATTTGCCAATAGATAAAATACGTATCGTATTTTCAGAGACATAAGACTTTTTAAAATCTTTAGTGTCTATAACAAATGGAATATGAGATACATTTCTCACACCTGAATTTTTTAGTATGTGTTCTCCTTCTTTTGTGGGAGAAACGAAATATACCACACCTAAATAAGAAAGTAGTTTTAAATAACGCCTGAATAAGGATTCTGAATTAAACAAAGTATTCTTTCGCAGTTGAATTAACATGATAACTTTTTTCTTAAATTTCTTCGCGTAATAAAGGGATAGTAATTCAGATAGACTCTGAAAGTCTTTTAAAAGAATAACATCAGGGTTTATTTCTTTTATATGATATGTGAGTTTTCTAATATTGGGAATGGAAAATTTTAATTCCCAAAAACTTTTTAAGTGTGTCTTCTTGAAAAGATTGATAATTCTATTTAAAAACACAGTGCACCACGAATAACCTATTATTTTCGGTTCAACCACGTCATGACATTCGGAATTTCCCTTATAAAAGGAGATTAAAGAAACTTCATGCCCTGCACTCTGAAGTGCCCTTACTCGATAATACAAATTTGTGTGGAACCGTGGAGTTATGATGAGAATTTTCATGACTAGTAGGTAATATTTTTAATAACTTCCTCAAATTTTTCAATGTTCTTTTTTATGTCGTGATTTTCTTTTGCATAGACGTAAGCATTATCAGAATAATACGAATAAAGCCTGAAATCATTCATTAGAATATCTACATATGTATTTAATTTATTCATGTCTCCATTGGCACAAAATCCACATTCATACACATCCAGAAAATTGTCTGGATTTGAGTTCAGAGACACAATTGGTGTATTATATTTTGCAGCTTGAATAAATGTATTTGGAAAACCCTCAAAGTCTGAGGTATTTACTATAATGAGCGACTTTTTAAAATAGGTATCAATTTCATTAAATGGAACGTGTGGAATAAATTGTATATTTTTTATTTTACGTGATCTTTTTACAAGATTTTCATACCGAACACTGTCATCGGCTAACTGGCAAATAATAACAAACTTTTTATCAGGGTTCTTCTCAGCTACATATAAAAATGCTTCGGGATTTTTTATTTCATGACATCTACCAACCCAAAGTACATATTTTTTTTCGAAATTATGCTTATTATCAATGTGATAACTTGATTTTATTATTATAGAGTCTCGATTAAAATATTTCTTCAATTTTCTCTTTTGAAAATCTGATTGACATATTATCGAATGTGCTTTTTTTAATCCAAAGGCATATAAAAAACCTTCTGTAGTACCTAATATAGATTTATATCCACCATCAACATCTATATCACTGGCACACATATATATAAATTTCTTTCCAAAGATAGTTGCATACAGAGACACAATACCTATTCCGGCATTAGCGGAACGACAAACCACTACATCTGGGTTTATTTTATGGAGATTAATTATTAACTTAATAGCATCAAAAATCTTTGCCATAAAATTTTTAGACGGGGTAATTCCCCTATACACTGAAATATTCTCGTATGTTTCCTTTTTATTTTGATTATAATCCCCCACAAGAAAAGATATGTTAAAATTTTGCCTTCTGGATAACTCACGCCCAATCAAATACATTTGAACCTCCGATCCACCAAATAGTTTCTTGCAATTTGTATTAAAAATCGGATATACGGCTGTTTGTACAAAACAAATATTCATCCTGTAGTGAAAAATGACATCACTCCTTCAGAAGCATATACGTCATTATTTTTTAATTGCTTATAATTTCGACTTGTATGGTACATATTAAAGTTTAGTTTTTCCTTAGTGTCATTTTCTACTACGGGATTTATACACTATTCCTTTTTTATTATTAATAAATAATTGGATGGAAAAACTTTTTTATTTCTAGAAATTCTATCAAGGAACAGTAATATATATTGAATAATGAAGTTTAATCCATATACTACCCATTTTAGTATGGGTATATTCCAAAATAGCCCCATTGAAAAAATTGCACCTACACTTCCCAAAAAACCAAAAAAACCTCCAACTTCTTTTAATACCAAAATTTCAAAATTATTTTCATCAGAAAACTTTTTTAAAGAATATCTTGTATATCTAAAATAATCATACGGTTCATTGTGTATATACATTAAAAAGGGAACAGAAATTATAGCAATGCCACCTTTTTTCAAAATTCTATTTATTTCATGAAATGACTCCAAGGGATCTGGTATATGTTCAAATACCTGAGAAGAAAAAACTATATCAAATCTCTCATTTTCTAGATTCGTACGTGACGTTGTTCCTATGTAATCTAAATCTTTATGTGTTTTTTTAAAATCCAAACTAAAATAATTATCCGTATAGTTTTTAAGAAAATTCTTATAAAAAAGCCTGCCCGCGCCTAAATCTAAGACTACCGAATCTTTTTTAATATATTTAGAAAAATATTTCTTATATTCTCTAATTAATTCGATGTGATGAGACACTGAATTAAAATAGATCTGTGATCCACCATATGTATTTGAAAATTTATTCCAATTTTTTTTTATATATTTCATATCAATACAAACTACTACACTTTCTACTACATGTAACTATTCTTTGTAAACACAAACTCATTACAACCTGTCATACCCTGAGTTTTTATAAATCTTTCTAATGTGAAACCATTATTTTCAAAAAAACTAACAATTTCTTTCTCGCTCGCATATTCATATGGATACCCACCTATCCAATCTATGACATCATAATAAAAATTCATTCCCCTTCTCTTTTTAAGAGGATTTTTAAATGTCGATAAGAATTTTGCAATGTAGATGATCACATAAAAAAAATAAATCATTATTTTTTTAAAAAATTTAGGCGACAGGTTGTATAGACGTTTTATTAACTTCCACAATGGAGATGTCCAGTGTTTGTTATAAATAGCAATAACAAAGGTTCCATCATTTGTAACTAATTTCATGACGTTTTTTATTGCGCCGTACATGTTTCCTGTGTGATGAAGCACTCCCCATGAATACACAATGTCAAATGTTCCAAATTGAGTATATCCTTCCTCCAAAATTGATTGTCTATAAAACTCAATATCCTTTACTCCAATTTTTTGAGCATTCGCTCGTGCTGCATCAACACTCTCAGGTGATATATCAAATCCAATTACTTTTTTTGCGCCCAGATCTTTTGCTGCAAGAGAAAAAAGTCCACTACCAGAGCCGACATCCAAAAATGTCTTATTTCGAATATTTGTTTCTCCAATCAACTCTCTCAGTGAGTCTTTTGCATCTACAAATCTCTTCGAATCTAACGCATTCTCTGAAAATTTTTGCCAATTTTTACCAAAGTTAAACATGATAGATATTTAATTAAAATATTTCTTATACCAAAGATTAAGTGCCATTAATGTCCAGAGTTTTTTTGAATTGTCTTTACCTCGAATATGGTCACTCAGTAACTTTTCGATTTTATCTTTCTTTATTATCTGTAATACGAGACCACTAGTATCTAATACCTTCTCTTTTACATAGTCCCTCAATTCATTTCTAAACCAATACACAATGGGTATGCCGAATCCTTGTTTTTTTCTATATAAAATAGATTTTGGCAAGTATTTCTGCAACATTTTCTTAAAGATTTTCTTACCCTCATTTATATCAGTTTTATGTGTCCATGGAATCTGTGCGACAGTACTCACAAAATCAAAATCGAGCATCGGAGCTCTAACTTCAAGTGAATTTTTCATGCTCGCCATATCAACCTTGACATTAATGTCATCGGGAATATAGCTGTTAAAATCAAGATACAATATCTTATTAACATCATTTATTTTTTTGTTATGTAGGATTTTTTGAAACGTATTCTTACTCAAAACAAGTTTTTTCTTAAAGTCCTCTCTATAACATTCTTCTTTAGTACGTTCATCAAAATATGTCGTGTAATTAAAATGTCGCGTCGCACTGTCTTTATTTACTGTTCTTATAAAGATAGAGAGTTTGTCGAGGAAGTCTACCGACAATACTTTACTGGCATATTCAATAATCCCCAATAAGGGATGGAGTACTTGAATAAACCTTCCATATCTTTGAACAAAGACATGTCGCCTATGCTTATCATAGCCACCAAAATTTTCATCTCCACCGTCTCCAGAGAGAGCCACTGTTACATGTTCTTTTGTTAATTTCGACAAAATAAACGTCGGCAATTGAGAGCTATCAGCATATGGTTCTTCAAACTGATGTATGAGACCTTCAATATGCTCAAGTAAATCTTGCGATTGTACTTTAAATTCTTTATGGTCGGTATTATACAGCTTCGCAACCTCTCTCGCATACACACTTTCATCAAATCCCTCTTCATCAAAAGAAATAGAGAATGTTTTAAGTTTCTTGGTATAACGACTTGCAAATGCGACAATGGCGCTACTGTCCACCCCACCTGAAAGAAATGCTCCTAAGGGTACGTCTGAAATCATCCTTCTTTTTACTGACTCTTTAAGTTTATCTTCAATAATTGACATCCACTTCTGCTTAGATACATTGAGTTTTTCAGAATATTCTAAATCAAAATACTGATTTAGAAAAAAGTTATTTGTCTTTAAATTTAAAATAAAATAATGACCTTGTGGCAGTTTATAGATATTCTTAAAACCGGTTTTAGGCGCAGGTACATACTGAAGAGTAAAATATTCATCAATTGCTTCAAAATCAATTTCTCTTTTAATGTCATGCTCTAAAATTGCTTTTAATTCTGAACTAAAAATAAATTTATTTTTATCTCTATAATATTTAAGTGGTTTTTGACCAAATCTATCACGGGCTCCGAATAATATTTTTCGTTGCACATCGTATATCACAAATGCAAACATTCCATTAAAGTCCTGTACGCAACTAATTCCTTTATCCAAATACGCTGCAGCTAACACTTCTGTATCAGTACTTGAGGTAAATGTATATCCCTTCTTCTCTAATTCTTTGCGCATTTCTTTGAAATTATAGAGTTCTCCATTATATGTGACTACGACTCTCTTACCTTTATGCACATAAATCATAGGCTGATGGCCTTTTTGAGATAAATCGACAATAGACAATCGAACATGCCCAAGACCAACATTTTCATCTAAAAAAACACCCTGATCATCGGGTCCGCGATAAGAGATTTTTTCATTCATTGCTCTAATCTCCTTGTCGCTTATTTTTTCACTATTCAATTTAACAATTCCATTTATTCCACACATAACAAATTTTGAGCGAAGCAATTACAAAATGGCAATCTAAACATAAAAAAAGTCGCAATTGCAAAATAATCACAATTACGACGCACCCTCACCTTAGCAAGTATCTATTTGATAAGCAAATGCAGAAGGTTAAACCTTCTGCATTAATTTTATTTATTCTTTATTTTAGCCAAATGCCGCAACAACACGGTCTACTTCTTTTTGTATCTCCGGATCTTCAGGAGCACTACCCCACCAACCAGTATATATCATGACATTTTCCATTTCCTTTCCTTGGGTATTTTCTCTTCTTACAGTAAATAATGAAATGCGACTAAAGCCTCCAATTCCCCAACTGCTTGGTAGTGGAGAATGTTTCATTAAAAACTGCAAATCACCTTTTTTAATCCCAAAAAAATCAGCACCTTCAGAATCAAGGTATGTTTCTATTCCGAAGACCTCAAAACCCATTTCTTCAGCCAGATCGGAGCGCTTATTTTTGAATTCAGATTCAAAAAATATCTTTTTAGCTAAACCTATTCGGTATTGCTCTATTGATCCGACTTTGTTTTTTAGGTCCTTAATTTCCTCCTGATTTTCACTCTCTCCTTCTATTTCCAAAGCTATAATTTCATCAGACAATTCTCTTTCTGTTTTAACTTTTTCCAAATATTCTTCATCTATTTTAGCTTTTGGAAAAACATCTTCTATTGTTTTAATTCCTATTTCTTTTACGAGACCAACCCTCTCATTAAGACCACCGTTCATCTCATCTCTATACCTAGTAACTTCTTCTTGGTATTCAGCAATATTGTTTAGAGGATCATGACCAAGATGCCATTTCTTATACCTCTTAGTGATTTCAATAGCTTTTTCCAGAGCTTTTTCATAAAGCTTCTCAGGGCTTTGTTCTGATGATGATAAATTTTCCATGATATTTATTTTTTAATTAAATTACCAATACTTCCATTCTTATTTCACTCTAACTTATCATATGCTAAAAAGTCAAGGGCTTCGAATCCATAAAAATCAGATTTCTACAGGAATATTTATCTTATTCATTGAATACATTGAGATTTGTATATACGCATATAATCACGAGCTGCTCTTTTCCAACTCATCTGCTCAGCTTTTTTTCTACTATTTTTCTTCATTGTATCTAATAGTGTTTTGTCTCTATATAATCTCTGTAAACTCTCGACAATATCTCTATTCTTTCCTTTTCTTACGATAAAACCATTATTTTCTATCAATTCTTTTGTTCCTCCGACATTAGTTGTCACAATCGCCAGCCCAGAACTCATCGCTTCTAAAAGTGAGTTGCTCATTCCTTCATTAAGTGACGACAGAACAAATACATCTGCTTGTGTATAGTACTCACTCATCTTGTCATGTGATATTGCCCCCACAAATCTTACTCTTCTTTCAATACCAGCGCGTCTCACCTCTTCTTCGAGCCTTTCTTTTAAATCACCATCCCCTACAAGCACTAATCTGCTTTTCTTATTTTTTTTATTAAAATCAATGAATGCCTGAATTAAATGAGTAATTCCTTTTCTTTTAATGAGTCGAGACGTTGAGAGTATTGTGAATACACCATGTGTCTGTGTACCCACTTTAAACTCTTGAGTATCAATTCCATTATGAATCACGTCAATGTCTTGCTGAGAGGAAGTGTGCTGTGCGAGCTCTTTTAATAATTTTGAATTCGCGATCACTGAATTAGAATTTTTCCAAATTTTTCTACTCAACCTCTTGAAAAAAAATGTATCAAGCCAAAAGAATCTTTTACTATAGAACGGAACATCACTTCCGCGCAGACTTACAATATATGGTAACCCCTCTTCCTGATTCACAGAACTTTTTAATGCGTGATAGGAAAGTTTCATCGCAATAAAACCGCATGGGATTCCGAAAAATGCATGAATTAGATCGAATTGTTCGTTTTTTATTAATTTCCTACAAAACCAATAGGCTTTCCAACTGTACACAAGTAAATCTTTCAAGCTCTGATAATGTATATTCCCACTTTTATTAACATCCAGGCGATAGATAGTGATGTGTGGCGCAAACATTTCTTTTGCATGTGCACCAACTGATGATGTTACCAGTGCAACTTCTATATCTTTTCTTTTAGAAAATTCACGCAATAAATAATATGTAGCATTTCCAGCTCCACCACCTAAGGGGGGAAATTCGTAATTGAGCATTAGTATCTTCATAAATATTAATAATCACAACATTCTCATATTCTCAAGAATGTGAGAATGTGAGAATGTTGTGAGAATGTTTTTTAAAAACAAAAAAAGTCGCAAAGCGAGTTAATCACTTTACGACGCATATGTATTCTAGCAACTCAAACCCTGAAATGCAAAACTACGCCAGATTACCCCTTAATCATTGACGTCTGTCCCATACCGAGATTGCCTCTGGTACTGGGGTCAATTGTTAAATGATTAAGGAGGAGCAAATAATTGAAAAATAAAAAAACCCGCGTTTTTTACAAAACGCGGGTGTATAAAAAGTATCTGACACATTTTTTTATTTTATAGGCTCAGGAACAGTTTCTTTATAAACTTTTTCAAGCACAAGAAGCTGGCTATAAAAATCTATTAGTGTAAGTTTTGGTTTTGAACCGGGGAAAGCTTTACGACACCATTGATCGAAAATATCATCGGGGTCACCGCTGTCATAATCCCTATTAACAAATACATAGAGATGGTCATACACCGGTTCCACATATGGATTGTCGCGGAACTGAAATGTTGTATGGTCACCATCACTCAAAAGCAAAAAGGCTTTTACTGAATTACTAATATCAATTTCAAGTAGTCCAGGCACATCATCTTCATACGTATTTACTTGTACAACAACTGATAAACTTTCAAACAATTCTTTCCATTTTAATAAATTGTTCCTAAGTTCTTCTCGCATTTTTTGAACCTTTGCAATGTTAAGTGACTTAAACTCTTGAGGTACCTTAGTACTCTTCAATAAATTGAGGAATTTTTCCATAATTTATAGTTTTTTTAATTTAAAGGAGTTATTCTGATATGCATCTTATCATATATGTCATATTTTGTCAATTTTTTTAGCGACTGAGGTTAGTGGTGTAATATCTTTTATACCAATTTAAAAAATTTTTGATCCCAGTTTCTATGTTAGTTTTTGGTTCAAATCCAAGTTTTTCCTTAGCTTTTTGTATATCTGCATAACTCTCTGGTACATCCCCAGCTTGCATAGGAAGATAATTTCTCTTTCCTTTCTTTCCCAATTCCTCCTCAATGCACTGAATAAAATATTCCAATTCAACCGTAGTGCTGTTTCCAAGATTAAAGATTTCATATGGATATGACTTATCAAGACTTGCAACAACTCCCGACACAATATCATCAATATACGTGAAGTCTCTTTTCATTTTTCCAAAATTGAACACATTTATCGATTCTCCTTTTAGAATTGCATCTGCAAATAAAAATAGTGCCATATCCGGCCTTCCCCATGGACCATACACAGTAAAAAATCTCAGCCCTGTGCAATTCATACCATAGAGATGATGATATGTATGAGCAATCAATTCATTTGCCTTTTTTGTTCCGGCATAGAGTGAAACAGGAGTATCAACTGGATCATCTTCTGAAAAAGGAACTTTTTTATTATTACCATACACAGAACTACTTGAGGCATAAATAAAATCTTTAACTCCTGCACACTTTGCTACATCAATTACATTAGTAAAGGCAACAATATTTGACTGAATATAGGCATGTGGGTGAGTCAGGCTATATCGGACCCCTGCCTGCGCCGCCAAATGACAGACTTTATCTATTTTGCGATCGGCAAATACAGATCGGATAAAATCCAAATCAGACACATCACCGCGCAGTAATGTAAAACAATTATATTCCTCAAGTATGGCATTTCGCGCCTCCTTTAATGATGGGTCATAATAATCATTAAAATTATCAATACCTATAACTGTGCTCCCTCTCTCAAGTAACGCTTTGCTCACATTAAACCCTATAAATCCTGCTGAACCTGTGACTAAAACTATCATACTGTTGTATTGCTCATCATTAGTGAATCTTCTTGTCTATACACATGAACACCAGATGATGATTTATTGTTTTTGATAATATCTTTAATGTCATATACTGTGTCCCGTGTTGAAGAAAAATAACTTTTTGAAAGAATGTCTGCCAAAAGACCAAATACAAAAAACTGCACTCCTATTAGAAGGCCAAACATAAAAAGTTGAGTGAGAAATGTATTTGATAAATCTACTGCTCTAAATAACTTGTTATAAAGAGACCATCCACCCGCAGCAAAAGAGATCGCAATCAAAAATAATCCGATTCCACCAAATAAATGCAAAGGACGAGACGCATATTTCTTCCAAAACCATACTGAAACCATATCAAGTATGCCCTTTATGCCTCTCCTCCAGTTATATTTTGTTTTCCCAGCAATTCTTGGACGATGATTGACTTTACACTCTCCTATTTTGAAACCTTTTATCTTTAAAAGTGCGGGGATAAAACGATGCATCTCTCCTACAAGATCAACATGATCAAAACACTCTTTTTTGTAAACCTTTAATGTACATCCACTGTCATGAATTCCATCGTTGATTAAAAACTTCCTTATTGACGCAGCACACCTAGATGCAATTTTTTTACCAAAGGGATCTTTACGATTTTTCCGCCACCCAGACACTACATCATAATTACCTTTTTGAAGCACATTCAATAGTTTAGGAATATCACGAGGATCATTCTGTCTGTCACCATCCATTGTCACTATAAGTTCCCCTTGTGCTTCTTTTATTCCAGCATCCAATGCCGCTGTCTGTCCAAAATTTTTTCTAAAGCTGATTATTTTAATAGGACTCAATGTTTTTATTATCTCTAGAGTACGGTCTGTTGACCCATCATCGATAAAAATAATTTCACAGGATTTGTTCATTTTTTTGAACACCTCTGAAATCTCTTCAAAAAGAAGGTACGAATTTAGTTCCTCATTATATAGTGGAACTATTACTGATAGATTTATTTTAGGCTTTATCATAAAAATTGGGCAAATAAAAAACGCCGCCTGTGGTGATCACAATTACGACGCTTTTTATATGTAGTTAATCTTTATAGTATACTTCTTGATCTAAATAGCAAATGATGACCTGTTAAAAATATGTGAATAATCCAAAATAACCAGCTGCAATATGGCTCTTGGTGAAGATAGTGTACTACTATTGTTTTTAAATCTACTTAAATGCATTACCAACCGATGCGCTCAATTGAGTGAAATTTACTTGAAGTCGAGCAACAAGCTGTGAGACAAATTCTATTACACCTGCCTTATCATTTCTATTATTTTTTTCTTTTTTATTATTTTTTTTGCTTTCCCCTTCTCCATCAGCTTGCGTGTTCTGTTCTTTACCCTCTTCGTTGGAGCTTGGGCGAAGCGAGTCTGATTCGTCATTTTGTATAGTTTCTTCGAATTCTGAAGAGGATTCTTTTCCTTTTCTTTGTCTTTCTTCTTTCAAATCCTCAATGTTATTTTTAAAATCTTTCAAACTTTTTTTTGTTGTTCTTGCAAGATCACTCGCCTTTATATACTCCCCCTCGTCAATATTTGTTTGGATCTTATCAAGAAGTGTTATCAATGGCATAAGTATATCTGAAGGAAGTTCAATGCCCTCTTGAGTTGCCGTAGTAATTATTTCATCCTTTTCACCTTCAAGTTCTTGTAGAAGTTCTTCTGCTTCAGTTTTATGTTTTATATTTTCTTCTTTTATTTTCTCAATAGTTTGCTTAACATCCTCTAAGCTCTCTTGAGATTTTTGTGCTAAAATTTCTGATTCCTTATACTCTCCGTCTTCAAATGCAGATTGAGCTTGCAAGAGAAGCGTGTCAGGTTCAGTATATAATTCCTGAGAAAAATCGACTCCTTCTTGTGTCGCGTCATTAATTATCTTACTTCTCTCTTTTTCTGATCGAATAATTTGTTCTTCAGACTTTTGCTTCTGTTTCTTCAATTCTTCTGTAATAGTAGAAACTTCATTAAAAGAGTGTTCTGTAAGTCTCGAAAGGATTTTTGCTGAGTCAAAATCTCCAACTTCAAATGCTGTGTGAGTTTGATTAAGTAAGGTAGTTGAATCGCTAAACACATCATCTGGAAGTTTTATATTATTTTTATTTACTTCAGCAAGTATATCTGGCTTTCGTGTTTCTAATTTTTCAATCAACTCCCCTGCTTCTTTCTGTTCATCTACGATATCACCCACTAGCTCATCAATAGTTTTTTGAGCGCTCACAAGGTTCTCTTTTGCATTTTGTGCAAGTCGCTCAGCCTCTTCGAAATTCTCTGTATCAAAAAAAGATTGTGATCGTAATAATTCGTCACTGAATTCATCGAGAGTAAATAATGGAAGCTCGATTCCTTTTTTGTTGAACGTATCTACTAATTTTTGTTTTTCATCCCTTGCATCTTTAATAAGCTTTTGAGCTCTGTGCTCAACTTTCATTTCTTTGGCAATAAGATTTCTATTGCTCTTTAATACTTCTTTAATTTCCTCTATCTCTCTCTCAATCTGATCTTCGAGAAGTATAATACTGGAAAGCTCCCTCTCGAGCTCTTCGTCGTCATCGGCTTGAAGTACCAGTGTGATCTGATCCTGAACGGAGCGTTTCTTATTTTTGAGTGACTGTTTCTCCTCTGTGAGGATTTGTGTAAATAATATCTCCGAGTCTTCAATGGTATCATTTAATTCCTTTGCAAGAGTAGTGACATCCTCCCCTTTTTTCTTTTTAGTAGAGACAAGGTCAACCGCATTATTAAGGTTTTGCTTGAGAAATCTTTTTGCAAGTCCTATTTCCTTCTCTCTGTTTGCTGTACCTTTCTCATTGATAATTTTTTCAATTTCTTTAATTCTCTCACCTGCAAATTCAACTTCAAGTTTAGCCTTGGTCTCAGGACTCGCACTAAATACAACTCTTGTTCTCTCACCTAGTATTTTAACGGGATGAAAAATATCTCCTGGTAAACTTTCTCGTGACGTCAACGCACTTCTCACAGGTGTATCAGTCACTGAAATGAGACCAACACCCAATGAAACTTGTTTGAGAATTTCCTGAGATGGCAAAAAGATTTCCGAAAAAGATGGAATATTCACTCTACCTTCGTTCTGAATATTCTCAGTGGATGGAACAAGTCCTGTATGAAGTGGGACTTGATCAATAATTTGTTGAGGTGGTTGAAAAAGATCTGTAAAAAAATTAGCAGAAACAAGCTGGGGTGCAAAAAAGAATGCCCCCACAAGAAATAGCGGTATTAAAAACCCAGGAACAGAAGTAAATATATTAGATTTTTTCACGGGTAAAATAGTATTATTCATATGCATTTCTTACACTAATTATAGTATAACAAAGAAAACAATGATTAAATGTGCCCATAGTGGTGCTTTATTTTAGGATATCACACTACTGAATAAATACACATCATAAAAATTGAAATGCTAAAAAAGCTCATTTTTACATAAAAAAACTGCGATATACGCAGAGCCTCGTGTAGACAATATTAAAACTGTGAATTATAAATTACCCCAACTCCCGAGACATCCAATGAATACCAAATAATGTATTTGATCTAAGTCAATAAAATCTAGAAATTGACATAAATAATTAAATATGCTATAGTATTAATCTATAAGAGGCACAGAATAAAAGCTTTAATAGAGCACGGGGTGTGATAATTGCGTCAACCCGTGCTCTATTAATGCTTTTATTGTTTATAGATAATAAAAAAGCGTCAATTTTGTGCTTAATCACAACAATGACGCTAGTAAAAGTATATCACATATAAAATAAATGTATAGCAATACAACACGCCATTTTAAATAAATAAAAAACCAGCATAACTGCTGGTTTTTTATTTATTTAAAATGGGCCCTTCACTGACACTTATACCTTTTATTATGGAGGTGTTTAGTGATAGAGAATATATGAATGGGATTAAGGAGAGGTTGGAGTGTATATCTAGTTTTGGTTAATTATTTCAATTTTCATAAAACATTTTAATACAACTATCTAAATCTCTTATTAAATTAAGTTTGAAAGATTTTTCAGGAGAAGTCCATATATAGTTTTGATGTTCATCTTTACTTAACTTAACATCTGGTTTTTCGCTTATAGGTAAATGATACATGTAATATGTAAAATCATACTCTGGATAACGAACATATATTTTCTCAAAGAAATTAAAATCAGTTGAATCTTTAATAATCCCTGTTTCCTCCATCAATTCCCTTTTCATGGCATCAAGTGCTTTTTCTCCTTTGTCTATTTTACCTGCTGGAACCCCCCAACTATTTCCTTGTGATTTATCAGGGTGCCTATGTAGTAACAGGAACTCACCATCAGATTCAATAAAACAGCTGACTATCTCAAAAATAGGCTTAAATTTTTCAGGTGGCGTTTTATGAATCATAATTTATATCCCGGATGAATTGATGAGTCTGATAAATTCATCTAATGTATCAGATGTCACAGTAGACATAAATTGTGTCATGTGATTATCAAGCCCAGTGTCTTTCACATAATACTCCTTAGCATAGATGAAATGTTCCTTTGTAAACTCTTCATTCCCTTTCATGCCAAAATAACTTTTCAACTGAGACATTCTCTCAACAACCTCTGTAGCACTAAAGAGGTACTCCTTAAGGATTTCTACTAAAACTTCATCATGTTTTTTATTGTGTGCTTTTCTAATTTCTGTAATATCAAACTGCATCGCATCCTGATCAAAGGCGGATGCAAAATGTTTCATAAAATATTTATTACTGTATACCCTAATTATATGTCCTTTCTCATGAGCCTCAAGAATGCTCTGTGCAATAATTCTTTTATCAGGATCAATATGTGGCGAAATTATATTTGTCGCAACAGCTTCTCTTGAAACAGGATCTTTAGATTCAGATATATGTAATAAATCAAAGCCTGGGAAACCATAAACCGGCCTATTTGGATCAAACGATAGAGGAGTATCAATGCTAACCTCTTTAATTTGATGTTTGATCGCTTCTTCTATCTTGTTTCTTAGCTTATTTATGTCTTCCTTATCTGGATGATTTTCACTTATGTAATAAGCTAAATATAGCTCAACCATTTGATTGAATATATCGAGATTCTCCACCCTTTCAAGTAACAGTAAAGTGGGGTGCTCTTGGGAATTTGCCTGTTCTTCGATAGAAGACTTTGGTTTTTCTTCTTTTCCCCCTAATCTAATTTCTTCCATACACACAGTATACCAGAACCAAAAATACCCCACAAACGTGGGGTATTTTTGGTAAATATTATGATGGGCGCACTGCTCAAGACATTAACCTTTCCCAGCACACGCCAAAAATATATTCATTTCATTTATTATTTTTGGGCGCCCAGAGAGAATTGAACTCTCGTCGCCGGTACCACAAACCGGAGCTTTACCACTAAGCTATGGGCACCATGTCTCATCTTATATAAGACCTATCTGTTATACCAGATTTATGGTACATACGTCTAGTGATTTACATTTTACGTTTTACAAAGCGTCGTTCCATTATTTGACTAAGTATCAGTCCGAGTGCGAGCAAGCCAAAGTATATTCCAAACAAATTAGATGGCGTAGTAAGGCTATGTAGCACTGCTCCTAATATAAATACTGTATACCATGACACTAAAGAAATCGAACCGAGTGCGAATGCTAATTTACGAAATATATTGAGTTCCCTTTCAGTGTGGTCATGTGGTTTCCCAAAAGAAATTTGTACAAGTTTTGGTGCAATATAAAGATTGAGGAAGATTCCATTTACAATAATAACACCTACTCCAAATGATTTCACAAGGAACTTCATAGATGCATTGAATATTTCTATGTTTGTCACATAGATTCCCAAGCCACTGATCACAAGCATTCCTAATGCAAACCAAATTACTTGAGAAACTGTGCTCATTATGTCCGCCTCTTTTTCTGAAATTTTATAGTCCTTCAAAAACTTAAAGAATAAAATGTCAGTAACTGTTGCTGCACCAAGTCCAATAGCGGCAGAAAGTGCATGAACTACAATAATAATAGATCTATAATCTTGGAGAAGTGACACAAATCCATATTCAGATGAAAAGAATGTTGCAATTAGAATTATTGTTGAAATAAATGCTGAATATATGCACCACGTACACCAATATCTAAATACAAATGCCTGGATAGCGATCAAATATAGTGAGAACATGAATGCAAGCACAGTGAGTACTATCAACGCAAACACCGCTGCTTGTGGAAGAAATCCCGGGAATAACACCACAACTGCATATCCAAGCGCAATAAGTCCATAATAAATCATACCCAAAGACTCAATTGGAATCCCTATAAATTTTGAATAATCGCTTCGGACCACCGTATCACAATCAGCACCAAGGGGACACACCAATGGTGTATCTGTTTTTTTCTTATGGTGAATATAGAATGAAATAAAAAATCCAACCATTGAGAAGAGAATGATTGCAATTTGAAAAAATAATGGAGAAAATATAAACATAGGTTTTTATAAAATTTGAATAATTTTTGCTATAAACACAGCATAAAGGAATAACATCGCTACACCTTCCCAGAATCTAATCTTATTATCAAATATAACAAATATAACAGTAAATGTTGCGACCACGAGGAATGGAATACCTATACTAAATGTAGAATCATGTATAGTCAAGTCTTTAAACAGTGCGGGTAGTCCCCCCACAAGGAGCAGGTTGAATGTATTGGAGCCAAATACATTTCCAATTGCCATACCATGATTCCCAAGTCTGATTGCCGAAATAGACGTGAGTACCTCAGGAAGAGATGTTCCAAATGCAACTACTGTTATGGTGAGTAATGAAGAAGATATTCCGAGTAATTGAGATAATGTCAGCACACTATCAATAAGAAATTTTGCGCCTACTGCAATTGCAATCATACTCGCCACTATTATCGCTATATAGACACGTACGTTACTCTTTCTATGCTTTTTTTCTGTACCATTTTCAAATTGCTCTTTAAGCTCTTTCATTTGCTCCTTCTCTTCTTTTTCTTCTTCATTCCCTTCGGATCCTGATCTAATATTATAAATCATAAAAATAACGAAAAATACAAAGAGTGCAATTCCCTCCGGAAATGAGATAACCTTATCCATTGCAAAGAATACAAATAGTGCCATCGACATAAAGAAGAATGGCAAATCAACATCAATTAATTTTGTACTTGCTTTTAGAGTCCCTGCAACTACCGCACCTATTCCAAGGATCAATAGACCATTAGCAATATTAGAACCAATTATGTTATCAGTCACAAATTCAGTCTCCCCGGCACTAATCGCAAACAAGGACGATACAAGCTCTGGTAGCGATGTACCAATGGCAATAATAGTTGCACCAATGATGAACGAACTCATTCCAAATATTAGACCAAGTTTTTCACTGTATTTAGTAAAATAATCAGCTGAGCGTATGAGTACAAATAAACTTGCTATTAATACTCCTATCCATAATACAATCATATGTACAGTTTAGCATGTGCATTAAAAATCACACATGACACTTAACGAACAGTACTCCCCGGAGAAACTTCAATTTCAGGCTGAAGGAGTACTATTCCCTCGTCTCCTCCTGTTGCAAGGATCATTCCATTGCTCATCTCTCCTCGCATTTTCCGGGGCTCTAGATTTAGAAGTACCGGCATTTCTTTTCCTATTAGTATGGATGGATCAGGATACATCTCTGCAATACCTGCAAGAATCTGCCGCTCCTCGCCACCTATATCAAAGATAAGCTTAAGAAGCTTATCTGCACCAGGAATATTCTCAGCTGATATAACCTTTCCAATTTTTATTTCTAATTTTGCAAAATCTTCGTATGTAATCATATTTTTTGTGCCCAGGGAGGGAGTCGAACCCTCACGTCCTTACGAACACTGGCCCCTCAAGCCAGCCAGTCTACCAATTTCTGCACCTGGGCATATTTAAAGTTTCTCATCAACTATACTCAATGCCTTCTTAATTTTCAAGTATTTACGAGAAAGACAATTTATTTTTTTAGCCTTACATTTCTTTTTTTTGATATACTACATATAGATAATTAAAACTGATGTAATGTTGAATATGAATAAAAATGTGAAATACAAATATATAAGGGCGTTTGTGGCAGGATCTGCCTTTCCCATAATGCTGGCTGTGGTATTTGTGTATTTTCTTGGAATGCTGGCGCTTGGCTTTGGAGAAGGAATCGATAAAATAGAATTCCTGCGCCTTCCTATTATTCTTGGAGTGGTCAATATTCTACACATCGGTCTTCTACAAAAATGGCCTGCAAAAAACCTGAACAAAAGATTGTGGCTCGTTGGAATACTACTAGGCATAGCTCTTGTACTGCCAGCAAATTTTATCTCAGATACAACTGAAAAACTCTTTGGTCTACCCGGTCCACAAATTCTCACTATCATTGCTGCACCAATAGCATATGGGGCAATCTTCCGTTACATTTTAAAATACTTAAACAGAATGGTTGGACTTAATTAATGATGATTCTTGAATTAATTTGAACATCATCAATAATTTCTACTCTGCCAGAGGGCCAGATTACTTCAATTGATCTAATGTCCGTATCACTACCGAGACCAAAGAAGAGTTCTGGGGTCTGATCCGTTACAAGACCAGTGCTTGTGATTACTTGTTTCGTAAGCCTCGTTCCATTTATTTTTTCAACAATAACGCGTGCACCAATGGACTCAGCGATATCTTGTAGAGACACTGCTACATAGTTATTGTTACCACCCTCATTCAAAAATGCACGAAGAGGACCATCGAAATTCACATAGATAATATCTGGATACCCATCTCGATTAAAGTCTGCAATAAGTGGCGATTGTCCAAAATATTTATTTACGACACCAGAGATATTCTCTGTTGAGACAAAGTTACCATTACTTCTTTGAACAAAAAATCTACCAGGATTTTTTATTAACTTATGAGGAAACCACTTTACAAAGTTCTCAGCAACCATCAAGTCTTGGAGACCATCAAGGTTAAAATCTTCAAATATTGCCCCCCATGCAAATTCATCCTTTTGTACCCCTTTCTCTTTTGTTATATCCGTGAATACAAAATTTCCGTCATTTCTAAGTAATTTCCATTTTAAATCAAGACTTTGATCATCTCGTATGTCACCCATAAGAAACCTTTTAGGAATTGTTTTTCCTGCATTACTAAAAAATAGATCCATGTCGCCATCATTATCAATATCCCCTACGGCCATTCCCATCCAAAATCCGTACACAGTTGGAGATGATATTTCTTCAAATGTGAGGTTGCGAAGGTTTTTATAGATCTTCACACTATCTGTGTTTGGAGACAGTACGAGATCGAGCCATCCATCGTTGTCGAGATCAATAAAACTTGAAACAAATGTGTTTTGTTTTAATAAGAGCCCAGAGCTCGCGGTTATATCTTGAAATGTATTGTCGCCTTTGTTCAATAACATGATATTCAATTTTCCATGATCGATATCATTAAATGTAGCAGCTTTGAAATTTGGAGGATCAATAAATGTACTTATATAGAGATCAATAAGACCATCTTTGTTTATGTCACCTGATGCAATGGCAATAGGGATCGTATTCTTTTCAAGCTCAAGCTCAATTTTTGTTTCGGAAAATATCTTATCCCGATTGATGTACATATAGACACCCGAGTCACGGGCTATAAAGAGATCGATATCTCCGTCGTTATCACTATCAATCGAAAGCGCACCATAGGTACCCTCTTCTATATTTGAAAGCCCTGTACCCTCAATAATGTTTTTGAATTCACCATTCTTGTATGAAAAAAGTGCATCCGGCTGTCCTACGCTACCGCCTACAAATACCTCTTGTACTCCATCATTGTCTATATCAATGACTGCACCACCTGCAAACCCATGTCCTGGAAGAGTGTGTTCATGAACAAAATCTATTGGAACTTCTCTAAATGTTGGAATAAATGTTTCTTGTTCCGAATCAAATAAACGCCTTACAGCGACTGTGTTTAATAAGGGAGAGATAAAGATTAGTACAAGACTAATCAATATAATAATTAAGGTTAATTTTTTCATAACATAATTGCGAATGTTAATAGTACCAACAAATGAGTACAATATGTTAGCTATGTATCACTTCCAGCGTCCAACCGTATACTCTCTAAATTATACATAAAATCTCCCATTTAGGGAGATTTTACTTTTTCTTTTTTCCGCCAGCTGGCGGATTTGCTTTCGTTTTCTTTTTGGTTTTAGTTTTGGTCTTGGTTTTTTTTACTTTCTTCTTTTTCACACTACTGCGCACAGGTTTTTTGGGTGCCAACTTCTTTTTTAATTTATTTCTTTGATCCTCTGCCACAATATAGCCCACACACTTATCTGTTCCACACCAACATGGATGATCTTCAAAACACTCTAGGTCATATCCATAATCATATGAAAGCTCTTCATCTTTCTTAATATCTTTAATGGCATAAATCCAAATTTCTCCTTTTTCAACTTCAACTTCACAATTTGGATCACATGAATGATTTATAAGTCGTGCAGTATTCTCGGGAACGTTTCCATCAATTTGATATCTCTTGTTAAGTTCAAATAAGTACACTGCTCCGCCCTCTTTATGATTCTTTGATTTCTCAAAGGATTCATCATATATATCGTCAGCCTCTTTGTTAGTTACCTTATTACCTATATATTGAATAATTTGAGTCTCATCTACAATGTCATACGCAGCAAAAAGTCCACGTTTGTGGATTTTTGATTGACTTCTTTTATAGAGTTTCTTAGGAGCCATGTGTAATTAAAATATTATTATTTTGATTCTGCTACTGAGTCATCATTCTTTTTCTCTGCGTCAGCAGACACATCCTCAGGTGTCTCTGTATTTTCTTCGGAAGTTTTTTCCTCTCCACTATCTGGTGCATTCTCTTCTTTCTTCATTTCCTCTCCACCTTCAACTTTCTCTGTACTCGCCTCAGCTGATGTTTCCTCTGGTGCTGGTTCTGGGTCTGGTTCTGGTTCTGGGTCTGGAGCAATGAATCGTAATGCCTTCATCTTCCTTCGAATTTCTTTAGCTGCTTTTTCACGTATAAAATACAACTTTGATCGTCGAGTCTTTGCTCTCTTTATTATTTCTATTTTATCAATCAATACAGAATAAAGTGGAAAGATTTTCTCTACTCCAATACCTTTTGAAACCTTTCGAACAGTAATAGTTGCTCCTGGCTCTCGTCCGTGCTTTCGTGCAAGCACAAGTCCTTCAAATGCCTGAAGTCGTGTTTTACCTTTTTCCTGAATTTTAGACCACACTCGAATAGTATCCCCTGATTTAATATCAAGTTTCCTTCTTTCTTCGATGTTTACTGGGCTAAATTTTATAGCTGTAGTTTGCATAGTAGAAAAACTTTATCACAATTACTTTACTTTCGCAAGAAACTTGTTGAAATCATCAGGAAGAGGTGCCTCGACCGTAATTTTCTCTCCATTGAGCAATATAAACTCAATAGAATAGGCATGAAGCGCCAGTCGCGACATTCCGAGAATTGGACATGTCCGCTTGGGAGCATAGAGAGAATCACATACTACAGGATGATTAAGATATTTCATATGAACCCTAATTTGATGGGTTCGCCCTGTTTTCGGTTTTACTTCAATATATGTAAATGTATCTACATTTACTTTGAAGCGATCAAGTACTTCATATAGTGTAATCGCCTCTCGAGCCAGACCGCGTGCACCTCGTTGTGCCGACCACAAACGAAAATCGCTTTTACTTCGGGCAATCGGTTTATCAATCTCTCCTTCGTCATTTTTTATAGAACCCCATACTATAGTCCTGTATGTTTTTTGTACTGTTCTATTTTGAAATTGATCTTTAAGGTGAAAGAAGGATTTTTGATTCTTTGCAATTAAAAGTACTCCTGATGTATCTTTATCAAGTCTATGAACTATTCCTGGACGAGGCAACTCCACTTCCTCTTTTGTTTTTGAATCAATGATAGTCATTGGTTCTCCTACTTCTTTCATTTCTGAATATCTCTCTAATATCCAATCAACTAGTGTCGCATCTTTTGTGCGCCCATCAGAATGAACCATAAGTCCTACTGGCTTATATATGGCTACTATATCATTGTCTTCGTATAAGATGTCTATATTCATAATAAAAAAAACAGATCGCTGAATAAAAACTAGCGATCTGTTACTAAGAGCGAGCTACCCAATATTTTTCTCCAGCAGTTTCATAAGTAAACATAAGTCTCCCTCCCTCCCTTTTCTCTGCCTCGACTGAGTCATATTTAACAAGTCGCATTCCTGATCCATCAGGGATCTCAATTACGTCTTTAGACCCCATCTGCTTCTGTATCTCATCAATGGCCTTCTTAAGTGTTGGTGATATCTTGAGTGTCATAATATATATAATTAAAACTACGATCTGTGATTAATAGTAGCCTACTTTTTATTTTTTGTCAAAAAATGTTTGACTGAATTCTTGAGCTCCATTAATTTCTCAAGATCATTGGGGCCATTTTCATATTGTTTGTCTTCTCGTATTTCATCAGTTAAATAATCACTTCTATATACAGAATTACCAAAATCAATTATCACCGGTCTTCCCGTTTTGTTATCAATCATAATATTTCTATCTGCCACGTCTCGATGATATATCCCAATGCGCTCACTGTGCATTGCATCAAAAAATTTCTCAAGTGCGGCAAAAAAGCTGTCGAAATTAAATGTATCTGGGAGCTCTTTTTTGCCAGTTAAAATTTCTTGAAAATCAGGACCATCAATTCTTTCCATGGATAAAATTTTTCTATATAGGGGAGGTTTATTCTTTTGCGGTATTTTTGCATCAAAGCTAAATGCTGGCTTAGGAACAATGACCTCATTACTTAGTTCTGTAAGTTTGGATAAGAATTTCGCTTCCTCATGAACGTCATTAAGTGCATCTCGAACAATTACTTTGTGGGCCAAATTATTTTCTTTATCCTCATACACAAATGCAGATTGTCCAAATCCAATCTCAAATTCTTTTTTGATTATTTGTTCAGCGGACCTTTCTATTTGATCCAGCTCTTCCGGTGATATCTCTTTTTCTAGACCACTTTGAAATTTTGTAATTCTAAATTTTTCGAACATGTGTTATTTATTATATATGAAAAAGAAAAACCCTGCTGTTACATAGGGTTTTTCTTTTAGTTGTGGTCTTTGTTGGTTAAGGTCAGGACTCATTTTCAGGAGAACCCCGATTCGGATTTCTAAGGAAATTTCGCCCAACGGGAATTCTGGACCCCCAAGCAGAATTTCCGTTGGGCGTAAAACCCACCCGGCACTGATCTCTGAGTGGTTGAAATTTAAATTTCTAGACCTGTACTAATCTAGATTATTCCCCAAAAATGGTTTATGAAAATGGCGCTTATAATATTGCCGAGTATAACAACTACTAACGCAACTACTCCATACCAAAAGAATTTGCTTGAAAAACTTTCTTTGGGGCTTAGAATCTTTCCTGCAGACCCACTGTTTTCACCAATGTTTCCATGGAAATTTTCTATACTACCAATATTAAACTTTGATTCTATATTTTGTGCTTTTTCTTTCTCTTCCAGAGTGAATTCCGCCCCCTCTCCTTGAACATCTTGTTTTTCTAATTTTATAGCCCAATCTAGAAGATTGTTTCTGACTACATTCAATATTCCAACAAGAGCTGATCTATCAATAAATAATGAAACTTTTGTTTTGACAGGTGAGTCTTTTAATATTTCATTTGCTGATGAAGCAGAGTATGGCATTTCATAACTATCTGACTTATTAGAAATAAGCTCCTCAATCTCACTAATAGACTGATTAGCTCGTCTAGATGATATTGTTCTTTCTATGTCAGATTTTTTAAAAAGCACTGGAACCCACCCCTGGTAAGGATTCCATGCTTTGACCTGACCTGGCATATTTCTATAATCTGGATATGCACTACTGTCCTTATAGCCATTAAGTTCCAATTCAATCCAACTGAGAAAATCCACTTGATCTAATTTACTCGCCAAAACTTTAACCTCCATAAGTAAACTAGAAACGGAGAGACTATGGTCTTGGATTTTTTTAATGAATTCTTGAACTTTTGTCATATTTATGGTGCATCAAATTAAAGAGCTTTATTTAGAAACATCTTTTCTTTTCCGCATAAATTAATAGAAGCATAATACACTGTTTCCCAAATTAGATAAAGAAAAAAGTGAACCACTTTTTACTCTATGTTTAATTTTGGCTCGAACCCGTAATAAATTTCATTAAATCCTATAAACTAACGGGGATTTCCTCTTTAGTTTAAAATTATGAGGAGTTCTTCAATTTGTTCAAAAAAGTTGGTTCGAACTCCTATAAGTTTCTAAAAAGCGCTGCAGTATATAAAAAAACCCTCCCTATTGGGGGGAGGGAGGGTTTTCTCATTAATGTGGGCGATAAGGGACTCGAACCCCTGACCTACCCGGTGTAAACGGGTTGCTCTAGCCAACTGAGCTAATCGCCCATATAAATTTTTACTAATCCAACAATGTCTCCCCGGAGGGAATCGAACCCCCATCGAGGGCTTAGAAAACCCTTGTTCTATCCGTTGAACTACAGGGAGTTATATTACATAGAACATCAAAACTATATCAGCATTAGCCTTTTAGATCAAGACATATCCGTATTATTCTAGTCCTCCAAGCGCGAGACCAATAGCTGTCGCATATGCAAGTGCATCTTTTCGATTCATCTGTGGTATACGTTCATCAAATGAAAGTAGGTGGTCCCATATCTTTGCCGGCTCAACATCGCGCCTCAAGGATACTGTAAGATACTCTGCTAATCCCGGAATTCCTGCATGCGGCCCACTTAACATAATTTTATTGATAGCAGTGCGAGTTTTTTCTGAATCATTTTTTTCAAGAGACCATGAGAGTACATGCTCATTAATTTCATCACGCAATAAACTAATGTGACCTAATAAAATACCGGGCATGTCTTCGTACATATCATTTTTCCCTACTCCTTGTTTATTTTTTATATATTCCGCCCGTTCACTGTCAACAGAAAGTTTCTCTTTAATAGTGTTCACCAATGCAGTTCCTCCAAAATCAAACGTCGATGAATATAGAGGAATGCGATTCTTTACAATAGACAATGTACTTTCATGATCTCCAATATCAACAAGCATGTGTGTTCCATCGTCTTGAGGTGAAATCACAGCTCTACTAAGTGCCTCTGTGTTAGCTTCAAATGTGAGAGGTGTAAACCCAGACTGTCGCAGTACATCCAAATATCCTTGGATCACTATCTTAGGCATTAAATATACTTGTACATCATAGCCGTCATTGTCTGTAGTAAGGATTGAAAAATCAAATAGAAATTTATCAGCATTTGGAATAGAGCTACGCAATTGTGCTTGAATAGTTTTATTTAAATTTTTTTGATGCACTCTTTTAATATGAGCTGTAAATAATGTAACGTGCCCTGAGGGAATGGACACTCGAACATATCTAGTTTTTATCCGTGTTCGTATTGAAGTTAAAATTTTTCTCAGTGATTCGCTGTTTAGAATTTTCCCAGAAGAAATAACACCATTCGGTATCTTATACTTGCCATACGACACAGGATATACGAACGTGTCTCGCTTTTTTACTTCAGCATATCGAATATAGTGATCAGAAATATCTAAACCTATATAACGAGTGCCAAAAATGCGTGAGAGCCACGATCTTTTATAAAATGTATGCTTCATATATGTAGTATACGACACTACGCATGTGATAGAAACCTTCTACAGCAATTTCTATACAAGCAAATATATAATAACTCCAATAATAATTACGACAGCAATGGATACAACATTGAAATATTTATATAGTACACTTGCAATTCTTTTTCCATATAACTTAACAAAATACGCAATTGCAAAGAATCTAATAGCCCTTCCCAAAATAGAGGCTATGATAAATATAAAAATATCAATCTTAAAAAGACCAGCGGAAATTGTGAATACCTTGTATGGAATTGGAGTAAATGCAGCTAAAAATATTGTGAAAAATGCATTATTTGAGAAAAATGAAGCTACTGTTGCCAGATGTGATTCGAGATTATAAAAAGAAACAATCGATCCACCTACCGCTTCAAAAAACAAAAATCCTATTAAATATCCAAACAATCCTCCTGCTACAGAAAATACGGTGGTAATAGTTGCGTAATAAATCCACTTCGCTTGTTGTTTGAGCAGAAGAATTGCAATCATTATTGCATCTGGGGGGATAGGAAAAAAAGATGATTCTGCAAAAGAAAATAATGCTAACCAAAACGTGCTGAATGGTCCCTTTGCGTGAGCAAGAGCCCATTCTTTGATTCCTTTTTTATTAACTGTCTTCTTCATGTGTGTTATGTAGTTCTTTTTGCCTCTATGGTTTTTCGATCTAAATATCGCTGCAAAATAAGTGCTGCAGCACTGGCATCAACTTCCTTTTTTCCTGATTGAAATCGACGAGCCTCAAAAGAAGTTAAAAATTCTTTTTCTAGCTCCACAGGTAGTCCAAATTCTTTTTCTAGTATTTCTTTAAATGTAGAAATTTCCTTCATTATGATATTGGGGTCACCTGAATCATTTAAAGATTCACCTATTACAATAGTGCTGATATCCTCTTCTTTAATTATCTCTCGGAATGCATCTATTATCGAATCATTATTAGGAAGGATAGAATGAGGAAATGCCAAACTTCCATTTTCATCTGAATGTGCAATACCTATTTTTTTTGAACCATAATCAACTCCCAAATATCTCATGACTATAGCTTATCACACTTATGAATTCGCTAATATAGCTTTTATTTTCCTTGTTTTGTGAGTTGTTTGAGGTCACGTAGTGTGATAGTATTTGAGCTATGGAACTGTTTTTTCAGAATAATATATGGATAATTATTCTCCTTATACTTTGGGTTCTTCCTTGGAAAGGATATGCCCTATGGACTGCTGCTCGAAAATCACACACAGGATGGTTTATTGCGATTCTTATCATAAATACATTTGCTGTGCTAGACATTTTCTATATATTTTTTATTGCAAAGGAAGGAAAGAATATATTCGCAAAAAAGAAACGGTCTGTAAAAGAAGAGAATCCGCCAGCCCGCTTCGACGAAGCTCCAGCGAGGCGAGCTGATGGAAAAGAATTATCATCAGACAATAGTGAACATACGCATTCAAGTTCACAATAACTAAAAAGAATTCTTTGTTATTGCGGAGGGGTGACAGAGAGGTCGAATGTACCGGTCTTGAAAACCGGAGTCCCTTTACGGGGACCGTGGGTTCGAATCCCACCCCCTCCGCAATGACTGAGAATTCTATTAATCAATAGTACTATGAATAATAATAGACAAATTATCTCCTGGAGTGCTCATGAATATGAACACCGAGAGAAAAGACCCGATTGGTTTTGGGCACTCGGTGTCATTGCGGTCTCAGGAACAGTCGCCTCAATAATTTTTGGAAATTTCCTGTTCGCAATTTTTATTGTTCTTGGAACAATTCTTCTTGGATACTACAGTATAAAAAAACCCGACCTCCTTGAATTTCAAATAAATGAAAAAGGTATTCAAATTGAAGATATGTTGTATCCATACACTACAATAAAGTCTTTTTGGATAGACAGCGATGAAACAAAACACAACCTTCTTATTCATGTAGACAGACTATTCATGCCTATAGTAACATTGCCACTTGCTGACATTCCTGAGAATGAGCTCCATGAAGTATTGAGTATAGTGATACCTGAAAAAGAATTGAGAGAACCACTCCCTCATAAAATAATGCAGTATTTAGGATTCTAACTCTCAATAGAATCTCAAGAATATTGTACTACTGCTCTCGTCGTCCTCGATATGACATCAAAATTTATATTTTGGTCATATCGGGATTCAACGTCCCGTAGAAGGAGAACAAGTTCCCAACGGGGCACAGTAGAACGCTTCCATAGTTTAACGGATAAAATTCATCCTTGCGGAGGATGTGCTCCAGGTTCGATTCCTGGTGGAAGCACACGAACAAAGTGAGTATGGTTTCGAAAGGAATCGAACAGGAAGGGGGTCGGGCGTAGATTTTGTTATGAGGAACGAATTACAAAATAAAGTGCAGAGCTAAAATCTAGTTTCCCTACGAAGGAAGGAATGGGAAAACCGTGGGTTTCCCAGAAGTGAGATAGCCAGCCTCGACTGGACGTAAAGTCTAGGCGGGCGAAGCGTCCTGGTGGAAGCACACGTAGTTAGATTTTTACTCGCCACAGTGTTAGTGGCGGACCTACTAAGCCTAAAATAAAAAAACTCCCAGATGGGAGTTTTTTATTTTATATAACTTTATTATTCAGATTGTGCCCATTCTTTGAGTTTATCGTAGTCAACCTCTCCGCAAATAAACTGCTTGGATTTCGTGTTGAAGAAAAAAGGTACTCCTCCGCACAACTCTTTATCATACTCTTCCATTTTCTTTTGATTCTCCTTATCATGCCACACCTCAAATGCATCCACACTAATATCCAACTCTTTTTCAAGTTGCTCAATAAGGTCGTGCATCCTCACACAATGTGGGCACTCTTTCCCATAAAATTCTAATAGGTGATTCATAACTATAAAATTTATTTAGTAATTCGAGATAATCGAGACTTTTTTCGAGATGCAGTATTTGGTTTTATTATTCCTCTCTTTGCTGCCTTGTCGATTGCTTTATATGCATCCGGTAAAAGTTTTTTTGCTTCACTTACTTTTTTTTCTTTTAAAAGATTTTCTATACCTTTGATCGCTTCCTTTAGGTTTTTCTTGCGTCGCAAATTATATACTCTCTTTTGTAGAGATGCTCTGTGCGCCTTTTTTGCTGATGATGTAATTGCCATAGTGTTTGAAATAGTACCAAAATACCTGTAAAAACGCAAATAGTACTAAGGTTCACTCTGATTAAGGGTAAATAAAAAAAGCATAATTATATTGACTATAATTATGCTTTGAAAGGCCGCAATGACTGTATCAGCTACCACCTTTATTCTTAGATTTAATTTCTCCTTCAGTAAACACATTGGGTATTGTAAATATTATACCCGCTACGAGTCCCGAAGAATACGTAGTCGTTGACGTGTAAAGAAAATTAAACGAACCTTGAACAAATGCTCCAAGACTATACGGACCAAGTTCAAAGCTATAATTCACCTGAGTGAATATCTTGAAAAATTCAGCTTGTGCAAGTCCTTCAATATCTGGAAAAGCTACTCCTCCTGCGACACCAATGAGTGGTCCATGAAAGCTTGATTTACCTGCCGGTATACTCAATGCTGTCAAAAAATATAGTGAAGGTGCATTTATTCCTCTGAGAGTTGGTCTGGTTAATGTATCTCCTATACTCTCTGTAAAAAGATGTCGATATTGTTGTCCTCCGTTCATTCCCACACCAAACTGCAGAAGATCATTAAAGGTTCCAATAAATATATCTGCGCCAACAAGTATGGCACCAGGAGTAATTTCTCCCCTTTGATCAACACTTATGCCCCCATAGGGCATTACTCTAAGACTTTGAGCTTCCGCTCGTTCAGCTAATAAAACTATACTGATTGCTATAAGCAAAAGAAAAATTCTTTTCATGAGTTTCAATTTTAAATGTTCTATACCTCATTTTACGTAAAATAAGCAATAAGTCAAGACCGTGTATTTTTCTCATACTTTCACATATCTTCAGCTGTTGTATGTAATGCGGTATACTTATATATATGATAGGTCATATTTCAGGAAGTGTAATCTTAAAACGCGTCAACTATGCACTCATTGATGTGAATGGTGTTGGATACAAAATATACGCAGGAAGTGACACACTTTCACAATTAAAAAAAGAACAAACTGTATCTTTCTACACACATCTTGTGGTCAGGGAAAATGCATTAGACCTTTATGGATTTCAAAACCAAGAAGAATTGGATTTTTTTCAAATGCTCATCGATGTCTCGGGTATCGGACCAAAATCAGCACTCTCTGTCATGGACCTCACCTCACTCACCACACTTAGAAAAGCCATTGGCTCCAATGACACTTCCTACTTGACCAAAGTGTCTGGTATTGGTAAAAAAACAGCTGAAAAAATTGTACTGGAGCTTCGCGACAAACTTGAAGTATATGGAGAAAAAGAAGGAGACACAGGACTCAAAGAAGAAAGTGAAGTACTAGAAGCTCTACAGTCACTGGGGTATTCAATGTCAGAAGCACGAGATGCACTTAAACACATCGGCTCATCTGCTCAAGGAACAAGTGAAAAAATAAAAGCAGCATTAAAGATTTTAAGTAATGCGTAAACACAAATCTAGAATTTTTTATGAATCTTAAGGATCAAAAAAAGCGGGCACTGGCAATTAATAAAAAATTGAAAGAACTATTCCCTGTTCACAAGATCGCATTAACACACAACACTCCGTGGGAACTTTTGGTCGCTGTAATCTTATCTGCCCAAAGCACAGACATACAAATCAATAAAATTACTGAAACATTATTTAAAAAATACAGAACATTGCGCGACTACACATCTGTAACTCAATCTGAATTCGAAAAAGATATTTTTTCATCTGGATTTTACAGAAATAAGGCAAAAAATATTTTAGCGACAGCTAAAATCGTACAAAAGGATTTTAAGGGTAGAGTCCCAAAGACAATGGAGGAACTACTTACACTTCCTGGTGTTGCTCGAAAAACAGCAAATATTGTACTCAGCGATGCATATGGCATTATTGAAGGCATTGCAGTTGATACTCATGTAAAACGACTGACAAATAAATTTCATCTCACCAATGAACACGACCCAAAGAAAATTGAGAAAGATTTAATGGAACTTCTCCCCCAAAAAGACTGGCCAGGATTTTCTCATCGACTAATTTTTTATGGAAGAGAATACTGCCCTGCTCGAGGATGTCCTCAATCTCATCCACTAAAGAAATTTGAGAAAGTATAGTTACTTATGATACAGTAGAAACATATCGCACTGCTCGATATTACATATATGGATAAATTAAAAGATTTAAAATGGCTACTTTTAGCCTTAGTAATATTTTGGATAGTGTGGTTATTTCTTAGATAATCACACTACTATTAATTTATGATTGATATTCCACACGAACCTGAAAAATTTTTAAAATGGATTATAGGTTTTCTTATAGCCCTCTTTATTCTGTGGTTTCTCACTGGAGGTCCAGAAAGGTTTCAAGAAGGAAAAGAGGGCCCTTTTATTGAGCCACCTGCTCCACTGAGCGATGGAAGCACGTACTGGCCCGACAAAACAGCATTAGTTAAATTGTTCGACTAAATACCAAGTATTCTAAACAACACTACTCCAAGTGCAACTGAGACGTTGAGAGATTCTTTTTCTCCTTTCATGGGTATTTCTGCAACAATGTCACTCTTGCCTAGTGCAGATTTTGATAACCCTCTTACTTCATTTCCAACAATAAACGCAATTTTTTTCTTACCTAATATCTCTACTTGTGTGTAGGGTACGGAATCCTTATCTTGCTCGATGGCGATAATATAAAATCCCTCTTTTTTAAGTTTTGAAATTACTGCATTAATTGTTGGAAATGATTTCCATGGCAACGTAGACTCTGCACCAAGCGCAACCTTTGAAATATCTTTTCTTAACCTGCCAAACATATCAAGTGGTTCGGGAGTATAGCCCGAGAGATATATTTCTGATATTGATGCGGCATCTGCGGTTCTAAACATAGACCCAACATTATATGCACTCCGAATGTTATGCATAACTAAAATTGTTTCGAGTTTATTTTTTTTCATCCCGTTAGAGATAGGAAATGATTACATTTCCGTGTAACTCATTCCTATGATCATTATTGTTAATTTATTTTGTCTACTACTCTTCCTCCCATATACATAACATTGTGATCTCTAACGGGATTCATTGTTGAAACTATATCACAAATTGACCACATCAATAAAATATGATATTTTGATTATGTTGAAATATACATCCGCCTGTAGCCCCGACGCTATAGGGTCGGGGTCCCGACTGAAACGTCGGGACTCAGTAAACAATAAAGATCAGATATATATCCGCCTGTAGCTCAGTTGGTAGAGCACCTGCCTCTTAAGCAGAGGGTCGAAGGTTCGAGTCCTTCCGGGCGGACACGCAGTAGTAATATTGCCGGGGTGGTGGAATTGGTAGACACGCGAGACTTAAAATTTCGTGGCCGCAAGGCCGTGCGGGTTCGATTCCCGCCCCCGGCACATACAAACATTAGAGTTCCATGTGAATACATGGGGCTTTTTTGTTTGTGTACTGGAGTAGAGGATGCTAGAACTTTATTTGAACAGAAAAATGATGCGATTATCTATATTCCAGAATTTCAATCAATAACATTAGTGTGATTCTACCCCACCCCTCTACTCACTATATTTAGTATCTCTATGAATAGCTTCAAGCTTTTTTTTACTTTTTTCATTCTAAAATTATTTTTAGTTTTTCTAAAACATCTACAGAGAATGGATGATTAAGTTGTGTTTTTTCTGTCCACTCAAAATATTCAAGTGATGTTTTATTTTCTCCCAAATGAGTGTAAGTATATCTCACATGTAAATCTCCATCAGACTTTTGAAGCTCAAAGAGCTTATCTTTTTCAAATTTAGTTACAATATACTCTGACCATTCTCCTTCTTTGTTTACGTTTTTGTATTTTGTGCCAACCTTAATATTGTGATCTGATGTTTCCTCTTTCTCAATTGAATCAATCCATTTATGAGTATTTTCTGGAGTAATAGTGAAGTTAAATACTTCACTTATTGGCTTATTTATTTCTATAGTTATTTTATTTTCTTTCATACCAAAAGTATACCAAATTTCTTTGTTTGTGTGACATTTTATTGATATACTTTCCTAATTGTGACTATTTGTCTATACTTTATACAGACTACATTCATTAACAACTCTATATATGAAACAGACACCAAAACATATTGGATACAATAATGCATATTGGACGCGTATTATAATATGGCTATCAGTACTTTTAATAATTATTATATGTACAGCACTTTTAAATATCGAAATCAATATTCTTGGACTAACGTCCTCAATCTTTTATCTTTTTCTTGTAGTTGTCATTTTTTACTTTATATTTTCACTCATTGATCTTGGGTATATAAAAAATGCTGAATTGGATAAGAAAAATAAAGATAGGCGTACAAAAAGAACAATGCCAAGAGTAGATGAACTTGCAGTTATTATATGTCTAGGTTATGCCTTGTGTGAAGTACCTGCTGGTCTTAAATTTCTTCCTGCTGGGCTCTTTTGGCTTCGTACTGACAGGCGAACTATTCACACTATTATAATTTCTGATATTCGTATCACTCACGTTCGACAAGGCGTGGGAAATCACATGAATCCACTTAATCGACCGATTACTGCAACGTGGAATATTGCATGTCGATTCAGAATAAAGAGAGGAAATTATATAAATTACCTTCAATCAATTGGCAGTGAACAGAAATTGAGAGACTATCTCTTTCCCGTACTTCAATCAATCTTAAAAGGAGAAGCGGAACATAAATCATTTGCACAGGGTCTTCTTGCAAAAAAATCCATAGAAGGAAGTTTGCTTGATGAGGCTCGAGTAATCGTCAGGGATCCTAATCCGGATTTAGCGGAGCGACATGGTTATGATCCTGAAGATACATTAGGAGTCGATATTGAATATATACATATTGTAGACGTCGACCCCGGTCCAGACGTTGATAAAGCTATGTCAGATGTATTTGTGGCAGTATTTCAAACGAATGCACGAATAATTGAAGCAGAAGTTACAAGAATTGAACTCGAAGAGAAAGGTAAAGGAGATGCATCTGCACTATTTGAAAAGCTCATTAGTGAAGGAAAAGGATTCAAAGAAATAGCACGAGAACTCGATATGGAAGAAAAGGAGGTCGTGCTCTATCTCAATGTATTCAAAGATGCACTCAAAGATTCAAATTTGAATCTTGTGAGTATGCCAATGGTTGATCAATTTCTTAAAGGTATTGGTGATAAGTTTAAACTATAGGCACCATACAAAGCGACACATACTGTGTCGCTTTTTTTATATATTTGATATAAACTCGGTATAGAACACATCTCACGAACATTAACACATATATCATGGAACATTCATTGACGCTTCTCGTTATAGCGCTTTGTCTCATTGCGTTATATTTTGGTATTAGATATTATGGTGCTGGTAGTCCTAAGAAGGAAGATGAAGATAATGAGGACAAGGTTACATCTAAAAAGACTCCTATAGTCCCTGATGATACAGCTCAATATACATCAAAGAGACTGTGGAGTTTTATAAGAAATATAATACTCTTCCCTATTGGAATTTTTCTTATAGGATTACTCTTTAATGAAGATTTGATGTCTGCATGGCTTCATCATGAATCCACTACACTATGGATTGGACGTGCATCATTTAGTCTCATATTTATATGTATATATTTTAAATTACCGATTTTGAAAGGTGGATTCATTTTTCTTACTATGATTATGATTCTTGTCACGGTAATCGATCTAAAATGTAATGATGCAGATACACATAATAAGCGACGTGCTTCATATACTGAGAATACTAATAATAATATTAGTACCGTAACCGAGGATATGTATTTGAAGGACAGCATTGCTATCCCAGTTGATGGATCATATGCAATAAAATCAACTGAATCAGATGATCAGAATGAATCAGATGATCAGAAGGGACTTTTAGTTTCTCCTGGTGTAGATTTTCAATTTAGTTGTCCAGATTGTGTGGGTCTCTTTATAATGAAAGATAATCGAGGTAATCTATATGATTATGTTCAAGGTAAACCTATCGATATAGGCACAACAATACGTAATCCTTTGTATACATTTAGATTTGACAAAAATAATCACAATCGTGACAAGGCTCCGATGATGTATCTATGGGAACAGAAAAAGAAGAAAAGAAAGTGAATAGCAAAAGCGACACATTATGTGTCGCTTTTTTATGTTCCCTATTTATATTAAATGTATTCCTAGGTTCAACAAGTAAGTGCAACACTTGGTAATATATCAAGTGTTATGAAATATCAACATTTAAGCGTCAGGGAGCGCGAAAAAATACAAGAAATG
>NVSU01000015.1 GCA_002401345.1 Candidatus Wolfebacteria bacterium
ATTTGGCGGCCAGAATAGCCGTTGGGCGAGATTTTATTAAAAATCCGTATCGGGATTCTCCTGGAAGTGAGTTCGCAACTTGTTTAGTGTAGACCACAAAAATAACGAACTCAGTAAATATATTTTTGTAGGATGTCGCGACTAGCGACCCCACAATAAAAAAACCACCTTTTTTTGAAGGTGGTTTTGGCAATATTTAATTCCCAAAGTATTCGTTATATAGCCGATTTAATTTGTGATGTTTTTTCAAATCTTCGTCATTAACAAATTTTTTTGGAATAGTAAGACATCTAATAATTTTTGGATAATCAAAAGATATTTTCTTGTCATACAATATTCGCATAGCAAGAGATATTCTTTTGGGTGCGAGCCCTATGCCAATGGGGTAGCGTTCCATTATTATATTAGCATCCAATGATGGAGCTAGAAAATATACAAGGTGTCGATAATACTTCAATTTTCCTTTGATATTATCAATAGAATAACCAAGTATTGGAGGCAATGACACAATCATCTTTGTTGGATTTTCAAAACCAAGCTCCTTCAAGTCCTTAATCTTTCCTTTGATATTATCAATAGAATAACCAAGTATTGTAGGTTTTGACACAATCATCTTTGTTGGATTTTCAAAACCAAGCTCTTTCAAGTCCTTAATCTTTCCTTTGATATTATCAATAGAATAACCAAGTATTGTAGGTTTTGACACAATCATCTTTATTGGATTTTCAAAACCAAGCTCCTTCAAGTCCTTAATCTTTCCTTTGATGTTATCGATAGATAAACCAAGTATTCCAGGGTTTGACACAATCATCTTTGTTGGATTTTCAAAACCAAGCTCTTTCAAGTTCTTAATCTTTCCTTTGATGTTATCAATAGAAATACCAAGTATTGTAGGTTTTGACACAATCATCTTTATTGGATTTTCTAAACCAAGCTCCTTCAGATTCTTTAGTGTTTCGCCATAGGCCTTGATTGGCCATAAAGATGGCCAATTTTTTTCTACACTCTCAAATTTATCCAGAAAGATTTTTTAGTAGAAATCATTTCTAGATTCAATTTTTGTTTCCATAATATTATGTTTTTAAAGAGTTTATGAGTTAATTCTCTTTATTAACTTCTGTTTCGCATATTACATTGAAATTATGACTCTGTCAACAATGTATGCTGAATTAACACCTGAAACGCACACACCCGTGGTGTAGAATAGTTTTGTTAACAACTAATCAAATACCACGGGTGTGTGCGTTTCAGGTGTTAATTCAGCACGATACATTGACAAATCACTATATTGTGATATAATATACATAACTAAATAGTTTTTTCACAACATCAAATATTAAATAGAAATGGAACACATTCATATTTATGCAGGTTGGGCTGCAGGTATTTTTTCACTAGTTGCATACATACCATATACCGTAAGTATTTTGAAAAAGAAAACTCAACCAAACCGAGCAACATGGATTATATGGACGGTTGTAAGTCTTACAATGCTCTTCAGTTATGATGCTGTCGGAGCAAATGAAACAATTTGGCTTCTGAGAGCTTTTGCTCTTGGTACCGTAATAACAATGTTACTTTCATTAAAATATGGAACTGGAGGGTGGACTAGATTTGACCGCGGTTGTCTAATTACAGCAGCTGTTAGTCTATTTGCGTGGTGGGTATTTGATTCACCGCTAAGTGCACTTCTTATAAGTCTTTTTGTTGATGCGCTAGGATCATTACCAACCATCAAGAAACTGTATCATGACTCAGAAAGTGAGAACAAAACAGCATGGGCCTTGTTTTTTATAGGCAGCCTATCAAATGTTATCGCAGTTAATACCTGGACATTTGAAATTGCCATTCACCCTGTAATTATGTTTACAACACTTAGTACCATATTCATTTTAGTGTTTTTGAAGCCTAAAAAACTTCTAACTCTCAGGATTTGATCCTGAGAGTTTTTTTATTCCCTCTCCACCTCACAACACACCCCATACATTGACAAATTACCATATTACGGTATAATAAATAACAAATTGGTACATTGTTAACTTTAAATTTTATGACTCATGGAAAATTTACTTCTTCAGTCAAATACCTATTACGCAACTCGTAATGGTGAAATAGTGTACATCTATAAACGAGTTGATTTATATTTTATAGGAAGGATTCAGGGAAAAGATAAAAACCATAGGGAATGGACAAAGGACGGTAAAAGTTTCGACGGTGACATTGATCTTGATTTAATTTGTGTAAACCCCAAAGGTCATATTCCTATATGTGATATTTCTATAGGTGATAATGGTGAATATAATGAGTGGAAACAGGCGCTCTACCATAACAGTAAAACTAGAAATGTTAAACTTTGGGTGTGCATTCACAAATGGGGATACATCATGGAGAAAAAAATCAGAGCGGGTGCAAGAGTAGAAGACATTGCTATTGAGTCTGCAAAGGAGGTGGACGGATTACTTAAAGGTACTCGACTCAAGAAAGGAGAATTGGCTATCACCGTTTTGTATCAATCTTGGCAGTATGGGAAAAATCTAGAAAAAGTGGAGGACTACCAAGAACATTGCTACGCAGCATAAGGAACAAAACCCAAGAGCGTCTTTTATAATAAAAGACGCTCTTTTTTATTGGGCGATAATTTGCAAAGGTTTCTTCGCAGTATTACTTGAAGGCCAGTACGAGACAATCGTACAGGTACTGCTGATGGTAAATGTAGATACTGTCGATTGTCCCGGTGATGCTGTGGGCGTCTGCTGTCCACATCCTCGAAAATCAAGACCGCCAAAATACACATTTGCTGTTCGTACATTAAATGTAATGGAGATTATGTTCCCTACTGTTTCAGTGAGAGAGGTTATTTTCTGGGCGCCGATGTAAAAACCAAGATCATCAGCATCCACGGAGTATTCCACTGTAATTGGTTCTGGTTCAGGAGTTGGTTCGGGTTCCGGTTCAGGCTCGGGTTCGGGTTCAGGTTCAGGTTCAGGAATAACTATTGGTTCTGGTTCAGGAGTTGGTTCGGGTTCCGGTTCAGGAGCAGGTGGAGGAGGTGGAGTAGGAGTAGGTGGTGGAGTTGGAGTAGGCACGGGTTCTGGTTCTGGCTCGGGTTCTGGTTCTGGTTCTAGCTCTTCCATAACGGTTTCTGGTTCTGGAATTGTGACTATGTCCTCCTCAATAATCACTTCTTCAATATCAAATATTTCCACATCTTCCACCTGTGGTTTTTTTGATACCGCTTTAAATACAATAAACCCACCTACAATGACGATTACTGCGATTAATACAAATGTGCCGATAAATCCCTTATTATTTCCCATATATATACATTATATCACTTATCCATCTTTACTTTCATTTTAATGACTTTAGGTATAAAATTAATAGTAATAATAATAAACATGGGAAAAGCAGATACCCAGTAAAATGCGACTTCCTAAATCCGTTCGATCCGAACGGATCGGATTAGGATCGTTGTTTCCTGCTTCGCAGGATTTCACAGGATATAAAATTTAAATATTTTCTTCACTCATTTAAAATTTACATGAAAAAATCACGTTGGATATTTATTTTAATACTCGCACTTTTCGCTTTATATATAATTTCAAGAGATTCAGAATCTCCAGACATAACAGTTGATACAGGGACTGAATTAGAAGAATTGATGATGGACGCAGTTCCGAGCGTTGACCCAGTCGTTGTCGACACCACTGGAGTAGACATGGAAGCAATTGAATATCAATATAGTGGGACTATCTCTGACGTCACAGGTGGAGAAACAATTACTGGAATAAATACGGGTGGAAATTCTTCAGGATTCGCTCAAGTCGGATATGATGGATCTAAATATAGCTTACGTGCTACATTTGAAAATCTACCAGATCCACAAGGAACTGATTTCTATGAGGGATGGGTTGTACGGAAAAATCCATTTGATGTTATTAGTACTGGAGTTGTTGAGAAAATAGATGGAACATATATAAACACATACATGTCAGAAAAAGATTTAACTGATCATAATTTTTATGTACTTACCATTGAACCTGATGATGGAGATCCGGCTCCCGCCGAACATATAGCCGAAGGAACACTGACAAAATAAATAAAAAAGAGCTCTTTAAAAAGAGTTCTTTTTTATTGACAAAAGGTAAACTATTTTGTATTGTAATGAAAGACTTTTTGAACATTTATATCCTAAAAATCATGAACCACACAGAATCACCGGAAAAGAAGGAAAACTATTACGGAGCCAAAATTGGCCTCACTATTATGGCGATAGTCTTTATTTCATTCGGATTATTTATTTTGTATTGTCATTTGAAACCCTGCAAACCAGTTGTCCCAAAGACTGAAAAAAGAAAACAGTACACCGATGAAAAAGAAAAAGGCATCGATAAAGGTACCAATGTGCTCTACAAGGCATACCAACGGTATCGCTGCTAAAAATAAAAGCACTAGCAATAGTGCTTTTTTATTTTGCCTATTATTTAAGTGAGTCCTCTGTAGTGTGTTCACCCACTTTCGTTCGAACAATCGAATATGTGAGCGATGGAACTCCGAGTTTCTTACCTATTTCATTTGCTATAGTGCGAACATATGTTCCACTCGAGGCTCGAATCATAATTGTTGCGATTACAAGCTCTTCATTAGCACTCTGAAGAAGACTCTTCTCCCATGACTCAAGAATTTCACTTTGTCGAAAGTCGCCATGCACGAGTGAAATTTTTTCTTTTATATTTTTCTCTAATACCGTCTTATTTATTTTTTTATACTGTTTAAGTTCAATCGAATACACTTCAATAATGTGTGTAGGAATTTCTATCTCATCAAGCTTCCCTTCTCGCGCCCACACAAAGAGAGGTTTCCCTTCTACTGGTTTTGATGAGTACGGTGGATATGCTTGTGCGTGTGTACCAATGAACGATGTGAGTGCTTTTTTTATATCGCTTTCAACTACTTCACTTGTATTAACTATTGTATTCACTATTGAAGTATTTTTTCCAAGTACATCAAATGTATCTGTACTAAATCCAAATAAAACCTCAAATCTGTATTCTTTGTCTAATTTTAAGTATTCATCCTTTTTTTTAGCCTCATCTCCGGTCAAAAGGATCAATACTCCCTCTGCCATAGGGTCTAATCGTCCTGCATAGGTAATGGGAATACCCTCATATTCGGTATGTACTGAACGAAATCGATGTATTGCTTCAAGTGGCGTTTCACCACCCTTTTTATATATATTTATTAGCTTTTTCATATGATTTAGAAAATCCTACTATGTAGTCTAAATGGCAAAAATATCTTTACTTTTAAAGGGTTATGGGCTACAATGTCCCAATAGCATAATATGATAAAGTGCTATTAAAAACAAATTGAGGGAAAGAATAAACAATCAAATAAGATCACGCGAAGTACGCGTATTGGATGCAGAAAACACCAATCTTGGGGTTATGAATACAGATGATGCCCTCAAACTTGCACAGGAAAAAGGACTGGACTTGATAGAAATATCACCTGGCACAAAACCCCCTGTTGCAAAAATAATCGACTATGGTAAGTTTCAATATGATAAGAAGAAGAAAGATAAGGAAATAAAAGCAGGATCAAAGCGAACTGAAACGAAAAGCCTACAAGTAAAAATTGGAACAGGTGACGACATACTTGAACTCCGTGCTAAGAAAGTATCCGCATGGCTCAAAGAAGGTCATCGAGTAAAAATAGAGCTTTATTTGGTAGGACGATCAAAATATAAGGATGATGAATTTAAGAAAGAGAGACTTGATCGAATACTTAAATTAATATCAGAAGAGTATAAGATAGCTGAACCATATAAAAAAAGTCCTAAAGGATTAGCAGTTACATTAGAGCGAGCTAAGAAAAAATAATTATGAAAACAAACAAATCATTTGCAAAGAGATTAAAACTTACAAAGAACGGAAAGGTTTTAGGACGAAAGCCTGGTTTTAATCACTTCAATGCAAAACAAAGTCGATCCACTCAACTTGCAGGAAGAAAAGCAGTGCCGTTTGTGATCAAAGCAAAAACTAAAAATAGATTTCTACCATACAGCTAATTTTTTATATAATCATGACAAGAGTTAAAAGAGGAACAATTAAAGCGAAGAAACGAAGAACTACACTTTCAAAAGTGAAGGGGTATAATTTTGGTAGAAGTACAAAAAAGAAATTGGCTCGAGAAGCAATAGTGCATGCGGGTAAATATGCATTTGGTCATCGTAAAGATAAAAAAAGTGACCGAAGAAGACTATGGCAAGTTAAAATTAACGCTTCACTTCGAGGAATGGACCTGACTTACAGTAAAGTTATTGATTCATTAAAGAAAAAGAATATAGGTGTTGATAGAAAGATACTGGCAACACTCGCAGAACACAATCCAGAATCATTTGAAAGAATAATACATAAACTATAAAAAAATCCCCGATCGGGGATTTTTTAGTGTGTGTCTATACTTGGCCGTTCTTTACTTTTTCATCTATTATTTGAAACTGTTCAATTTTATCTTTCTTCACCAGCTCTTTCACTCTCTCAACGAGACGCTTCGGGTCAGAATCGAATATTATTTTACTATTTGGACGATGAGCTTTCTCTAAAATATCTTTAATAATATCATCAGTTGCCCAGTCCCCCTCTAATATTCCAATAGGCTTACCATCCTCAAATGCAATCGTAAATTCATGTATTGTACCGATTCGTCCACATCCGATAAATACCGCATCAGCAGATCGAGTCAGAAGTAAATCTCTTCCTGGATATCCGAATCCGGTATAGATAATAAGATCCATATAATCTACTGGTAACTTGTAAATTTCTATGTGTTCTTTTTCTGATGCTGCAGGTGACATACCAATGGAGACACCATGAGCTTTTTTTGCACCCATTGCTGACCACAATGGAAATCCTGTTGTTGCTCCCGTAATCAGAATTGCATCTTGAATTACAATTTGTTTTCCAAGCTCCATAGCTTTTTCGAGTGTGCCCATTCCACAGTGCCCCGTTTCGGCGGCACCTGAAACTACAAATTTATATCGCAAGTGTGCATGTTTTTCTTCTTTTTCCATCCTGTTGTGAAAAATGACATCGCTCTTTAAGGAGCATGCATGCCACAATTTTTTAATTACTTATATAATTTCGACGTATGTGATATATATAAAAAATATAATGTTCCCTTAATGTCATTTTCTACTACGGGATCCATATAGTGTGTATATTATAATTCAATTAGTTTTTAAAAGATAGTTGAATATTAAAATTCTAGTTCAACTTTTTCATCTCGCTCAGGAACAGATGCATTAAGTGCAAGAAAATCTCTAATCTTTTGAACCAAAAACATTGATGCCTTTGGTTCTCCCATTACTGCAAAAATATGTTTCACCGTATCAGAAGTATCTTGGACAAAATTTAATAAATGATCAGAGTCCTTGTGACCAGAATACCCTTTAATATTCCTGACGCGAGCTCTCACTGTTACTTCTTCACCTAAGATTTTTACCTTCTTTGCACCTTCCTCGATTCGTCTTCCAAGTGTACCCACAGCCTGATATCCAACAAGAAGTAGTGTGGTATTTGGATCAGACAGATAATTCTTCTCATGGTGGATAATACGACCACCAGAAGACATACCAGATCCCGCAATAATTACTTTTGGATTAGGCTCTTCAAGAATTAATTTTGAGTCTTCCGTTCTCAATGTTTCTCTGAGTCCCGGGAAATTAAAGATATCATCATCCGATTTGATAATATACTGAGCATCTTTATTAAAATAATCTTGGTGCGATTTAAATATCTTAGTGAGTTTGAWCGCGAGTRGAGAATCAAAAAATATGGGCATCTTGGGAATTCTGTGATTCTCCACCATACTGTTTATCTCAAAGAGCAATTCTTGGGATCGCTCCAAAGAAAATGTTGGTATAATAAGCGCTCCTTTTCTTTTAAATGTATCTTCTAATGCGTCTTCAAGCATTTTATTTCGGTCTTCTCGAGCCTCGTGATTTTTGTCTCCGTATACGCTCTCCATTATCAAATATGTCGCATCTGTAATCTTTTCCGTGTCACGTAACAGAGGAGCTGGGGAATTTCCAAGATCACCTGTAAATACTATTTTCTTTTTATTATATTCAAACTGAATCATTGCAGAGCCAAGTACATGTCCTGCATCCTTTAACACAACTTCATAATCTTCACCGATCATGTGTATCTGACCATAGGGCATCGTTATCCATAAATCCATTGCTTTTTTAATATTTTCTTTGGTATAGATTTTTTTTGGTAACGGATTACTCTTNCTTTTAAACAAATGCATCGTATCGTGAAGCATAAGATCCGTAATTTCTTTAGTGGGTGCTGTAGAAATAATTTGCCCTTTAAATCCTTCTTGGATAAGTTTAGGAATTCTTCCTATATGATCGACGTGAGCATGAGTGATAAATAATATGTCTATACTTGCAGGATCGTACTTAAACGGATCCCAATTCCTGTCCTGATCACTCTTTCTTCCCTGGATGAGTCCACAATCTATCAATATTTTTTTTCCAGCTCCCTCAAGCAAATAGTTTGCACCTGTTACCTCTCGAGTTGCTCCATAAAATGTCACTGAAAGTGTTTTTTTTGCCATATATTATTCTTATGAGTTATCTATTAATTCTTTCTTTTTTAAAAAATAAAGCGCAGCGAGCATTCCACCAGCCGCATCCCACGCAAGGTCACTTGCCGAATCTAATAAACTACGAACATCTGAAAGTGCGATTACATTATCAACACCAAACTCAAACAGTTCCCATGCAAATCCAATAATCAAAACTGAGAGTAGTGAGAATGCTACTACACCCACATGATCATGTAACCATGTTCCTATTTTTGTTTTACCACGTGTAAATACAAAAAAATACATCCATAGTGCAAGCATTCCAACGAACAATCCTCCTAAAAAGTGCATAAGCATATCAAACCACCATATAGTCCAATACCAAGAAAACAAAAACACAGCAAGAGAATTTACTACAAATACAAATAAAATTAAAAGGAAAATATTTAAAAATATTTTCTTTCTAAGACGTGTATTTCTCTCTGCTGAGATCTTATGATCCATAGATACTCCTAATTGTACTACAGCGCACCGTAAGTATGAAACTAAAAAAACCGGTGCGCTGCACCGATTCTTTATTAGGGTTATTTGGAGATATTGTCCTAGCGAAACCGCTAAGTGGTATATGCATGATATATACCGCAGTACATATCAACACAATGTTTACCATATCTAAAGTGTTCTAGAAAATACACCCAATAACCCTACTTAAATTATATCATTTTCAAACTCTCTCGGAACTAGACAAAGAAATAATCTGTTTTTTAAATTTATTCCATTATTCCATCAAGGTTCACGTCGTAGAGCATACCCTCTGCAATGTGTCGATAGCTCAATAGTTCATCTTCGTTGAACCACACCGCAATTTCCCGCTCTGCCTCACTCACTTGATCAGATGCATGAACTAAATTCCGAACAGCTCTGAAATCAACATTTGCAATTTCGTATGAGTCCAATGTTAAGTCTCCTCGAATCGTTCCTACGTCTGAAGTAAGAGGTTCTGTTCCTCCCACAAGTTTCTTTACAATCCCAACCGCTTGGTTACCTTCAAGTACCATGACTACTATAGGGCAACATGTCATGAAATCAACAAGTCCATTCAAAACTCCCTTACCATAGTCGAGTGCGGACTTCTCTGGCTTCTTATCCATGTCTTCCATGTTCTTAATCATCTGAGTTCCAACTTTTTCAAACCATTCATCATCTTTAGCGTAATGTGCGATCGCTTGTTCTGCTGTTCCCGTTATCATTTTCATTCCGATAAATTTAAGTCCTGTGCGTTCGAGACGTGTAAGCACATCACCAATGAGTGATCGTTGAATTCCGTCTGGTTTAATGATTACAAATGTTCTTTCTTTTTTAGGGTGTTTCATAGCTAATTTAAAATGAGCGGTGCGAATATTTAAATTGCTACCCTGTGAAATAAACTTTAATAACATTAAATTTTAATTTATCTGACATATCAGATAAATCATTTCACTGGGGTAATTTTCCGCTCTATTGATTATTTTATAATGTTAAATGATGATAGCAGTATTTCATCCTCCATGCAATAAAAAATAAGCAAGTGATATTCTTATTTATTTTATTTGTTTATTTTCTTTTTTCATCTCTTTAATTTTCTCTCGCAATCTATAGGCATTCCCATGAGACAAAAGCCCGAGATAAGATTGAACAACATCTTCCTTTCCTTGTTTTTCTTCAATAACACTTATCATTCTTCTTTTAGTAACCGTTCGTATTACATGATGATCCACAAAATGAACCCAGCCAAGAAAATCAACACCAGAAGCTAATGTTTGTATGAAAGTTTTGTTCGGATGTAATGAGAAATGAAGCCTCTCTTCAAGGAAAGTTGTAATCTGTGACAATGTGCTTTCAAGCCACTTTTTATCATCCGAAAGAAACACAAAATCATCAGCATAACGAATATAATATTTTGCTTTTAATGTATGTTTTACAAACTGATCAAACTCATTCATGTATATGTTCACTAGTAACTGCGATGTGAGATTACCTAGAGGTAAACCAACCCCTTTTCGCGTAGAAGAAAAGCTCCCTATGATTCTTGAGATAAGAGAAACTATATCTTGATCATAAATATATTTCTTTATAATTTCAATAAGTACTAATTGATCAATGGAAGCGAAGAACTTTCGTATATCACATTTTAATACCCAGACTGTTTTGGTATTGTTTTTTGACACTTTATTAGAAAAAACACGAAATCTCCTTAGTGCCTTATGTGTTCCTTTGTTTACTCTGCATGAGAATGAATCTGATATAAATGTTTTATCAAAGAATGGATAGAGTTGTCGATAGAGTGCACGATGAAGCAGTCTGTCCCGAACTGATGTTTTGTGTATGTTTCGTAGTTTTGGGTCAGAAATGGTAAATGCCTCATACTTTGAATGTGTATAGGTCTTGTTCACAAGATCATCATGAAGCAATATTATATTTTGCATCAAATCTCTTTCAAACCATTGAACGTCTTTTCGTGATTTTTTACCCCTCTTAAACTCTCCCCACGCAAGGAGCAGATTTTCAATAGAAATGATATGCTGATATGTATGAGTGAATTTAATTCGAAACATGCCAGTAAGTCTANCCCCCCCCCAGAGGCTTTTGCCAGTGCTTCAGAGGGTAAAAGATGTGTATACCTTGTGGTATAGCTACTACGGACAACTTCCCAAAACTCACCGCTATACGCTTGGCTCTAAAATTGATACCTTTTTCGTTGAAATCATTGAAGCTATTGCTATTGCAAGTTTTCTCAAGCCATATGAGAAGCAACCTTACGTGCGACTTGCTATACGAAAACTTGATACACTTAAAGTGCTTCTATTGGTGCTCTGGGAGACAAAGTCTCTGGATAATAAAAAATATATTGCTCTTTCGGTAAAGTTGGAAGAAATCGGAACGGTGCTTTGTGGATGGAATGGCCTGCTCTCAACACGTTAAGTATAGAAAAAACCCTCTACGATTAACGTAGAGGGTTGTAGGAAATATTCAAAAATCAAACCTGTCTGCCGACAGGCAGAGGATCTAAACTCTTGCGCAAAGTGATTAAATCCATCTAGATAAAAGAATTAAACTGCGAAGCGACAAAGGCAAAGCTATTGTCACGATTCCACCTGTTGTCAGGCTTGTCCCAATACTCATTGAGCCAGCTACCGTCATTACGATTAGCACTCAGCAAGTTAGGATCACCATCAGAAATGTATAGAAAGCCACCATTACCACCACCCTTTGAATACTCTCAGGATTGTATCGTATTCGTGATATATAATCACTTAGTTTCCTATACCAAGTATCTTCATTTTTGAAGTTCCTGCCTGATAGCAGACAGGTCTGCATACATCACTCTATCCTTAACCCTGTCTGCCGACAGGCAGGCTTAGTCAAAGATATTCTCAATATATGGATACTGGGTTCGGTAGCGAGAAACCGTAATCGCTCACAGATTCACCTAATTCCTATTTCATTTTATCATAAAAAACCCTCTGCATAATGCAGAGGGTTGTAAGAAATACTCAAAGATCAAAGGTTCTAAGTTCTAGAGCAAAGTGTCTTATGGCTAAGTACTAACTTGCGAAGCGACAAAGGCAAAGCTATCGCCACGATACCACCTAGCGTCAGGCTTGCCCCAACACCCATCGAGCCAGCCACCGCCATTACGACCAGCACGCAGCAAGCGAGGATCACCATCAGAATCTTTGATTGGTTCGTGCATTGCAACGATCCATATAAGACCCATTTCTTCGAGTTCTTCATTACTGAATTGCTCTCGGATAAGACAAGCTACTTCGGCATTGGGCTTAATGTAGCCTTTATTATCTGCCATCTTTCTGATGTTCTTGGTGATTCGATGACTATCCTCAAATTTTTCACCTTTGATGATTGCCAAGTTGTAAGTTACACCTTTGGTTGGCTTGAAGTCATCAGAGTTAAGCACTTGTTGTGCATAATCTGAGACTTTGTGACCATCATCCTTCAAGCGATTGATCCATTCTGGACCAGTTGTGCCATCAGACGGAGCGAGCGTTAGATGAAGTATTCCATCTTCTTCTCTCCATCGTTTTTCTGGTTTGATAACCTGAAATTCGAGAGATCCATCAAGGATACCGTCAACGATCTTCATTCCACCAAGTTTATTCACTAAGGCTTCAATTTCACCTAAATTTAATTTTCCGTATTTCATTGTAAAGGAATTTATGAGCTGTTTGCTCAGGTTTTACTCACTGTCGGCGAGTGCGAATTATGACTGTCGTCACAATCAGAAACTCTCATATAAGGGCTTTTGGCTGTGACTATAGATAATTTTGTCCAACTGAAGTATACTAGTCTTTTCTACTTTTGTCAACTTATGGTGAGATGCAAGACCTTACCTTAAGATCGATCTCCAAATTGAGATTTGTATCGTTCCATTATTTCTCCCTCAACCTCTGCTCGTGGGCGTCCATATTTCATGTATGAAAGTTCTTTTAATTGCTCTGAGATTTTTGCATCTCCCGCAGTTGGAGGAAGTGTTTTTATATTAAATGGTTTCACTGGCTGCCCATTTACAAGTAGTTTCAGGTACGCATTATAATTATCAAGTTTTGTAATATCAGATGCATCAAATACTGGCGCAAACTGACTTTCAAGATATTGTGCATCATCAGCACCAACTCTAAATGCAGCAATCGAGCCCACATTACCAAATACCGCATCTTTAATACTATCATCGAGCTGTGCAATAAACTGATGAGCAATATTCAAACTCAACTTATATTTTCTAGCCTCTGAGAGAATTTGGGAAATAGAGTCAGTGGTCACATTTTGAAACTCATCAATGTAGAGATAGAAATCATTCATTGGTGTTCCTTTTCCTATCATATCTACCCGAGAAAGTGCTGCCATCAATATTTTACCAACCAAGATAAGACCAATTAAATTTGAATTAATTTCTCCGAGTCTGCCTTTTGAAAGATTTACTAAAAGAATCTTCTTTTCGTCCATTATTTCTCTAAAATTAAAAGACGAGTTTTGTTGAGCGATAATTGGTCGCATAATTTCATTTGTAATAAACACGTCAAATTTGTTCGTGATGTAGGGAACAAAGTTTGCAAGAGATGTGTCACCTGTTGTCTCTTCCGCATTTTTCCAGAACTGATTAATAATTGGATTTTTGCTATGGGACAATTTCATATCACGAAATGTTTTATCGCTCAGCACTCGTCCAATTTCAAGAAGCGTGCTTCCAGACTCGGGATGTTCCATAACCAACAATGCACTATTTCTGAAATACTGCTCAAAGGCAGGACCACCTGCAGCTTTCATGTCAAACAGCCTATTAAAGATCCCTAGAAGTTCATCTACAACGAGTGTTTTTTGCTCTGGAAACCTTTGATCATATTCGAGCATATTAAGAGCCATGGGCCGTTCAGTTGCTGCAGGATCAAAATAAATGACATCATCATAGCGCTCCTTTGGAATATTTGCCAAAATATCTTGAATATCACTTCCGTGAGGATCAATAAAACATACTCCTTCTCCATTATTAATATCTTGCATGACCATATTCTTCAACACAACAGTCTTACCAGTTCCTGTTTGTCCAATAACATAAAAGTGACGTAATCGATCTTCCCTGCTCATATATACCGGTGTTTCCTTTCCGCGAAAATTGTTTATACCGAGCAATACTCCTTCGCCGGCGAGTTCCATGGGTGCAGGTGCAACGCCCGCCTTCGCTTGTTTGAGCTGTGGTGACCCAGTGAGTCCCGCAGGAAAATGAAAAAGTGTTGAAAGCTCTTTTAAGTTTAATGGGAGACTATGTTCCTCTTCAGGAATGCGATATGAATACTTATGAATGAGCTCTGGAAGTTTTTGATCTGACACAGTTCTAAACACAATACTGTTGCTATTTGTTTCAGTAAACTGATTAAAGGCTGACTCAAGATCAAGAAGAATTTCTTGAGCTCGATTTTTTGTACCTGCTGATGCAACAATTCTAATATTTGTCTTTACGATCGTACTTTTTATTTTCTCTGTTATTCGTTCTATCAAATTCTCGTCTATCTTCTTTTCTTTTTCTTCTGGCGTCTTTTTTTTATTTGCTCCAAAAATCAATTGTTTTACCTCACGTGCGAGCTCTCTATCGAATTTACTAAATATCTCAGATGTTTTCTTCAGAGGCTTTCCCTCTTTTACATCCTTCAAAATCGTATTGAATTTTTTTATAAACTCATCTTTTGCTGGGGAGACAATAAACTGAATGGCGGCACCTTCTCCTTCTCGTTTTAAATTTGAAAAAATGCTTAGAAGTGTATTTATAGGATCGTGATCAAAGGAATCATATGTTTTTATAGGCAATGCCTCGCTTTCAGTAAGTTCTGCGAAAGCTCCTACTGATCCTGAGGGATTAAATATATTGTAATCATCCGTCACCTCTCGAATGTGTGCGTCATGATAAAACGCAAGGACTTGCTTCTCAAATAAATCTTCTCGTGATCGTGGTACAGCCGCGTACACAATCACCTGATCACTGTCATTTGCAATTGCGATCTCAAGTGAATAATGGTTTTTACTAAAACTACCACTTACTCTTGTGACTGATTGCATACCCGCATAAAATTGTTCCATTGCAGAGATAAACTCCTTGAATCCTTTCGGATCATCTTTTGCCCCCTCGGGTAATGTAACTTCAAACAACACCATGTGAAGCGCCTTGAAAAGAGGATTTTTTCCTTTTAATCCCAATGCGTCATGTGTTGAATATATATACTGAATAAGAAAGCGATGGAAGTCATCATCTAAATGAGGGTCATTTATTTTTTGAAGCACAGACAATGCATTCTTAATTCCCTTTGTCAGTAGCACCCCTAAAAGCTCTTCCATTTTCCCATCATGTGCTTCTGGTGCAAGACGTAATACAACCTTCTCTTGTTCAGGCTCAGTTAATATTTTTTCTTTGGGAAGTACTTGTTCTGGTGCAATTTCCGAATATTCTTTTAATGTCTCACGTGCAATCTCCTCTTTTTTTACCTCCTGACCACCCTCTACTAATGCATTCTCTTTTTGCTTTAGTGTCTCACGCAAAAATGCCACTTCTTCTTCAGGAGAAGAAAATGAAGGAGCGTTTTGTGATTTAAATTGCTCTGCCATAATACTATTTAATTAAAGTATATCACGGAATAGCAAAGGGATACTGTTAATGTAATTGAAACATTCAAACTTTCTGATATAAATCACATCTTTGTCAATATTGACGCAATACCCCTATATTATATAATATATACAGATTCAAAACGTTGAAAAATGAAAACAGGAAAAAATATTTCACGTCTTATATGTATATTTCTTAATGAACTTCGAATAGTTCACTCAAGTCTTGAAGCAGCCTCAAGTGATGAAGCTAAATTTAATGAATTACATAAGTTGGGAGATTTTTTATATCGCATTAATGATAAAAAAGGGATCTGTCCAAGCTTGATTTCTTTTTTCAAGGATTTATCGGCACGAATATCACAAGAAGATATTGCAAAGAAGATAGTACGATGCAAAGATCATTTGATTCAGGTCAAAGCAATGCTCATTGAGTTTAATTCGGCGGCAGAGCCTCAAAAAAATGTGTATCTCACACGTACATACCCTACCTTTGTTCAATACTTTCGTATGGTAGGAGTAGAGAAGGACACTGATGTGTTAGAACTTTATGACGGTATAGTTGGTAAAATTGATGAGATGATCACATTTACCGAATCTGTACATGATAAATTTACATCACTGCGATCGAACAATAATATTGATCATGTAATCATTGCAATGAATTTCGACGAAGCACTATGTCAAAACTGACTTTATGGCCCACAATCTTGTGGGCCTTTTTTATTGCTGGATTATATATAGACACATATTGACTATTGTAAAATTAAATAGCACAATGTAAGTATCTTTATAAAAAATAGTAAATTTGCTATTATTATTAGGAACAAGAGAGGGGTCGTTTAATTATTAAAAACTAAGATATATACATTATTATGGGATTTTTTGACAATCTAATGGGAGGAAAGGCTCCTAAAAGTGAAGCAGTAAAAAGAGAAATAGAAGAAAGGACAGGACCTCAAGAAGAGAAGGTTAACGGACCAGAAACAGGAGTTGATGAAAAAGTACCTGCAGAATTTATTGATAGAGCACTCGAAAATATCAATAAAGATCCGGCAATAAAAGCTCAGTACGACAACGCAGATCCACAGAAGAAAATGGAAATGATTGATATACGAGCAAAGACGCTCTGGGATGTTTCAACAGGTAAGCGCGAATCTCAAGCGCCATCCAAATCAGTACTTGATATATAATAAAAAATCGGCCATACGGCCGATTTTTTATATACACTGGATATTTAATGCAAATCACACTACATAAATCAATATTGTCAATATTGATTTATGATGCTTATCGTTTTATAATTGAAACAGAATAAAAGTTCATCTAAAATTCCATACCATGAAAAAGCAAGTCTTTATAGGATGCTATGGCAATAAAAAGTTGAACGAACTTTTTAATTATGAGCCATCATTTCCTGTTGTATATGTACATCGCTTTATACACTTTTTTCTTGAAAAGAGTGACATAGTCTACTATGTATTTACAGAAAAGTACGCACTTTCTGAAATCATACTACAAGTGACGAATATTCTCGACACAAAGGATTCTATTATTCTCATTATAGACATGAAACACAGAAAAAATGTTGAGAATATTTTGAAATCCATTTACAAGAAGGATATTGCAGTCGTGGATTCAAATGCATACACGGATAAAGAGGTACTAGAGAAAGGGTGGGCATATCTTGTATTGCATGGCTCATGCAATTTCGGCAGTAACACTCTTAGTAAAATAAAAGGCTCTCGATTGATTGGCTTCTTTTGGAATGCTGATGATTCCTTGAAAAATCTTTTCAAGATTTTTCAAAATAGAAGAAAAAGAGAGGAAATAAAGCTCACTGCTAAAAAATTTACAATCACAGATGCAACGAAAAAAATTGCACAAAAAATTGTGAATGTAGTATTAAACTAAAACCTATTATATATTTTATATATAATAGGTTTTTTTATACTTGAGTGAGTATTTCTGGTGCTCCCTCTGTGATCAATATTGTGTGTTCAAAATGAGAGCTTTTTCGAGAATCAGCTGTAGTAAATGTAAATTCATCTTCCTGAACTATTGCATCATCTGTTCCTTCATTAAACATTGGTTCAATTGCAATTACCATTCCTGGAACAAGCTTCTCGCCTGTTCCTTTCTTTCCATAATTGGGAATATATGGATCTTCATGGATTTTTATACCCACACCATGACCACTTAAAATTCTCACATTTCCATACTTGTGTTTCTTTGCATATCTGTCTATTGCGTCTCCAATGTCTCCTACATGCCCTCCACCGCGAGCTGCCTCTATTCCCTTATAAAGTGCCTCTTGTGTACTATTCATAAGTTTTTGGGCTCCTTTACTTACTTTCCCTACTGGGACCGTAATTGCATGATCAGTGTAGAGACCTTTGTGTTTTAGGCCGCAATCTATGGATATAATTTCTCCTTCTTTTAATACTTGATCTTTTTGTGGAATTCCGTGAACAATGTCCTGATTTACAGATGTACATAGGGAAGCAGGATAGGGATACGATATGCCTTCTGGTTTGTAATTTAGAAATGCAGGCTCATCACCACTCTCTCTAATAAGTTTTTCTGCATATTCATCAAGCTCCCTTGTGGTAACCCCAGGGGCAACTTTTTTTGCTACCTCACTCAAAATAAGGGCGAGTTTCTTTCCTCCCTCTCGTAATATTTCTATTTGTTCTGGTGTTTTTATAATAATTTCCATATATCAAAATATCTTCTTAAGTATTTCACTGTGGACCTCTTCAATAGTTTGCTCTCCATTAATGTGAACGTATTTATAGAGATCATTATCTTTTGCATACTCCACTGCGGGAGCCACATCAGTATCAAACCAATCAAGTCTTTTTTTAATATCTTCCTCATTTATATCATCGCTTCGTCCGCGTTCCATGAGACGTATAGTAGACCACTGTCGAGATACATCCATATGAATAAATACTGGCGTATCCCATTTATAAAAGTTTACAGCGGTATCGAGTATTTTTATCTCGCCTAGTGATCGAGGAGTACCATCAATAATCACATGCTGATTATCTTTTATTGATTCATTAAAGATATGTGACCAAATATGAATCGCCAAAAAATCTGGCTGTCGAGTAGCATTGATATAAATTTCATTTGCGAGTGTACTTGTGAGACTTGTGCCCTTAATGAGCTCTCGAAATTTCTCTCCAGTTTCTAAATAAAATACATCTGTATTTGGGTCATTTTTATGAAGATATTCTTCAAGTAGTTTCGCCTGTGTGCCCTTTCCACACCCTGAGCGACCTATAAAAATGAATGTTTTAGGATTCATATTAGTTAAGGATAATGAATTATGACCAAAGATACAACTTGACTTTAGTCAAATACTTGGTACTATAAGCCCAGATTTAACCAAACGAGTTATACACACAAATTATCGTATAGTTCCTTAAAATTATATAAAATGGCAATGCAAAACTCAGACGTGAAAATTGTTTTAAATGGCGGAAAACAAGAAATGGATTCTGCTACCATTCCTATTCAATGGTTTTTTGGAGATGAGGTCATCGATAAAAAACCAGCATATATTCTTATTATTGAGCAAGATGAAAGAGAAATCAGATGCGATGATCCAGAGGATCCTATTCCTTTAAGTGCACGAAGAGGAAGAAGATATTTTGTTAAAGTTGAACAAGCAGTTCACTTTCTTCAAGTTTTTTCTCCCGGCAAACATCGAATTGCGTGTCTGGTATTAAATAAAAGGTATCGAGACAAAAAAAGAAGAAAGGAATTTTTAATGAAAGATGATCCTTTTGATTTTACTTGGAATATATCATGGGAAGATATTAATAAAGCAGAGCAAGAAAATGTAAGTGAAAACAAACAGCATCTACCTGCAGGATTTATTTCAGTTAAAACTATCGAAATTGAAGTACCTGAAGAGCTTTTTGCAAAAAAGTCGGAAACTGCTTTTGGTAAAGCTCTGTATAGTTGGATAAACCGTTGGTTTGAAACTATACCAAGAGACCAGTGTCAATATCGTGCACGGTACATTCAATCAGTAAGTGCAACACTCTCATTAAATACTTCTAATGGTGTCTTCCATCCAAGGCGTTTCCTTGGACGATTATTCAACATATATTCTA
>NVSU01000016.1 GCA_002401345.1 Candidatus Wolfebacteria bacterium
TGTTGTTCCATGTTGGTACTGCAGTGTCACCATTCTTGAATGCACCTGATGTTCCTGTTGCTCCTGTGACTGAGATGTTGGCGGTGGTGACGGTGGGAGGAGTCGTGTCAATAGTTACGGATGCAGTAGATGAATCACTGGAAGGTGCAAACTCGATACCCCCACTTGATGCAATTTGACTCGCGTCAATTTGAGCAGTAACTGCATTAGTATCTGTCGGAGAGGAGGATAATTCATACACTATAAAATAAGTGAGGGAAGTTGTGAGTGAACACACGGTAGAAATATCACCTAATCCTGTGCTCTCATCTGTATTATCCTTATCAAATGTCGCAGTTCCTGATAAAAATGCAGCTGTTTCTCCTCCTGTTGTTCCAGTTGAACCTAATAATGTATCAGATCCAGATTCAAATGTTCCGTTCGCACCCGTCGCATTACAATTTGTTCCATCGAGATAAAGTCGCACCTGATCTACATCTCCCTCGGCTGAAGATCCTGTATCAACAACAATGCTCTCCAAATTACCTGCATCAGCATCTTGGACAGTGACACTCAACATCTCAACAACCGCATCAGCCCTCGCAACGGTCGTTGACACGTCAATGACTGTACCTGTATCAAACAATGTTGAGTCGGCGGCGGTTGTAATTTCTGGAATAACTGAATACGTATCAAGCACTGAGTTATCTGATTTTACAATTCTGAGACAATATGTGACCGGAGATGTTCCATCATTATCTATAAGTGAGAAATCCCATTTGCCATCTTGTCCCACATTGATAGCTGAGACACTATTCGTAAAATTGTTTAATTCTTCATAATCTTGATTTGTGATTGTATCTCCTCCATGAGTCGGATCATTTGCATTTGAAGTTAGATTATCACCATCACTCGGTGTTGTATTATTATTGTACGCAATTGCAGTTCCCGCAGTCACATCAGTATACGTCTCTCCAGAAAAACCAGTATCACATGTACCTGATCGTTCTGAAAATTGCAGTTTAAAGTTTTCTCCACTTGATGCGAGATTTGCAACACCTATGTGAAGTAGTGATCGAAGTCTAAACGCATCTCCGTCGGATGAAAGTGTAGCGGCAGTATCTTGAGATGCAAGTGCTGATCCTACATCTGTAGAATCTGCATTATTAAAAAATCGATACGCTGATTGCTCGAATGTTGAAGCTGCTTTAAACACGGCAATCACACCCACAGACCTCTGCTTTACACTAATAGTAGCTTGAACTTGTTGTGTTCCAGTGGTAGACAGTATTTTTTCATAAAATGCACTAGATACAATAGTACTACTTTGTACTTCACTCACTTCGGTGAAACTATTTGTCTCCGCAGAATATGTCACTATTCCTTGAATTGCTATTCCAGCCACTGCCAATGAGTCAGCTTGAGCTGTTGTGGAAGTTGTCCCAGAATCCACGGTGAGGGAGTTTGCGATTGCAGAAGCCGTCACATCTAGTGCACTGGATGTTGCCATACCAGAATATTCAGCTAATGTGATTGTTGCCTCTTTTGATGCACTTAATCCCCATGAAGATACTCCAGATTCTGAAGCGGCATTTTCAATATAATAAATTGATGACTTTGTCCTACCTCCATTATCAGCACTCACAGCCAGAATCCAACTTGCTGGTGGTGATATAGTTACATTAGTACCACCATCTACAGCAACTATCGCAACTAATAGATTATCTGTCGTAGTAGCACTGGGCCATGTCGCAGATACAGTGGTTCCTCCGGCTCCATTATTTCCTGTTATTGTCTGTACTCTCGCCCCTGCAGCAAACGCATTGTGTTGATTAAATGAATATGAAAAAATCATAAACACAATTACAAAAATAAAAAGAAGTCCGAGAGCGTGATGTCTCTCAAATTTGTATAACCTGTCTCTAATTCGTGCATTAAATTTTTTCATACAGTTATTCAACAACTACATTAAGCTGACAAATGATAGAGACAGTATTTCCATTATCTTCCACGACTCTATAAATCACGATTATATTAAATGAACCTTCTGATGCATCATCAGTTGTACTCAATGTGACATCAATGTCACGTGACCCAACTCCCTCCGTTTCGATGAATGATACCGAAAGACCATCTGGCAATTCACCCGTTTCAATATTAAATGACAAACTCTCATTCACAGGTTCCAATTTTAAGACTCGAGCTTTAGACTGACTTTTGATCAATTTTTGCACATATGGAGTCACACTACAGCTATGAGTCGCTGCATTATCTATAAGTATTGGTTTTTCTGTTACCTGTGCGAGTGCTTCAGCTTCTTTTTGTATCGATGTATCATATGAGGAAATAAACTCAATTGTAAATTTTCCCAAAAAGCCAGTTCCCTCGACAAGTTCAAATGGATCCAAAATTTTATCACTATGTGCTTCTTGGAATTTCCTCAACGCTTCTTTTGTGCGAGGACCAAAGTATATGGTCTCATTATCAGGAGAGCCATATCCAATTGGTGACAGTAAAAATCCATTTCGATTGAGATACTTCTGGAGTTCCTTAACATCCAATCCCACATTTCCAATTCCAAGTGTACGTATAAATTTCAACGAGAATGTTGAATCTAATAAATTCCCACTGGTGTCTTCTAAAGAAGATGTGATGTCCATGGAAAAAGTTTCGTCTTCTATAAATTCATCTTCCGTCAGTACAACTTTAGTGGTTTCACTTGATAATATTTCAGAAGAAGATGCTTCAAATATTTCCTCTTCAACTTCATCATAAATATTTTTTTGTTCTTGTATATTATTTACTTGCTGACTCGTGATAAAAGATAGTACGCCAAGAGAAAGAACAAGTACAAATGGAACAAATCCATTGGTGTGTGTTCTGGTTCTTTTTTTCATATATTAGTCATGTAATACTTACTCTGTTCTCCAGCACCTCGACCTTTGGGCAAAAAAATTTTATCGAAGTAATTTGAGTCATATATACTATTTATTATTATGTATGACTAATAACATTTATTGCTCAGAAAATTTCCAACAAAAAAAACGCCACTTGTGCTGGCCTCGATTTTTATCGAGGAATTATCACAATTATGACGCGTGTGTTAATTATATAAACTATATAGCTATATAGCAAGTGTATATTTAAAGGGTTTTAGCTCTTACATATGGAAAAACACTCACTTTAAGTGAGTGTTTTCAAGAGAATAAATTTCCTGTGGATTATTGACTAAAGGAGATTAGAGAATGCCCTTCAATTCGTGCTGATATTTTTTCATGACTTCCATCATAGCTTTTTGCTGATCAAAACCTTGTTTTACTTTTTCTTCAGCTTCTTTTGCAATTTTTTGGAACAATTCAGGATTACTTGTAAGCACATCTATTATCTTATCCTGTTGATCTTGAGGGACATTATTTTTCTTTAATTGTAATTTAAGCATCTTTTTAAGAAAGAATGATTTTATTGACATACTAGTATATTAATTAATCTTATAAATATCTCTTTTTCACTATACCTCACATTCTACATTATTTTGATATACTTTTCTATATGAATAAAAGAAACGCATTGCGAGACCTACATAGTAAGTGGCTCATTGATTCCACGTGTACACTAAAGAAAACTGCGACTCAAGGTGTACCTGGAGACGGCACACCATATGCAGATATTGTATTTATTGGAGAAGCTCCTGGCAAAAAAGAAGACGAACTGGGAATACCTTTTGTAGGTGCTGCAGGAAAATTTCTTGATGAGATGCTCGCTGATATACATCTTAAAAGAAATGATGTATATATCACGAACATAGTTAAGTATCGTCCTCCTGATAATCGCGATCCCTTAGAAAAAGAAAAACAAGAATGCAATCAGTGGCTTATTGATGAACTTAATCTTATTCAACCGACACTCATTATTACACTCGGGCGTCATGCAATGAATAACTTTTTTCCTGACGAAAAAATCTCAAATACACATGGAACACTTCTCAATAAAAAAATTCCTGGGATACCGACGAAAAATTTTTATATACTCTATCATCCGGCAGCCGCACTCTACAATGGATCTTTGAGAGATATACTTATTAAAGACTTCAAAAAAATTCCAAAACTATTAAAAAAACTACGTGCAAAATAAAAAAACATTGTACTAATATCACAAATAAAAATTAATCTATAAGCTCTATATCATCTGACTCTAGAGAATGGGAACGCACGTGCTCTCCAGTGGAACCTTTTCGTAGAAAAAGAACACTACTAGAAGATATAATAATGACGCCAATAAGTGCAGAAATCCACATAAACAAATTGGAGGAATCTTTTTCTTTGTTGGATGACGAATTTCGCCTGAGATTTCCAACTGCAGCGGTCTGTGCCTGGGCTGCCCTATTAAATAGAACTTCGGAAGGTGATAATTCACCTTCTTCTACCTGCTCAGATGTGTCTTCATTAGTTTTAGATGAATCAGATTCGACATCTATTTCCACAACTGAAGGTTCTTTATAGGGCTGTGTAGATGACATTACCGTTGGCGCCGGTACAACCACTTCTTCACTCACTTTTTCAGTATCCTCTACTACAGTACCTCCAAAACTACTCGCAACCTCACCTCCCGGAAAGACTATCTCCACTTTTTCATCACTATACGTAAAACCAGTTGCCTTTGGCGAGAAAAATACCTTCTTTTTAGGAAGCATAATAGTGTTTCTAGGAATAGAGAACGATTGCGATCCAACTCGTACTACCCACTTAGATAAATCAAGTTCATACGATCCCGTATTTGAAAGTTCAATAAAAAAATTGTCTTCATCACCGACTGACGAAATCTCAATATTTGCGGGAATAACTTTTATAAGTCTTCGGTCAATCGCATCAGGTTCCTTTGCATTAACTTTTTTATAATATTCAAGCACAACTACATAGTCACCAGGATATTCATATGTATGAGTAAATTTTTGTGACCGATCACCTTCTCTTGTTATAAAATCTCCAAAGTTCCAATAATATTTACCCTGAGTAAGTGTTGCTCCATTTACATCTTTAATATTACTTTCAAAATTTGTTATTACTCCTGCAACTACTGTCGTTGACGCAATAATTTGAGCGGATAGAGAGGAGGAACTGTCACCATAAATGACGGGAGGTGGTATTGAACTTCCACTACCACTTGATCCTGATCCACTTCCAGAACCACCGCTCCCCCCACCCGATGATCCAGCTCCAGGAGTTGCAACTCCCGACGAGATGTCATTTCCAGAAATTTGTAATGAATTTCCGTCACCTTGTGCTCCATCAGCTGACGAATATGTAACCTGATGAATTGTAAGCAAATCACTATCGCGAATTTCCAATACTTCTCCAGAATTAGAAAGCGAGAAAGAACTATCGAAAATAAGTCCCAAGAAGTTTGGCCAATCTATCAAAAAAGTTTCTGCCTTATCTACTATCACAGCAAAATCACCAGGAGAAATAAGATTACCTCCCTGGAATGGAGTTAATGCGTGATTAGTCGTATTTTCATAGAATTTCCAAGTAGATAGATCTATATCATTACTGCCCGTATTTGTGATTTCTATCCATTCTCTATCAGAATCAGACCCTTCAAGGTCATACATTATTTCAGTAATCTCAACTTGAGCGAATACAGGTGAGACATACAGAAAAAATAGAAACAGTGCGCAAAAAATCAATGCGTGAACAAAAAAATTTGATTGTACTGCTGAATCTCTCACAATGTGCGTCAATTTATGTGTGATAATAAGTTACTACTCTAGAATACTTCGTAGTACATCTTCAGGTACTTCTTTTATATTTTTTTTAGGAGGAGTACTGTGTGTAGATTGCTTTTCCTCGTTCGCGGTGGAATCTTTATCTGATAGTGCCTTATTGAGTACTGATTTAAGTGCTGACATAGTTTCACTAGATGCATCCTTTGTAGATTTTTTCTTTTGCACTGTCGAAGATTTTTTTTGTAATTCCGAGAGCGACATAGATTTGACTGGTGGTGCTACTGGTTTTTTTTCTTCCTCTGTCTTTATAGATGGACGTTCTTCAGATTCGAGTTTGTCTAAAATCATTTTTAATTTAGGAGATGATTTTATAACTCTCTTCACTGGAGCTGGCTTGGCTCGAGGTGGTGGTGCTTTTTTAACTCTTGATACTGGAGGTTTCTTCTCTATAACTCTTTTAACAGTGCGTGCAGTTGTCGCTGCAGTTGTCGATGCAGTTGTCGATGTGCTGGTAGTTGCAGTTTTTCTAGGTGCACGGGGTTCTTCAAAGCTTTTATTAATCCATGATGTAATTTTCTCTTCCACCTCACTACGCCGTGATGCAAATATAGTACGAGAGTTCTTTATAACCTCTTCTTTATGTGATTCTTCTGTTAATTCTATAGGTGGTAAAGTTTTTGCTGAAAAAGGTGTCGAACCTATACCATCCACCATCAATGAAAGATAGATTTGAAACCGACCCAAGCTCACAATGTCATCCTGAGTAAATGTAGGGACAAACACTTTCTCGAGCACTTCAGCATCAAATGGTCCAACTCTAAATGTAATAGTTGTTCCCACGTTTCCAAATACTGCATCACGTACCGCATCTTCCATTTGTGCAATATACTGATGAGCAATAGTAAGATTGAGTTTATATTTTCGAGCCTCCGCCAAAATATCAGCAAACGTCTCATTTGCAAATGACTGAAATTCATCAACATGGAAATAAAAATTTGGAAGTGCAGCTAATGCTTCAGCAGTCTCATCTGCACGTGACATCGCTGCCAAATATACCTTTGTAATAAGCATACCACCGAGCAAGCTCGCATTCTGTTCACCCACACGACCTTTCGAAAGGTTCATAATGAGAATCTTCTTATTATCCATAATGTCCCTGATATCAAAGCTCGACTTCGGCTGTCCTATTATATTTCTAATAATAGGATTAGTAGTAAATTGACCTATCTTATTTTGAATTGCAGGTGTTGCCTCAGCTGCAAACCGATCCGTATATTTTGCAAATTCATCTACCCAAAATGACTTTACGGTTGGGTCAGTAATGTTCTCAACTACTTTTTTTCTGTATGCTTTATCAACATACATTCTATTTACTCCGAGAAGTGTTGAATCAGGATATTCAAGAAGTGCGAGTAATGTATTGGTTAAAATATGTTCCATTCGAGATGACCATGCATCAATCCAAATCTTCTTAAATGAACTTATAAGACCCGATACCACAAGATGTCGCTTGTCGAACCCTACGTCTTCCATAATATTAAATGAAATGGGGTAATCTATGTCAAATGGTGCAAAATAAATAACGTCCTTAATGCGCTCCTGTGGAACATAATCAAGAAGTTTTTCAGCGGAACCTCCATGAGGGTCAATAAATGCCATCCCTTCCCCATTTTGAATATCTTGAATCGCCATATTCTCAAGCAATACGGACTTACCCATTCCAGTTTTTCCAATAACATATATATGCTTTGTGCGATCAATTCCTCTAATACCAAAACGCTTTTTTTCATTTCGAAAATCAGTTTCAGCAAAATATGTAATTTTATTGTCATCATTATCCATTTGTTTTATTATAACTGGCAGCGAGGAGCGAAACAAGGAGTTTGCTCACTTATTTTGTCCGAATGAACCAGTTATATCAAGAGAAGCGAAGATATACTACTTATATTCTAGATATAGTGCGCGGTGTGTGAATNAAAAATAGAACGCATTTTAAAATTATTAGAGGATATATAGTATATACACTAAGTATTTCTATGTGTGGTCATTTTCAACTTTAGAGTAAAAAGGTTTCAAAAACCACATGACAATATTTGTCGTTGAAGGTATTAAATTAAAAATAATTAAAATAGAAAATAATATAAGCGAAACAGTAGTGCTGTAAAAACTAAGTATAATAGCAGCGGCAGCAAAATATACAGGAAGTAATATTCGTATATCTCCATGTCGCATGTCACGGTAGCTTAATTCACTGTTGCCAATATCCTCGGCATTTATTACATATCGTTTCATCCAAAAAAGAATGACTCCGATAATAATTATGTTCCCCCCATAGATCGCCACCGCTAATTCCGTTGCATTATATTGTGCTAGAAAATCTGTCGTAAAAGGAATAAGTGTTATAAAAAGAAAAAACAATCCGTTTATAGTGGTAAGTTTGGTGTTTATATTATTTGCATACACAGAAACTATATAATGGTGTGATTTCCAATATACAAATAAAAGTGCGAAGCTAAATAGATATGTCAAAAATGAAATTTTAATATCTAAAAGTGCCCGCCATAGTTCATAATTTCCAGAAGATACAGCGGGAAGATCCACTTGAATTCGAAATACTAATAACGTCAAGACGATAGCAAACAGCCCGTCTGCCAATGAAGATAATCTACTTTGTTTCATTATGTTACTCATGTCTCTTCATAATAAATGACTAATAATTTATTGTCCATATATTTCATTTAGCTTCGCTCGTGTACGTGGTCCTACTCTTCCATATCCCCCATTTGCTGGAGAACTTACAACTGCGTATTTCAATTGGAATCGTCCTACTGCTCGTTCTGTGAGGCTTCCGAAGAATCCAGAAACAATGCCTTCTGGATATATAGATATATCAGTTGCAAGTAACTGTTGTAGTCGTGTGACATCACCTCCCTTATCTCCTTTTTCGAGAATTGAACTAACTGATACCTCTCTGCGCTCTACTATATTTCCCGCAAACACTTCGTTTAGTTTCGCACGTGTACGTGGCCCCACTCTTCCATGTCCTCCACTTGTTGATGAACTCACAACTGCGTATTTCAATTGGAATCGTCCCACTGCTCGTTCCGTGAGGCTTCCATAAAATCCAGAAACAATGCCTTCTGGATATATGATTGAATCAGTTGCAAGTAACTGTTGTAGTCGTGTGACATCATCTCCTCTATCTCCTCGATCGAGACTTGTGGTAAAGAGAGGTGCTGTGATAGGTGATATAACTGGTATGGCTCCTCCAAAGACTTTGTTGAGTTTAGTTCTGGTACGCGGCCCTACTCTTCCATGTCCTCCACTTGTTGATGAACTCACAACTCCATATCTTATCTGGAATCGTCCTACTGCACGCTCTGTGAGACTTCCGAAGAATCCTGAAACTATACCTTCTGGATATATAGATATATCAGTTGCAAGTAATTGTTGTAGTCGTGTGACATCATCTCCTCTATCTCCTCGCTGGAGACTTGTGGTAAAGAGAGGTTCTATAAGCCCTTGACCGCTTGTAACACTAGGGAAAATAACTGTTCCTCCAGTTTGTTCTGGTGGAACTTCTGTTTTTTTCACAATAGGATTTGTCGCAATTGACAGAGCATTGAAAGGTAATGCAGTAATAGCGGGAGATACATTTCCGACCGCATCGGTAAATATAAGTGATGCAGTGAGTAAGCCAGAAGCAACAGATAGTTCTTCTTCTGTAACAATATAATCTATAGTATATGTACCATTTCCATAATCAATTACATTTGTTCCCATAACTCCATTTATTGTTCCGGAAAGTATCACTCCAGCCTCATTCGCTTCTTCAACGACAGTAAGTCTCACTGTATCTCCTGTCTTAGAAGTCCCAGTACTTGGAGTTACTGCTGAAATAATACCTCCTGGAATATCTGTATCTACACTAAACATAATACTGTCTGCTGTTGTATTTAAATTACCGGCAGCATCAGTTACAGAGACTGAGGCATGGGCATCTGTCATATCGATTGAACCTGAGAAAAGAGTGAAACACGCTTCATATATATCATTATTAGGCAATCCTCCACAGGCAGTGGTGTCTCTCAATGTCACAAGAGTTCCTCCACCCCAGTCCGAGAGATTCGCTGATACAGTAGAGAATTCAGTATTATTATCACCCCACACTGCATTGATCCATACAACTGTTACTATATCATTTAGAACAAATGCTCCACCTGTTCCTGAACCTGTAGATGCAACAAAGATATTACTGTCTGTGACAGTCGGATCCATATTATCAATAATAAAGCTTGCTGATGACGTAGGTGAACCGTCCGCAATAAAATCATTTGGTGTCACTCGTATTTGAATATCCGACTGATCTATAGCATCAAGTGATCCATTTTCATTTAGTGATGATTGAGTATCCCATACAATGATAAGAGTGACTGATACAAAGTCATCGGTATCGATTCCATCTACTGAACCAATCTGGTATATGTGTGTATCATCTAGGTCTGTGATTCCATTGTTTGATGTCATAGAGATGAGATCGGGATCAAAGAAATTAGCCCCTCCATCATCAGAGTATTCTACTTTCACTCGAGACTCTTGCGAATCAGCATCTGCAATTGTTACCGAGAATGTGATCTCACCTGATCCATTTGTTGCCTGAGTAATTGTGCCGGGTACTGTTGAGGTTGGTGCATTATTTCCTAATGAGAGTGTGGTGGTAGTAATAATATCAGTGACAGTTTCTTCATTTCCTGCATTATCTACAGCAAATACCTTAAAGTAATACGTTGTTGAACTACTTAATCCATTAATAGTGGTACTTGTTGTACTTTCTGTTATAAGTACTGCATCGTCTGTATCATCCCATTCTATTGCAGTTCCAGTTCGCCCTTGTACATCAGCTTGAACTGTTCCAAACCATATTTCATAATGATCAAAGCTTGTTTCAGTTACTGCTGTCCAATTAAGTACCTGAGTCGTATCACCCGTTGCTCCGGCTGTGAGTGCTGTTAATCCTGTTGGTGCAATCGCATCAATCACATAATTATTCGTTCCTGCAGTCACGGTAACATTACCCGCATCGTCAGTTACTGTCACAGTTGTGTTGTTGTTCGTATCATCTTGTGAATCTAGTGCACCAGAGAGTGTTCCTGTCCATGTCTCTGATGAGTTTGATCCTGCAAGTGCAGTATCTGTTGCTTTGAAGTCAGCTACATTAAATGACACTGATSCGATATCAGAGTTATTGTCTCCACCTGCAGTGTTGTTCCATGTTGGTACTGCAGTGTCACCATTTTTGAATGCACCTGAGGTTCCTGTTGCTCCTGTAACTGAGATGTTGGCGGTGGTGACGGTGGGAGCGATGTTGTCAACGGTAAAGCTTGCTGATGTTGCAGCTGTACCATCTGTAATTGAGTCATTTGGTGTGACTCGTATTTGAATATCTGATTGATCTGTTCCATCTAATGATCCATTACCATTAGATACTGATTGAGTATCCCATACAATAGTAAGAGTAACTGATCCAAAGTCATCAGTGTCTATTCCATTCACTGTACCAATCTGATACGTGTTTGCATCATCTAAGTCTGTGACTCCATTGTTGGGTGTTACAGAGATAAGGTCTGGGTCAAAGAAGTTAGCTCCTCCATCATCWGAGTATTCTACTTTCACTCGWGACTCTTSYGAATCAGCATCTGCAATTGTTACCGAGAATGTGATCTCACCTGATCCATTTGTTGCCTGAGTAATTGTGCCGGGTACTGTTGAGGTTGGAGGATTGTTCGGTGCAGAATTAGCAAATGTGGTAATTTCCGGAATAGCAGTGTAGTCATCAAGAGTCGTACCGCTCGATGTTACGACTCGGAAACAATACGTAGCAGCAGATACTCCGTCGTTGTCTATAAGTGAGAAATCCCACTTAGCATCCTGATCTGCATTAATAGGTGACTGAGAGTTTGTAAAATTATTTAACTCTTCATAGGTTTGATTCACAATTATATCTGCACTATGAGTTGKGTCATGTGCGTTCGCAGTAAACGCAGTTCCATCCACAGGTACACCATTATCATTAAATGCGATTGCAGTAGTGTCTGTTACATCTACATAGTTTTCATCAGTCGATGTCATGTTCGTATTACATACAGCACCAACTTGAGATGCAAATTGTAGTTTAAAATTTTCTCCATTTAATGGAAGAGATCCAGAGTTAACATGAGTAAGCATTCTGAGTCGAAACGCATCCCCATCAGTCGAAAGCGAGGCAGCTGCGTCTTGTCCCGCCAACGGAGCACCAATATCGGTTGAATTTTCATTATTAAAGAACCGATATCCAGATTGCTCAAGCGTCAGTATTGTAGCTGCCTTAAAGACCGCGACCGCACCCGCAAATTGTTTCTTTGACGAAACAGTAGAGAGAACTTGTTGTGTCCCAGATGCAGAGAGAATTTTTTCATATAACACTGAAGATATTTCAGATGAACTACTTGTCTGACTCACCTCAGTAAACCCATTAGTCTGATCAGAAAATGTTACTATTCCTTTTACTCCAATACCTGCAATAGCTACTGAATCTGCCTGTGCAGTACTGGAGGTTATACCTGAATCTACTGAGAGTGATTTTCCTCTCTCAGTAGCAACAACATCAAGTGCATCGAATGTTGCGATTCCAGAATACTCTGCAAGTGTGAGTGTTGCTTCTGTGGATGAGACCGTCCATATCACTATCCCAGACTGAGGTGATGCATTCTCAATATAGTAGATTGCTGTCTTTAGTTTTTTCCCATGATTACTGGTTACTGCGTGACTCCAGCCAGCCGGTGGTGTCGCTGTAATATTAGTCCCTCCGTCTGTATTTAAAATAGCTACAAGAAGATTCCCTGCAGTTGTTGCAGATGGCCATGTGGCAGCTAGTAAAGTTCCTCCCTCTCCATTATTTCCTGTTACTGTTTGCACTCTTGTTCCAACCGCATACACTTCACCCTTGTCTAAGGGCACAAATAATGAAATACCGAATACTATAAGCATTACAATGATTGCACTCATAAGGGAGATATGGATTGAGATATATTTCTTTTTGCCGAGCCGTGTATTCATATTGAAAAATCCTTATTCTACAACTACATTAAACTGACAAATGTTAGAGGTAGTACTTCCGTCATCTTCTGTAACTTCATGAATCACAATCACATTAAATGAGCCCTGTGCTGCATCCACTGCTGCACTCAACTCTATATTAATGTCATGTTGTCCACTCCCTTGTGTTTCATTAAATGAAACAGAAAGTCCCCTGGACAATTCCCCYACACTAATAACAAACGGTGTATTGTCATTTTCTGACTGAAGTTTCAATACTCTTGTTTTAGATTGACCTCTAGTAATATTCTGAGAGAACGGTGTCACACTACAACTATGAGTCGCTCTGTCATCTATAAGGTTTGGTTTTTCTATCTTTGCTATAGTTTCTTTATCACTATTTATTACATTGACTTCATCCAACGATGCAATAAATTCAATTGTAGACTCTCCTAAAGATCCAATTTCATCTGAAAATACAAACTGATCTAATATTTCATCACTATGTGCTTCTTGAAATTTCTTAAGCGCCTTCTCTGTGAGTGGACCAAAGTAGTCTGTTTCATTTCCAAGTGATCCAAATCCATTTGATGCAATTGGGAAACCACTTTTATTAAGAAACTTCTGAAGTGCCTTAACATCCGATCCCGAATTACCACGTGTAAGTATACGAGTAAATTTTGGGGAAGATATTTTGATTGATGACACTACACTACTCTCTTCTGTAGATTCTTTATCATCGGTTAATAAAATTACATCATCAACAAATTCAACATCGGACGCTTCACTCTCAGTAGATTCCCCAGACACTGTTTCGTGTGAAGATACTCCATCTGTTTTGTTGTCAATAAGAGAGTCTTCTGTTTCTTGTATGTCTGCCTTTGATACAACTTGTGTTTTGATTTTCGTTTGTGTTCTAATTTTCGAAACAGAATTAGTTGTTAATGCACTGATTTTACCTCCAGCTTTTGCTATCTTAAATGCTGTTATAGTAAGTGGCTCACTTGAATCCACTGTAATAGTGCAATTTTTATGATTACCCTTTTTTAACGTATTAAATGTAATAGTATTATCTCCAGCAATTGCAGTCGTCGTATCACTAGAACAATCTCCGCCATATGTAATAGTTCCACCAATTGTTGTATTAAATGTATACTCAGGTGTTTTATTAAATCCAGAAGGAGCTGATATAACTTCAGTAAGTATTGGAATAGAGTTTATGGAGTCTATAGAGCCTATAGTCTGAATATTCGAGTTCACCACAGCAGTATCAGTCGGTCCGCTATTATCTGATAATACAAACACACCGCGATCATTATTCTGTGTGAGTACACCATCATTACCAACATCATTAAATACAGGAATTTGAAATTGAAGTGTTGCGCCCTCCGTTGGATTCGCTGAGATATCAACCGTTACATATATATGAAGCCCTCCCGCATTAACAGCTTGAGTCAAACCGCCCAGTCTCCATTCCCTCGCATCTGCCGAATTAACTGTCATGATGCCAAACAAAATATCTTTATTTGACTGAAATCCTTCAGTTTTTTGCTCCATCCACACTTTTACAGATGAGATATCTGTATTATCCACTGCAGTACCTATGTTCTGCACTCCAATGCCCGTGAATTGATCTTCTTGTATATCAACAACACCATTAGGTGCTACTCCACCTTTTGTTCCCTCATCAATAAGAATACTCGATGTAGCGTTGAGGGGAGATAAGCCTGTGAACACACATGACTGTGTACTGGAACCTGCTCCATCACAGTCGGCCGCAAAATCTATGAGTATGTTTCCCTTCTTCAATTTCGGTGTACCATATACATTGTCATCAGCAGAATCTGAATACGTTAAACTACCAGATGTTTCTTCTGTAAAAATATCTTCTCCGTCATCATATGTTCCATTTGCATTACCTCTCATTGTAATTGCGTCACCAAAGCTCCATGTACTATCTACTTCATTAATCGTGAGAGTTTCACTTGTGCCCAATACATAGATCCCTTCATTTTGAGTACCATTGTCACATGTTCCATCGGTATCAATACGCACTGCAGTCGGATTTTTAAGATTGTCACTACACAATGCAAGACCACCAGTCGCGATATCATTTCCCATTGCTACCAACACATCACCAGCTGTTGCAGCTACATCGACAGATCCACTACCTGAACTCTCCGAACCATCACCATCAATAAGTATGTCTGCATTCGACGTATACACTCCATCTGCATCTAAATCTCGAATAACTGCCTCTTTTCCCGATCCCTGAAAACCTACTTTGCCACCATCTATAAATCCAACACCTAGAGGTGATCCAAGTATTGGGATACTGTGTGTTACGTCACCCTGCCAAATACTTTCTGATCCACCTTCAACTATGGTGTCAGGTATAAAAATTCCCCCATTCCATGCATCGGGAATTATGATATCCAACACAAGTTTATCCGTGTCGTGTGCATCATAAGTTTCTGATAGTACTTCATTGTTTGTAAAATACGCTGACATTGACGCAAGCGTACTACCACTAGTCGCTCCAAACACCAGTAATATTTGGAGTGCAATGAGTACTGCGAATATTACCACTGACACAGAGTGAAAATGACAACGATACGGATGGTGGTGCCATTGTTTATACCATCTTACATTATCATATAAATACCTGTGAACATGTTTAAGTACAGGAATAGAGCCATCTACACAACGACCATCAACCTCACACTTTAAATGAGTATGTTCTTCTTGAAACTTATTACAATTAAAAAGTCTTAATTTTTTAAATAATTTCATTATTATATATAAACTATGCGTTATTTGTTTAGCTGAAACCTCGCAAAGATTTCTAGTGTTCAGTATTGAAACAATTATACTGAAAAATCGACTTTTTTACAATAGATTTGTGTACAACTTTCCTATTTTTAAACGCTTATTTAAGACATTTGAACTTGTTTCCTAGAAATAATTGTGGCGATATCAAATATATAGAAAAAACTGCCTCTAGGAGGCAGTCTTTTCTATGTGAGAGACTTCACTTAGACGTCCGACGTCTAAGTACGAAATCAACTCTTATTATTCAACGTTGCTGTAGTCTAATCCTTCAAGGAATGAAGGTGAAAGTCTTCGAGAATCAAACAGTCCTCTAATTCCAAATTCTGGAATAGAAATACTGTTCTGTTCAGCAATGTTTCGTACTGCTGTACCAATAGATGCGCTTGATGCATCAACTCCCAAGAGACTTCGTACTGCATCCCATAGAGATGCAGGACCTGCTTTTACTTTTTTGATCTTCTTAGGTGCCTTAACTTTCTTTACTTTAAACTCAGCTTTTATTTCACTTTTTCGATTATGTTCCTTACATTTACCACTACTACAATCTTGAATCTGGAAATCAGCTTGTGCAATTCCCTTTTTCAATTTTCCGAAACTTCCGACAGCTGCAACTTGTGTCGGTACTGAAGTACTTGCTACTACTGTAAGGTCACATGTGAGCGTAAAGACAGCGGCTTTGATATCATTATCAACCGTTGTAGACACAGAAGGAATGTCTGAAGTACAACCTACTGGAGGAGTGAAGTTTGTCACTATGGTCCAGAAATCATCTGCTGATTCATAGGTAAACGGTGCATACTCAGTTGTTTCAAAAATATCAATTACTGAAGGTTCAAGTATCTCAAGCAGTGAACCTG
>NVSU01000017.1 GCA_002401345.1 Candidatus Wolfebacteria bacterium
GGAGTACGAAATAAAGACTAAGAAGGTATCCATGTGTATCAGCTCAATCAGGTGCCTGGAAGCTGCTCTTTGAAATTGCATATATCAATAACTAAATCACGAAGCCCATGAAATCATTGATAGTGGCACAAAAGAACGTGTGTACATGAAAGTGAATCTGAAGATATTGCTGATACCCCTGATTTTTTCATTCAATGGTTATACCCAGGACACCATTGTACAACAGGACACCATTGTACCAAATGAGTACATAATACCCAATTCCAAGCCAGACCCAGAGCGTTTTAAAATTCCCGAGGGAAATTGTGGTGAAGCATGCTTGTCTACTGTATTTAGGATGCAAGGTAAAACCACTCCTCAAAAGAAAATTAATGCTTCAGGAACTATTTACAACCGAGGATTGCATGGTTCTGAAATAAAGAACGTTGTTCAGAAAAAGAATATTATACATAGAGATATATCGATAGTTACCACTAAGTATTCTGAATATGTACGAGAGATAATTATCCCTATAATCTTAAGTGGTAATCCTATTCTACTCGGAGTTAAAATCTATCCGGACACGCATCCATATTGGTCAGCTGATCACTTCATATTACTTGTCGGATATGATCCGAATACTGATAAGATTTTTTATAACACTGGTCATCTAAGGCGTAAAATATCCGTAAATAAATTATTAAATAAAGAGGATGGATACTCTTTATTAAATAAAAGAAATAAAATTTACGCTATTCAATTTGCAGGCAGTCCTAAAGGTAAATTATTTGACTCAAATATTTCTAAACCCTAATACCACAAATTATGAGRACRAAAATCAAAGCACTGGTCAGTGTAATGGCATTMAKTGGATTTGGTTCTGTATCCAATACCCACGCACAAGCTCAGAAGTACAACACACCAGTTATAGCTCCAGTTAAACTCAATAACCTATATGTAAATGTTGAAAATCCATTGAAGATAGCTGTGGCTGAGATTGCTGACTCCAGTCTCACTGTGAGTATATCCGGATGCGGTACCTCATCCATTGAGCAGATAGTTGACAAATGGTTAGAAGAGGATTTTGAAACTGGATACTTAGTCGAGGTTGTGGAATCCGGCTATTCAGTATGGGTCACAGAAGTTGGCAAAGCAACCATCACAGTTAACTGTACATATCCTGATGGAACCACCCGCACCAGCCATCAGTTTTTCCAATGTCTGAATCTACAAAAACCCCTTGCGTCCTTGATGGGAATTGAAAACGAGGGTGAGATTACCAAAGATAATTTGAAACGCGCTCAGGGAATATATGCAAAGGTTTCATCACATGGTTTTCCGTACAATTGGACGGTTCAGTCATTTTCTCTTACGCTAGTGAGTAATAAAAAAGGAAGCAAACATGATCAAACTTTAACCTCAGAATCCAATAGACTAACACCAGAGATGAAAGAGCTATTAGAAAAAGCGCATCAGTTTGATGAAATACGAATTGAGAATATTAAAGCGGTTGGTGAAACTTCGGAGCACATTACCCTTGAGCCCATTTATATTCAAGTAATGTAATGGGTGTGATTATAGGGCGATGTTACATAAGTCATATCGTCCTCTAAAACAAATACTAAAAAGACAGTAGCACATTTACAAAAAGAACGAACACCCGATTAAAAACAGGTCCTTACTCATAAGTATATAAGGATAACCACTTTACTTAAAAACCATGAACATGAACACAGCTAGGCAATTTTTGTTATTCGGATGCACTTTGCTTTACACTCAAGTCTCCGCCCAAAATCAGTCCTTTGATACACAATTTGATGAATCCTCCATAGAAGACACAATCAAAGTTGTTGTACATGTTGGAAATTATTGTGAAGATATTGAACTGACCTGTCCTGCAACTGGAAAAGAGATCTGCATGTTCAAGTTACTTTCAGATTCAGCATCAAGTATATCCATCAGATTTTTAAACAAAGAAGGCAAATTCTATAACGATGGAAATTACTTCTATAGAGATACCAAATTTACTACTGAGGAATCATCTGTACCCGGATATTATTTCTCAAATACTGATTTTTCCTCAGAAACTACAGAGAAGATAGGATTTGTGTCGAAAGGAAAAGAATGCATTCCCTTGTTAATAGTTCGCGAAAAAGCCACAAAATTTGAATGATGCCGGAAGAAGAAAACAGGTATGAATCAGCTTGAAATTGATTTGGCAGTGATTTCTACTCTTGTTTTTTATAACTGCATTACGTGGCCTAGACGTTCAAACTATCAAACATTACATACACCATAACCGTGAGAAAATATACCCAACAGCAATCTGATGAAATGTATGCAATACTCACGGAAATACATGACGCACTCGGTGACCTTAGAAATAATACGGAGGGAAAATTCATAATCAACCTTTACGAGAAAGGTTGGTTTAATGGTATTGATCGGTTTCTTAAGAAGATAAATAAACCTGTTAAATAGAGTATTTATACTCTTTTTTGGAAAGAATTCATTCAGTACCTTTTGCCCCACAAAATCCTGAACCTTAGCGCCCTACCAATCCAAACTGAAGATCATGAGAAGAATTACTTTAATATTAGTCGCAGTCATATGTAGTGCTTTGTCATTTGCACAAACGGGAGCAACCTGTAACGATGCAATTCCACAAACACCAAACAGTACGTGTGTATTTACCAACCACACAATGAGTACACCGGAAATGTGGTTTGCATTCAACGCTTCAAGTACAGATGTCCAAATAAAAGTAGTGAGTGAGGCATTTGGAACAAATACCCCTCACGTTCATAATATTTCACTTTTCGGAGGAATTTGTGCAAGCCCAAACCTAATTGCACAAGACGAGCTGCCCTTTATTGCTATAGCCAACGACCTGACCATAGACGCTTCCGGCTTGGTTCCGGGTAACACTTATTACATAAGGGCAAAAGTTCCTGCTTCAGCAACAGCTTGTACGGCAGCAGCATGTCCAGGTACTACTACTGTTTCATTTGTGCTATGCATCCAGGATATTGACGTGTTTCTGCCTCTTGACTTTAGCTTTATTCTCGCGAATTTTGGCGTGCAGGACATCCCAATTAAAAGCCATACATATTACACAAACAAAGGACAAATTGTTGATACGGATGGGAATCCTCGTAGAGATATTAAACTATATACAACTGGAGCAACGCCCAATGTATATATAACTGATAATGCCGTGTCTTATGTTTATTCAAGGGTTGATACGGATACGATTACTTTGGATTCATTACATAGAGTGGATATGACACTCGTTGGAGGCAACCCTGATGCCAGAGTATTTAAAACTGAGCAAGTAGCGGGGTATTTGAATTATTTTCTCGGTCATATTCCAAATGGAATAACAAAAATGAATGGGTACAGCAAAGCTGTCTGTAATAGTGTGTACCCAAATATTGATATGCAGCTCTACAGTAATCCGGAAGGGATGAAGTATTATTTTATTCGCCGTCCAGGTGGTGATCCCGATGATATTGTAATGAAATTTGAAGGTGCAACCTCGGTAGATATTACTGCTGATGGGGGATTGAGAATAGTAACGCCCCTGGGAGTTATTGAATTTGAGCCTGGTCATGCCTATGCAATTAATCCAGGGGGTAACGTTGTTCCTATGCCGTGGCAGGCAAAGTTTGAGAAGGTGACTTCAAACAGTGTAAAATTTAAGATACATAAGTTCCCCTCATTTATGCCCCTTATTATCCAGGTCGATAGAGGCCATAAGGCATCCACAGCACAAGCTGATGATTGGTCCAGCTTTCTGGGCAGTGATGGTAACGATGTTGGAGTTGATGTTGTTACTGATAACTCCGGTAATGCTTATTTCTTGGGTGAAACGGGCAAGAATAGTTTTCCCAACATCACTGGAAGTTTGCAGGCCAGTGTGGGGGGTGCTGCTGATTTATATGTGTTGAAATTCAATTCTGATGGAGTGTCGATTTGGGGCACTTTTTATGGTGGTACAAATAGTGAGTTTGCAAAGGCGATTGCTTTAAATTCTACAGGCGATGTCTATTTTGTTGGCACAACCAGGAGTTCTGATTTCCCTCTTATGCCTTTAGCTAATTCGTCTTTAAATAACATAGAAGATGGATTTATTGTCAGGTTAGATAATTCTGGGGCCACACTCAAATCAGCTATATATTTTGGTGGAAATAGTTCAAGTGAAGAAATAAGGGATGTCGTAGTGGATGGAAATGATAATGCTTACATTGTAGGGGTGACCTCAAGTACTGGATCTTTCCCCACACTAAACTTAACTGGTGCGTATAATCAGGGTGCTAACAGTGGCGGGGGAGATGGTTTTATAGCCAAATTTGATGACACGAACACCCAACTTTGGGGAAGTTTTTTTGGAGGGTCTGGTTCTGATAATTTCAGTGCCATAGTCGTGAGTACCAATGATGATGTGTTTATCAGCGGAAGCACAAACAGTACTGTTGCAGCATCCAGCAATTCGGGGAATACACCGTGCGATGTGCCGGGTTCAGCATTGTATTTTCCTGATTGCGATGATGGAGGTACGGCTTCTATTCAAGGTTGGGGAGGAGGTTCTTCAGTTAACCACGATGCGATAATTGTGCAATTCAATTCAGGTGGTCAATTAAAATGGTCAACATACGTAGGTGGTAGGGGCAATGAAAGCTCTCAAGATCTATTTACAAATTCCATTGCTATTCATCCAACTGATCCGAATATAATTTATCTAGTTTGTTGGACAGATGAGAGCACAAATATGTTCATCACAGGAGGAGGGAATTCTTATGTTCATAACGTACCGGTATTCACCTCAATTAACATGACTTATATAACCAAATTTGAATTTAGGTTTCCCAGCTGGGGTTCACTGTTTGGCTGTGAGGGAGCTTTTCAGACAAGAGGTCAGGATATAATTGTAGATAATTCTGGTACTGTGTATATAACGGGTGATACGAGGTGTAATGTACCTACAACTACTTTGTGCGATATCCCTCCCGCCGGAGAATTTCCAATATGCCGGAACAACGCGATATTTTTTCAAGATGATCTATCTGGCAATGCACAATTTGGGGGTGGATTATTCGATGGCTATATAGCAGCATTTAATCCAAGTAATGAATTGATCTGGTCAACTTATTATGGGGGAAATGCTGACGAAAATATTGTTGCCAATACTTATGATGCTGCATTTGACAGACTTTATCTAACGGGAACAACGCAAAGTACGGCTGATTTCCCACTGCTTGACCCTCAAACCGGTAATTATATGCAATTTGCCAATGCGGGTGGCGTAACTGATCAAGATGCGTTTATTGCACGTTTTAACGTAGATGATACTCCAGTATCCGTTTCTGAATTTGTGAGTACTGGAGCAAGCAAGATCAAAGTTTTCCCCAACCCAACGGAGTCAACTATACATATCACGTTAAACTCAGCTCGGAAAGCTGAATTAAGTATTTACAATACGCTTGGAGCACTTGTATACAGCCGAGCATATCTAAATGAAAAGTCAATAACCGTTGATCTGGCAAACTTTTCTCAAGGAGTTTACGTTGTAAAGTTGGTTGCTGACAAACAAAACTATTTTTCAAAAGTGGTAAAAAAATAAATAGTGTTTCCCTCTTGATTTATGAGACAAATTTGGTTGATCCCTTTATTAGTAATTGCATTAATAGGTCAATGCAAAGCGCAAGACTTGTTGGCGGGTACTATTAAAATCGAATGGCTTGCAAATTTCACCTATGAGGCAAGTGTTGACCTGTACACCCGCACAAGCGCGAATATTGATCATCAAAAAATACTATTGAATTGGGGTGATGGCTTAACGGATACGCTTCAATCACAATCGGCTGGAATTCCAATTGCCAACGATGTTTCTTTTTACAATTATAAAGAGGTCCATACTTACCCAGGGCAGGGTGCATACACTATTTATGTTCAAGACAGTTTCAGGATTGACAGCATTTTGAATATTCCAAACTCAGCCAATGAATTATTGTACCTGGAGAATGTTTTAATTATTGATGTTGCTAATGACACTAACAATTCTCCTTCTTTACTTGGCCTGCTGGTTGATTTTGTTATTGTGAGTCAGCCGGCTGTTTTAAATATAAGTGCTTTTGATACGAATGGAGATAGTTTGACTTATGCATTGTTGCCTCCTTCAGCAACCAGTTCATCTATTCCTACTGGTATGACCGTTGACCCGGTTACGGGTGATATTACCTGGGATGCTCCTCAAGACTTGGGTGATATTGTTGTTGTCGGCCTTTTAATTGAAGAATGGAGAAAGGGAACACCAAATGGAACGGTAAAAATTGGAAGTTCAATTACCGAATTGTATTTCCATGTTATTTATCCAACCGGAGTTGGGGAATTATTAACTGAGAAAGAAATGATCGTTTACCCCAACCCCACCAATGGAAAAACCACTCTAATCGACTTGCCAAAAGAATCTGTTAGAATAGCTCTTTACAACATTTTAGGAGAGAAAATACGTGAATGGGAAATAGGGGGAGCATCTGATAAGTCAATTGATCTACTGATGCTACCTGTTGGGATATATACTTTACGAGTAGTCCAAAATAACGACACACTTATTAGTAAAAGGATAATTAAGATTTAATCATGAATCTACAAGAAACAAAAGAAGAAGTGTTAAAAGGAGTCTTTGAATTGTATAAAGATAATCCGAACGGTCTCTATGATATTACCGAGGCAATTGAAGAATGCGGTCAGGATCATTACGAGTTTGGCAAATACTTGGTTAATAACGGTTGGGTTAGAAATCACCAATATCAAGGCACTAGGTTTGTCTGTCAAATTTCGATAGAAGGAATTGAAGAAGTTGCGCCAGACTATTTTGAAACTCATGTGAACACAGCGATTGGGGCTCTTGGAATAATCGGAGGTAAACAAAGCGCAACTGAAATACTAGGCTTTGAGCCTGCTGACATACAAAAGGTGAGGGATATAGTAGAGCACCTTAAGACTACAGGGCACATAGAAGATCCTCACTACTTTGGGACGGATGTACTTATCGAACTAAGTCTCTATGGAAGAGATCATTATGAACGAAACAAGGCTTCATTTCATTAAGGTTACTCCGTATCAAAGTACTTCCAGCATGATCTTAGATACACTTTGATAATGTTGGCATCTACGAAATCTTTAAAATCCGTATGCATATCTAGGTAGACAAAATCTGCCCCTTTGATAAGATCTTCAGCCTTTTGAATTTTTATATGATCTGGTGAAAATAAGACAACGTAAGCATATAGGTAAGGGTACGCGTCGATCTTTTTTGATTTAACAAATTCATTTAAATTAAATTTCCCGTTCGCCCTGTATTTTACCTCCAGTAAGAAAGTCTGCCTATCCTTGGTAACAACCAAATCCGGCATCAACCTAATTACATCAGCGGCCTCACCATTCTGTGGAACTTCTCTACTTCCAAAGCCTGGTACTGCAAATTCTTGACCGTACTTCCTCACTTCAAAGCCCATTGCACGAAACATCTCTTCCGCGATTGTCTCTGCAATAGCACCTTTGATATTACTATCAATCTTACTTAACTCTTTATCTTCTGCGAGTAATTCTTGAAGAGATTCCATTATTGAGGTTGCTTTATCGTGGGATTATTCCATAAAAGTAATACAAGATTGCATTCATTATATGTACTGTGGGTATATTTTTATCAACCGTTCAAGATCGGCAAATGTACTTTTGAATACATCACATTCCGTTATATAGGATGCCTCAATACAGTGAGGGTCCCTATCAGAAAGGGAAGTAGACTCTTCATCAATTTTGGCTATGTGACGTTTGATTGAAAGATAGATGTAGCTAAACTCGCTCATGTTTCTAAACCTTCGCATTTCATACGGATAACTGATATTATTCACCTCATCGAGGTTAGAATTGTCGATGTTGTGTAATACTTCTCTGAAGTCCTTGAGCTTTTCCAATCTGACAAAAAACCTTTTTATAGTTGCTTTGGCGTCATTGCTTAGTGAATAATTATCCGCCCTAATTGTATATCGCTCGAACATTTTGACATGCATATTCATCGAGGGTACCATGAAATTCAATACGAATTTCAGCGGAAAATCTGTATGCAATATATAAAGGTCCTTGACTTTCTTCATCTGAAGTGAGTGCCCCATCAATATTACACTTGTGTCAGGATAGGTATCCGAGTCCAGAACTTTTCGCACCAAATCCATTGTAATTTTGAAATGATAAAAATCCGGGAATATATTATCAACGAGCAATAATCCACCTTCTGTCAGGCACCTTTTTTGAACTTCATCCAACGCATCACTCGCTGATACTCCGGCTGATTTTGCATTACGGAATAATTTCTGATTGATGTATTTTAGTTTAGCAATCTTAATAACCTGTAGAGACTCCATATATCCTCTTAACAATTTGCCAATGAAATATGTCTTCGCTGTACCACCAGATCCAAGGATTGTTAGGTTGATCTTGTCACCATTAAGGGAAGCTGTATAAATGTTGGCTAATATTTCCTGAATCCTAACTACATGAAGCTTCCAGAACGGATTATTATTAGCCCTTATGGTGATTTCAGTATACAGGTCATTGAATAAAGCTTCTTTACTCCCCGGTTCGAGACGGCGTGGGACTTCAATCGCGCCATTGACCCAATCCTCGAATCCCCGGTTTTTCATACCAAAAGCGTTCAGAAACAGAGCGAGTATTTCCCAGACGTAATCTCCTCTATATTCACTCTTGTCTCCGTAAACGTATCCAAATGGGTGCTGAATAGTACTCGAGCTGATGAACAGGTTAGAATATCTACCTATTCGAAAATTCTTTCGGAGTCGAATTCCTCTATACTCCCCACCTAGCAAAAATTTATCGACTTCTTCAGGTGACTCATCCTCCTTAATCTGTACTTTAACGTTGTGGACATATAAACAATGATCAGGTATTTTTAGGAGCTCATGTGCTAGAAACCTATCAATAATTCGAGCGAGTCGTTTCCATTTAGTTAATGTATTGGAGCGAGGGTTAAATTCAACAAACACATTCTCTTTAATACGGGTCATGGAATCTGGCTCCGTTATAAGCCTGAGTATAGTATCCAATAGGTCTTTTTTCTTTTCAAAAATGCTTCCTTCTTTTTCCATTGTTTTCAACCAGACGAATTTCAGACGAATAATCAATTATCAGACAATACGACAGACTGCAATCGGCACTAAATTGTAGTGCCGATCGTAAAAACTGCCCAGCGTAAACTGGACAGTTTGCCAGGGTGTATTCTCCCCGACGGCAGCAATGTCACAGATTGCCAACCAGTTGGATTCTATCATACATCTGATAGAAAAGCGACTATCTGCACATCTCAGTTCATTGCTGAACAAGTTATAAATTAAATAGGCAATGGACAAAAAAAACTACCCTAACATTTATTGCAACGGTTTAGACGACATGCCGTTACGAAGATTACGCATCTATATAACCTTCCGCACTCCATCTGCTCAAGCCAGATATAGTATTAGTCAGGAAATCATCCGATATGATAACGGACTTCCAATTATCCTCGCTCAACTTATTGATGAATCCAGCCAAGTAATTAAAGAGTCTAGTGGGGCTGGTGGGTTGATTGTGGCCGTTGTTCAGATATATCAAGCATCCTTTGGTAGTCGATTCAGAATCAGAATAATTGCGGAGTAGTTAAAGTCAAATAATAAGAAATGCCCGTACGCTTGCAAAAAATCGCAGAATGAAAAAACTAACGCCAACAGCAGGACAATATATTTCTTACCAGAGTGCTTTTGACTACTGGAACATGAAATTATTCGAGAACACCCTTCCGAATTGCATACTGAATTTTGATAGGCACAGAGGAGCTGTCGGCACATTTAGGTGGGAAAGTTGGAAAAGAAAGAACAGCATAATCAATGAAATATCCATTAATCCAGACCATCTGAATAGATCATTCGAAAAAGTCATGCAGACACTAGTTCATGAGATGACCCACCTTTGGCAATACAGTTACGGCAAGTTTTCTCGATACAATTATCACAACAAGGAGTTTGCGGCGAAGATGGAGACCTTCGGGCTGATAACAACCGATACGGGTAAGGCTGGTGGTGTGCGAACGGGCCGAGGCATAACCCAATATTCGCTTAAAGAAGGGTGGTTCATGAGTTATTTTACTGCGATGCCAGACAATATTAAAATGCCGTGGCAAAGTACCACTCCAGAAGAATCAGAGCCTAACTCGAGGGAAATTACCAGACAAAGCAGGAACAAAAACAAAATAAAGTACTACTGTCGTAATTGTCCTCCCATCATTGCATGGGGTAAATCTAGCTTGGCCTTGATATGCGGATTATGTTCAAAACCTATGTTAGAAGTAATGGAGGCCTAAAAATAGAGAATGGAATTAGCGTTGATCGAAATATCTGAAGCGAGGACGTATCTCAATTACGTGGATTCGCGAAGCGTCAACTCCTGGGCACAAAAAAATGAGGTCGAGGTGTTCACTCAAGGCAAATGCAAGTTCATGCTTCGGGATCAATTCTTTGCAGCATATAATCTACCGATTTTTCGATCGCTGATAAAGAAGTTTGGAAAGGTTCAGGGCACATTATTATTTGATAAATATTTCAAAAAGTGATGAAATATAAATGGCTATACGTACCCAAAGAGTATCAGAAGGATTTTAAAATTCGGGTTTTTTGTAATTATAAGATGTGCCGAACTAACGTGCATGCATATTGCAAAGCGAACAACGAGCCTATCCCGATAGCCGAATGCCCCTTTACTGCGAAACACACTTTTAAGGTCTATTACCATGTCCCAAAAACTCGAAACGACCGGATTACTCGAACACTCAAAACAAGGGACTTGAAAGAAGCAATCATGGAAGCTATCCAGATTAAAGAAGAGCTTGAAAAAACCAACTACATGAGTGCATCTGAGCAAACACAAGAACTCGATAATTATCCGCAAGACTTACAAGGATGCATGGACCGATACCTGCTGTACCTTGAAGGTGACCCGAGTGTCGCACCTGGATACAACAGGAGAAAGCGATCCAAGCTCCACATTACAGATGTAAACTCAACGTTTAAAGAGTTCCGGAAGTGCCTGGACAGTAATAATCACGATAGCAGCACATTACCTATATCTAATATTGATCGCTTCATGGTGGGGAACTATCATGATCATCTTGAAGGCAAGGGCGCTGCCAATAGAACTTATAACAAGAAAATGGGCTATCTCTCAACCTTCTTAGACTACTTGATCAAGGATGAAGAATACGAAATTGACAATCCATTCCAACGGGTTCGGCATAAGCCCGTCAGACCACACGACGTGCCCAATATAACGCTGGAAGAGTTTGACGCGTTGATCAACATTTCCCAAAATAAGGAGGCTGGTAAACAAGTACTTTCCACGGGAGAGATTAAGTGGTTACACAAACCATGGCTCGCTAATTCATATAAGCTCTCGCTGATGACGGGCAGACGAGGGCCCGAAGTAGCAAGTCTTACCTGGGATCAAATTCAAGTTGACGCAGCAGGTATGCCAGAATCTATTAGGTGCGAAGACCTAAAAGTCAATCACCGGCACAACTCTGATCAAGACAAGAAGCACGTGTATGTGCCAGTCACAGATGAATTGCTCGGTCTTCTCTGCGAAATGGGCTACGAAAAATTTCATAAGTCATCTGAGCACATCCTGGCACCAGAAGAAACGATGCAACGGGGCACCATTGCTAGACACATGAGTCGAGCATTCTCGCACTACTTTTCCAAGCTTGAAATTCCTGATAGGACACTAACCTTTTACAGTTTGAGAAAGACTTACATCACAAATTTAGCTATATATAGCAACCCAGAGATTGCTAGCAATGTAATAGGGCACTCAAGTAAAGGTGTCACAGAAGCTCATTACGTTAGAGCCCAAAAGGTCAGCAAATCTGTACGCGGCTATTCTGTGTTTAGTGATGAACGCAAGAGTCATAGGACAGAACAACTGAACGAAGTACGCGACACTTCTGGAGAACAACAATCAAAGTCACGCCAGCGATGATGGTAGTTACACCGATATTATACCCTATAAACACTAAACCCCACTCGAATCAATTTCGAGTGGGGAATGAAGTTAGTGGTACCAGCTGGAATCGAACCAGCGACACATGGATTTTCAGTCCCTGCTTCCTCACTCTCCCATCAGGGTATTATAGCCACAAAGTAAGGCATTATAGTGCAAAACAGCACAAAACCACACTCCAAAACCACACTCCATCCCTATCATTTTTATCATTCATTAACTGGTTTGCCATATGTAGACCTAACCCATAATGTCATGAAACTATTTACAAAAGAAATTGAAAAGAAATTACAAGAGCAATACGCGTGCGGTGCTGAACTGGATCAAGATGTCATTGTAAAAATATTCAACCCATATAGTGCATGGACGTGGTACATCATGAACCAAGATCCGCAAGACCCTGACTATTTGTGGGCTATTGTAAAAGGGTTTGAAATAGAAATGGGTTCTGTTTCTAAGGCTGACTTAGAAAACTTATTAGTRCCKCCATTKAATCTACCCTTAGAGCGTGATCTTTATTTCGATCCGATACCGGCTCAGGAAGTATGGAATGAATTACAAAAGGGAGGGGGTATGAAGGAAGAACGCCAAAATGAAATTAAAGAATTACGGAAAAGTAACGGCCTGGCTATAGACAAAGAAGGGCCTGAGGTCGAATATTAATCGAATGTTAAACCATTTCAAAACAATTMATTATGTCAATTGAAACAYCAACTGCTGATCATAAGATCAACAAAGAAAACCTGAATGACCATCCACTTGAWTTTATTTCACAAGGCAATGAATCCAACGATGTSCTTCTGGTCATTGATACGGCATCAAATGCTCAACTCGGCACAATCCGCACAGAGTATGAYAGTACKTTAGACATGCTAAGTTATCATGGTTCTGATATGAACGGTGAGGACTTCTTTTATCCTACGCTTGATATCGAAGTTTTGAAAGGTCGGTTTGCTCTATGCAAGAATCAGCTTCTTGGGGAGATGATCAAGGCCCGATATAAGGAACTGAAATCCATTCGCGACATATCGGAAGGTCGAGCGTTGGACAATTCACTTACCAGATAAATCAATTAATAACTAAAAAGTATAATCATGAAAACACATTCAAAAAATAGAGTTTACTCATATCAAGACCCCGCATTAGACAAACGCATTCTTAACACAAGCACTCATACAAAACATGAAGCAAAACTTGACGGCATGTTCACTGCAGTTCGACTTATACCTGCTGCTACTGGTGATAAATACTCTTCTCTTGTTGGATCAATTGTCGGTGTGTACAACGAATTACTGGCCTATGCCAACAAGGTCATCCAAGGATCATTGAATGGATATCAAGGAGCGAATGATCGGAACAGAGTGGAGGAGCGGAAGAAAAAGCTTGACACACGAATCAATGCCATATGGGAAGAGGTCGGATTGAAAAGGATGGACTTAGTACGGTTGGTTCTTACCTACCCTTGGAAAAAGAGGAAATATATAGTGGTGGGTATTGTTGCCATTAGTGGCGTTGAGGCAGTCATGGCAGCACAGTCGTTTCAGTTGTTTGTAACCAATCTGATACTATCCATTCTCGTTGCCATTCTGGTCTGGGGTGCTTTGATTGCCGTTGCTCATATACTTCCAAAGATCATTCGTAAAGGCGAAACTGTAGCACAACAATTACTCATTGGTATTGGATGTCTCGCTATACTAAGCACTGTGTTCTACATACTCGGTGAGTTCCGTGTTGAATACTTAACTCGGTTAAGTGAGTTCGCGGAAGCGAGCGGGGCAGGGTCGGACAATTCTATTTTTGGTATTAGTTCAGTTTCATTCATGGTGCTGAATCTCTTCTTCCTTTCCATATCTACACTTCTGAGCTATTTCTACTTGCCAAATAGCAAACAACGCCAAGAAAAAGAGGCATGGGATAACCTCAATGATGAAATAAATGATTTGACAGGGAAGATAGAAAAGCTCAATGCAGAAAAGCAGACTATTGACGATGAATTTAGTTTCTCTCAGGAAAAACGAGCCGCTATTATAGCGTATGCTAAATACTCAGAAGTGTGGATCAAAACACTCTATGAAAACTCGATTCAAGCATTCCAGAAAGAGAACATACTGAAGCGCAGTGACAAGCAAATACCTGATTGCTTTGATCAAGATCCTCCAGAATTGAATTATTACTATAACAATATAAACCTCTAGCCATGAACCCTATATACATACTACTATCAATTCTTATCGGTGGAGTGATTATCTGGTTCGCGCCCCCGCCCGTCGTCACCGACACAGTCATCGTCACCATTGCCGATGAAACTGAAACACACTTTCTATCTGAGCCTGTCGGTTCACAAATCAAGAAGGTGTACGGCTTCTATAACAACGTATGGAACGGTGGCACTTATCGCTTTGTAAGTATTACTGACACAGATATCAGCCGGATATATGAGTCACATATTGATTTCGTTGACAGTAGAGCGAAGCAATTCTTCTCAAATGAACTTGAGCGTATTCAGAGTATCAAACATCTCTATGGAACCATTGATGAATCAATACTCAACTCAATATCGGATTCATCAGGCAGAGATAGTACAATCTCATATATTACGATTGCAAAAGAACTTAATAGACTCGGAGATATCGTTTCCAGTAGACGTGTAGTATTGATCTACTCTGATCTCATGGAGAATTCGACACTTATTAATCTCTATGACACTACTCAATTTCATTTGTTAAAAGAACAGCCTGATTCTGTTCACTCCATGTTTCAGATGGAAGTGGAGTTGACTGATTTGTCTGGCATAGAGGTCAAACTTATCTATGAACCGATCAATGCACATGACAATATTCGCTACAGAGTAATCGCAGGTTTTTACAAAGATATGCTGGAGAGGAAAGGTGCAACGGTTGTTGTTGAAGCGAATATATCGGATCTATAAACTTCAATGCTTATTAGTCATGAGTTTATTAGAAATTATAGGCAACGCCGCTCTTAAAAGCTTGGCCGTGTTTTTTAAGCTATTGGGCTTGTCTGCCTTATTGCTCTTAAAAATAACCAAAGGATTATTGGAACACATAATTGATGTGTTTGATAGAAAATAATATCAGGAACATCCAACCATATTATGAAAATACTTGAAGAAGTTCTTACTGTAGTATTCTCAACTTTAGAGGGAATAGCAGATATGGGTTTAGATATGTTTGAATCACTCGTGCGGGGCACTCCTAAACGGAAGGAGAAATACGATGCAGATTTTGGCACACCACGCAGTTTACTTTCTCCAAACAATACAGGTTTCAGGTTTGGGCATCTTGCTTTATCGCGTCAACTTTCTTTTGAAGGAATCTACGTGAGTGGCGGCCCAGGCTCTGGCAAGACCGTGAACACCGTAATCAACTCTATTTTAACTGCACACAATGCAAGTCTGGTTATAAACGACGTATCAGGTGAGATATTCAAGCTTACAAGTGGGTATCTCAAGTCAGAAGGGTATGAA
>NVSU01000018.1 GCA_002401345.1 Candidatus Wolfebacteria bacterium
GCATTTCTTGTATTTTTTCGCGCTCCCTGACGCTTAAATGTTGATATTTCATAACACTTGATATATTACCAAGTGTTGCACTTACTTGTTGAACCTAGGTAATGGTTCAATAGCTTGGAATCACTTTTAGTAGTAAATTCAAATATATGTCATATACAACAAATCCAAAACTCCCCCATGTTCGTGGTCAAGCAGTCGAATTGGTACGGAGGGGGTGGAGTACAAGAAAGACAGCACGACACTTTGGCTTTTCACAAAGTGCAATTGTAAAGTGGGTGGCGAAAGCAAAAAAGATAGGGTATGGAGCAATACCCACACAAAGCTCCAGACCAAAGACGAGTCCCAATGCATTATCACGTGATATTGTCAGTGAAATAATAAAGGAAAGAGTCAGCAGAAGAAGATGTGCAGAACATGTATATCATGCGCTTAAGAAACGAGGTGTTGAAGTAAGTCTAAGTAGTGTGAAACGTACATTAGATAGATGTCATCTCACTAAGAAACGAAGTCCCTGGAAACGACCGCATGACAGTACACCACGACCTGTTGCCTTGTATTCTGGGGCTCTATTACAGTATGACACGATACATATCATAGCTCCTGATGGATCGAGAATCTACGTATATACATTAATCGATTTGTATAGTAGATGGGCATATGCGGAGGTGGTGAAAAAGATAGGTGCACAGCCATCAGTTACATTTATTGCTCGTGCACAAAAGAAAGCGGACTTTCATTTCGAGATGATACAGACCGACAATGGACCAGAGTTCTCTACGTGGTGTACACATGGGTGGCTGCGACTCCGTATTGCACACAGGCATGGCAGAGTTCGTAAGTCAAATGATCAAGCTCATGTAGAGCGATTTAATAGAACTGTTCAAGAGGAATGTTTAGATCGTGTCGCACACACTGTTCCTTCATTCAAAAAAGCTCTCAACGAATATTTACCGTATTACAATAATGAACGCACTCATATGGGTATTAATTATCAGGTTCCTTCTCAACTGATTCCAAGCTCTTGATTCTTTTACGGTATTGCTCATTTAATGTTGGAAAATAAGGAGAAATGTATAAAAAACCCCTATAAATCTAAATGATTTATAGGGGCGGTATGTTTGTTTCGAGGAATTTCATTTTTGATCTACGAAAATAAAAAATCAAATGAAATAGCTTTCATTTCATAAGCAATCAGAACAGTGGTACCCACTGAAATCACAATCATCAGCCAAAATGAGAGCTTATTTCTGAATAAAATTGCATCAAATGCATACAATAATATAGCTATCAAAAACAGTAATAGCGAAAAATAACTCACATTCTCTGGTGTCAACAGATCATGAGTATCATGTAATAAAGGAGTATGAAGAATGAAAAAAAGTTCTATCATAATCATGCCCAAAACAAAAAAAGTGAGTGCTGTATTACTAATGTTTTTTGAAATCATGTTATTAAATTTTAAAAGTTCATTATGAGTTTATATTTGAAAAATCTATTAGTAGAATAGTATAAATGTGCCAATTTGTCAAGAACAACAGCTTGATTTAATAGTGAAAAATAAGGAGAAATGTGATACTGTAGTGATATTGGAGAGATGGCTGAGTGTTCAATGAAGAAAGGAGTAGTGACGACTATTCTGAATTAATGGTTGATACTCAGATAAACTACCATGTTATAAAAGAGTTATTGAGATAAAAAATTATTGGAGAGATGGCTGAGTGGTCGAAAGCGCATCCCTGCTAAGGATGTAAGGGTTTACGCCCTTCGAGGGTTCGAATCCCTCTCTCTCCGCATTGATACATTAGGATATTTTTTTTAATATTCTAATGTAATAACAGTTTGATACCGGGGTTCGAAGTAAGATGCTGGGAGCTAAGATTTTCAATGAGTGGAACGAATATGAAAATTAGCGGTGCAGTAAATCCCTCTCTCTCCGCATTAATACATTAGGATATTTTTTTAATATTCTAATGTAATAACATTTTGATAAATTTTTTCTCTTTTTATAAGTAACAATTACAATAAATCGCTTATGACTACTCCAAAACTACAAAATCTTTTTCTTATTGCTATCGCACTTGGTTTGCTCCATGTTCTTGAGCAGCTATTGTATGGGTTTGAAGTTGCATTTGCCGGTGTACAGGAAGGTTTTATAAATCTTCAAAGTTTATTCGATAATCCAGATAAGGCTTTTTTGGTCGTAGCAACAATTTTGTTGGTTTTATGGATGACAACAATCTACTCTCTGCTTCGCGGTGGAAAATGGCGAGGTGTTGCACCTTTAGTTTTTGGCCTCATATATCTATCAGAAATTCACCACTTGATTAATACAATTGAAATTCAGGCGTATTTCCCAGGAATGATTACTGGTATCCTCATGTTTTTACTCGGTATCATATTCTTTAAGGAGTCTATAAAAATCTTTGGAAGAGCATCGTCATAATGAAAAAACCAACTCTTATAGCCATCGACTTGGAAAGTGTATTATTCCCAGAAATCTGGGAAGTGGTGGGTGAAAAAACTGGCATAGATGAACTTCTCATTACCTCAAGAGATATTCCTGATTTTGAGGAATTAATGAAAAAGAGAATCGAGGCTCTCAAAAAGCATAATATAACCTATAACGACATACTCTCTATCATAGAAACAATCGAACCCATGGAGGGTGCGTATGATTTTTTGGAGTGGGCACGAAAACAATACCCACTGGTTATTATCTCCGATACGTTTTATGAATTTATAAAACCCATAGTAGTGCGGAAGCTCGGATACCCCACAGTCCTAAGTAACTCTTTGGAAATAAATGAAAATGGAAAAATTACAGATTTTAGGATTCGGGAACCCAGAGGTAAAAAGGTGGCAGTAGAAGCATTTCAGAGTATTGGATTTAATGTGATTGCAATGGGAGATTCCTTTAATGATATTAAAATGCTCCAGACCGCTGATGCAGGGGCATTTCTTCATGCATCAGATACGCTAAAAGCCGAATTCCCTGATATTCCCTCTTTCAATAACTACGAAGATCTCAAGATCTTTATTGAAAACAATGCAAACTAGTTTTTATACTATAAACGCGTATAATTAATGTAACAATATGGGCAGTGAAATTGAAAAAATAAAAGATGAGAATGAGAACCTGAGAAATATAAATGAGCTCCGGTCAGATTTAATCACTATGAGTGCACATCAGCTACGAACTTCTCTTACGTCCATAAAGTGGGTTATAAAAATGTTTCTAGACAATGATTTTGGAACGCTCAGTGATGAACAAAAAGAATATATGCAAAAAATGTTTGATAGCAACGAGCGAATGGTAGGTGTCGTCAATGAAATGCTTGCAATAAATCACAGTGAAGATCTGGAAAGTTCATATAATTTGGAAAGTTCAAACATCATAGAAGTAATTCAAAGTGTGGTATCTGACTACATGAGTGAATCAAAAAAGAAAGGTATTGGTATCGATATATCAGAGTTAGATACTTCCCTCCCAGATGTATATATTGATAAGGAAAAAATACGAATCGTAATCCAGAACCTTGTTGATAATTCACTCAAGTATAGTAAAGAAGGTGATACCGTAAAAATTTCAGCCACGCAGCATGATGATATGGTGGAAGTATCAGTGATTGATCATGGAATAGGAATTAACGAAAAAGATAAAGAGAATATTTTCAACAAGTCACTTCGAACAGAAAGCGCTAAGAATAAAGAATCTGTGGGATCAGGATTAGGACTTTATATATCAAAAAAATTCGTAGAAACACACAGAGGGACAATATGGTTTGAAAGTACAGAAGACGAAGGTTCACAATTCCATTTTACAGTTCCTCTCGCCACATAGCCTCTTTATAAAAAGTGTTTACCCAGTAGTGAAAAACAGTGATCTGTTTTCTACTACTGGGTTTACACAATAATTATTAATTAGTATTATTAAAGAACTATGAAAAAAATTCTTATAGTCGAAGACGATAGTTTCCTTCAAGGGCTCGCATCACGAAAGTTGAGCACTCAAGGATATGAAATATTAATCGCGTCAAATAGTAGCGAGGGATTCAAGGTATTAGAAGATCAAAAACCTGACCTTATTCTTCTTGACCTTCTCTTACCCGAAGTAGATGGATTTGAATTCTTGGAAAAAATTCGAGCAAATGAAGCCCAAAAAGATATCCCTGTAATAGTGTTCTCAAATCTCTCAGAAGAAAAGGATATTGAACGAGCTCAGGGACTAGGAATAGTAGATTATATGGTGAAAGCAAGTTTCACTCTCGACGAACTCTCAGATAAAATTAAAAAATACCTAGGATAATAGACTTTCTCGCTTTTAAAAACCCCTTATTAAGATTCAATCTCAATAAGGGGTTTTTTACTATGGAGCTAAAATAATATAGTATTATCATATTATGAAACTTACCTCAGTAATTGAAGATACATTTAGATTGATTGAGCCACAGAAAAAGGCCCTTAAACGCCTACGCATTGAAACCATTCAAGATCTACTCTACTATTTCCCCACTCGATATAGCGATATCAGTGAGATAAAAAATATTAAAGATGTATCTGCAGGAGAGTCAGTAACGCTCTATGGTCAAATTCTGAAACCAAAGACAAAGAAAGCTTTTAGAAAGAGAATTCCCATGGCGGAAGCGACACTTGAAGATCTACAAGGAGATACCATTAAAATTATTTGGTTCAATCAAGCGTATATAGCAAAAATGGTGAAGGATGGTGACTTTGTAAAACTCACTGGAAAAATCACAAAAGGAAATAAGCAAGACTCTATATATCTATCAAATCCTGAACTTGAACAACTTCCCGACTTACCCATCGATACTCACGATACGCTATTCAAGAGTGAACAGAATACATTATTACGTCCTAGAGCGTCCACGCGAACGCACGGACTAGCTTACCCAATTTATCGTGAAACACGAGGACTTTCATCCAAGTGGATATATCACACAATTCAAAAAATATTTAGCGATGGTGTACTTGATTCACTAGAGGATCCTATAGAAGCAGAGATTCTCAAAAAATATAACCTACCCACGCTCTCTACTGCACTGGTATGGATTCATACCCCTAAAAAAGAGTCCGATAGTACTGCGGCAAGGAAGCGATTTGCATTTGAAGAAGTATTTTTTATCCAGCTTATTCGTCAACGAGACAGACTTGCATACAAAAAAAATAAATCCTTTAAAGTGCATTCAGATAAAAACACTCAAAAAGAATTCTTTTCACGATTTCCATTTAAAGCCACTAATGCCCAAGAAAATGCTTCGAAAAAAATTCTAGAGGACTTATCTAGTAATGAACCAATGTCCCGACTACTTGAAGGAGATGTGGGATCAGGAAAAACACTCGTTGCCGCACTCGCCTCCTATGCCACTATTCAAACTCGTCCTCCAAAACCCGCTGGAGAAGGATCGAGCAAGGCAACGCAGGACTTTGGAAATCTACAGGTTGCATACATGACTCCGACAGAAATTCTTGCCTCTCAGCAATTCGAATCATTCATTGAATACTTTAAGCATTTAAATATAAATGTAGGACTTATCACAGGAAGTGGTTGTAAAAAATTCCCGTCTAAGGTTGATCCTTCAGGATGGACTACAGTTTCAAGACCTCAATTCTTGAAGTGGGTTAAAAATGGAGAAATACCGGTCGTTGTTGGAACGCATGCATTAATACAAAAATCTGTTCAATTCGAAAATTTAGCACTTGTGATCATTGATGAGCAGCACCGCTTTGGCGTTCGTCAAAGGAGTACACTTGTACGAAAAGACGGATTTGCTCCTCATTTTCTCTCTATGACTGCGACTCCCATCCCTCGAACACTCGCACTCACTATATTTGGAGACCTAGACCTCACGCTCATTGATGAAATGCCCAAAGGCCGAAAAGAGATCATTACTGATGTGGTAATCCCCACCAAGCGAGAAGATTCGTATGATGCAATACGAAAAGAACTTTCAAATAGAAAACAAGTCTATGTGATTTGTGCACGAATAGATGAACCGGATCCAGACAAGAAACTCGCGCTCAATCTTAAATCAGTTACTGCCGAATCAAAGCGACTCAAAAAAGAAGTATTCCCTGAATATGAGATCGATATTCTTCACAGCAAGATGACGAAGGATAAAAAGGAGCGTGTAATGGCTAAGTTTTCCAAAGGAGATATAGATATTCTCGTTGCAACATCGGTGATAGAAGTTGGAGTGAATGTTCCAAATGCAACTGTCATTATCATCGAAGGAGCTGAGAGATTTGGACTTGCCCAGCTACATCAATTGCGAGGACGAGTCATTCGAAGTAATGATCAAGCATATTGTTATATTTTCGCTGATACTAAAACTCAAAAAACAATTGCTCGCTTGAATGCAATCAAAACTGCAAAGAATGGATTTGAATTGTCGGAACTTGATCTTGTATTGAGAGGTGCGGGCGAGCTCTCTGGTGCAAAACAATGGGGTATCACTGATATCGGAATGGAGGCAATAAAGAATATAAAAATGGTGGAAGCTGCTCGGACTGAAGCATCAGCTATAATAAAAAAAGATAGCGAATTGAAACACTATCCTTTAATCAAAGAAATATTGGAAAGAAAAACCACCCAGACTCATTTTGAGTAGACAAAAAAACAGCATTACAAAGCGGTTTTTAGTAGTATTAAACTCCATAAAAAACATTCTAACATTCTTGAGAATGTTAGAATGTTTTTTGTTTGTATTATTTAAGATATTGTTCTTTTTAAGACTGTGCGATACACCACTTTCCTGTGTTGAATAATAAAAATCTTAACTTTTTTATTTTCTATCCCATAAATTACACGATACTCACCAATACGAAGCTTTCGATATCCTTTAAGAGACTTGCGAAGCGGTTTGCCAAATATCTCAGGCTGTTTAATAAGTTTCTGTTCTATAGTCACTTGAATACGTTTCTTCCACGAGGAAGAAAGTTGCGGAATATCTCGCTTTTTGACGTCCTCATGATACCAAAGATCAAATTCCATTCTTTATTTCCAAGCCACTTTATGGCTAATAAATTTTACTCCTTTTTTATCCCTTACATTGGCAATTTCATCCCATATTTGATCTTCTTCAATCTCGAGAGCAATTCGAATCAAATGAGCAGCTTTAGTAGCTTCAGGAACTTGGTCACGTTTTGCGAGTTTTGAAATCATTTGCTCGATATCTTTTGATACACTTATATTTATTCTTTTTTTGATTGTTGCCATATAGTCTAAGTGTATCAAAAGTGTATCACCTGTGTCAATGCGACTTGTTTTGATGTGAAAAATATCAATGATACCATTAGTCTAATGATGATGCAGAGCAAAAAACCTCACACACATATACATACTGACACAAGAAAAGATTCTGTTGTATTGGTGTGTATTCTAAAGAATTATCGAGATTTAGAAGTTCTTTTTAAAGAACGCTGGTATAGAATTCCCTTCTCTCATGCTCCCGTACGCACATTTGATTATTTAGCTTTTTATCTGCCTGCACAGACAGGAGTAGTCACTCACAAAGGTGCATCACACCCACTTCATCTCTATGATAAATGTATACAGTATTATACAAAAGTTAAACACACCAACATAGTGAAGCGCAGAGAACTGCTTCCAGATGAAACGACGCATCCCGATAGCAATAAGCCTTATCTCAAAATTCACATTGGTAACATCATGAAACTAAAATCTCCTATAAAAAATAAATCACCCAGACGAGTTTCTTTTTGTTTTACTACACTTAAGAATCTCAAAAATTCGAAAAATATTCTTGATGTATACGAGGTGTTTCCAACTGAGAAAATTATAGGTGACGCATTAAAGAACGCCGAAATACAATCAATTTCTGAACACACTATAGTACTACAATCTACATCCCACCCCACAAAAATTATTCGGAGTGTACGATATAGACTGGACTTCGCAATCTATTGCAAGAAAGGAAAGATTGCCATTGAGTGTGATAATACAAAAGCACACTCTTCATCAATTCAAAAAAAGAAAGACGAGGAAAAAGATATAGATCTTAAAAAAGATTACTGGGAAGTTATTAGAATTAAAGAAAAGGAAGTTGTTGCACATGGTACCGAAAACAGCATCACGCGAATTAAAAAAGTGATCAAATCACTTGGAGGGCAAGTTACTTAGACGTCGGACGTCTAAGTAAATAATTCTGCGAGCACCAGGACTCGCCTCTCCCGAATCAATCTTTCAGATTTCACTGGACTGCGTTTTGTATTCAATCGCTTCGCTCTTGAACAAAACGGGAGCCTCCGGTCGAAACGCTATATTTTTATAGTCATCCTGCTTCTTAAAAATATGCGCACTAAAGTACTGCTGTTTACAAATCAATCGTCATGCTCTTGAGTAAACAGGGAGCCTGCGGTTCGAGTCCTGATTGCGTAGTAAAATAAAAAACTTAGGTAAAATATACCTAAGTTTTTTATATATTGTGCGAGCACCAGGACTCGAACCTGGGACCACAGAGGTATATGAAAAAAAATTCTTAGTGCGAGCACCAGGACTCGAACCTGGGACCACAGAGGTATAAGCTCTGCGCTCTACCAACTGAGCTATACTCGCACCAAAAATTCTTTTATTCATATAATCACATCGCTCGGACAATATGAAAATAAATTTACATTTGCTCCTCACTCGAGATTATATCTTTGATATAATCACATCGCTCGGACAATATGAAAATAAATTTACATTTGCTCCTCACTCGAGATTATAAGCTCTGCGCTCTACCAACTGAGCTATACTCGCTAGTTGCACAAGGATTATATCACAGTGACTATAAATTACGACTCGCCACTTTATTTTTTATAGCAATGAATGCTTTCTTCATTGTATCGTATATTACAGGCAATTCCAGATAATCAATGAATATCGCAACCCATGCGAGCCACATAGGTAAAATTGGCTGATGTTCTGGATTAATCAATTGATCAATTACAAATTGATCAGTGATCCAGAATAAGTGAAGCCATTGAATATTTAAAAATATAAGAAACAATACTGGCTTCCATGAAAAACCTTTTCTCAGTTCGTTGATGTAGAAAATTGAAACAATAATAATTGAAGGGATTTCTACATAATCAAATATGATTATGATCGACTCCCAAATTCCAGTAACATTAAAATTACTTGCTCCAAAAATCTGAAATAAAATTACATTATCAAAAAGCCAATAGAGATGGATGAGCTGCCAGAAAAATAAACTCGCCGCAATAACAGTATTTAGTAAGAGATTTCTCTCATACCATTTCCAGAATTTATTTAGATAAAGGGAAATCATACAACCTAAGTGCGAATGCTTACGCTTCTTGTATCTTTACTTCGGTTACAACTTTCTTCTCCGCGGTTTTTGGTGTAATGCCATGTGCAATAATAATTTTATTGTACTCATCTTGTTCGAGTGTTTCCATATCTAGAAGTTCCTTAGCAACTGCATCGAGTGCTTTTCTATGTTTAATGAGAACCTTTTTAGCTGTAGAAAGTCCATCATCTATAATTTTCTTTACTTCTTTATCTATCTTTTCTGCAATATCATCTGAATATTCATTTCCTACTAAGCCACTTCCTGTAATTGTTCGTGCTGAATCGAGGGCCATCGGACCAAGTCCTGACATACCATATTTTGTTACCATATCGCGCGCTATTTTTGTAGCAACTTGCAGATCGCTCTGTGGTCCTGTTGTAATATCATCAAAGATCATTTCTTCAACTACGTATCCACCAAGACTCACTGCAATTTCATCGATAAATTCTTTTCGAGTAGGAAGATATCTTTCTTCAATTGGTAATTTCATTGTATATCCTCCTGCATGGCCTCGTGGAACAATTGTCACCTTATGAACAGGATCTGAATGTGGAAGTACTGATCCTAGAATCGCATGACCTGCTTCGTGATATGCCACTATCTTTTTTTCTCTTGGTAACATGAGGTGACTCTTTCGCTCAGGTCCAAGCAATACTTTTTCGATAGATCGAATCAAATCAAATTGTGACACTTGTTTGCGTTCCTCACGTGCAGCGAGAATTGCTCCCTCATTCATAAGGGACTCGAGATCTGCACCAGAGAGTCCTGGAGTTCTTTCTGCAATCACACGAAGGTTCACGTCTGCTGCAAATGGTTTTTTCTTTGCGTGAATCTTTAATATTTGCTCACGATCATTACGGTCAGGAAGATCCAATAGTACCCTTCTATCAAATCGCCCAGGGCGAAGAAGTGCGGGATCAAGTACATCCGAACGGTTTGTAGCCGCCATTACGATTACTTTCTCATGTGGTTCAAATCCATCCATCTCAACCAAGATTTGATTCAATGTCTGCTCTCGCTCATCATTTCCTCCTCCTACACCGACACCTCGTACACGTCCTACTGCATCAATCTCATCAATAAATATTATTGCAGGTGCCATTTTCTTTGCCATCTTAAATAAGTCTCGTACACGTGATGCGCCAACTCCGACAAACATCTCAACAAATTCTGATCCTGATAAATAGAAAAATGGAACAGCTGCTTCTCCTGCAACAGCCCGTGCGAGTAGTGTCTTTCCAGTTCCCGGAGCCCCTGTTAATATCACACCTTTTGGAATTTTTGCCCCAATATCAAGGAATTTCTTCGGATTTTTTAAGAAATCTACAATTTCTTTCAATTCTTCTTTTGCTTCTTTAACTCCTGCCACATCATCAAATGTAATTCTTTGTTTTTTATCGTCTGGATCAATAATTTTTGCCTTCGAATCTCCAAATGAGAATGCTTGCATTCCAGAACCTTTTACGCTCTTTGAGATAAACCAGAAAAAGATGAGGATAAAGAATATTGGAATAAGAAACGGTAAAATGTTAAGCAACCAAAACACAAAACCAGATTCACTTTTAATATCTATCTGTGTCTGACCTAAATTCTCTGGACTCACTCCGTAGTTTGTAAGCGTCTCTGAAAGAGAAGACTCTGCCTCCTTTTTTGATTTCTGTTCTGTTCCATCAACAAGCGTAATAGTAAGCTTATCGCCAGACACGACAATAGTTTCTACATCCCCTGCGACAATACTTTGGGCCAAATCGGAAATGGCAATCTCTTCAATTTCTTTTTTAGATTCAAAGAAAACCGAATACAGCGCAGTAATGATAATGAATACGAGAATCGTGGTGACTATACTATTTATATATTTAGGAGATTGATTCTTTTTTCCTTTCCTTTTTTTTGACTTTTGAGTTGGCATTTTCATCCCGTCATTATATACCAAATTGTGATAAAATTAAAGAATGTCAAAGCTTGTAGTCAACAAAAAAATAAAGCTCAACTTCGAAGTTATGGACACATTTGAGGCCGGAATTCAGCTTGTCGGACACGAAGTAAAGTCAGTGAAGAAGAAACAAGGGTCACTTGAGGGGTCACACGTCATTATTAGAGCTGGTGAGGCTTTTTTGATTGGCAGCAATATTCCTCCCTATCAGGCAAAAAACACACCCGCAAGCTATGATCCATACAGGAACAGAAAACTACTCTTAAATAAGAAAGAGATAGCGATTTTGGCAGGTAATGAGAAAGCTAAGGGGTTGACAATAGTGCCTATTTCATTGTATACTAAAGGCAATACCATTAAAGTTGAAATTGCAGTCGTACGTGGAAAGAAAAAATACGACAAACGACAGGACATTAAAAAAAGAGATATCGAACGTGAGCTACAACGTAAATTATAGAATTAATTTACGTTCGCTCAAGATATTATGAATCACATAATTTACATTCTCTATAGCTTAAAAGATAAAAAACTATATGTTGGCTGTACAGAGAATCTTGAAAAAAGATTAAAGAAACATATGGACGGAAATGTCACATCTACCAGAAATCGAAGACCCCTTGAACTTATTTACACTGAACAATATAATAGTAAAGAAAAAGCATTCCAGCGTGAAAAATTATTAAAAAGTTTATGGGGTTCTCGTATTAAAAAGAAAATACAAAAACAGTATCTTGAAAATAAATAAGAAAGATTAACTGAGGTCATTCACCCTAAGTCATTAAGCTTAATAGGCTTGCCCGGTCATTAAGCTTTGCTTAATGATTTAGGGGGGATGATCGGCTTCGACAACTGATCCACTCTTTCATGTGCATATCGAGTATGAATGTAATCTCGCAAAACTTCATTCACAAGATTAAGTGCAAACTCAATCTTTTCAGCAAAGTCACCATACTTTAGTATGAATGAACTTGCTCCAGCATACGCTTAAGCGATAGTTGGTGTCTTATCTGAGGAGTCCTGATAGTTAGATAAGGCATAATATCATCAGGATAGATTTTGAAACATTTCTCGCTTCAATTTCAAACCAATTGAGAATCGATGTATATATATTTTGTCTTCTTCTTAGTATATATATTTAAATCACAAAAGAAGACTATATATGTAGAAGCATTTACGAGCATCTTTTGCACGGCGGTTCAATTCCGCCCATCTCCACAACAACGACGATTTTTTAATTTTTCCTTTAACAACCTCACCCTCGCTTCGCTCGGGCTCGGCTTCCGCAAGAAAACTAAAGGGTTTTTTGTAGGTGACTGAAAGTTGATTCCCTTTCAAACATGGGTTCGAACCAACTTTTTGGAACTTATCTCGAATTTTCTCACAATTCTTAATCAAAGAAGCTATTTCCCTTTGTTTATAGGCCTTTATGAAAGTGATGGCGGGTTCTAACCAATTGTATCCCTTTTGCTCAAAGTCCTTCTTTTTTTCCTTCAACTCCTGTTTTTTGTTGATGATTTTGTTTTTCGCTTTACGGAACTCATCATCTGTTAATGTTTCTTCTGCCAACGCATCAATTAACCTATCTAGCTTTTGTTCAGTCTTATTCAAGTCTTTTTCGATCTTTTGAGCAAAAAGGTCGGATGCATGGGCTTTATGTTCTTTCTCTTTTTCTAACTCAGCAACCATCCAATCAGCCCATCCATCAGGTAAAGAAACTTTTTGAACTGCCGCCTTCATTTGAACTGAAAGAACTTCTTCCCGAGTATAGATGTTCTGATTGCACTCCTGTGTAGGGTTTTTTCTAGTACAGAAATAATAAGTGTACTCTCGCTTACTTTTCTTTACTTTCTTCATCACAGTAATTGCACATCCACACACTCCACATTTTACTATTCCTCGGTAAAGAAAATCTTTCAGTATTTTTAAATTCTTGCGCCTGCCCTTCTGTTCCATCACTCTTTGTACTCTATCAAAAAGCTTCTTTGATATAAGAGGTTTATGCTTACCCGAGTATAATTCGCCGCCGTATCGCATCACCCCATAATAAAAGGGGTTTTTTAACACGCCTTGATAAGCACTTAGCGCCAACTTATTACTATTTCTGTTTGTCATTCCCAACACATCAATAATCATTTTTATTTTACGCAAGGTATATTTCCCAGTGGAGTACAATTCGTACATCTTAGTAATAAGGGGCGCACGTTTCTTATCTATGTATATGTTGCCAGTACCCTTCCTGTTCTTAAAGCCTAGCGGGGCAAACCCTGGCCATCTTCCTTCTTTGGCTTTTAGATACAACCCCCTTTTAATATCCACCACTAGCTTATCCGTTTCCAACTTAGAATCCGCAAAAGCTCTAAAGAGGTTGTTAATACCGTAAGGTGTATTTTCAAATGGAAAAGTTGGAAACATCATATCTTTCAATTGACCAGAATCTAACAGGTTTATAATGTTCATACTGTCAGTTGCATTTCTAGTTAAACGATTCGGATGCCATGCAATTAGTCCATCCGCTTTTTCTTCCTGTATCATCTTCATCACCCTGTTAAACTCAGGTCGGCCTGGATATCTTGCACTCCGTTTTTCAATTACGATATCAACAACCTCTACGTCTCCAATCCGTTTTATAAATGCTCGCAATTCGGTAAGCTGATCTTTTATACTTCTTACTTGCTTACCTTTTTCATCCGTTGATTTACGAGCATAGATTATATATCTACACCCGTTGTTTTGTGTTTTCATGTTTGTATAACCCCAAAAGGGCGTCCCTGTCACTACCAACCATACCCGAAAGTAGGTTGAACAGAGATCGCCCTTTTAGAGGTATAAGCTATTACTCAGTTGCCTAATAATAGTTATACGATGACCTTCGGGTATTATGGTTGGTAGTAACCTTATCCTATCACAAGTAAACAAAACACAAAATCACACGATCTTTTGCGGATTGAACCCCAGCTGAATTCCTGATTCAAACAAAACCTAATCTCGGAAAGGAAGAATGGTGAATTTTTATTCAACAATATCAGCTTCCACAGAAGACAAATCATACTCTGATACGGCAATGAGTACGATCATACAGTTCGAATCCGGGGCAATAAATTCAAAAACACTTGTTTGTGGTTGGTTGTTTTGGTGAATCAGTATTTCAGCAAAAAAAGCATTCACTGCCCTTAAGGATGAATCATAGATGAGAACCTGAGTGATTTGTTGTGAAAAGTCTATCTCTTTAGAGTGCACTCTAATCAATGGGTGGTCATCCACTCCTTAAAATATGAAATTTTTGGTTCTCATCATTGCCAAAACAGTTTGATTAAACTATCTGAATTTAAGGATTATTCCAAAAGGATTTTCTTGCGGAAGCCGAGCCCGAGCGAAGCGAGGGTGAGGTTGTTAAAGGAAAAATTAAAAAATCGTCGTTGTTGTGGTCTACACTAAACAAGTTGCGAACTCACTTCCAGGAGAATCCCGATACGGATTTTTAATAAAATCTCGCCCAACGGCTATTCTGGCCGCCAAAT
>NVSU01000019.1 GCA_002401345.1 Candidatus Wolfebacteria bacterium
AATATATGTTGAATAATCGTCCAAGGAAACGCCTTGGATGGAAGACACCATTAGAAGTATTTAATGAGAGTGTTGCACTTACTGATTGAATGTACCATCTATGCTATTGATTATTATATAAAAATATGGTATTTTGAATTTAGTCAGTTCTTATATATATAGAATATGAACAATAGACATTCATTCAGTAGTGATCCAGTAAAAAAGCGCATACATAACAGAAAAGAGTGCATTGCAGCTCTTGAAGCCAGAATAAAGAGAATTGATGAGGGGACCGAAAAGGAAGATGGAATAATGAATAAGTCGTCACTTTTGAGAATGGTGAGAACCTTCAGAAAAAAAGTGAAAAATGATGAAAAGGTTCTTAAGAGATTACAATCAAGCCAGTAAGGTACAATATGTTCGTTACTGGTTTTTTAATATATAAAGTGAATCCCGTTAGAGATTAAAGCGTTATGAATCATAGATATTATCGAAGGGGATTGAATTAATATTAAATTTATAAATTAATAGTATTGATAACAACGGAAATCTTTGATTTCCTATCTCTAGCGGGATGAATAAATTTAAAATAAAAAGTGAATATAAACCAGGAGGTGACCCCAGTAGTACAACAAAGTTGACTACGGGGCAGGTCAGCTTAAAAAATTATGTTAAGAAATAAATTTAAACTTAAGAGTGAATATAAACCTGCGGGCGACCAACCGGAGGCGATTGCGTCTCTTGTTGATGGAATAAAAAAGAATCGAAAGAAACAAACTCTTTTGGGTGTCACGGGATCCGGAAAAACCTTTACCATTGCGAATGTAATAGAGAAAATACAAAAGCCTACACTTGTCATTGCTCACAATAAAACACTTGCAGCACAACTTGCAGGTGAGTTTAAACAGCTCTTTCCAGATAATGCAGTTCATTACTTTGTCTCATACTATGATTACTACCAACCTGAAGCATACATTGCGGTATCCGACACCTATATAGAAAAAGATGCATCTATTAATAAAGAAATAGATCGTCTTCGTCATGCATCTACTCAGTCGCTTCTCACAAGAAATGACGTGATCATAGTTGCATCCGTTTCATGCATTTATGGATTGGGTTCACCCGAAGAGTATAGAGAGGAGAATATGCTTATTGAGAAAGGCATGAAGATATCACGTAGTGAATTGTTAAAAAAACTAATTCATATTTTTTATGAGCGAACAAATGCTGATCTTTCATCAGGTAAATTTAGAGCCATAGGGAATAGAATAGAGGTAATGCCAGTTTCTGAAACCATTATGTATTCGCTGACTTTTGAAGGAAATACGATTTCTTCGATTTCAAAGATTGATCCCGTATCATCAAAAATTTTGGATACCCCGGACAACTTCTTTTTATTTCCCGCAAAACACTTTTTGACACAAAAGGAGAAAAAAGAGCGAGCAGTCAAATTAATCAAAAAAGAATTAACACATAGTCTAAAGAAATTTGAAAAGGAAGGAAAATTACTTGAAGCTGAACGTTTAAAGCGACGAACAAATTATGATATTGCAATGATACGAGAACTTGGATATACATCTGGAATAGAAAACTATTCGCGACATTTGTCAGGTAAAAAAGAAGGTGATCCACCAGAAACACTACTCTCATATTTTTCTCATAAAAAAGATGGAAGCCCCGATTTTCTTACCGTGATCGATGAATCTCATGTGACACTGCCACAGATCCGCGGAATGTTTGCAGGGGATAGGGCTCGGAAAAATAATCTAGTAGAACATGGATTTCGTTTGCCATCTGCAAAAGATAATCGACCTCTTATGTATGAAGAATTTGAACAGAGAATTGGAGATGTTATTTATACCACAGCGACTCCTTCTGATGAGGAAAAAGAGAAAAGTGAAGCTATTGTTGAGCAGGTGATCCGACCAACAGGTCTTGTTGATCCCAAATTGGACGTGCGCCCAGTAACTGCCTCCAGCTCATATAAAGGGCAAGTTCAAGATTTTATAATTGAAGCTAAAAAAGAAATAAAGAAAAAAAGTCGTGCGATCGCTACTACCTTAACAAAGAAAATGGCGGAAGATCTCACAGAGTATCTAAAAGAAGAGGGGATTAAGACAGAGTATATACATAGTGACGTAAAAACAATTGATCGTATCAAAATATTAACTGAATTTAGAAAGGGAACATTTGACGTACTTGTGGGTGTCAACCTTCTTCGTGAGGGACTAGATTTACCTGAAGTAACATTCATTGGAATTCTTGATGCCGACAAGGAAGGGTTCTTGAGAAGTGAGACTGCACTTATACAAACAATAGGAAGGGCAGCGCGAAATGTGAATGGAAGAGTTATTCTCTATGCAGACAGGGTTACAGGTTCTATGGAGCGAGCCATGGATGAGACAAATCGACGTCGAGCACTACAAGTTGCACATAATAAGAAACACAAGATTACTCCTCAAACTATTATTAAGAAAATTCATGATATCACTGAGGAAATGGATTCAATGCATGAGAAGGCTGTACAGGATAATCTTTCTATCGATATGAAGCTATTTGAGCGCAGTCCTAAAAAATTTATTAAGAGGAAAGAAAAGGAAATGAATACCGCAGTGAAAGACCTCGATTTCGAGACTGCAGCTATAATCCGAGACGAGATAGCTATTTTAAAAAATAAAGCTGAGAACAAATAACTATTATAGTGAGAGATTTATCCCGTTAGAACTAGATTATCAAAGATAGTCGTTAGTTCTAATAGGATGAATTAGTTGTCTTAAATAAAAAAATGAATAAATAAAAACCAGAATTAATAATTCTGGTTTTTATTTATTTAAATGAGTAACTCTTCTATAGATTGTATAACTACAGAGTAATTTCTAATTTAACAAAGACATTTATATATAATATGTCAATATTGACGATATAGATATATATTGCAATAATTAAGTTAGAATGTACAACTAAAAAAACAGTCATGGACGAAGATAGAAATGATCCTAAACGACAAGCGCTTGCACAAGCATTCTTTGGGACATGCGCTGGTCCTGATTATGCACCTGGTGTTTCATTTAATCCAAAAGATGAGGAAAATCGCGAACCCACCGTTATATGGGGACGTTGTACTCATTGTTCTGATGAGAAAAAGATATTGATTCGAAATAGAACGACTCAAGGTATGTATTTGATTACAAAAAAGGAAGCTTATGAATTTGCTAAAATTGGTAAGTTTGAGCTTCCTACTGATGAACCTCTAATTAAATACATAATAGTAGCTACTACTTGTAATTTCTGTAGAGAGTCAAATAATGCCAAGTCTAATGCTAAACTAATGAAGCGCTCAGACTTTACACTGCCTAATTCTTATTAGGCAGTTTTTTATAGCATATTGACCATATGGATATATATTGCAATAATTAAATTAGAATATAGAATCTAAAAATTAAAAACAATGAAAAAACGACCAGCGATTAGAGTTCGGGTTTTTAAAAATGGTGAGTCAATCCCTAAGTTGACTGAAGAAGAACGCAAGGAGAGAGATGATCTAAAAAGGACTAATGTGGTAAAAGCTCTATTTGGAACATGTATTGATCCTGATTATGCACCTAGAGTTTCATTTATTTCAAAAGAGAATGAAAATCGTGAGACAGGGATAATGAAATCACGTTGCACTCATTGTTCTGATGTCATGAAATGGAAAATTCGTAATAGAAATTCTTCAACCGGTGTATATCGTATTACAAGGAAAGAAGCAGAAGAATTTTCAAAAGTCGGTAGATTTGATTTGTCGGACGATAAAGTATTTAAGCAATATATTATCATTACAAATTTTTGCGAATGCTGCAAAAATAAAAAGGAAATTCATGCTGAACTTGTTAGATTTACTGATTTCCTCTCAAGATTTCCCCAATTTAAAAAGCACCACCCTTCATCTTGATGGGTGTTTTTTTATGATATAGTGACAATATGATTAAATTTGGAGGCTCATTTGAATATGTTCCTGGTGAGCGCCTAGGGGAAGCACTAGAACGAGAACTACTTGGTGTGGTGAAAGATGTTGGAACCATAGAGGAGGAAAGACAAAAAGTTCATGACCGAATGAAACGCGATAATCTTTTAGAGGAGAAGGCCGCCATGGAGGAAGTCAAGGAAAGACAAACACAAAATCCAGAGAATCCTCAGCAACCATTTATAAATTCAGTACAAAAAGAACTTGTGTATTTGCTTGATCTCGAAGAGAATACAAAATTAAAATTTTATACTGCAGTATCTAATACTGAAAATAAGACGATGCTTGATAGAGATTTTGGCATAGACGCATTTTTTGAATTGGAACAAGAAGAAGGTGAACCTGTTACTGTTCCTATAGATGTAACATTAAAACAATTCAAATCAAGTCCCAAGGTAATGATTCTTTCTTTTCCTGACGATTTCCCATCACACGCACGATTTGATGAAAGGGGAATGATAGCTGGACTTTCAGATTCTGATTACAATACATTTCAGAAATATGCAGAAGATGTTGCTCAGCAAATTGCTGGTAAAATAAAGAAAAGTCTTAAGACTCAGTCTTAATACAAAATAAAAAACCGTTTCGATACATCGAAACGGTTTTGTGTTATTTCTTCAGTTTTCGCACTAGTAGTATTCTGTCGAGTGCTTTATTATAGATATGAGTACTGTCTGTCGCTAGATCAAGAATATCTCTCAATATATATTCCGGTATATCATCCATTTCCAATATTTTTTCCATCGCACCTTCTCTGCGATCGCTATTGCTCGTAGATGACATCATAATTACATGAAGAGTTTCTAAATCCAGGTCATCTTTGTCAGATGTAGATGAACCAGAGTTAATGAGATTCTTTATATGGTGTCCGACGCCATAAATATTTAACATAAGAACTGTAACAATGCATGTAAAACCAAATTGCATCACTATTTTATCACTTTGTGAACCGGGTAGTACAAAATAATAATCAATAAGCATAAAGGCTGTGCTGTATGCAAATGCAAGTGCAACACCATAATAAAAAGTAGATTCCTTTCCTAGAAAAAAATTCTGTTGTGTATTTTTTTTCATGTAGTGAGTATTAAAGATCAATCTGATTCGATAATAAAATAAATACAATATATCGTCAAGAAAAAAAGCAGAGATCTAGGTCTCTGCTTTAAAAATTATTTTGTTTTATGAGGAACCAGTACAAGTGTATATCCATTGTGATCTTGCAGTTTAACAGTCTTTCCTCGAAAGAATCCCGGTTTTATTGTTTTGATTCTAAGAGGAAGCAAGATATCAACGTCATATACTCTTTTTACTGCAGACTTCTTGTTCGCGGGAGAAGTTTTTTTCATGACTGCCTTTCCGCTCAATATCCTTATAGATGGCTTTGGATCTCTCCTGTCTCGTGTATATTCGAAATAACTTTTTTTGTGGAATTCGAACAACTCGTAGACCTCGTCGCATTTCACCGTTCCTTCTTTATGCTTATTTAATGAAGTGTCCCATTCTGGTTTCAGTGTGTTTACATATGAAATTGGCATAAATATAAATATTATGTTGGTACAAATCTGATAAAATACTACTAAAATAAAGAGATATTGTCAAATTGCTAAAAATATGATATAGTTTCTCTTACAAATAAAGACAGTCAACCCCATAGAGTGATCTACGGGGAAGTTTTAATTTATATATCCCGTTAGAAGTAGGTCTTAATAGACCGTTAGTTTTAATGGGATGGAGAAATACATGATGACCCCATTAGAAATTTTACTGCTGGGAATCAACTATAATTCATTTATTCAATTCAACATTCAGATTTAATAGTTATGTCTAAACAAAACAAAATTTTAAACGAGGCAGGAAAAAAAATAGTAAAAGGCGCTCGAATACACCCCGGTACTAATGTAAAAAAAGGTACGGGACAGGTAATTCCAAGAAGTGATGATGTGATTGCTGTTAAAGGAGCGAGAACTCACAATCTTAAGAACATTGATGTATCAATGCCTCGAAATAAGATGATTGTATTTACTGGTCTCTCCGGATCAGGTAAGTCATCTCTTGCATTCGATACAATCTTTGCAGAAGGTCAAAGGCGTTATGTGGAATCACTTTCTTCATATGCACGTCAATTTCTAAAGCAAATGGCAAAGCCAGACGTAGATGAGATACTAGGTCTCTCTCCCGCAATCTCTATTGATCAAAAATCACGATCAAACAATCCTCGTTCTACAGTAGCAACGATTACTGAGATTTATGACTATCTACGTGTCTTGTATTCACGAATAGGGAAGGCCTACTGTCTGGAATGTGGCGACCAAATACATAAACTTTCACATCAGGAAATAGTGTCATTCGTAAAAGAAAAGATTCAGACATTTAAAAAGAAAACAAAAGGGATGAAGAAAGTTATGGGAGTTGAATTTGATGACACACGAATCAAGATCTATTCTCCAGTTGTCCGTGGAAGAAAAGGAGAATATTATCAATTACTTTATGATCTACTCGGAAAAGGATTTACTACAGTGAGAATAGATGGAGTCGAGAAAAATTTGCGAGACCGAATCGAATTATCTAAACACAAAAAACATGACATTGATATTCTTGTTGACGAATACGCGATTCATGAATTCCAAGATGATCCAAAAGATACAACAACACGGCTCTCAGAAGCGGTTGAGACTGCGATTAATGAATCAGATGGACTCGTGAAAGTTGCAATAGTTCAGTCAGAAGCGTCTGTGAGTAAAAAAGAGAAAAAAACTGCCAAAGCGAAAAAATCTAAAGATACATTGACCGAAGAATTTATCATGTCGGCAAAATTTTCCTGTGCACGAGATGGGTTCTCATATCCAGAGATTGAACCGCGACTTTTTTCATTTAATTCACCCGCAGGTGCATGTGAATACTGTAATGGACTAGGAACAAAACATTTGTTTGGAACTGATGCATGTGACTCGTGTAATGGGAATCGACTGCGAGAGGAAGCACTACACGTGTTCCTTGGTGAAGAGGGTAAAATTCAAAAGAACATAGTAGAACTCACACATCTTTCCATAGAAGACGCCCATTCATTCTTGAAGAATTTTAAGCTCACTGCAAAAGAGAAGAGTATTTCAAACATACTTATAAATGAAATTCAAAGCAGACTCAATTTTATGCTCAATGTGGGGCTTGATTACATCTCTCTCGATAGACGAGCAAACACACTCTCCGGCGGAGAGGCTCAACGTATTCGTCTTGCATCCCAGCTAGGATCTCGACTTGTAGGAGCGCTCTATGTGCTCGATGAACCAACTATAGGTCTCCATCAACGTGACAATGAACGATTGATTAAAACACTTCAAGATCTTCGAGATCTAGGCAATACTATTATTGTAGTGGAGCATGATGAGGACACAATTTATTCTTCAGACTATATTATCGATATCGGTCCAAAGGCGGGAGTTCATGGTGGTGAGATAATTGCGAGTGATTACCTAGATACACTTTTAACAGCAGATAAAAATACTACCAAGTCTCGTACACTTGCATATTTGCGTGATGAAGTACGAATAGAAGTTCCAGAATCACGCAGAGAAAAAAATAAAGGACACTTATCGATAGAAGGAGGAAAAATATTTAATATAGATAATATAAAAGTTGATATACCGCTTGGAAGATTAAACTGTATTACCGGAGTATCAGGATCGGGCAAATCTTCATTCCTTTATGAAATCTTAAATAAAAATCTACGCTCACAATTTGATAGAAAATATCGAAGCAACATGTTATTTAACTGTAGTTCATTTAAAGGGACCGAATATGTGAGTCGATCAATTTTGATAAATCAGTCTCCAATAGGAAGAACTCCACGATCAAATGTTTCAACATATACAGGAGCATTCACATTTATTCGAGAAATATTTGCAGAGACAGAAGAATCTCGACTTCGAGGATGGAAGGCAAATCGATTTTCTTTTAATGTGAAAGGAGGAAGATGTGAAGCATGTAATGGAAATGGTGAGATTGCAGTAGAAATGCATTTCCTTCCAACGGTATATGTAACGTGTGATGTGTGTGGAGGAAAGCGCTTTAATAAAGAAACGCTCTCTGTTAAATATAAAAATAAAAATATATATGAAGTATTAAAGATGACAGTTGAAGATGGATTGGAATTCTTTAATGAAATTCCTGCGATTAGCGATCGACTCAAGACACTTGTCGACGTGGGGCTTGGCTATATTGAGCTCGGTCAGAAGGCTACCACACTCTCTGGTGGGGAAGCACAGCGAGTGAAAATAGCTTCAGAGCTATATCGACCCCTTACACAGAAAACGGTGTATCTTCTTGATGAACCCACAGTGGGACTACATTATGATGATGTTGCTAATTTGATCGGCGTACTAAATCGATTGGTTGAAAGAGGAAATACTGTAGTAGTAATAGAGCACAGTATGGATCTTATAAAAAGTGCCGACTATGTGATTGACTTTGGTCCCGAAGGTGGATCCGGTGGAGGAAAGATCGTTGCAAAGGGAACACCCGAAGAAGTTGCCAATAATCCTAAAAGTCACACAGGAAAATATCTTAGAAAAATACTGAAGCGTAGCTGAGTATATTTTTCTTAGACCCTGTGAAATCTTTTTCCCAAGGCAAAAGAAAAAATCTTTGATTTTTCATTTCACCGGGGTAAGAAGAAAGTCCTTAGAAAATCACAATCGAAGTAAGTAGATTTTCTTTGACCCAGTCTCTTTGAAAAAGGGCTGTGGCATTAAAGAAAAAATAAAAAAACACCATAGAGCAATCTATGGTGTTTGGTTTTTTAATCAATTTTTGATATCGATAATTTTTACTTTAGCGATATAACTCAATCGTTGTGATCCAGTGGAAAAGTCTTCAGTCAGGACACCTAATACGGTCGTCATAATCATAGATGCACCAGTTTTAATATCATAGATATCTCCAGAAAATCCTATTCCACCTAAATATGCACCGGGATCATTAAATAGTTCGGGACGCAACTGTACAAAGGGGCTTTTAGAAATAAGGGTGTCTCCTTTATTAAAATTATGTAGTACTGATTGAGGGTTATTTAATTTTTCTGAAGTAATTGTACTATCAACAGTAAAAAAGACGGTTGATTTTGTATATGTACTATCTTTTTTCCAAAGCATGGCAATGAGTATGTATCCCTCAGTTCCTATTTCTATTGTTCTTGAAACTAATCTGCCCGATATTACTTCCCCTCGTCTTTCGAGTATAAATTTACCATTTGCTTTATATGTGGTCCTTTCAACTGTGTCCTGATCTACTATCCAAAATGATTCTCCTTCTTGTGCATGTAATGACAGTGCTAAGAATATAAAACAATTAAATAAAAGAATTAAATTTTTCATTGTATGTAATTTTAATGTTCAACATTTATCCCGTTAAAAGTAGACTATCCCAGATAGTCGTTAGTTTTAATCGGGATTGAATTTTATCTGAAAATACTATATCATAAAATATATGAAACGTAAACCCTAGTACCAGTGCAAGCACAGTACGGGGCATGGATCTACAATATGAAAAAAAGTGATTTAAAAGTTAATAGGTTACCTGATGCACCTGGTGTGTATTTTTTTAAGGATTCACGTGGGAGTATTCTCTATGTGGGAAAAGCAACTTCATTGCGAGATCGAGTAAGAAGTTATTTTGGTGATGATCTCATAGATACACGAGGACCTTTACTGGTCGATATGGTCACAAAAGCAAAAAGAATAGAGTTTAAAGAAACTGACTCAGTGCTGGAAGCGCTCATACTCGAAGCACACGAAATAAAGACACATCAACCCAAATACAATACTAAAGATAAAGATGATAAAAGTTTTAATTATGTAGTTATTACAAAAGAAGACTTTCCTCGTATTTTTACAATGCGAGGACGGGAGCTTGTAGATTCGAACTCCAAGCACAAAGCAGTATATGGTCCTTTCCCACAAGGAGGATCATTGAATGAAGCACTGAAAATTATTCGAAAGATATTTCCATTTAGGGATAAAAAGGCAGGCACAAAGGGCAATGATACATTTTATAGGCAGATTGGTTTGTCTCCAGACATATCTAGTGTTGATGCAAAAAAAGAATATGCAAAGACGATTCGAAATATAAAACTATTTTTTGATGCAAAAAAAGTTACTCTACTAAAGAAGCTAGAGAAAGAAATGATGACATACGCCACAAAGAAAGAATTTGAGAAAGCGAGTATTATAAAGAAACAAATCTTTGCATTGCAACACATACAAGATGTTGCACTAATAAAATCACAAGATACACATTCTCACATTCTCAAGAATGTGAGAATGTTCAGGATTGAAGCATACGATGTCGCACACATGAGTGGGGGATCGATGGTTGGAGTAATGGCAGTGATTGAAAGTGGAGAGCCAAGTAAAAAAGAATATAGAAAGTTCACTATAAAGGGATTTTCATCATCAAATGACACTGGTGCACTGAAGGAAATTCTCGATCGACGTTTTGGTCATCCAGAATGGAGTGCACCAAATCTGATAGTAGTTGATGGAGGAAAGGCTCAGAAAAATGCAGCAGAACGAGTACTAAAAGATTTGGATCTTCCCATACCAGTTGTCGCCGTAGTAAAAAATGAACGCCATCAACCAAAAGATATATTGGGTAATAAAAAAAATATCACACATCATGAAGTAGACATACTGAAGGCAAATGCTGAGGCTCATAGATTTTCGATATCATTTCATCGAAATGTGAGACGAAAGAAGCTTTTGGGTAAATAAAAAAGACCTCACTTTCCGTGAGGTCTTTTTTATTTTGTGGACCTGAGAGGAATTGAACCCCCGACCTCCTCAGTGCAAGTGAGGCGCTCTAGCCAACTGAGCTACAGGCCCAATGTGAATGTGTAGATATTCTACTACATTATATATTTTTTTCAACCTTAATGTGATCAATAGTTGACTAACTCGATTATTTGTGTTAATCTCTTTCAAGAGGAGAACATTTAAATACTACTACAATATGAAAGAGAAAATGAAACTACTCTTTATTTGCGGTTCAAATTCATGCAGAAGTGCAATGGCAGAATTCATTACCAATACAAAGTATGGTGATGTTGCAGAGGCGTTGTCTGCAGGAGTTGATGGTAATTCTGAGAGATATGGGATTAACACTAAGACGAGAGAGATTATGAAGTCAATGGATATTGACATATCTACACATAAACCTCGTTCACTCGTAAAGATGGAAGGGGACTTTTATATCGCTATTAGTTTTACAAATAGTGAACCCATGGAGTTTTTTGATAAAAATTACCCCAATATTCATGCAGAAAAATTGATGTATGTACCAGTTGATGACCCAAAACATAAGAAGATGGAAAAATATCAAGTGGTAGTGGCTGAAATTGAAGATATTATCAAAAGAATTTTAGATCCAACTGAATTATAAGACGTAGCATTAGCACCCGCCAACTGGCGAGGTGCTTTTTTTCTTTTCCACAATTATGTGGCGAATACGTCAATAATTTGATATACTTTTATCAATTGCGGTCGAATACAATTAAATCTAAACTATATATTTAGTCCTTATTCCGCCTTAGTGAATCAAGGAAATTATAAATTAATCATTAAAATATAAATTATGTTAGCAAAAAAAAGTACAATCTTAGTAGCCATTCTTCTTATTGCTGGTATTGCAGTAGTTGCGTCTGCGGGTGGAATTAAAACTAAAGTAGAGATCTGTCATTTTAAAAAAGATCCTAATAAAGCTAAAACAATTAATGTGAGTCCAAAATCAGCCGTAAAACACTTCGATAAACACCCTGGTGATATTCGAGGAGCATGTGGGGCAATAGAACAAATTTCTAGTCCGGAGGAGGCATTGTCCATTATTAACCTAGCAGTAGTACCAGCTGATATTGAGGGATTAATGCCACAACTTAAAACATTATTCAAAGAACATGCTATAAACGTAGCCTACGATCCAAATAAGTCATTCAATGTATACACACAAGATTGGCCTAATAATAATGCAGCTCTTCAAGAAAATGTTAATGCAGCAATGATGAAAGGTTTGCCGTATCTAAGCTTTGGTAGTTTTGTAGATAATTTCCATACCAACACTCTAGTTCAAACCTTGGGTAATCTCTCTCGATTCCCAATTGGAGAAGATGTGGGAGAGGTAATAGAATCATATTTTACATTTCTATTCAAAGATCTGAAATCTCAATATCAAGCACAGTCAGAAGAGACAAAACTTTTTGTTCTAGGCAGTTATGAAAGCGCAGCTAGAAATGCAGGATTTCGGGTATTTGATGATCCAGCAACATTATTGAAGAATACTATGGATAAAGCAAGTGATATAAAAGTTCCTATTGATCCAATCTTAGAACCAGTAGAACCAACACCCCCTTTGGATGTAATTTTAAATTAAATTACCTTTAAAGTCTTTTACGACTTTTACAAAAAACCATCCGTCACTCGGCGAGATGGTTTTTTGTTTTGTCATTTATAGGAATGCGATACAATACAGGTATGAAAATAAATCTGAAAAACTACTCTCGTCTTCATTTTTCTCACAATATTAGATCACTCTATTTTAGTACGATTCTCAGACAAATTGGTGCGGGACTCATTAGTCTCTTTGGTGTAATATTCTTTTTTGAGAAATTTGGCAATTCCCTTGAAAATGTGATTAAGCTTTTTATTATTGTATTTCTTTTATATGGATTTCTTGTTCCACTGTCGGCTCGTCTCATCGGTCGAATTGGAATGAAAAAAATGATGATCGTGGGGATGCCATTTTTGACGCTCACAATTCTTTCACTTTTTTTCTGGGATGCAAATCCAATTCTTTTTCTTTCTCTCTACTTGGTCTTCGTGACATTGTTTCGAATTCTTTTTTGGCTACCGTATCATGTAGATTTTGCAGAGTTCACTGAAACAGGGAAGAGAGGTAAACAAATGGCAGTGCTCATAAATATTTCTCAAGTAGTACTCGGTATTACTCCTCTTATAGGAGGATTTATAATTTCTTCATACGGCTTTAGTACGTTGTTTTTTATCGCAGCAGTTATTGTCACGACTGCAATCATACCTTTGTTTTTTATTGAAGATGTGAAAGAGAAGTTTAGTTTTGGATACTTGGAAACATTTCGAAATCTTTTTAGAAAAAATAACAGAAGTCTGCTTGTTGCTCATGCAAGTAATGGAATCCAAGGTGCGATCGGGGTCATCATCTGGCCAATATTTATTTTTGCAATTTTAAAAGGAGACTTCTTTGTTGTAGGAGTGATTTCTTCACTCACCATTTTCTTCATCCTTATACTCCGAACATTTGTGGGTTCACTTATCGATCGCTGGGGAAAGAAGAGAATTCTTAAAATTGGCTCACTGCTTTCCGTGACAGGATGGATTCTTAAAATTTTCGTAAACTCAGGATTTCAGATTTTTTTGGCTGACACGTATCACAATTTTGGTCGCGTAGTGAATACGTTGCCGTTCGATGTCTCATTCTATGATCAAGCCGCAGAGAATAAACATTACATAGATGAATACACAGTCATCCGTACGATTGCACTTAATTTTGGAAGGGTAGTCGTGCTACTTATTTCTTTACCGATTATAATGTATTTTGGTATTACAGCGACATTCATAATTGCTGCGATTGCAACATTGTTTATGAATGCAATATCAAGAAAAAATGCTCCTATAACAAAATAATTCTTATTCTAGCTATTTCAATTTAGTTTGATGAGCTCTCATTGTTGAACCCATGCAATTGATTGACTGTCTGATATTTATATAGTATTATATAAATGGAATAAAAACCTAAATTTTCTTTGACATGAAAAAAAATAATATTTTGTATGTGTGTATACATATTGCTATGGCAACACTATTCACTACTATTACTTTTGGACAGGATACAATACGATGCCAACAAAATGATTCTCTTGGAAAAGAGATTATTCAAATGGTTGAAAAAGATCAGCACATGCGCAAATCAGGGAATTGGGATACATCAGTCGATAAAAAAAATACTCAACGAATGAAAGAAATTATCGATGAGTATGGGTGGCCTACAAAATCTATGGTTGGATGGCATGCAGCAAATAAGGCATGGCTTTTAGTACAGCATGCAGATCATGATGTTGAATTTCAAAAAAAATGTCTAAAACTTATGAAAGAGGCAGTTGAAAAAAAAGAGGCTAACAAAAAAATCTTGCCTATCTTACAGATAGGGTTAGAGTTAACTCTGATCAACCTCAACTTTTTGGAACGCAGTTTCGCGTGAATAAAGAAGGGCAGATGGTTCCATTTCCTATTGAAAATGAGACAGAAGTAGAAATAAGAAGAAAGGAATATGGACTTGAGCCATTGAGTGAATATAAGAAGCAACTGCAGGAAATGTTTAAATCTCAAAAGAAGTAGAAAGTTATAAAGTCTTCGGTTTTCCGGAGGCTCTTTTTTTATTAAAATAACTATAAATCAAGTAGTATGTGGCAAAAAAATTTATATGATCAATAACTAAAAAATCCATACACCATATAACACGTAGGTTAACATACGTTAACCATATTGATATACTACATACATATGAGTATAGAAAACAAAAAATTATATACAACTATGGAA
>NVSU01000020.1 GCA_002401345.1 Candidatus Wolfebacteria bacterium
TTCAAACTCAATGAATCTGAATCAAATACGTAAAAGGAAAACTGCACTGTACATTCAAACACCGATCACTCGGTATTCGTACTTCTCTCCGATCATTGCACTGTTGTTTGAAGATATGTTTAGTACGCTCATGTCTGATTTGCCGGAGGAGGACGATCTAGATGTATTGTGTCTCATTGACGAATGTCCGGTATTAAAGATTCCGAGCCTACAAAAGGCAATCAGTAACGTGCGAAAGTACCGAACCGGAATACTTATCTCAGTGCAAAACTACTCACAACTTCAGCAGAACTACGGACAGTATGAAGCTGAATCCATCCAAGCAAGTTGTTTCGGTAAACTATACCTACCGGGACAACCGATGGAAATTTGCAAGGAACTAGAATCATTGATGGGTAAGTACGAATTCAAGGATAAACAGGGAAGAAAGACGATCATGCCTATCATGACGGCAGATCAAATCAGAACTATGCCAGTCAACCACGGTATTTTCATTGCCCGCTCGCAGAAGCCGATGATTCTCAAACTTAAACCCTATTACGAGCAGTGGCGATTAAAAGCATATAGTGAAATACCCTCACCTATTATCAGAGCGAACTTCATAAAAGAAGTTCCATTAATTCCATTATCTCAACATGACCAAAACCATAAAAAGGAATCATATCTCCATGTGGCAGTTTCTTGACGACTCTGGTGTTTTAGACAATGGCACTGATGCAGAAATCAAAGAAGTTAAAAGAGAGTACCGAAAGCTCTATCTGACAAAATGGAAACGCGACAGACGTTTAAATCATCCAGAGTTTACCATCTCTTTAAACAAGGATGAGAATGAGCTTATTGCTTTGCAAGCCATCAAGCATAATAGAAGCTGTACCGCTTATTTAAAGGCTGCTGCATTGGCTTACACAAACAAAACCTACGTTGTACCCAACACAGACCAGCTCGCGCGCCTGGAGCAGACTTTAGGAGCCGTGTATAACTCCGTAGATACTATCGCCCAAGCAAGGCAGGATACACTATTTGCACGAGAGCGTGATTTTGTGCAGCTAAAGAGAATTATAGAACGCTTGGAAATTCAAGTCTCCTCCGCACTAAGGAATCCATTATCCATAATCAAATCAAATTCATGATAGTTAAAAGCTTATCGAGAAAAGACCCTAATTGCTTCTTTGATTTGCCAGATTATATTGTGAATGAAACAGATCGACTCTATGATAAACATGGAAAAAGTTTTCTTATTAAACACAACCTCAGAGGAGATACTGTTGAGGAATGGGCTGAGCAATTCAGAGAGAATGATCAATTGAGAAAAGTGAAGAGGTCTGACAGTGTATTGGTATATCATGAGATGTTATCCTGGCACAAGAAAGACTCCGACAGCCTCACTATGGAAAAAATGAAGGATATGACTGAGAAGTATATACAATTGAAGAACCCGAACGGGATGTACCTAGCTGCTCCACATTACGACAAAGGTCACTATCATGTTCATATTTGCACTTCGGGTGTCGAGTATAAATCAGGTACCGCATCTCGCATATCCAAAAAAACATATGCAGAATTGAAGCAAGCTATACAGGGCTATCAAATTCAAAAATATCCTGAACTGAAATCAATTGAAAGGCATGGTAAAGGAGATTATATAAAAGTCACAGATCGGGAGTACCAACAAAAGCAGAAAACAGGAAGAGAAAACCATAAAGACGAGCTACGTCAAACTCTTCGGCGATGTTTCAGTTTTGCAATATCAAAATCTGATTTCTTAGATCAATTAAAAGAGCTCGGTCTTGAAACGTACGATCGCAGTGGGGGATTGACCGGAGTATGGTACGAAGGCAATAAGTTTAGATTTAGCAGGTTAGGGTTCGATCTATCGCAGTTAACTGAGAGAAGTGAAAGGAAATCAAGACTTAGGGAAATTAGAGGTACGGAACTGTATAGGAAAAGATAATATATGGCATCAAATTTGACTTTGAAACTATAAACTATATAATGCGTATAAAAACTTGACAAATAACACTGTATAGTATAGTATATACACCAGATATAGAAAAACAATATTTTGTACTGTTTTTTTAGTTATTAATTAAAAAAATACATAACTTTGTAGTCGATAGTGGGTCTTATGCCTATTTATCATTGATTCTAAAACCAACCCCACCACATAGTGAGTGGGGTTTTCTTTTAACCAATTTTTCAGTGGCGGGCTACAATAGGTATAAGCAGCAGACGCTTCCTCTAAATGATTTCGCATTTTTGGGGCACTTCCAGTCCAAGTTGGACCTGTTGAAAAATAAGATTATAAAGGAAAATTGGGATTATCCAAATTTTGGTATTATTGAGGAAGCAGGAAATGGTTCTGATATGGAGAACCCTATTCTGTACAACTATATTCATCACACATTTATCCGGATATTACAGGAAAGAAAAATATACTTTAGACATGGAGAATTTGCTTGTTTTAATACAGGATTATTCACAAAAAGCTTGCAAGACATATACATGTATTTTGCTCCCAACTATGTAGAAAAGAGAAATAAAGAATGGTATCTGGTTGGTTTTTTTACTGGTGTTGCTCTTTTTAAAAAAACCGGTCATAGCAATTGGCCACCTCGTGCAAATTATTTTAAAACACCAACTAAACTAACCTACGATGTCCGCCTCCCTCTTGAGGTTCTACGAAAGAGCATGGGACATATAATCGAGGAGAATTTCGATAGGCTTCCAAAAGAAATACAGCAGCTTAATAAGGTAGGCATAAAATCCAAATTCGAGCAGGCCATTAAAAATGCAGAGATATTGGTAAAACGAGATTATAGAATCGCTCTCCCTCAATTTTACCGGATGCAATTTCAACTTTTGCTTCCCATCTGCTTACGTAATCCAACTAAAGCCGATTTAGCCTTGTCAGTTTTTAAGCATATTAATGTTTATGAGGGCACAACTTGCTTGCCGTTGGATTGGGCTGCACAAAACACTCGCCTCATTGCGCCTATAGATGGCACTTGGCTCAATCGGTCTATTTATTAAGGGGGTTCGAGGAAGTGCTCTTTACAGGATTGTTATTTGCAAATTGGAAGGAATAAATCACATTCACAAAGAAATGCATATTAGGTGATACCAAATTTATCGTATATCCATTCAAAAACCGTTTCAATCTTTTGCATAGAATCAGGATTAAGAATTACCTCCTCTTCGCCTAGGACATTATCAAGAAATAATCTTCCATAAAGTTCCTTTTTATCCCCAACTAGTTTTGAATTAGGACTTGCAGGTCCATTTTCAGGTACGCTTTTATTAAGTACATAGTTATAAAAATCAGATGGGGATAATATGTCTTCTATTCCATTACAATCGGTTATTTTAAGAATATGTTCATGAGCTAAATCATCATCATTCTCATAAAAGTTCTTCTTTAGGAGATTATATGCTTTCCTTCCAGCCCCTGGGTCATCATCAAATACTGCCTTATAATCTAGACCCCAACCTATCAAAATGCTAACTAAATGTGGAACGTTAGTGACTCCACATGCTGGCAGGAAATGCAACCGCTCATCTTTATTTAATAGTTTCTTGAATGCAGATAAATAGTAGTGGTCTGAAATTCCTTCTAATACTATATTGAAACTACCTCGATCGATTAGGGGACTAATACTCTGAAGTCCCATTGCCGTAATTATTGGAGAAAGGGCATCTATAGACGCTTGACCCTTTTTTGAAGCAAACTGAGCTACATTATTTATTTTAGTTCCATATCTTTTATCATTAGAAACTAGGCGGATACGAGCAAATTCTTTTCCTTGAATTCCGATTAAATGTGGATAATGTGTTGTGAAAATAACCTGGGCACCTTTATCGGCAAGCTCTTCAAGCACCGCTTTAGCATTTCTTTGTGCTTTTTCGTGTAATCCTTTGCCAGGTTCATCGATCAAAATTACTAATCCTTCAAAGTCAGTTATTCCCAACCCCAACGCYCTTAATCTTAAATTGAAGGAACTAAACCATCGAAATCCGGCACTTTTTTGTTCCATTATTAATGGATCATTATCATTACGGTCAATATAGAATTCAATAGTAGAGTCTTCCTTCTTTGACTCATTTATTTGAACTTTTATATCGAAATGGTATTTACCCTCTGTTTCTAGTTTTTGAGTCCAATAGGTATTTAGATTATCACTTGCTCTAGAATTAATTAAAGATTCTTGTCTTTTTATTGTTTTTCGGGTTTTATTTATTAATTCCTTAAAGTTGATATTAAATACCTTCTCAAAATCTTGTACTGCAGGGAAATTGTCGATCTCAGATATTTTTACTTCTCCTGGCAACAAATCTGTGAATGAGTCATAAAATACAAATGTCCTTAACTCAATCGTCATATATTCCTCAAAAGTCTCAAGRTCAATCATTCCARTAATCTTTTCCTGCTTAATTACGTCTTCTTGTTCGATTATTTTTTGATTGAAAGYGGCAATAGAACCTTCAGYGRCAGCTTTTTCARTTACAACACTYTCGCGAGATGGGTTTATAGTGTTTATCTCCGCTGCACCTTGCTGTTGAATAGCAGGATCTGCATTCTTTTGTTTTTCTTGGGCAACCCCTATTTGCTGATCAAATTCGCCAATTTGAGAATTAAACTGTTTAACTTGATCTTCCAACGATTGTATTTCTACCCGTAATTGATTTATCTGTTCTAATGCTTGTGTCTGCTTTTCATTGTGCTCATGGCTTTCAAAAAATGGGTTTAACGTTTTTCGTGTTTCTTCCGTAAATTTAATTTTACCAAAATCATCTTCATCAGCATTACCTCGTACRAAAAATAAAACACCATTTTTTTTCAGGTGTTTTAGCAACTCATCATTTTCGGTTTCTGTCTTAGTAAATTCATAGTCAAATTCCTCAAGTTTGAATCCACACTCCACTTCAGGATGAAGTTCCTGTCGTCTCTGCAGTTTTTCGAATCTCTCAGAAGGGCCATTCCTGAAAAAATCCAAAGCTTCTATTATCGCACTTTTACCTGCCTCATTTTGCCCTGCTAGAACTATTAAATTATCCTTATCTGCAAGGTGGCATACCTTCGTATCTACTATAGATTTAAAATTCCTAATTCTGAATGAACTCAATCTCATTTTCARCGATTCTTAGAGGCGTGAAAATACTAAAWATAAAGGGGTTAGCAAKGGTATGAGATGATAATGGACTTTGAAATCAAACTTGGAAAAGGGGGTTCGGGGGAGTATCCCCCGCAGGATTGCGTGTGGAAAGGGTGTTACCCGTCCACACGCAATCCTGCTCTATAAGAAATTCCGCTCTTATAGAGCAGTTAGAAATTCCATTTTATTATATCGAGAGAGCCCTGAAAGGCCTCCTTTTTTTGTTACGTGTTTGGTAAAGATTGGATCAAAGTTATATTTGATGTCTCGTGATGAATAAAAAACGAAGAGAAATACCAAGACTTAAGAAATGGCGCGTGGTAATTGGCCTGGTTGCGGGAGTCATAACAATTTTGGTTTTTATTACACCGGTGAATAAGCTGTCAGACTTATGGGGATTTGATAGTAAGCAGTCTAATTCAGGCTATTTTGATCAAATAACGGATAGTTTAAATACCACTTGTGAAGAAATCAACGAAAATGGGGGGGGTATGCTTGGAAATTTTCTGTGATCACTACCTTGAGGTGAATGTGGATACATCAGACACTAACCAAATGGGTCACCAATATAATTGGCATTTTAATAGATTTAAAGATTTAACCGTCTATATCGAGAATTGGTGGGGTAAAGAGTTAGCTACATTCATTGTTGGCAATATGGAGGTAATTGAGATCAGAGATGATGATTTGTTTGAAACCGGAGGGATAAACAAAATAGTGAAGATACAAATATCAGGGATGATAAACTATGAATCAAAGCAATTAATAGCCTATATGTTTGCTGAACTGCCTGCAAAATTTGGAGCAACCCTGGATGATGATAAACCATCATTATCTAAAATCACATTTTCAGGATACGCAGTGCTTTTAGAACGAGATGATATACGGATAAAGTTATATAAATTATAATGTATTAAAAAGCCCTACAGCGCTGTAGGGCTTTTTAGTGAATTTACTTCTTCACTCTTGACTGCTTTATCGCCATGCATCAGTAAATCATTGATAACAAATAGAAGAAAATGACAAACAGGAATGTGAACCATATTATAATTACTACGTTAATTGGCATATTGACTGGATTGGTAGGAGTAGAATACGGCAGAAAACGTAATCAGGAAGACTTTGATAAGTATTGTAACCCACTACTGAAGAATGTTCGTGATGATTGTGCTTGGGGTAAGAATGCATTGGTGGACAATCATGAGATGAATATTGAATCTATAAGACGTGAGCATGATCTAAATGTGCACACGCAGGTGCATAAATACTTTCGAGTTTTAGATAATGCTGATGCCTGTATCGACAGAATGTACGTTACTTTAAATATGATGGAGGCGCATAATACCAACCTACGGAGTATTACTGTATCAATTCGAGCATTGAAGGTGCCAAATGGAGAAAAACGTAGGCGGAAGCATAAGGAATTCGTTGCACTGGTTGAGAGCTATGAACAAAGGTTTAAAGCGTATGAGGATTGGAGTATTAACAAGATTTCTCAAGTTAAATACAGCTTTGATAGCCTAGATATTGATACCGTTGTATTTTACCCAGTAGGCACCTGACATATGAAGGCATGAATTTGAGGCTCCGTATTGTTGGCTGTGGTTTTTATTCAAATAATTCTTGCTTTAATTCTTTCATGTTGAACACCTTCCTCATTTGGTTTAACAATAGGAGATAGTCTGGGTTGATTCTCGCAGCCATCAATCGCAATTGATCCATGACTATCATGTCAAGCTTTAATCTAAAACCTGGAGGTATTTCCTTCAATTTAATTTCCTTATTGGTATAAAAGAGAGTCTTATTCTTTGTCAGTGGAAATATTAGTTCACTGCTAAAAAGGTTAAAATCATTGTTATTTCTTAGGACTATTGGGTTGTCACCACATATGCACGGTCCAGTGTTGTTCTTACTATACGATATTCGCCAACTCTTCATCTCGGTTTCCGGCTCTGTTCTGAGCGGCCTTACCTCTCTTTACTTTCGTTTTTGTTGTCATGATATAAATGGTATTGCGGCTCTTCATTGAGCCTGATTGTTAATTGATTAATTAAGATTATGAGCTCGCTACACTTCGCTCATGTAATCTGTAAACCACAACAAAAGAAGACAACGGGTAAAATGAAGGGACTGTGGAATAAATAGCAAAGCGGTTTATGCCGCAAAAGCCCTTTATTTTTCATGGTGCCGATGTACCTTTGTTTAGAGATTGGTCGAGTAGAAATAGATATAAAAAAGAGGCCGTTCCTTAAAGAAACAGCCTCCTAATGTCACACCTCAAAAGAATTGATCCAACGGTCCAATAAATCTTTCCTTGATTCCAAAAAGCGCTCTAAATAGTCAAGRRCATTMGAGACAGCCTCGCTATTTTCGATTGWGAGGACCTTGCCCCTATTATCGGTTACGATCAGCGATAACTTACCCCTGCGTTCTGCTCTTAARCGCCAGATAGCYTCAATSATATTTACARTCTCATGCCGCTTYYTAATGAGTATTGCCAACTCKCSTCGTYTAACAAACTGTTGCTTTCCCAGCGCTTGGTTGGCTAATTTCCTTACCAAGTCCGGATTGTTCTGAATACTTGYATTCTTCATTTTTAGAGAATTACACGGTTGTACAAGTCATYACTKCTTTGCAGTAGGCTTGTCACCCAGCATCAGTAGATCACTAATCACGATTTCAGTCACGTATCTTTTGATGCCTTTTTTGTCATCATAAGTTCGGTTTACAAGCCTACCTTCTATGGCAATTCGCGCACCTTTTTTTAAGTACTTGCCAACTATTTCGGCAGTTTTGCCCCAGGCTATTAAATTGTGCCATTGAGTTTCAGTAACTTTTTCACCCGATGTCTTCTTAATTGTATCGGATGTCGCCAGCGAAAGTTTGGCTACGGTTTTCCCGTCTGCTAACCCCGTGATTTCTGGATCGGCTCCAAGGTGACCGATTAACTGCACTCTATTTTTCAGTGTTTTCATTGTATTTAGTTTTTAAGGTTCATACTATAAAGAAGCATACCGGATGCACGGAAAATGAAACGGGGGGAGAATTTATCATTAATGACACATTCTGTGGAAAACATTTTTAATCCTCAAAACATAAATAGAGCGGTGGCCGCAAAGATGACGACTGAACGGAGCGTAAGGAATGAATGGAGTATTGCAATAGTAAAGTGGAATGAGTGATAGCAGCGCAGAGAATGGAGTTACTTTTGCACTACTGGGCTCATGAATCTATATGTGGCACTACATCAGCTTTGTTTCATGCAGTACATGGAGTGGAGGAACGAAACGAATGAACTGTGTGAATCTAAGCGGTAATGCTTCTTTAATTATTAATGATAGCAAATGAAATCACCTGAATATCAGGATACAATCAATATATTAGTGTGCAAATCTTAAAAACAAGCAATGATTGAGAATGTAATTACTTCTTTAGCAAGCAATCTAGTAGCGGATGCCTTGCGTAAACAGTTAAAGGGATTAATGACCATTCAGCCCAGACGTCCAGGGATGAACGATATGGCATGGATGAAGAAAAGAGAGATTGGTCGTACTATAGAACAATTGTATTTATATCAAGAGTACGCGATAGATAATCCAACAATGAATAAAATACTCACAGATCCCTTTTATGAGGTGTCAATTGAATTGATAAAGAGGTTGGAAATTAAAGATGAGTATTTGGATTATTACAAGAACAACTTTGGTGCGCGCGAAGCAACTAATAAGTTTGAACTTATTGGATATTTATTACGAGAGCAAGAATCACCTAGAAGAAACGATGTGCGCTACCTGATGGGATTCCGCAGCATTTATTGTATTTTGATAGATAATTTAGCCACAATAGATGTGAACTACATTGACCACATCAATGAAAAACTGGAACCATTTTATCGTTATAAGATAAATTGGAGCGAGTGAATTTTGTTTACTATGGACCTGCTACATTTAGAAATAACCAGGAGAATGGTTTCCTTAAATTAATTCAGAATTTGGCCTGCGACAGATTTACAACTCTGGCCTCATTAAACCATTACATGAAAGATAAATTGGGTACTGTTAAATTTCTAGCCAATAAATCCAAAGAGTTGATAGAAAAGCAGGTAAGCTCTTATAGACAACAGAATTCTTACGCAGGCACAATAATTGGCATCTCCGCTTTCTTCATTCCTTTGTTCTTAAATGGGCTAGAGGGCTCATTCAAATGGATTCAAGTGGCTTCTTTAATACCAATAGGACTATTTGTCTGGGTAATGTTATTAATGCTTGGAGTTTTAAGATCAAGACCTCTATTTCAAGCATTTAGTGTAGATAAATATCAACAGTTAGTCAATAAAGAATTACAGGAAGTTTTAGTATTTGAATTGGGTGCGAATATTGACTCGTTTAGGGATAATGACTCAATCACTAGAGGGGTGAGTCGTAAATTCGATTTGGGAATTAGGGCAGTCACTTTTGCCATCTTGATCTCAACAAGCTTGTTGTTGATTAATGCTTTCTTTAAACCCAAAAAGGACATCGAACCAATCAAAGTTGAATTAATAAATTCTCATCCACATGATACACAATAATCAAGAAATTTTGAATACAAGCACACCTGACGAGGACGAAATAATTATTCCCTCGGTTCCTGCTCAAGACAGAGAACAGCTAAATGAAGGAGTAAAGCCGACCACTAAGTAGTTAACCATCTCACTTTGGGGTCGTTGTAATGGACATATTTTAGGATTGCTGTGCTATAATTAGCTAATATTTACATTGTAACGGGAAGGATTAGGGCATTCAAATGCTTGGTCTGGTTGGTCATTGTTGGCAAATCGCCAATGACTTTTGGCCAATCAAATGTTCGAAACGCGTCCCTCCACCCCAGCAATGAAGTATTTTAATAATTTTTAAATTATTTAAAATCTGCATTTTTACCGTGTCGGGACGAAGAACCGTAGGCGCCTATTTACACCGAGTTAAGCGAGTATGAAAATAGTGCGTTTCGTAGCAAGTTTACTTGCGAGAGGCGAGTCCCTGTCCGGCAGCAAATAAAATACAACAAAACATACAGAAAAAACCACCATATGGTGGTTTTTTCCATTACTCTTTTTATTTGATATACTACATATATATGGGACTAGAAAAATTTGAATCAGGTGACCTAAAGTCTTCAATTGAAGCGAGTATGAAAATAGTGCGTTCACCCACAGGGCACAGGTCGTAGCAAGTTTACTTGCGAGAGGCGAGTCCCTGTCCAGCAGTCAATTAAAGCGCAGATATTGCGCATGAAGAGCATTCAGCGGAGATTTAAAATTAAGTATAAATTTTTATGAATACCGAAATAACAATTCAACAGGCCTCACCGAAAGAGTGGGATAAAATCACTTGGTTATGGCCGCTAGAAAAACAAGCCGAAGCCCAAATAAGGAATGAAAAAAAGTTCAAACAGATTTCGACAGGAGAAAGAATCGTTATTTTAGCGGAAATATTGGATAAGGTGATTGGTGTAGTTCAGCTTGAACTTGTTCATCCTAATCCGGAAATGGCGGACGGGAAAACAACGGCTCATATTGATGGTTTACGAGTCGATCAAAAATATAGAAATCAGGGCATCGGGAAAAGATTGATGGCCGAGGTAGAAAAAATTGCTAAAGAAAAAGGGTTTCGCAAAATTGTTCTGGGGTTTAGCAAAGGGTTGACGCATGAATTTTTATCAAAGTTTTACAGTGAGCAAGGTTATCATTTTTGGAAAGAAAAAGATGACAATATGACATCAATATTTACAAAAGATATTTCAAAATTGTAGTCGCGCGAAATCCGTCTGAAAAGCAAAATAAAATTATTGAAAAAAGTCCTTACATGACCTGGCCATCCACAGTTCGAGTCCCTGTCCGGCAGCAAATAAAATATATGCTAATAATATGAAATTCAACGAAACATATACAAAGCACGAAACTCCTTTTGGAAAGGAAGCTGATCTTATTGTGAAGAACATTTTAAAGCACATTGAATCAGGAAATGCGATTGATCTAGGAGCAGGACAAGGGAGAAATAGTTTATTTCTCGCCTCTCATGGATTTTCTGTAGAAGCAGTAGATAGCTCATCAGTTGCTATTCAAAAAATAAAGGAACAATCAAAAAAAGAAAACATTAAGATTGATGCACATGTGTCGGATATTTCAGAATTAGAACTATCAAAGGAATATGATGCGATAATTTCTACTCTTGTTCTTCATCACCTAGCGAGCGATAAGGCAATTAGTTTAATTGAGAACATTAAAGAACATACAAAAGTAGGTGGAGTTAATGTGATTACTTTATTTACAAAAGAGGGAGATTTTTACACAATTGACAAGGAGAAAGGTACATTTTATGCAGACAGAGGACAATTAAAAGATATGTACAGTGATTGGGAGATCATAGAATATTTTGAAAGAGAAGGGAAAGCACATGCAAAAAAGTCCGACGGCAGTCCAATGTTTAATATTAGTGCCGGAATTCTCGCAAAAAAGATTGGGTAATATTTGTTACACTAAAATTATGAATATAAAATTAGGGACTCTAAATATTGTTTTTGTAAAAGATCATCTTGATTTAGTCGCACGTCCAGTGTCAGATGCACTCTCTGCATTGGATGGAATAGAGGAAGTTGGAGTTGTTGAGATTGATCAGGATTTATCTGATACAGGTAATTTCTCTGAACATTATGAGATTGAACTTAATCAAGCAGCAAACTGTGTAATTGTTGAAGCAAAGAAAGGAGACAGAAGATGGTTCGCTGCTTTTGTGGTGCTCGGTAATACTCGTGGAGATGTAAATGGCCTTATTCGAAAAACACTGGAAGCCAGAAGGGTGTCATTTGCACCTATGGATCGCGCAGTCTCACTAGCGGGTATGGAGTATGGTGCCATTACACCCATTGGTCTTCCATCAGATTGGTCAATATTGATTGATAAAGCGGTAATAGATTCAGGTTATGTAATTATTGGAAGTGGTATTCGAAAATCAAAACTTGCTGTTTCGGGTAAATTTTTAGCGACATTACCTAATGTGCACGTACTAGAAAATTTAGGAAAATTATCTAAGGAGTAAGAAATCAAGGATGATAAAAAGGGAAGAGTGAAAATAAAAAAGCCCCGGTGTCACACTAGCTTTCACCAGTGATATCTCCGGGACATAGATTTGCTCTTGTTGGGAATTTGAGTCAATCAACCAACTTCATTAAAAACCATGAAATAGAAGAACAAGTCTTACATTCATTGTATATTGACTGCCTAGGTTCAACAAGTAAGTGCAACACTTGGTAATATATCAAGTGTTATGAAATATCAACATTTAAGCGTCAGGGAGCGCGAAAAAATACAAGAA
>NVSU01000021.1 GCA_002401345.1 Candidatus Wolfebacteria bacterium
AGCAGGACTCTCTCCTGAGCAGATAGCAGGTCGTCTTCATTTAGAATATCCCTCTGAATCAATCTCACATGAAGCGATCTATCAGTACATTTACAGCCAAGTCTATCGTGGAGGGCATGGATACATGAAACCCGGATATCATGATTTGCGACAATATCTAAAACGCAGACACAGAAGGAGAACAAAGAAAGGAATGCGAAAAGGTCAAAGAATCTTTAGTGCAAAAGGTATTTCCATAGATATGCGTCCAGAGCATATCGAACAGAGAAAAGAGATTGGTCACTGGGAGGGTGATTCTGTTGTATCCAGAAAAAGCAAGGTTGGACTCAATACACTTGTTGAAAGAAAAACAGGGCTCGTCTTCATTTCAAAAATCAAGAATGGCACTTCTCACGAAACTACGAGCGCAGTAGTACACAGACTGAATATATTGCCATGTAAGTTGAGAAGAACACTCACTGTAGACAATGGCAGTGAAAATGCCGGATACAAAGAAATCACTGACACATTGAATGCAGTTGTCTATTTTGCTCATCCATACTCTTCTTGGGAAAGAGGTAGTAATGAAAATACCAACGGACTCATTAGGTGGTACTTTCCAAAAGGCACCGACTTTGCCAATGTAACGGATGAACAGATCACTATGGTAGAATATATGTTGAATAATCGTCCAAGGAAACGCCTTGGATGGAAGACACCATTAGAAGTATTTAATGAGAGTGTTGCACTTACTGATTGAATGTACCTATATATACCTTGACATAATGTATAAAATGTGATAGGATCGGGTTAGTTTTTAAAGCAAAAAAATAACCAGTAATTACAATTATTTCTTTGTGATTGCACTTTAACATTAAAGAAAATGAAAAAAACAATTATCATGCTATCAGCACTGCTGATTAGTTTTCCAATGTTTGCGTTTGAGGATGATTATTCGATAAAATACCTACCAGTTATTCATCTTGAGATTGGTGTAGAAACCGAAATTGCTCCGGGGGTAAGTGTGAAAGTCACACAGAGTGACTATCCATATACTTTACCTCCACATATTTTGGGTTTTGTATTTGATTTGACTCGTGATTCGATAGTATCGGATACAACATCTGCGACTACATATGTCAGTATTTTAAGTACTGATGGTAGTGGTCGAGTTCAACTCACGTATGGTCTCACTATTGCAAGGGATTCATCCACTGCAATGATTTCTGTTCCGGTTGGACTTACTCAACTACAGATTACAGTGAACAATCTTTTAATAGATACACTGTATTATGATCTGATACGAGGATTTGCTGACAGTGTAGGATTTTCATATGCTGATCCGGGAACGTTCCGAACAGAACCAATTCCTGAATCAAATGTATCCTTGGATATTTTTGAATGCAGTAGCGATACTGTTTTTGGGGATTCAATTGCGAGAGTCGAATTTCGTATTATTTCAAATGATGATGTCACCATTGCGAAAGTAATGATTGATACAGGTTTGACCGTTGATAGTAGTTCAGCAATAAGTACTGCTGGAATATTATACGGAAAAGGGGAGACGTCGGTTGTATTATCTGTAGATTTGAAATTACTACCTTTAAGTTCTACATATTCAGCCCAGGTTGTTGTTCAAAATAGCTTACCTGGAAATATATATAGTAGTACTGAGAGTTGCATAGTTTCACTCTTCAGTGATATAGATGAGATTGAGTCATTGCTGAATAAAAAGCAAATATTCATGTATCCTAATCCTGCATTTGATGTGGTCACTATTCGTATTGATCAATTCACTGCAGGAAATCTGTATGCATTTGAAATGTTTGATATCATAGGAAAGAAAGTTATAACAACATTCTTACTTACAAAAGAAACACGTATGAATATTGGAGATACATTACCTCCAGGAGTATATTTGTACAGGTTACTTGATGGTCAAAATGTTTCGAGTGGAAAAATTGTTTTGAGGTAATACATGAGTATTACAAAACCCGAATTCAGTATTGAATTCGGGTTTTTTTAATTAAATCAACAAGTCCCAATTTTATTCAAATCTCTGATACGAATAAAATTGGGATGAAAGGACTATGATTTAATATAACCCCGTACTAATTTTGCTTTTATATTTGATATTAAATTTAGCGGTATTATTTACAGTATATTTGTTTTACAAAGTGCGTGCCCGAACCCGGTACTACAAGAAATTGAGTACGGGGCAAGTAGTCTATCAAGTAATTTTTTGAGGGCGACCTGCCCTGAACCGAGCTTTGCTCTGGTTTGGGGAGCGCTTTGTTTCTGTTGTGTATTTCAAAATGTAGTACTGGGGTAAAAGTTCATAAAATGAAAAAACACCGCGATTAAGCGATGTTTTCTCATTTTATGTAAGTTCGTACCTGTAAGCCGAATTCTGTATTCCTTATTGAATAAACAAAAAGGAACAATAGTTATTTATCTAGGTCTCACATTACTGAGAGACTCATGCGGCACTCTGCCAATCTTGCCCACCGAAGGTGGCTGCAAGATTGAGTACCTCGCTGTAGCTTTAGCGAAAGCGGGCCCGCTTTCGTTTCACTTCATCGAGGCTCTCAATGTTTGCAACTGCCTGCGGCAGGCAACATTGGAGCACGGCCTTGCACTCAAGTAAGGATTTAGCCGTTTCACTAAAACATTCGCACTGCGAATGTTCGTGCGAACAAAATGCAAGGCATTTTGTTTTAGCACCCATGTTACCATGGAAATATTCCCCTAAAACATCTTTCGATGTTCGGGCGACCAATCGCAAGCGATTGGTTTAGCCAAGGAATCTGGGGACCTTTCGGATCCAGCGTCACTGCTCGCACCTCTTTTATTGTTACATACAATAAATGACGGGTATTACCCGCTACTCTGCTCCACTTTAAAAGGGGAGAGTTCGGACTTTCCTCATCCAATCTCGTAGAGATTAAACGCAATCCCGACGTAAAGTCGGGACCCCGATCCCTCGCGGCGTCGGGGCTATTCAGTACAAACTTGATTTATTATATAACAATATTATTAAAAATCAAGTATCTACTGTAATATCTAAGCACATATGGCACTTTTCTTTAGAATTAAGGAATGAGTATATATATGTCACAAAACATACAAGAAGAGAGATTGCGGTGGATCAAACCAATAGCAGACAAGGAAGTGAGAATGGTCGATGTTATTACAATATGTCCATATAGTGCACGAAGTCTCAAGCGATGGCTTAAAGAGTACAGAGACTATGGAAAAGAAGGGTTGATACCAAAGAGTACACGACCAAAGACACAGCCCAACGAGACACCAATACGGATTAAAGAAACAGTATTGAACTTACGAAAGAAAACAAAACTATGTGCACTTAAATTACACTGGAAACTCAAGAAACGTGGATTGCTAATACCCATCAGTACGGTAAGTAAAATACTAAAAGATGAAGGAATAGTTAAAAAGTATAGGAAAAAGAAAATGAAAATTAAATATATCAAAATACAAAGACAACCTGGTGAATTAGTAGAGATCGATGTGAAGTACGTGCCAGGACGTATTGCAGGTAAACGATATTATCAATATACAGCCATAGACACAGCTTCAAGATGGCGCTATCTTAAGATCTATGATGAACAATCAAGTTATCATTCAATTTGTTTTCTGAAGGAAGTCATGAATAGATTTCCATACAAAGTACACGCAATCAAAACAGATAACCATTCCACATTTACCAACTATTATCTTGGAACATACAAGAGAAGCGACATGACAGTTAAACACATCCATGCACTTGATGAATTCTGTGCAAAGAGTGGTATTGTTCACTATTTGATTGATCCAGGTAAGCCTACACAAAATGGTACAGTTGAACGGTCACATCGAGAAGATAATGAGAAATTCTATCAAAAAAATGATTTTAAAAGTATTAAAGATTTGAAAACAAAGATTAGATTATGGAATGAGTATTATAACAATCTGGAACACTGTGGCTTAAAAGGAAAAACGCCACACGAAATGTTAGAATTATCAATATCTAAAGGGACAGAAGTGGTTAGATAAAACACTACATAGAAAAACCCTGTATATACACTCATGTTTTATCCAAGCACTTGACTTTTTACGTAGAATTTGCTAGTATAGTTTACGTGAGTGTTGGCTAAACATATTTTTTAATCAACACAAATGCCATACAAAGCCCCGCCTCGGCGGGGTTTTGTATTTCATCCTTTTTCTTGCGAATTATTTTTAATATCATATACTAATTATGTTGTCTTTATCTGCGACGAGCGGCGACGCTCACATAGGCATTTGTGTTGGGGTTAGTACCCGCTCGTCACACATGAAGATAATAAATAAAATAAAATAAAAAAAAGATACAGTGTCTGTATCTTTTTTTTATTTTATTTTTTTATTTTAAATTTTTTTTAAATAAATAAAAATTTAAAATAAAAAAGTTTTCCACAATGTTGCACATTAAAATATTGTTTTATTTATTTATATGTAAGATAATTATATTAGTTGCGTAATAATTTTTTATGAACATTCATAAAGGTCGTAATTATTACAATCTTTAAAAATAACTTTTTCACTGACAACACATTATTAATTTGTGTGTAAGTGAATAATAATTATGGCAAAGAAAAAAGCAAAACGAAAAGCTGTGAAGAAACGACCAGCTAAACGAAAAGCTGTGAAGAAACGACCAGCTAAAAAGAAGGCTGCAAAGAAACGACCAGCTAAAAAGAAAGCTGCGAAGAAGAAGGCTGCAAAGAAACGACCAGCTAAAAAGAAAGCTGCGAAGAAACGAAGACGATAATCAAGTCTTTGTATACAAAAACCTCACTTTTTATAGTGAGGTTTTTGTTATATGGTCTAAATAGTATTATTTTGATATTATTAAGCAATTATTACTGATACATCAAGTATAACAATGTCTATTTTCAATTTTAAAAGAATATTTGGCGATAAAGATTCATGGTATATAAAATCATTGAAATCACGCATAGAGGAGATAAATTCACTAGAGAGTGAATTTACCTCTCTTTCTGATGAGGATTTTCCCAAGAAAACAAAAGAATTTAAGGATCGCTTAGAAAAAGGAGAGACACTCGATGATATTTTAGTTGAGGCATATGCACTTGTACGAGAAAGTACCAAGCGTACTCTTCAGCAGAGTCATTATGACGTTCAATTGATTGGGGGTATAGCACTACATGAAGGTAAGATTGCTGAAATGAGAACAGGAGAAGGAAAGACGCTTGTTGCAACACTTCCGGCATACTTACACGCACTTGAAGGTAAAGGTGTGCATGTGATTACAGTGAATGATTATTTGGCTCGACGTGATGCTGATTGGATGGGTCAAATTTATAATTTTCTAGGATTATCAGTAGGTGTCATTAATGATCAAAATACATCATATATATATGATGAGTCTACAAAAGAGGAATTAGATGAAGCACGTGATGAAGAAGGATTTTTTAAGATTTTTGAAGAATATTTAAAACCTACTACTCGACGGGCAGCATATGATGCAGATATAACATATGGAACAAACAATCAATTTGGTTTTGATTATTTAAGAGACAATTTAATACACAAAAAGGAGGATTTGGTTCAACGTGAGCATCATTATGTGATTGTTGACGAGGTTGACTCTATTTTAATTGACGAAGCAAGAACACCTCTTATTATATCTGCTCCCGCAGCTGAATCAGAAGATTTCTATACGAAATTTTCAAGTCTTGCAAAACAATTACACAAAGAAAGTGATTATGAGGTTGATGAGAAATTACGCGCAATATCTCTTACAGATAAAGGTATAGAAAAAGCTGAAAATTTGCTTGGTGTTGATAATATTTATACTGAAAAAGGAATAAAATATGTCCACCATTTGGAGACTGCAGTACGAGCACAGGCCTTATTTGAGAAGGATAAGGACTATGTGGTAAATGACGGAGAGGTTGTTATTGTTGATTCATTTACAGGACGGTTGCAACCCGGCCGCCGCTATTCAGAAGGATTACATCAGGCACTTGAAGCGAAAGAGGGCGTTACAATTCAAAAAGAAACTAGAACGGTTGCATCTATTACATTTCAAAATTACTTTAGATTTTATAAGACTCTTTCAGGAATGACCGGAACAGCGAAGACATCTGCAGAAGAACTCTATAAAGTATATGGGCTTGATGTAGTGTCTATACCAACACACAGACCTATTGGTCGAGTTGATAATAATGATCTTATTTTTCAAACGGAACAAGGTAAATACAGAGCTATTGCACAAGAAGTAAAAGCACGATATGAAAAAGGACAACCGGTTCTTATTGGTACTATTTCTATTGAAAAAAACGAATTGCTTTCTGCGTACTTAACTCAGGAGGGAGTACCTCACAAACTATTAAATGCTAAGAATCACGAGAAAGAAGGTGAAATAACCGCAGGTGCGGGAGAAAAAGGGAGTGTAGTAATCGCAACAAACATGGCTGGTCGTGGTGTTGATATTAAATTGGGTGGAATAAATAGTACTGAGGAGCAATATGAAGAGGTAAAAAACCTTGGTGGATTATTTGTGCTTGGTACTGAGCGTCACGATGCTAGAAGAATAGATGATCAGTTGCGTGGACGAGCAGGGCGACAAGGTGATCAAGGTGAAACTCAGTTTTTTGTTTCTTTAGAAGATGATCTTATGCGTATTTTTGGTTCGGAACGAATTAAAACTATGATGGGACGTTTTGGAATTCCAGAAGATCAACCTATCGAAAATCGTTTTATTACAAAAGCACTTGAGAGTTCACAGGAGAAAATTGAAGGATTTAATTTTGATGCACGTAAACATACACTTGAATATGATGAGCTTTTGAACAATCAGCGAAATATCATATATAAGAGACGCAGAATGATTCTTATGAGCGAACAATCTGGAATCAAAAGCTATCTGGAAACTCTTATTGAAGACAGAGATGATATTAAAAAAATCGTGAAAGAGCGAATAGAAGATGTAGGAGAAGAAGGTTTTTATGTGACAGTACAGCGTATAGTGTTGTATGTAACAGATCTATTGTGGGTAGAGCATTTAGAAACTATGGATTATCTTCGCTCTTCGGTTAATTTGCGTGCCTACGGTCAACGAGATCCTCTTGTAGAATATAAAAAGGAAGGACTTCAATTATTCAGACAACTGGAATTTGCTTTTGAAGAACAAGTATTTTCACTTATTTCTAATATTAAAAGGGCTCCAATTGAAGAGAGTCATACAGGTGAACAGGATACATTACAGGAATCACATCAAAGCAAAGGGCAGTTTGCAGGTAACTCACCTCAATCGCAAAACAAACCTCAAGCTCAACCTCAGCCAGTTCAGAAAAATGAATCTAAGATAGGACGTAATGATCCGTGTCCATGTGGAGCTATAAACCCGCACACAGGGAAGTGCTATAAATACAAAAAATGTGGTCTTATTAATGCTCCACATCACAAAGGATAGCAGTATATGTGTACAATTTTACTCCATACTTTTCAAATAAAAAAACGGACATGATGTCCGTTTTTATATATTTAGATCTGACGTAAATGGCTTTGGTTTGTCGAGACTATCTAGTGCTTCATACCCTTCTTTTTCTTCAAGTCCTCTTTTGATCTCTTTCATTTTTTCTGAAAACTCATCGAGTGTAAGACCATATGTTTCCCTAACCTTATGTGCAGTATATATGTCTTGTATGGCCGCATCATATAGATTAAAAGGATCCTGCGTTTTTAACCATGCCTCATGAAGTTTGAATACTTGATCACCCAATTCGTCTATTGAGAGATTTTTTTCTTTTTTGTTTAGATCTATGTGTTCCATAGTATTATATTTAAATAGCTTTAACCTTCTCTATAATAATGCTTTTCTCTCCATTGCGCAATGAAACTTTACCAGAGAGTGCAATTATTTTTTCCTTATCGAATAACTCACCAAATTCGCTATAGAGCTTTGGAAAGACCACTGCATCAATACTTCCTGATAAGTCCGCAATCTTTATGAATGCCATCGCTTGATTTTTCTTAGTGATTATATTTTTAGACTCTTCAACGATTCCTGCAATAATGATCGATGCTCCTTCGCCAAGCTCATCATTTATTTTTTTGATATTAAGATCTCTTTTTTCCAATTTTTCTCGAATTTTATCGAGAGGATGACCTGAAATATATAAACCAAGCAGATCCTTTTCCCACAGTAGTTTTTCATCTTTTGTTGCAGGATTACTTTCTCGTAGAGTAAATGATGGAAGAGTAGCATGATCCAAATCACCAAATAATGATCCTTGATCCCGGCTTTTATTTTTGCTTTCTTTATTGTAGGCAAGCAGTTCTTCCATATTTGAAAGCAATGTTCCTCTCTCACCAAATTCATCCATGCTACCTGATTTTATGAGCGCATCAAGGGATTTTTTGTTTAAATTTTTATGTGTAATGCGATCTAGAAAATCAGAAATAGAAGCATAGACTCCATTTTCTTTTCGCTCATGAATAATTGCTTTCCCGATCTCTTCTCCAAAGTTTTTTATACTTCTGAGTCCGAAACGTATATTGCCAGTTATCTCTTTATCATCATCAAGCACGACGGTAAAATCAGAAAAACTTTCATTTATGTTTGGAGGAAGTACTTCAAATCCCATTCGTCGTGTTTCTTTAATAATTTCTGATATTTTATCTACATCTCCTGCATCAGCCGTAAGTGCGGCAGTCATATATTCTTCAGGATAATTGGCTTTCATGTATGCAGTTTGATAGGCAACTTTTCCATAACTGGCTGCATGTGCTTTGTTAAACCCATATCCCTGGAAAGGCTCAAAGAGATCCCACAATCCCTCAGCTTCCTTCTTTGTCATCTTTGTATGTTCTATACAGCCTTCAACGAAAATTTTATGCTGTTTTGCCATTTCTTCAGGTATTTTTTTACCAACTGCCTTACGGAATTTATCTACCGTCTTCCATGTATATCCAGCAAGATTTAAGGCTGTCGACATAAGATCATCCTGATATACCAATATTCCGAAAGATTTATCCAAGAATTCTTCCATTTTGGGATGATAGTAAGTAACTTCATGCTCTCCATGTTTTCGGGCAATATATTCAGGAATGTTTTTAATAGGACCCGGACGATAGAGTGCAACCATGGCATTGATATCATGGATTGTTGTAGGTCTCAGTTCTTTTAAGAATTTTGTCATTCCGTCACCATTTAATTGAAAGAGAGTGGAGGTCTCACCTCGAGCGAGCATTTCAAATGTTTTTTTGTCATCTATGGGAATAGTTTCAATATCTATATCAATATCTCGTATTTTTTTTACTCTTCTCACTGCATCTCCGAGGATCGCCAAGTTTTTCAGACCAAGGAAATCAAATTTCAAGAGACCTGCATCTTCTACTGAATGCATGTCATATTGAGTAATGATTTTTCCTCCCTTTGGATCTAATTGAGTAGGAACAAAATCTGTAAGCGGAGTAGGGGAGATTACTACACCTGCAGCATGAACTGAAATATGACGAGCACTTCCTTCGAGTTTTTTTGCCATTTCCATTATTATGTGTACGTCTTTCTCATCCTTGTAGAGTTGCTTCAATTCAGGAACCAACTTCAGTGCTTTATCTATAGTCATTGGCATACCCTGAGCTCCAAGAGGAATCAGTTTTGATATACGGTCTCCAAGATCATATGGATATCCTAATGCGCGTGCAACGTCTCGTACAGCCCCACGAGCCATCATAGTTCCGAATGTTCCTATCTGGGCTACTTTATCTTCTCCATATTTCTTTTTTGCATATTCTATAACCTCATCACGTCTATTGTCAGCAAAGTCCATATCAACATCAGGTGCTGAAGGACGGTCAGGGTTTAAGAATCGCTCAAAGGGTAGATCATAGAAAAGTGGATCAACATTAGTTATCCCTGTTAAGTAAGAGACGATTGAACCGGCAGCTGAACCTCGTGTGGTAGAGAGAATATTGCTGTCTCTTGCAAAACGAAGTAAATCAGCAACAACAAGAAAATAAGGGGTATATCCCTTTGTGATTATTACATCTAGCTCATATTCAATCCTCTCATCAACTTCTTTTGTCTTTTCCATCTTACGTCTGATGAGTCCTTCGCTAATTAGTCTCCTTAATTCCACCTCTAAATCTGAGCCATCCTCAGTTTTAAAATCAGGGAATACCCATGTTCCGAGCTCGAGATTTATATCACAGAGGTCAGCCACTTTATTTGTATTCTCTATTGCTTCAGGAATATCTTTGAATGCTTCAGTCGCATCTTTAGTGTTGATGAACGAATAATTTCCTGCTTTCATGCTCATCTTGCTTGATCCCACATCAGAACCAGTGTTAATAGCGATGAGTGTATCATGTGCATCATTGTCATCGATATGAGGGTAGTGAGTATCCCATGTTCCTACAATAGGGATTGAAAGTTCCTTAGATAATTCAATAATTCCTTTTTTAACAAGATCAGATCCTTCAACTTCTGGATGCTCCATCAGTTCAAGAAAATAGTTTTCTTTGCCGAATATATTCTGATGTTCTTTTATGACCGCATGTGCTTTCTTCATGTTTTGTTCGCGAAGTGCGTGAGCAAGTTCACCCGCAGGACATCCAGAAAGACAAATAATACCCTCAGAGTTCTCAGCGAGGAGTTCTTTGTCGACGCGCGGTTTATAGTAGAATCCTTCGAGGTTTGATTGGGTGACAATTTTTATGAGATTTTTGTATCCAATTTCATTTTTTGAAAGAAGTGTAAGATGATATCGTCTGTTATCGAGTCCTGGTTCCTTATCAAATCGTGTACGTTCCGCGACATATGCCTCGACTCCCATTATTGGCTTTATTCCAGCAGCTTTACATTTTTTATAAAATTCAATCGCCCCATACATATTTCCATGATCAGTGAGTGCAACCGCAGGCATTTTGTATTTTTTTGCCAACTGTACAATATCATCGATCTTAGACAGCCCGTCGAGCAGGGAATAATGAGAATGAGTATGAAGATGTATAAATGGAGGTTTTTTTGCCATAAATATGAAGGTATATTGTACTTTGGTCTATAATGGATAAGTATATCAGATACCTATGGTATCATAAAAATCACATGAACTACCCAAAGGAAATAGAATATATTGTGGGAATTGACGAGGTAGGGAGAGGTCCTATAGCGGGACCCGTCACACTTGGTGGTGTGATGATTACAAAGGAATTTTACACTGATGAATCCAATACTTTTTTTGATTCAATCAAAGATTCTAAAAAACTTTCAGAAAAGAAGAGAGAAGAGTGGTATGAACTGACGGAAGTTCAGAAGAAGTTGGATAACATTTCATATTCTGTAGCATCAGTAAGTCCTTCAGTGATCGATAAAATTGGAATAGTAAAAAGTATTGCTCGTGCACTCAATGCAGTGCTTAAAAAATTAGATGCGGATCCTCAAAAGACATACATTCTTCTCGATGGAGGATTATATGCACCAGATTCATTTATTCATCAAGAGACAATTATAAAAGGTGACCAAAAAGAAGCAGTCATTGCGCTTGCCTCAATTGTAGCAAAAGTGACACGTGATAGAGAGATGATAATCAACGGGTCAATTTTTTCTCACTATGGTTTTGAGAAACATAAGGGATATGGGACAAAAGCCCACTATGAGGCGATAAAAAATCATGGACCGTGTTCAATCCATAGAAGGAGTTTTTTGAAGACTATTGAATAGTTTTTTTCTTGACTCTCAATGTGTCTTTTGTTACCATCTTTCTCGGACTAAAATGAATTAGTTATTTAAAAATTATATAAAATGAGCAACGTTACATCTAAGAAAAATCCGCACACTGGCGGAAAAAAAGAAATAACCCGATTTAAAATTATTAGAGTACGAACTATTACTGTAAGTGACAAACCTGAGTTTGGAGACTTAATTAAAAAAGTCTTTGATGATACAACTTTTCTTTCTTCTCTATATAATAAAGAAAAAGAGAAAGGTACCGAACGTAGAAAGGTGACTATTCACATACTTCGATTTAAAAAATTGATGTCTCATGGAGCATGTATGAAATCGATCGAAGCGGCTGGATATACTCATTTGGATATAGTTACAGCTATGAGCTTGTGTCGAGACAGAGTGAAAAAACCATCTATGGGAACAGGGGAGCGTAGAGCTATCGTGGTACCAGGTGTGTCATCCAGTATGAATAGCAATGATTTTATGCTTGTTATAATGAAAGCACCTATGGCGAGTAAATGGACAAATAAATTGAAATCCATGTTGGTGAGTGCATGTGATGGCCAGTTTGATTTCGCTGTTATTTTCAAAGAAGAGGCGCAATAGAGCCAAATACCCCTTATAATAAGGGGTATTTTTTTATATCCCTAGGTTCAACAAGTAAGTGCAACACTTGGTAATATATCAAGTGTTATGAAATATCAACATTTAAGCGTCAGGGAGCGCGAAAAAATACAAGAAATG
>NVSU01000002.1 GCA_002401345.1 Candidatus Wolfebacteria bacterium
AAAAAAATAGCACGAAAAAATCACACCTAAATTTAATATAAAATAATATCAATATGTTATGTGGTATTTGTTAGGCTCATAACATGAAAGTCATAGATTCAAATCCTGTCCCGCTATAAAAAAGATAGTCTAACATCAAGTCCTTCGCCTTTAAGGTTGCTCTATGGGTTTAGCGAATTTTCCAAGTGAGTATTCACAGTCTCCTTTGGTTCAAAGTCCGATGCAGGGTGGTAAAGAATGTCTGCTGCATGATTATAAAGCGGCCCTTTCGTTAGAAGTAATATTATAGTAGTAAACTTTTGATTTAAACTAGGTGATTGTGGGGTCAATCGCAGATAATTCGGCCTACCATTGTGCCCTTTGGCGCTCCCTTTATAATATAGACGTCACTTCTACAGAACGCAAAAACCCAGCAGGGCCAAAGCCTTACTGGGTTTTTGTTGGTTGCGGGGGCAGGAAACCAACGGAAACCCCGTATATAAGTATTTCACCTCAAAATGACTGGCTTATATCTTCTATCAACACATTATGTATCTGGTCATTTGAAAAGTCCGTGGTTCCGTAATATATATGTCGGAATGTTCGCTTCTCTGTGGTCAACGCAATGGCATCCAAATTAATATGCCGCATCTCAAACTACTAAGAAAAGAATCAAAAACTCTGATTGAATAATCATATCAGTTTCATGATCAATCCGGCCAACACACCGATAGTCAGTACATACTCAGTTACTAACAGCCATTTAATTTATAGGTGGTGCGTATTCGTGGACTTGAAAATGCCGCAAAACCATGGGGGCATACATGAGTTGCGTGCCACCTATAAATTAAATGGTAATTGTTCCTTATAAAAACATTCCTCCACTTTGCTCCATAGTGTATTTTATTGGCCTTACCCCATCTTCATGTAACCCATAAAATATAGGCTTAATTTCATCCCAAATATTACTAAATATCGCCATAAAGCATTCGCGCATGTCATTGTAAATTTCTTGATACTCAACTGATGCAAATTGATCATTTTGAGCTAACATATTAATTCGATCATTAAACATAGGGTGTGTTTTACTAACCTCAACTTTATCACTCCCAGATATGAGAGTTGCTTTTGCTTTTTCTACAAGATCTAAAGCACCAAGTATTATCACTGCCCCTGCGCCAGACATACTATATAAATTTATAGGGTCTTCCCAAGACCCAATGGCAGTGGAAACACCCCGTGCAAAAGTATCTGCTTCATATTCCTCCAAAATTATGTCTTTTTTACTTTCCGTGGAGACCATATCCCCATGCCTAAGAATGTGATGACCATACTCATGAGCAACTACAAACTGTTCCATTGCACTCAAAATTTTCATCCTTGTCATATCCTGCTCAATCTTTAGAGGGAGTAAATCAAGGTCTTGTGGCTGCCAATCAAATATTGCATATGAAGAAATTATTTTTTCCCATTGCACAAACAGTTTTGGCTGGGATTTTATATTTTGAATCACTTCCCCAACATCATTACTTATTCTCCATTTTTGGTTATCTTTTGTATGTGGCATACTTAATGCCAAGGCCTTACTAATCATATTACAGAACGGAATGAAGGGCATGCTCATACTGATGATGCTGACTTCTGTCATCATAACTTTTTTTTGCCCAATATCTAAGCCTACCATTGGATCACTACCAAAAACCACACCATTTCGAACGGGAATTTTCCCTYCTCTACAAATATCCTCTATTTGATCAACAAGCCCTTTCAAAATCAAATAAACACTAATATCCTGATGTTGATTATCTACTGGTGTATTAAAAATTAGCTCTTGGTATTCTTTAACAAGTTTTTGCGCCTCCTTTCCTTTTGTTCCGGTTTTTGCTACCAGAGCAATAAGTATATCTGTATTTTCTGATGCCCATTTTTTAAATTCTTCTCCACCTGTAGGCTCAATTTTATTTTTTTGTGCTTTAGCTGCTTGAATTTGATACATATAATCCTTAGCAATCTCCTGCTCAGTATTTCGAGTATCAGTTTTATCCATTTCATCCCCCCACTCTTAATTTGCTTTTCCTATTTGACCTTCTATTCCAACAACCATTTTGGTCGCAAACCTTTTCGCAGAACCAGAAATTTCGCCATTTGGAAATGCAATCTCTAAAAGTGTATATAAAACCCCATGAAACCACTCAGAATTATTCCTTATTGGGGGGATAGCAAAAACCTGATTAATATAATGTACCGCGTCTACTACATCCTCCTCGCATGCCCCCAGCGCAGCAAATTGATCTAAAGCTTCATTAGCTATAATAAAAATTTCTTTTTGATAATCAGTTATATGGTCCGCATCAGTTGGTTTATTCGTACTCATGTTTGTACGAGCAACCTCCAAACAAGCACCTTTCAATAACTCGCTCATTTTTTCGTCCTTTACACACTTAAATTTTATCCACCATCCACAAATGTAGACAGCTTATGTCATCACATTCTTGCTCAGAAGAGTCATATTTTCCCTCTATAAACWCCATCTGTTCAGCTAAATTCAGCCCTGCCCAAAAACCGTCCGTTACCATGAGAAAATTCTCATTTGGCAGCAAAGAGAACTGATTACGTTCTGGTTCAATAAAACCTCGAGATCTGAAACTACGGGTTAATTGGTGCCGATTAGGATGGATAGCCAACTTTGCATCAGATAAGGGAGCAATTGCATTTGCCAAACTATGAACATTGGTCAACCATTCGACTGATTGATCTTCTTTTAATTTACCCAAGCGGCAGTCCCCTGCATGAACCGTAATAATATGATCATGACCAGTTTCCAGCATTATCAAATAACTGGCGGAATCTGCCGGAAATTGATGTCGTAAATCGTTATGTGCTTCCTTTAAAATTTCACAAATATTTTCTGCGCTAAATGCCTCTTCAATCGCAGAAAATCCCTTAATCAAACACGCCTTCAATTGTTGGGCCAGCTCACCCCCGTTTGGCCCACGGGTTGAGCCATCAAGGACAATATGAAGTGTCCTCCCCATATGTTCGATTACCCCATGATAATCACGATTATCATACGTAAAGGAACCCTGCAGACTATGCCATTGATATTGGAAGGCCATTAATCAACGTCCCTTATAATTTGAAGACGTTTGTAGATTAAATCTTCTCTCTCTTTGTTACTGCGTGTAAAACCCTGCACAGCATGATCAAAATATTCATGCTGCAATAAAGCGGCAAACTGTTCAGCGATATAAAGGCGAACGTCTTCATCTGCGGCCTTGATTTCATCAACTAATTCTTCCCGGCCATCAATTAAAATTAAAATATCTTCAAGGTCGTGACTTCCCAGGGGGTCATTATTGCCACGCCCGAGATACGCCTCAAGCTTCGTCGCAATGAAGTAAGGAGATGCTAGGAGTTTGATGGTTAGGTTATCATCTAACAAGTAATCCTTCGCTGTTTCTAATGATTTTGCGTACCACCTGTTACTAAACCCCAGAATTTTTTCATCAATTGGCATAAAATCAACTTTTAATTCTCCCAAACGCATACGACAACTCACATCGTCTTCCATAGAAACATGAAAACCTTTAGACTTTAATTGCCCTTGAAACTCTACCCATTTCGCATATCCAAGAACATCAATAATAAGATCTACATCATCCGTAAAACGCACTTCTTCTTTGCTAAATTCATCGGTGATTAATAAACATGTCGTGCAGCCCCCAATGAAGGCAACCCTCTGGAGCAAATCATCGCCCAAAGCTATAGCCACCCTCTTTATCATGTCTGTTAATTGGGAATTTACACTACTCATGACAATCCTAATTTCTCTTCTAATATATGAATAGCCAAATTCTCTTCTCTTGGATTTCCCAAGCGAATGGCATCAATCAATGCTAAATACTCATAAAGTCTCTGATCTTGCTTCACAGCCAGTGGGACGCTTTTAAACAGGGGCTTCACCGATTGGCCTTTTTCATGACCATTCACATCAGGCCAGACATATTTATACTCCCCGGCACTCTTTAGCTCATCTTTCAAAACGGGGGCAGAAAATGAAGTGGGAATACCCCTTGTCATTTCTGCCGGTTTTGCTGGAAAAACATATTTAAGGCCAGAAATAATAAATTCCAGTATCGCTTTTTTATTTGCTTTTGGGTGATTTGTTATCCGGTCATATATTGCCATCCCAACATCAACACTCCGATTGATCGATGCATTCACTTCAGTTTTACTGATACCAAGTACGGCAGCCAATCCTCTCGCAGAGTAGCGATCGTTAAATGAAACGATATCCCCCACCCCCTCCGCCAGTTTAGAATTTTGCAGGGCATGAATTTCTTCTGCTTGCAACTCTGGAGAATTATCTCTTTGCTGCATGCATATCAATTTGAGTAATATTAATATATCTTGGCTTTTCATAATGTCCTCACTTTAGTGTCCTCTGTCCTAGGACTAAGGACACTAAAGCATTATTTCTCACTGTTTGTCAATATATTTCATTCCATAGCCCACACCCACAATAGAATATATACCTCCCCTTTCTGCAACAGACGGGCACGGATTTCTCCATCCATGTGAGGGTCATCAAAAATGATATTGAGATATTCCCGCTCCCCATCCTTGGTGACCCGCTTCCAGGCTCGTCCAATCTGGAATCGTCCAGCCTTTATTAAATAATCTGGTTCTTGCTCCTGTTGACAGACTCTACCCAAAACTGGAGGGATTTAAAGGGCGCAGGTCAATTATCCGTATTATAATGATCTACAGCCACCCAATTCAGTTTGGTGCTTAGCCACTACCATTTTCAAGATAGGTTTCACAATTYTCAATAATTGTATTAACCAAGCTTTGAATTTGATCTTCGGAATAGCTCAATTTCTCCAGAACCCATGGGTATTTTTTAAAATGCTCAAACATACCATATTCTGACTGGGTTATCGCAATAACAGGTTGAACAGGCACTGATGGGAAATGAGGTACAAATGACATTAATTCTTGGGGAACGCTCTTTGGACTAGACAGGTCAACAACAACAAACTTCGCTAAAGAGGCTAGAGTTACTACCATTTCAGTGACATCACGACTACTCGGGCCATCAAAATCGAATATTATTGGAAGATAATCTCTTTGTTCTATTTTCGCTTTTATAGTATCCAGAACAGCCTTACGTTCATCTGTAAACCTCCCCAAGATTAAAACTACCTTAGAAGTAATAGTGTCTATTATATCTCTGACTTTGGCATTATTAACGAGCAATGAAATGAACTGAGCCATTTCTATTGATGGTACTGTAATAGTTGTGTCGTTTTCTGTGATGTAAATATTACTTTGATTACTCCCGTCCAGAATCAGGTCCCAAGCAGAAATCCCATAAACTCGTGTGCGATCAATGGTCGTGTTTGTAAAATCTGTTTTAACTAAACTCATGTTGCTTAATTTTGTTAGAATAAATTTTGAACCTGTGAAGTTAGTTTCCTCTGCACTACAGTAAGAAAGATCAGCACCTTTAAAATTACAATTAGAAAATTCAGCCGAGCCTATTTTACTAACTGACAAGACTGCATCCTCAAAATTACAATTGTAAAACATCGTGTAGCATAAGTCAGACCAAGGAAGACTACTTCCTGCAAAAGAACAATCTGTAAAAATAGAATTTCTCGCGGAAATTCTATTTAAATTCATACCAGATAAATTATAACCAGAAAATTCTGGCATATCATAGATATGGCTGGACAAATAAACATCACTTTCAAAATCTATATCCGATAAATCAGGACTTACTCTAGGATTGGATTCTCTCCACTCGTTCCACGCCTTTGCACCTTTTTTAAATATCTCAATATGTTCAGAATTTGCCAATATTCGCCCCTAGAAACCTTCCGTTAAAAATATTCAAATAAAAGTATATCAGCATCACCTTTATCGTTCTTACGAATTTTGCATTGGATGTGTTTACTCTGAGAACTAATTTTTAAAATTTCATCTTCGGGAATTCCTACATAACGCACCAAATGCATTATGGTACGCTGACCCTTATTGCTATCAACGGCTGTTTCCTTTTCATTCTTCAAATGATTTTCAAGTTTTTTTACCTTGGCCCGCCAACTGTACCTTGAGTGAATATACCTAAAAAGAGCAACGGCAGTGGCAATTATAGCCATTAAACTCGCCCAAAATGGTATGCCATCAGTCATCATGGTTTTATATCCTCAARAAGTGCTAAACTCTTCTCGACCTCGTTCATATCTAAACAGCCCCACACTTCTTGAAATGGTGTAAGAATAAATTGAACCAAGTTTTCTTCAATCTCTGGCGGCAATATTCGCTTCACCTTTTGTTTCTTATTTTTTTTCCGTTCAATACGAGCTTGATAAGCAAAACTTTTACCATCTGAATTGGCAGCATTTAACACAAGCGCTTCACCTCTATTTTTGGCATCCACTGCATACCCTGAGGCTGGAATATCCTCTCCTGATGCTATCCAAGCTTCTGCAATCAATATAATTCCATCCGCTCCTTCAATTTTTGCCAAAGCCGCTAGTTCTCTAATGATGACATAGCGTGAGGCTCTATCCGGATGATCCATTGACACAATCCTTACAACTGCTAAACCTTTTAATAAAAAAGCGAATGATCGGTGGTAATTATCTTTCTTCATAACCGCACAAGCATTCTTAAAATAAACATCGCAAACTTCACGAAATGTCTTTGCTTTCTTTAAGCCCTTCCAGCCAATAGCATTATTGTAACGTCGCCTAACTATTTTCTCATCAATCAAAATCGACTTATAATACATCCTGAAACCAGTTTCGGAACCGTCCTTAATAGAAATGTATATTGCCCTATCCATTACTAGAGGCTGCATATTCTTTGGATAAATATCTGCTACTTCGGATGGGACTTCTATACCAATCTTGTCAAAAAGATCTACCAGCAACTTGGCAAACTCAGTGTAAACATGTGCCAAAGCGGCGAGTACTTCTATCTTCGGAAGTTCACTATCAACCCATCTACGTTCAATTACTAAGGTACCATGTTCTTTTATCTGAGGATCAGAGGAATACTTTTCTGGTATTCCAAAAAAAATTTGAAACGGACAGGCAAATAGGTTCTGCGGTATCCAACCTGTGGTAGGACCTCCGAGGTAACTTGCTATTATATTACTTTTTACCTGACTATAGGTTTTCAAATCGCCTTGCTTCTCAATAATATTACGAGCCTTAACCGCCCATCGCATAACATCATCATCTCGCCACCTGTTCTGATAGGCTAAATACCATTCATCAAATCCAGCAAATGCTCGCTTGTTGGACTGTAGTATGAAAGTAACAGTTCGGCTTGTTGTAATGCAGGATTGAAGTGCAATTTGAAAGCGATCCGGCTCGAAGTAGGCTTCTGCAGCATCATCCCATAACTGACGCATTTGGTTAAAACGACTTACAACATTATTTGCTGCGGTTTCAACTGTGTTCATTACACCTTTTTCCTACACACGTTTATATCAAAAATAATATTCAACCAAAAGCACTTAAGAGTCTAATAAAATTTGGCATTACCAAACTTAGGCTATTCAAACAGATAATTCGGATCAGTTGCAATCGTCATTTCAGACATCACATAAAATTCTTCCGACTGGTTGATCGAGATTACTCCCCAGATTTGGTAGAAGGCTGACAACGGCTTCGAAACAAAGTGCAAAGGCTGCCTGAGCCTTGATAAGATCCGCCGTAYTTAAAGTCGATCCATTATGAACAATAGCACCGCGTGCTTTCATCACTGAGACTACGGAATCAACATATTTTACAATACCATGCCTGCCCTTCAGGCAGATGCATAAGCGGCGTACTACTCGGGCCATCACACCTGGCATATAGGCATCAGTCAAGAGCGTTTCGAATGCAACTGCGAGAGCGACAATGGCTTCATCATCAGTGACCCGTGCTCCAAAGGATTGTCGATACCAGTCGAGTGCTGTAACGACCCTAGCGAAAACCCGACGTCGCACCTTATCGTTTCCTCCTATATTTACATGCGCTAAAAATCCTGCCTCAACGACTTTGAGGCTTGTTATGAGCCTTTGCTTGGCCAATTTCAGAAACGACAAGCCCAACGTTCTCGAACTAAGGGTAATAGTCAGGTCCGATAAGCGGGCAAGATCCAAAGCGGCTAAGTTCATCGGCACACGCCGCAAATCGATAGGAGTGGATCTTATGTCTCCCGCTTCGCCTATGAGGTAGTGCCGGATATCAAGCGTTTCCCAATTATTCAGGCTGGCGGTCGAAGCAAACTTATTTACTTCGTGTCCTCGATCAGCACCTATTGCATATAGCATTGCCGCAAGGCTGGCAGCTATACGAATTTTGAGCGTGTAGACGAATTGGTTTTCATAATAGGCACCGGTGTGAGATGCGATCTTCACCATCATTAGCGGATTGCGGGTAAACCAATCCATTGCTCCAGGACTCTGATAATGATGAAGGTCCGAAGGGTCGATTTTTCCCACAACACCAAGGCTTGACGCCATCTGTAATACACGCTTGTACGCGACATCAAAACTATTGCTCTGAGGAGCAAAGCAAACTCCCATCTTCTGGAAGTGCAGAAATGGCTTTAAGGTTGGATCGCTTCCAAAGAGTGGTGGTTGCTCTATACCGAAACCATGCAAAGGATACAGGACAAAGCCTGCTTTCCCAGCATGTCTCCTAGTTAAATATGAAAGAACGTCTTGACAAACTTTGATGGGCACTTTCTTAGCGGACTGGAATACGAGTTCATCGATGATCGAAACCCCAATGTAAACTTCAGCCTGCCAAAGAACCTTTACGAGTTCGGCCCTGATAGCCGTCATATGATGCATTAGGCCTTTGTAAGTACTTTTACCAAGATATTCTTCACCATCAAGGATCAGATTTTCCAATGAGTCATACGTACTAAATTCGTTATGTTTACCGTGAAAAAATTCTTCGGCTTGTCTCACTTTTCTATTCATTGGTGGCTTTATTGTGTTCAACTTGGACATACTTATTTTCCATCAAATAGAAATTCTCCCTCCCCGTTGGAAGGTATCACACTTCCCTTTTTAGGGTTAACCCCTATAGTGATTTGACCTTAAAACAGCTTTAAGTTACAGTCGAGAAAAATAACAACTTAGAGACCGGGCCATGAATATATTACCAAAACCGGACGCAAACATTCTCATAGGCTTTCAATTTATATTGAACACTTGTTTCACCTATATCTAAGATTAGGGGTTATGAGGCAATTACAGGGGTTAGCTTGGAAATGATTTTAATATCTAAACCTTTTTATTTCATATCAGATCTCTTTAGTTTATTTGCTTTATTAACAAAAATATGACAGAAAAAATCAACCCAATAACTGTTCCCGCATCAAAAACTGGTCATGAGTTCCATGAAACATGGGCAGCTAGAGTTGCCCTAGGTCTTCTTATTCCCAATACAAGTTTAACTGCTATCGCCATTGAAGGTTTCTCAATAGAATATGACACTGGACTAAGTCCAGAAGCCATGGAAATTGCTGATCTTGTCACATACTTCAATGGTTACCCAGCAGCAAAAGCCGAAAAAATTGTAGTTGCTCAATTCAAGTACACCGCGACTGAAAACAATACTGATCTTAGTGCCAGCGACTTAGCAAAAACAATTAAAAAGTTTGTCCAAACTGAAAAAGATCACCAAAAGAAATATGGAGTTGAATGGACTGATGAACATTTATTCTTTGAGTTTATCGCTAACCGGCCTGTTGGTGCAAATCTGGAAGCAGCTCTCAAATCATTTTTTGATAAAGACGGCATAGAACTTAAGGGCCACATTAATACTCAAATTCAAACTCTAAAAAGATCAATAAATCTTGACAAAACGAAAACCAAGAAATTTTTAACCCGCTTCAAAATCTCTGGTAACGGTTCCAGCCTTCAAGGAGAAAAGGCAGAGGTATTTAATATTACTGCAAACTGGACCGGGGCCAGTGATATTCTCGCAAAATTTCGCCATAAAAATATCGTTCAGCTTTTACGGGATAAATCTGGGGTCCTTGGATATAGAGACAATGTTGTGCGGCAGTTAGATGTCTTAGGAGCACTCGAAATCAGTAATGTCGAAGAGCTTTATCCTGTTGAACATTCCTTTCCAAATGTTTCCTTCGTTCTCAAACGAAACTTCTTTGAAGAATTGCTTCAGCAGATAAAAAATGAACCGAAACCTTTTTTAGTGCATGGATCAGGAGGATCTGGAAAAACAGTAATCATACAGTCACTTGCCAATGAATTGGCAAAACAAAACGTGGTCATCATTTTTGATGGCTTCGGTGGTGGCCAGTGGAGAGTACCCGGTGATGATAGACATCTATGCCAAAGAGGGTTGTTGCATCTTATCAACCTCCTTGCCGGTAAGGGCTTATGTGACTTAATTCTGCCAGGTTCAGATGAAGCAACAACTTTTAGAACAGCGCTTAAGCGACTTGAGCAGGCCGCCACGGCACTCAATAATAGTAACATTGGGTCAAAAATATATCTTCTGTTAGACGCAATTGATCATGCAGGATTGCAAGCGGATGTAACACATACAAACTCATTTGCACGCCAACTGATTTTTGCACTGAATGAAAACCCGATTGAAGGCTTAAAATTAATAGTGTCGTGCAGAACGGAAAACCGTGACATAGCGACAGGAAAAATTTCACTATTTGAATTCATAATCCCTGCGTTTTCTAAGAATGAAATAGAGACAATTGTCGGCTCTTACGATGACAGTATTAGCTCCGATGAATTGACGGCTATTATCCAAAGAAGCGGGGGTAATCCGAGGTGTATTGACACGATCTTGAAGGAAGGACGACCTTTTGAAGTCACATTAATGCCGGGAGAAGAAAATCAAAACACGGATATTATTTTAGATAGCCTCATAGAAAAGCGTTTTGAAAATGCCCTTAAAACTAGTATCCAAAGAGGTAGTTCTGAAGAAAAATTGACAAATCTATTAGCAGGAATAGCGATACTTCCCCCCCCAATTCCCATTGATGAATTGGCGGGCGCATACGGTGTTTTAGCAAGTGAAGTCGAAAGCCTCCTTTCAGATTTATTCCCTCTAATTGAGCTTTCGCACAACGGCATAGTCTTTAGGGACGAACCGACGGAAACATTTGTACGCAATAAAATAAAGTACGATCAAAACGCAATAATCAATGTGATTTCCCGCTTAAAAATCCGTCAATCAATTTCCAACTACGCTGCCAGATCGCTACCTTATATTTTATTCGAGCACCAAAAAATTGAGGACTTAATTGAATTAGCCTTTTCGAAAACCATGCCTGAAAATTCAAAGAGTAGCGTTGCCATGCGAAGAATACGATCCTCGAGGATTGAAGTAGCAATAACCGCGTGTACCAAAAACAATCTTAAAGATGACCTTTTCAAACTCATTATGGAAGCTGCACAAGTGGCCGGTGGGAGTGGGCGCTCCGATCAACTCCTACAAGAGTTTCCTGATTTGGTCGCCATTAGCAATGATGCTGAGGCGTTTACAAAACTGGTAGACAACAAGTCTTGCTGGCCAGGTGCTCATCATGGTTCATTAGCTATGGCATACTCTTTTGCTGATGATCCAAATGAAGCCCGAAGACAATCTAATAAAGCTATCGAATGGCTAAATTGGGATATTTCTCAAATTAGCAAAGATAAAAAATTTGGTTCATCGTCAAATTCCGACTGGCTTTTCCCTATTTTTGTATTGCTTCAAAATGGTGAGCTGTCTAAAATACTAAGCTGGCTTGGTAACAAATCACCGGATAAAGCATTCAGATTTTTTCTTGAGCTTTTACAACATCTAAATCGACACGCGATCCAATATCCGCAAACTGATGTTTTAAAAAAAGAACTGGCCCAAACGTTTATGGCTTTGGAAACCAAGCCATTTTGGGCAATACCAGCCATAATTAATTTGATAGATTTTTCAAGGGAACAAAAGAAGACGTTAATCGCAACCCTAGCCAATTGTCTTGAGGAGTTTCCCGATGATGATATTGCCTGGCATCTTAGAGAGTCTACAAGGTTAAAAGATGCCCTAATTGGGATTGTTATTGACGCAATCCGTCTGGGAAGAAAAAGTGATGCAGCGCAGATAATTGAAAAAAGCGGCATCAAACGACCCCGTCAATATGCTTATAGTGACCAATTTATGTATGGGAAAAGAATTGAATGGTGGATTGTAGCTTCTGCGGCGGGGTGTATTTTAGACCGCCGAAAACCAAGTATTATTGATATTCTCCCCTCTGAAATTTGGTCCTGCCTTTCTAGTTACACAATATCCCGGGGGCCAAAATTTGTTGAAACTAAGGTCAGAAATCTTTTGAATTTCTCTGGTGGGAATAAAAAGAAGAATCCATTGAAAGGTGAAAATCTAACTGAATTGAGGCAGGTTCTTGAGAAGCGTGGTAAACCCTTAATTAAAGTTATAGAAATATGTCGTGACCTGATTTTATCTAAGTACGATGGTAATGATTTCCAAAGTATCTTTGATTTGATTGGAAGAGAAACAGATAATGCATCCAATTACCCTTTTCGTGAACAGAAAAGGTATATTTCACGTCATTTCTATTATCCAATTTTCAAAACATTTATCACAGTTGGCAGCTGGAATCGAGATGACATAGTAACTGGGGTAAAGTTGCTAAAGGATTCTCCTTTTTATTCATATTCAAGCTTAATAAAACTCATTAACCAGCTTGGGTTTTCCGAAAAATCTTCCGAAGCACAACTAATATTAGCCAATTTTGCCGCTGACAAACTCAAAAAAGAAGATCACATAAGTACTAGAATCGAGCATCTAGCAAATCTTGCCCGTGCAGTATGGCCGGTGTCAGTCCACGAAGCGGGAGGCTATTTTACTGAAGCATTGGACCTATCTGATTCAATTGGTTCTGATAATAATGAGGAAATAGATTGGTTGGTTAATATCGCTGCTCGCTATAAGGGCAAAGAGCTTACACCGGAGACAGTCCATAATTTCACAAGACTTTGCGAGTTAAATTTTCCCGAAGAGTCCGAAAAATTTACTTGGATATCATTTGGGAAGGCTCTTTCAAGAATAGCGGGCCTTGCGGGTATGGCATTTATAGCAAGAATTTCGGATCGTGAGAAAATTGAACTCAAATGGGCATTTCCGCAGCTATTGGCTGCGTTATCAAAAGACGGAAAACTCAAGCCTAAGATTGCAGCCTCGATCTGTGGTCTGACTCAACTGAGGGAACCATGGAATTGGGATATCTCACAATTTGTCTCACCTGTTATGGCGAAACTGGAACCAAATGAACGTAAAATATTTTCGGATTGGATCAATATTGAAATTGACCGTTGCTACACAAACAACGTGCCTGAGGAGACACTAATTTCGCTGATCGAACTCTACGAGAAATTTCCCGAAACGGGGGATGCCAAAGATTGGTTGCAGTCCATATTGACGGTGAAAGAAAAGCAAAACTCCAAAAACAATGGTATTTCTAAAATTAAATACGATCTTACAATAAGCAAGCCAAATTCCCATACCACTTCTTTTCAAGACGAGGACGAACTCGACCGAAATTTGCAAGATGGCCTTGATAAAGAAAGTGATGGGGACTTTAGAATCAGAACTCAACTTCAGGCTATTGCTGGACAAATCAGTAGCCTTGACGGAGCTCTTAAATTTATCGATATCCTAGTCAAAGCAGAGCTTCCAAACCTATCTAATAAACTGGATTCTCTTGAAATTCTAAAAGAAAACTGGATTGGTCAATCTATTGCTTTCAAGAAAAAAATCGATGGTTTAGCACTAACTCTAACCCATAAGCATGCGAATGAATTACTAGGGGCAAGTTGGCGGATAGATTCAACCCTACGAAGCCTCATTAATCTTGGGAATGTCGATGCTGCCGATATTATTATGTCATCCCTAAAAGTAAATAGGGGCATACTGTCCTCAATGTCTGGTGAGGACTGGTTACGCTCGGCTTACTGGATAGCGAGCGGGGTTTCAAGTGGGGCTTTAGGAGACGGATTAACACGTTTTATAACGAATGCCTCCAAAGAGTTTCCAGAAAGTGTATCTGATCCCGTTTGGGATTCATCTTTCAAGGTAAGTGACAATAAGAATTTGAATGTTGCCACGCTGATTTGGTCTCAACTAGGATCCCCTTATGCAGAAAGTCGCTGGCGAGCGGTTCATGCTGTAATACGACTAGCTGAATTTCATAAATTTGAAATCATTAGCGAACTTATGGGATTATTCGAAACACAAAATGCATCCCCATTCATCGATTCATCTCTGCCCTTTTATTACCTTCATGCCAGACTTTGGTTGCTAATTGCCCTTGCAAGAATTTCTAAAGAGAAACCAAGCGAAATAGCAAAAAATGCACTATTTTTTATGCAAGCCCTTGATATACACAAAAAACACGTTCTGATCCGTCATTTTTCTTTCGAATCTTTGTCCGCAATAAGGGAAGATGTCAATGACCCTGCCATCCTCAAAAAGTTGGATGATGAAATGAAAAGGTCAGTCCCAATAGGGATTATACCCTATTCAGGGCGGCCCAATAGGCGTGATCATTACGGAGGACATCCTAAGGGAATTGAGAGAAGAGAGGATGATTTTCAGTTTAATTACGACTTTGTCAAATCCACTTTAAATGGTCTTGGTAGGCTCTTTTCTGTTGATACATGGAAAGTAGAAGAGGATGTTGCTAACCAAGTAAGGATTTGGGATACAGAAATTGAGGGTATGTATAACTGTCCAAGAGGTATTTCCAGTGACCCATATGGGCATGATGACGATAAATTTGCAGACCAATACGGAGTGTACCTCGCCAATCATGCGGTATGGGAAATTGCTGGGAAATATCTAAGCGAGAAAGCAATAGTTGAGGACCCCTATAGTAGCGATGCCTGGAGTGACTGGATGAGCGATTATACGCTATCACACTCCGAAGTAAATTGGTTATCTGAGGGTACAGACAAATTTCCTGTTGTACTTCCAAGCGTGAATGTCGATCTAAGTAATCCAAATGAACACACAAAGCTCCAAGACCGGATCGAACTCGCCAAGTTGTGTGGGGTGAATAAAGGTTTTTCACTTCCGGACAAAATTATCGTCGAAGGCTGGTGGAAAGATCAAAACGGATTTGACATAAAGATAAACTCAGGGCTTGTACCAAAAAACAAAACCAATGATGTTTCATACGCACTGTTGCTTACTGACCCATTCTTCCAGTGGCTTCCCACTGAAGCAGAAGACAGTGATTTTAACCGGTTTAGACCAAAGGATACCGTTCAAGCATGGCTTCATTCCAATAATACAACAAAAGAAGGGATTGATGAAACTGACCCCTATGGCATTCGTCATGCCCTTAGCAGAACAGTACCCAACGCAAGAACGGCTAATGAATTTTGTGTTGAAACAAATGACCCCTTCAATAGTTGTTGGTACGATGAAAACGGCAAATTAATTTTTAGGGCCACAGCTTGGGGAAAACAAAATGGATCAAAAAGACATATTAATAATATCCGAGGTGACTTTCTAAAATGCGAAATGGAAACAATTCTTGGGTATTTAAAGTCTAAGAAGTGTAATATGATTTTCTTGATAAAAGCCCAAAATTACATAAAAAAGGAAGGGCATAAAGGAAGTTTTGCCACCAAATCAGCGGTAATAATTATCACCCCCAACGGTAAATTCCGCATAGTCTCCYGAATACCTTCAGCATTAAAAGGTAAAATTGCGCAATTGGATAGCTATAAAAAAACAAGTTTCGAAGACTGCTATAGAGAAATCTCAAGTATCTGATGTTAATAGACTGATGTGGCAACAACAATTTGGTTTGAATTTACAAAAAAAACCTTCGATATCAGCAATAGTTCTTATAAAATATTAAAGTGTTGATATTCAATTTTTAGATGATTAGTCTGAGTTAAATATTACTTTAATTAAAATGCACTAAACCATAATGGGCGACTTCCAAGCAAAAGATATCGATTTCATTCATCATATTATTGATGATATTGAATACTTACGTGAATTGTCTTTATACAATAAAAAAGTGGCCTCTGAAATCCGTAGAGCCTCCGTAATTATTCGCCGATTTGTTTTAGATAATGATTTGAAACAAGCAGCTTCATTAGCACGTATGAAGCTAGAATTAATGCTTCCCCCTCCCTTCAAAAAGAAGGGGGAGTATGAAAAAACCGGCATTAAATTGGCCCACACAGCTCTTAATAAAATGGGTGATGGAGATTACTTTGGTTTTACGTGTAATTCTATGGCCATATTAATTAATGTGCAACCGGACACCAAATTTGAAGCTTGCAGCCTAGACCAATTTTTAAAGCAAAATTGCTTTTATTATCATGGTGACTTTATATCTAGGCGCGACGTAATTAATTATGCGGCTAACTCTATGGGGGGAGCACATCACGGGAATAGGCCTGTAAAAAACAAAGAAATAATTGAAAAAGCCAAAGGATGCATTCTTTTCACGCCCACCCAAGGTAACAAATTCAATATTGACATTGAACTTGCGCGATTGCATAATTACCATGATGAGATCTACCCAGACAGATCTGGTATCAATTTAGTGCATATGGAAATACTTTCTTCTGCCCGCCTTATTAGCCACAGTCCCATGATTCAAGTACTGGTCAATAAATTAAAAAAAACTATTCAATGTGATTAGCATTGCTCTACATTATAAAGTGGTATTTATAGTGGCTTTCCTAGAATTCACAGCAGGTAACGCATTGTATTGGCTAGTCGATCGTAGGGCCTTATACTTGCCTATTGATATTAAGCGACTATTACTTGCTGCGGCAAGCGGTCACCCTAGCCATAATTTTATTCTAACATTATCAAACTAATAGTTTTATTATCTATGATATTAATTTAAAATTCCGCGGCTAGAACAAGCTCAACTGCCGGTCACTTTCCCGGGCTATTTTCCAGTCTTCTGACTGCGCTTCATGTTCGAGCCATTCTTTGACAAACGCCGCCGGTGTTGCATATTCATCAATATTACCCTTTGGGGTAAAATGGGATTTATATCCTGTTCCTGTGATGGGAAGTGCTGCCTTTACAGGCTTGATCGTCCGGATTTCTATATGGGACATTGCCTCTCTATCAGAAGAGGTTAGATTAAAAGGATCTGGATCATATCTGACTTCAATCTCATAAGACTGCCAGATAAGGGTTTCTGTCGTATAAGCCATGATCAGCACCCCGTTGCGATATATGTGGTGCCCTGGATTTCCACTTCATTGATATCACCGGACAACAACATATCGCGGGCGAAGGCATCTACATCAAAATAATAACGAAGATTCTCAGGCATTTCATCCAGAAGCCCTGTATCTTCAATATAGTTCTCAGCGTAGGATCTTGCATCTCCTTCAAAGAGCATCACGTCATCTAACTGGTCAAGAATATCTGCCATGGAGACATTTAAATACTCAGCCAAATAAAGTGCCCGGACCAGATCCTCACCAGCCAGCTCTTCCATGCTGTCGAACCAGAGTTTCAGCGTGGCCTGATTAACTTCCAGAAGATTAAACAGTTCAGCATTATCACCATCGATAAATTCCAGGCTGAACTCCTCAACTGGCATGCCAAAATCATCTTTCAAATTATCAGCCTGTTCCAGATAATCGGCATAATCCGTAAAATAGAAACCGTTCACGCTGGTATTGTAAGGATTAGCAAAATATTGATTGGTCATARTAAACTCTCCTGTTTTTTAAGAATACAAAAGAGCTCACAGACTGACTTCAGGGCAGGATGCAATTGTCTTCACGGTTTCTGGTGCGGAAGATCCGTTGCATCCCGACCGTCAGGTGGTAAAAGCGAAATGTATTAAAAACAGGAGAGTTTCTGACCGATTAGTTGCTGATCCCCCAAACCAGATCTTTACGTTTCAGATGAGGATAATTTCGCTCTTTTAAACCCGTTGTCATTCTGCATGAAGATGGCGATCATTTGAGAGGCCAGAAGTTGAGGTGTCTCGACACTGCCATGCGCCTGCTTATAAATCTCTGCATATTTAATCAGGTCATGATAAACCTCCGGCGGCAGGTTCAAACTGATTTTGACTGGTGTTCTGTCTGGTATTTTCTTGATCTTTAATGTCGTCATTTTATATCTCCGTAAGCTGTTAAGATAATGTCCTTATGAACAATGACCCGCAGGGGATATCCGGGCCGGATAGTAATGGTCGGCTGAATGTTGATATTGCGTTCGACGATACGTTGACCTGCACGGTTAATGGAATCCTGCGAGCCTTGTTGAATGGCGCGGACCAGATCACCATCGCCATCAAAGGCCAGTTCAGAGCCAATACTGAACAGAGTGGACAGACCAATGCCCTTGATAAGCCGCCATGTGTGAAAATCCACCTGATCTTCAAGCCCGGCATATCCTGCACGGTCGGTGGCGGGCAGATTATCAATCACAATGGAGGAGCCATCTGGAAAGATCAGACGCTGCCAGACGACCAATGCACGCTGCTGGCCAAAGGCCACCACGGAATCATAGCTTCCCATCAATCGCGCTCCTTGGGGAATAAGGAGATGGTTGCCCGTCACCGTGTCATAAACCGGCTGCGTCACCTGTGCGATCACTTGTCCGGGCAAGTCAGAATTAAGGCCCGTAATGAGGCTGGCGGCAATAACGGTTCCCGCCATGACCTGATAGGGTGATAGGGGCGTTTGCAACTGGTAAGGGTTATAAATGGATGCCTCCGGGCCACGGGCTATAAAATCATTCTTTCTGGTTTGATCATTATCATTCTGAGGGGGTGATACAGGATCTTCGACTATGCCTGAAACATCCACAGTTTTCGGTAACATTGATACTGTATTACCATCTGCCTCCCTCTGCGATAACTGGAAGAATACGGATGACTCCCTTCCCTGCTGCGCACGCTGAGCAATACGAATGCGTTCCGCCCGTTCCATGTCGGTCACATGATCTGTCTGAAACGGTAATCTACCGGACGTTGGGGCAACAGGCTCTAACCCGGCTCTCTGCTCCGCATCCAACACCGCTGCCCCCAGCTCGCCGGGCAGCGGCGCTCCGAGAACAGGCGGCGTATAATCCCGGTAGCTATCCGGAAGACTGACAAGCTCCTCCGGCGTTTGTTTGTGTTTGATATTATAAAGTTCCTTATCCACAACAACGGAATAGGATGGTGGTTTCAGCGCATAAAATGTTGCCGCGAAAATCAGCAAAAGCCCTGTGGCTGACAGGATAATGAGAGCACGGCGGTTTATGCGGGTGACAGGACGGGGGTTTGCCCGCAGGTTCAGCGTTTCCGGCACGACCTTCTCTTCACTAGCTTCTGTATCACCACTCATTTTCCGGAAACTCCGCTACGGCTGATGCGCACCACCTGCTGCGGCTCTTCCCCCAGACGGAGTTCCGCCGCTGCAAATAACTGATCAACAATGTAATATCGTCCTTTCATACGGTAATTGACCAGCTCACTTTCGCCCGACGGGCCGACAACAAAAAGCGGCGGTGCTTCGCCCTGGGCAATCCCCCGGGGAAATTCGATATAGACTTTGCGGCCATCATCAAAAGCCCGTGCGGGACGCCACGGCGGCATGTCTCCCGTGATTTCATAGCGGAAGCGCAGACGGTCAAGATTTACGCCCGTATCTATAATCTGATTTTCAGCAACATTCGCTTCGGCGTTTCGACGGTTGAGAAAAATCAACTCATCATGGGGGTAACGCCAGGACAGAGAGGCCATATAGGTATTTTCAAAACTCTCCATTTCCAGATGATAAGTACGGCGATCCGTAGTGATGACCAGATTGGTTTTAAGATTGGGGGCGACCGGTTTAACCAGAATATGAATCTGTTCTGACGCCCCCATCCCGCTTTTGGTATCGCCCAATACCCAGCTCACCGTATCTCCCGCCGAAACGGAGATCAGTTTCTCACCTTTCTGCAAGGTGATGTCGCTGACCTGTTCCGGTGCGGCATACAACCGGTACAGAGCCCCCTCCGCATAGGGATAACGCTGGATAGCATTGATATATCCATTTTTCTCCGGCTCAAACCTTGCCGCAATGTTGGCCAGGTCTACCCGCTCAAGAGGATCAATGAGTTCCGGGTTCCGTTCGGCATGTTTCTCTACCGGCTTTAGCTGCCCGGGAAGCGGCAAGGGTTCTGGTACTTTGATCACTTCAGTCGGCAAAGAAGGTTTAGCTTCAATAACCGCAGGCCTGAAATCATCCGTGTCATAGAGAATAGACGGCTGTTTTTGCTTCGCTGCACAGCCGGATACAAATGCCATTATTACGATGGCTAAACAGATGGTTATTTTGGTCATTTTTCATTTCCTTTTACGTCAAGATCACGGGACCAGTTAAGGCCGTGAACATATAATCCCAGAGGGTTTTTGGTGATGGTGTCGACGGTGGCCGGTTTCTGAAAAATAATCGTCAATATGGCGGTGTAACGCTCCAGCTTCAGAAACGTCCCGTCCCGATAATGGCGCTCCCGCCATTTAATCTGAAAGCTGTCATCGGAAGCCCGGACAATGCTGGTGATCTCAACCGCGACCGACCGATGCCCCACATCGGCAAAAGGATCATTTTCCCGGGCAAATTCATTAAGTACCTGCGCCCCACGGTCGGTGACATAATCATAAGCCGAAAGCCACTGTCCGCGCAGAACGATGGGATCAATGGAAACGGACCGAACCCGTTTGATAAATTCCGCCAGATGATAAGACAGCTGTGCATCACTCGGCTGATAACTATCGGTGGCCGGACCAATGGCGCGCACTTCGCCCTGTTTATCGACTTCAATGATATAGGGGATAATATGGCTTTGCAGACTTTGCCATATGAGGGCCATTGATAATATTCCCACCAAAGATAAACAGGCAAAAGCCATTAACCGCCATCCCCTCGCCTGAACCCGCGCCGACCCAATGCGCTCATCCCAAACCTGAGCCGCTTTTTGATAGGGTGTTACGGCAACCGGCGTCTCGCCGTATTTATTGATGGTGCGTTTAAACATTATTCGTCATCCTCCTTTAAGGTTGGGGTGTCTCCGGAAGCGGGCCGGTCGCCGTCACGTACCGTGTGAGCCGCCATGGCAGCCCCTTCCCGCATATGCTGATTGCGGCGGATTTGCTCCGCCCATTTTGGTACGCCCTCTGATGTAGTTTCATATCCTGGACTTGTTTCTGATGAAGATACATTGGATACCGCCTTTTTGAGGCTGTCCTGAATAGACCCGGCTCCTGCTTTGACAACACCTGCCATACCGGCGGTCACGCCAGCCGCACCTTTCGCCCCCGACGCCGTGCGCGCCATATTGTAGGAAGAGCTGGCACCCCCTGCCATGGCGGACCCGGCTTTCACCGCACTTGAAGCCGCCCCGCCTGCCATCTTGGCGGCAGCTCCACCAAATCCGACAGCGGCGGCAGCGCCGACACCTAATCCCAGGGCTGTCCCTGCAACAGCGCCTGCACCCAGTTGAGGCGCACCGGAGATTAATCCCGCCGCAATACCCGGACCAAATATTCCCAACATAAATAACGCCATTGCTGCCAGCACGGTGGAAAGCGCCTGTTCCAATGTGATATGAGGTCCGGTAAAGGAAGCTGAGAATGATCCAAAGATGGTGGACCCTATGCCTACGATTATGGCGAGCACCATCAGTTTGATGCCTGCGGAAACCACATTGCCCAAAACTTTCTCAGCCAAAAAAGAGGTTTTATTCCACAGGGCAAAAGGCACCAGAATAAATCCCGCCAATGCAGTCAGCTTAAATTCCAATATGGTAATGAAGAGTTGAATGGCCAGAATGAAGAAAGCCAGTAAAACGACAATCCATGCAAAAACCAAAACAAAGATTGTGACAAAGTTGGTAAAGAAGGCGACCGGGCCCACCAGCCTGCCGATTTCAATCAGTATCGGCTTGGCGGCATCAAAACCTGTGGCGGCGACAAAGCCGGGCCGCATTAAATCCGATATGGTCAGAGTGGTGCTGGTGGCCTGCAGGCCTAATCCGGCAAAGCTGCTGAAGATCACATTGGAAAGAAAAGAGAAGTTATTTATGATATAGGCGAAACTTCCAATATAGAGCACTTTTTTTATCAGGGCGGGAATGACCGATTTGTCTTCCGCCAAAGCCCAGAAAAGGCCCGCCAGCGTGATATCAATCCCGATCAGGATCGTTGTCAGGAAGGCCACATCCGGGGAAAGCAGGCCAAAGCCGCTGTCGATAAAGGTGACAAATGTTAAGGTGAACTGGTCGATGATATTCAGGTCATTCATGAAAAAATCTCTATATTCAAGGGGTGTATGCCGAAGCATCGCCAAGAAAATGTTGAAACCGCGCCCGTGCCTGTTCTGTGAGGGCCAAAACACGCGCCTTCTCCAATGCATCGGCACGGGCCGACGCCGCGATCAGGCTTTGAAGCTGCATGGTTTGTTTGGCGGCCAGAGCAGTCAGTTGATTGCCCGCCTGCGCCACCTGCAAATTACCAGCTGCGCCTTGGCTTTCCATAATCAGGCGATCAAGGACAATTCTGTCGCTGCGCACCTGCCCCATAACTTCTGCCTGCACATGGAGGGAATGCTGAAAACCTGATCGCGCTGCCTTCCAGGCATCCTGACCATCCTGCAAAATCCGTGTGCTTGTTGTGGCCGCCGCATATCTTTCCGGAAAGTAAGTTCGGTAATGGGCATCAATGGCCGTAATCTGATAGGCAAGACCATTAGCACTACGGATCAGAACATCCATCTGTAACAAGGATCTCTGTAAGTCGCCGCCAATGGACATGGGCAGGCGGGTTAAATTCTGCGACTGGTTGAGCAGCATCTGTGCTTCATTGCGAAGCTGCCTGATCTGATTATTTACCTGCTGTAATGTCCGGGCGGCAGTCAAAAGGTTTCTGCCGTAATTTGTCGGATCAAAAACAATATCCCCGAAGCCGAAAATAGCGTTTGCCGAATGGATCGGTGTCAGGCCAAGAATAAGTGCCATAAATGCTGACAGGACTTTATATTTCATGAAATTGTTCCTTGTGTGTGATGAGGTCTGCCGCCCACGCAAGGCCTTTGGCTTTGAGATATTTAGCTGCAAAATTCTGTCCTTCGCGGGAGAGGTGACCCAGTATTTGCTGATCTTCTTTTGGGGAAGCTGCAGCAAAAGCCAATGCGACCGGCCCCAGTGCCAGATCAAACAGGCGATTTCCCTGACGGCTTTGAAAATAATAATCCCGGGTCGGCTGAGCCTGAGCTATAATATCAATTTGCCGGGGATTAAGGCCAAAGGCATCATAGACCTTGCGCTGTTGCGGTTCCTGCGCCCGCGCGTTGGGCAGGAATATGCGGCTGGGGCAGCTTTYAATGATGGCGGGTGCAATGCTGCTGTCTGCGATATCGGACAGTGACTGGGTCGCAAAAATAACGCTGACATTGCGTTTCCGGAGGGTTTTCAACCATTCCCGTATACGTCCGGCAAAGTCCGGATCATCCAGAAATACCCAGGCTTCATCTAAAATAAGAAGCGTTGGCCTGCTTCCCGATCCAGCCGGGGACAGACTATCAAAACGCTCATCCAGCCGGTGAAACAAATAGGTGAGCACCGGCAGCACCATGGCTTTCACATGCATCAGTTCTTCCATCTCAAAACACTGCACATCACCCAGATTGAGCTTGTCATCATCCGCATCAAGCAATCGGCCATGGGGGCCGTTCAGGGTATAGGGCTGCAAAGCCTGACGTAGCGCGTTTCTTTGCAGAAGGGCCACGAGTCCGGTTAATGTGCGTTCGTGGATAGGGGCCAGAGCCAGATTGCACAGTGCCGACCAGACGGCATCTTTCACTTCCGGTGTTACCTCTATTTTCTCATGAGCCATCAGCCCGCAAACCCACTCCTGCGCCCAGGACCGGTTGCCGGCATCATCAATACGGGCCAGGGGCTGAAAAGCCAGATCACCTTCTCCCCCAAGATTAAACCAGCTTCCGCCCATGCCAAGGATTGCTGCCCGAGCCGATCCGCCTTTGTCAAAGATATAGATCTGCGACCCCGCATACCGGCGAAACTGGAGCGCAATCATGGCAAGCAGAACCGATTTTCCGGCACCCGTCGGACCAACGATTATCGTATGTCCCACATCACCCTGATGCAGATTGAGCCGGAAGGGTGTCGCGCCGCCGGTTTCTGCCATCAGTAATGAAGGGCCGTTCAGATGTTTATTATATTCAGGACCGGCCCAGATAGCAGAAAGCGGCATCATATGAGCCAGATTCAATGTGGAAATAATTGGCTGCCGTACATTGGCATAAAGATGGCCCGGCAAGCTGCCGAGCCAGGCATCAACCGCACCCACCGTCTCGCCAATGACGGCAAAACCCGCACTGCTGATGGTGCGCTCAACAATCCGCAGTTTTTCCTCAACGAGGGCTCCGTCTTCATCCCACAGCGTAATGGTTGCGGTAAAATATCCGTACGCCACATGATCGCCGCCCAGCTCCTGCAGGGCCTCATCGGCATCGGCGGCTTTATTGTCCGCGTCCGTATCCACCAGAGCCGACTGTTCATTGGTTATAACTTCTTTCAGGATGGCCGTGACGCTTTTACGCTTGGCAAACCACTGMCKGCGSKWYTTRGYAAKCGCGCGATTGGCCTCAGCTTTATCCATGGCAATAAAACGCGTGGACCAGCGATAATCAAGCCCGAGGCCATTGAGGGCATCCAGAATTCCCGGCGTGGTGGAACCGGGAAACGAGAGAATGGTCAGCACCCGCAAATGGGCCTCGCCCAACAGGGGCTCAAGTCCCCCTGTCAGGGCACAGTCGGCCAACACAGCATCCAGATACATCGGGGTTTCAGGCGGAATGACAGGATGTCTTTTTGTTGAAACCGTATTATGCAGGTAGGTCAGTGTCTCCTCATCGTCCAAAGGCTCAAGTTCGGGCAGTGCGCTGGCAAATAAATCAAAAGCACGGTCTGTCTGGGCGATGAAAGCCTGCAGATGATCACGGGCATCAAAGGCACGTTTGTGACCGGGGGTTTCCAGAAGCAGGTTTTCTGCATGACTGGTGCGGTCCTCCGGCGGCAGATAGCATAGGGTCGCATAAAATGACGTATCATAATGAAGGCTCTCGGCTTCAAAAGCCCCGCGTCTCTCTTCATCAACCAGCCAGGATGCCGCATCTGGAAAATCAGATTTTGGATAAGTGGTAATTTGATGACGGTCTGCTTCAAAGAACAAAGCCCATCCTGAGCCAAAACGCTTCAAGGCATCATTGACCCTGGCACTGATGACAATTAACTCAGCCTGTGTCGCACTATCCAGATCGGGTCCGCGATAGCGGGCCGTTCGCTGGAAGCTACCATCCTTATTGAGAATTATGCCGGGGGCAATAAGGGCAGCCCACGGCAGATAATCTGCAAGGCGTGACGGGCGTTTTTGATATTCGCCTAGATTAAACATTACACCTCCAGATAATTTTTGTGGCGGATATGGCGCATCATGACGTCCATAAACTGGGGATCTTTTTTTGCGGCAAAGACGGCGGCACTATGACCTGCCAGCCAGATCGCACCCCCGGCCAGCCAAAGCTGGAGACCAAGGCCTATGGCGGCGGCGAGGGTGCCGTTAACAATGGCCACATTACGTGGTGCTCCGCCAAGCATGATCCGCTCCGTGAGCGAACGGTGCAGTGGTATGATAAATCCTTGCTCCATTACACAACCGCTCCGCCGGAAAAACTGAAGAAGCTGAGGAAAAAGCTGGCGGCGGCAAAAGCGATGGACAGGCCAAAAACRATCTGAATGAGTTTACGAACCCCGCCGCTGCTCTCGCCAAAAGCCAAAGTAAGACCGGTTAAGGTAATCACCATCACCGCAATGATCCGGGCTACGGGGCCTGTGATAGAATCCAAAATGCTTTGCAACGGCGCTTCCCACGGCAGGCCGGAACCCGCACCATGTGCGGTGACGACACCCAACATCAGGACGGTTATTATGGCCAATGATTGTATTGCTGGTCTATTGAGTGAAGGGGTTGATTTGTTCATATTCTGAATTCCTTTTTATGTGATCTATGATTTTGGTTCAGGGGGTAATTCTGCTGGTCGCCGGAGCCTGTAATCACCGCCCGCATCAAGACCTGTAACCTCACGGATCTCATCCACACGGCGGGCATCGCCGCGACCTTTAATGAAGAGAATGACATCCACCGCATCTGCGATCAGCCGTTTGGGAACGGAAATCACCGCCTCCTGAATGAGCTGTTCCAAGCGATACAAGGCAGAACTTGTGCCATTGGCATGCAAGGTGGCGATACCGCCGGGATGGCCTGTGTTCCAGGCCTTCAGCATATCCAGCGCTTCCGGCCCCCGCACCTCTCCGATGATAATCCGGTCGGGGCGCAGACGCATGGTTGACCGCACCAGATCTGACAGGCTGGCAACATCCGGCTTGGTGCGCAGCGACACCAGATCAGCTACAGGGCAATGGAGCTCACGGGTATCTTCAATGATGACGATCCGCTCCTCCAGATCAGCAAGCTCCGCCAGCAGCGCATTGGTGAGGGTGGTTTTACCGCTGGAGGTGCCACCAACCACAAGAATGTTTTTCTTGTCCTCAACGGCGGATTTAAGATATCTGGCCTGCAACGGTGTCATGATTTGTGCATTGACATAATCGGCAAGTCTATAGATAACCCCTGCCGGTTTACGGATGGCAAAACAGGGCGACGCCACCACAGGCGGTAAAAGGCCTTCAAACCGCTCCCCGGTTTCTGGCAGTTCCGCCGAGACGACCGGGAACATCTCATTGCATTCAAGGTGGATATGACTTGCCACAAGTCGGATAATACGTTCGGCGTCAGCGGCCAGAATATCCCCTGCCCTGACCCGGCCTTCTCCGTGTTTGTCGAGCCAGAGTGATCCATCAGGATTGGCCATGACTTCGATGACAGACTTATCCGCCAGTGCATTGCCAATGTTTGGCGCCATGGCCGTTTGCAGCATCGCCCTTTGGCGGCTGAGGGTGGTTTTATGACTGTTCATCATCCGCCTCAAGATCCAGCTTGAAGAAATCTTCCGCCCGTGGGGAAATTTCTTCAACAATATCGTGAATAATGCTCTTGCCTTGTGCCATGCGGCGGGCAACACGGGTGATAAACTGGGCAAAACGTTCCCGCGCCTGTGCTTTAGCCGCCGCCTGATCGGTAACCGGCACCGGCGGCGTGATGGCCAATTGATAGTGAATGAACAGGGCCAGGGTTTCTGTCATAATCGACAGGTCCCGGTCAATCTTTCCCATCTGTCGGGACAGGCGATCAAAACGGCGCAAAACAAGTGCTTCCCGTTTATCCTTATCTGCATCCAGAAAAGTCATCAGGGCGGCATGGCTCAGGTGGGAGATGGAAACCCCGCGCCTTTTGGCTTCCTGCCGTATGCGGCTGTGATCATCGCCTAAATAAATATGAATACGCTTATGTGTCATATTGAGTTTCTCACATTCCGATCTCATGGTCAGAATCGCGGGTCACTTCATGGGCACGCTGTACGGGCGTGAGCTGTTTAAGAGGGTCTGCGTCTTTACCAATAAGGGGGTTGTCCATGTCGTCATCAAGCAGGCTGAAGACATCCTCTTCCAGATCAGGAGATACCAACATCTCATCAAGGGTTGGATGGCGGTTAAGGCCACCCTCCTCCATCTGACCTGTAATTTTATGATCTTCAATATCGCTGGTCCGCATATCTGAGATGCACACACGTCCAGACCAGTCGTCGCCTCTCCGGGCCGGGCAGTCCGTGTAACGGCCGTCTTGGTTTAATTCCGGTGGGGACAGGACGCGGTCTGTAAAATTGACATCCTCGTAATATTTGATTTTGTTGGCTTTGATGGGCGGATGCCCCGACAGCATGATAACTTCTTCGTCAGGGGGAAGCTGCATCACTTCACCCGGTGTTAAAAGCTGACGCATGGTTTCCTGCCGGGACACCATCACATGGGACAGCCACGGGGCAAGTCTGTGACCCGCATAGTTTTTTTGAGCGCGCAATTCCGTCGCATTGCCGAGACCGTCCGACACCCGTTTTGCTGTCCGTTCGTCGTTGGTGGCGAACACCACCCGTATATGGCAATTATCAWGTATTGAATTATGTTCGGAATAGGCTTTGTCGATCTGGTTGAGCGACTGGGCAATGAGGAAAGCCCGAATGCCATACCCTGCCATGAAAGCCAGAGCACTTTCAAAGAAATCCAGCCGTCCCAGAGCCGGAAACTCATCAAGCATCATGAGAAGTTTATGCTTACGGCCTGCATCGCGTTCCAAATTTACGGCAAGTTTTTCTGTAAGGCTCCGACCAATCTGATTAAGGAGTAATCTCACAAGAGGTTTGGTTCTGGAAATATCTGACGGTGGCACCACCAGATAAAGCGAGACAGGATTTTCGCCTTCCATCAGGTCCGCTATCCGCCAGTCACAGGACGATGTCACTGTCGCCACTGTCGGGTCACGGTAAAGCCCCAGAAACGACATGGCAGTAGATAATACGCCGGAACGTTCATTTTCTGATTTGTTGAGAAGTTCACGGGCGGCAGACGCGATAACCGGATGAACCTTATGTCCATGATATTTTGGCCCACTGCCCAGATGATTGGTGGCCATCATCTCTTTCAAGGTTCGCTCAAAGGGCTTGTCCGGATCACTCAAAAAACTGGCCACCCGGGCCAGGGTTTTTTCTTCTTCCGCGTAGAGTACATGCAGGATCACCCCAACCAGCAACGCATGAGAGGTTTTTTCCCAATGGTTGCGTTTTTCCAGGGAGCCTTCGGGGTCAACCAGAATATCTGCAATATTCTGCACATCGCGCACTTCATGAGTTCCCTTTCGCACTTCCAGCAGAGGATTGAATTTTGCGGATAGAGGGTCCGTGGGATTGAAATACAGGCAGTGGGAGAATTTTGACCGCCATCCGGCAGTCAGCTGCCAGTTCTCACCCTTGATGTCGTGAATGACAGTACTATCTGTCCAACTGAGCAATGTGGGGATAACAAGACCGACCCCTTTACCGGACCGGGTCGGGGCAAAAGCCATCACATGCTCCGGCCCATCATGACGGAGGTAATTTTTACCATGCCGTCCGAGAAAAACACCTTCTGATTTGAAAAGCCGCGCCTCCCGGATCTCTTCTGGTCGCGCCCAGCGAGCTGAGCCATAAGTTGTGACATGTTTGTCCTGCCTTGCGCGCCACAGAGATCCGAGAACCGCGATAATGATCCCGAACAAACCCCCACCGGCTGCCAGGAAGCCCGCCTTGTTAAAAACCTCTGGCGCATATGCATCATAAGCATACCACCATTGGTACAGCCGGTGAGGGAAGTAGACCGGCAGGTCATCAATGATAAACCACGCCGGTCCAAGCATATTCTGATAGCCCAGCATATGAGCCGCCCATTGTGTCGCACTCCATGTGGTCATAATGACAACGGTGAACACGAGAACGATCTGGCCTATCAGAAATTTTGTCGGGGTCATTTTTACGCCTTTCAAAGCACAGGAAATGTCCCGCGCTCTATCTCTAGAAAGCCGTAAAATATGGAGTTATGTCAAGGAGAAAAATTTACTAAGATATTGATATAACTACCTATTTACTATTCTATATAATTCAATAACATTGAATGAKAWWAAMWWRYAWKTRRMYCCATTCAAAAAAAATTAAAACAAACGTAGTTTTTATTAAAATTTTAGATATAACAAATATTTCAATAGAGACCCGTGTTAGAATCACTTCAAATAAGGTTAACAATTTAAACTTAAAAAATTTCTCTAGAAATAGCATTTTTGAATTGGAAGATATAATGCTTTACATAAAGGGTTGTAGGTGTAAGGCTTCATACATGCCATTTTATATCGCGTTAATTATTATCAGATAGAATTATTGAGAAATTATAATGTCAAAACAGAAACAGCCAAAGTTTCCTGCCTTCAATAARRACAAAGCTGAAGAGGGCGAAAAACAAATTAAGGAACACAGCAGAATCATTGACTACCGAATTCGAGAATACCCCATTGAGATACTCGTACAGAAATATCTTGAAGGAATCGGAGAAGGCGATAACGAAATCTTTATACCCGATTATCAAAGACATTATGTGTGGCCCGATAAAAATGCATCACGTTTCATGGAATCAGTGCTTGTAGGATTACCAATACCTTATCTCTTCGTTGCAGATGTAAGCAATGAAGACGAAGATTTAGATGGGAGAGTAGAGGTCGTAGACGGGTCTCAGCGACTTAGGRCATTAGCAAAATTCTTAGAAGATGAATTAGAGTTAACAGATTTAAAGAAACTAAGTGAGTTAAATGGATGCAAATTTTCAGATTTGTTACCATCACGCCAACGCAGATTCAAGCGGGAGACYATTCGGTTAATTGAACTAACAGAGAAAGCCGATTTAGAGGCCAGACGAGATATGTTCGACCGTTTAAACTCTGGTGGTGTCAAACTAACAGACATGGAAACCCGTCGTGGCTTATTCGATGGCGACTACTTAAAATTAATAGAAAATTTAGCTTCTGGCAAACTTTTTCGACAATTAGCGCCCCTTGGGGAAGCCGCAGTTTCCCGGCGTGATTATGATGAGTTAGTATTACGTTTTTTTGCTTATTTAGATACTTATGAAGATTTTGGTCATAAAGTAAATGAATTTGTAGATGAATATTTATTTAGTATGATGAGTTTCTCTGCTGATAATGATAAGGGAGAGACAGAGACTATTTGGCAAAATATGTTAAATTTTGTTAATGATTATTTTTTACACGGTTTTAAGAAATCTTTAAATAATAACAGGGTGAAAAGAGTCCGTTTTGAAGCTATTTCTGTGGGCGTTGCTTTAGCGCAGAAAGAATGCCCTGACCTTAAAGGCGATAAGGATAAAATAACTGAGTGGGCGTACGGCGGCGATTTTGACCTTTTGGTGAAAGCTGATGGTGCAAACTCACGTCCTAARGTTATAGCTCGCATCAATTATGTACGCGATAAATTACTTGGGGTGTGATCATGGACTTTATAGATGATTTTCTTGAAAGAAAAAAGGAGGTACAGAGATACCTAAAGGTTTTGAAGGTATTAGATCGTAAATTAGATGATAAAATTCTTAAACAATATGATCATGAAAGGCGGATATTTAGGTCAGGCGCCATGTTAATAATGTATAATGCGATAGAGGCTTCTGCAAGATCTGGCGTCGAAGCTATATATGATGAGTTGCGAATGCAATCTATCTCGTTYAGCGTATTAAATGAAAATTTACGCCAAAGAATATTAGGTGACTTTAAAAAACATATGAGCGTAAATAAAGATCATCGCATGTCAAATATTGCCGTAGAAATTGTAGAGAAAAGTTTTAAGGTCGACAAATTATTCTCAGGTAATGTTGATGCTAGAGAAATAAAAAAACAGACTGAGAAATTAGGTATTGAGTTAGATATTGATTATTCTACTACGCGCAATGGAAAGGACCTAGTTGTAATAAAAAATTTACGTAATCGTTTAGCTCACGGATATGTATCATTTTCAGATGCCACAAAGGACAGATCACTTCTCGAAATTGAAGAAATAGCTAAATATAGCTTAGCCTATATGGAGCAAGTACTAAAARATATTGAGGCATATATTAATAACAAAGAATATCTTGCTCCCACTCAAGTGGCATAATAATTATTTATATGAATATTAATTGTTTTTCCTATAGCTTCGCCTAATTTTGGCGGAACTGCATTTCCGATCATTGTGCCTAAAGCTCGAATAGTTACTGGGTCACCATTTTTGATAAATTGATAATGATCAGGAAAGGATTGCAATAATGCGCCCTCCCTCACTGATAATCCTCTATTCTGAATTGGATGACCAAATCGGCCATTTCCAAAACCATAAAATTGGGTTGTAATTGTTGGGGATGGTCTATCCCATTCCATTCTTCCATATACAGAAGGGTATGATCGACCGCTCTTTTTAGTATGGCATTTTGCAACAAGATGTTCAGGCCAATCTCTCCACGTACCACCTGCCTTAGATGCTTTGATACGCTCTAAGTTTAACGAATTAAGTTTACTTGATTTATGCAAAGAATCTTTTAAATATTGCTTTCCAGCTTGTAGCTTTGGTAAATGCCCAATAGTATCTCTTACTGTAATTTTTCTATTTACTGTTGTTGGTATAGGCAAATCAATCTTACCCATTTTTGAAGCAAGCATCACTAAGCGCTTTCTTGTCTGCGGTACTGCAAAATCATCACAATTTAATATACCCCAGTTCACATCATAACCTATTTTCTCAAGAGCTGATGTAAATTCCATCCAGATAGGAAGTCTCGCAAGTTTTGCAACATTCTCCATGGTAATGATTTCAGGTTGAACTTCGACTGCAAGTCTCTGAAATTCTTGTAAGAGAAGCCATCTATCATCCAATGATTTTCGGCTTTGCGAATATGTTGAAAACGGCTGGCACGGAGCGCACCCTGCAAGAATACGAATATCAACTCCCTGATATAGAGAATTAATATCATCCGCCCTTACATCACATATATCCGCTTTCGAAAATTTAGCCTCACAATTATGCTCATATGCGAATTGACATCTATCATCAAAGTCAATGCCAGCAATAATATCAATACCAGATTGCTTTAACCCATATGATAGCCCACCTGCACCACAAAATATGTCAACCGCACCAATTATCATTTATTCTCCTACGTTTTTTTATTTGTAACGTGAATTGTCRAGTTTGTTAATCCCTAATACTCATTTTAATACTCAAATCGAAGATTTTAGAATGAATATTACAACATACTAATTATAACTATTTGATATATAATGACATAAATAATACGAGAGAAGGTATTTGAACCATCAATATTTGTATTTCCTATGATAACGGATGACATCTTTCCTTCAAGAAATACCAATTCCCTGTACCTTAACAATATTCCATGAGATACCGCCTCCTTGACCAACTACACCGGATATTATTTTTCCCTTTGAACGCCCCAACACAGAACGCCACGGCACCAGCGAGAACTCTTTCGAGTTTTCGATAACAGCATATTTACCACTGACCAGCTCTACAGGTTTGGTATAAGTGCCCTCTATTTGATCACCCTTGCCGACCTTTCTATACGCTTTGCCCGTTTCCTTGGCAATTGTGGTAGCCACTTTTGAGAGTTCACGTTGTTCAAGTGTTTTGAGTAGACCTCTTTGATACGTTATGCCCTGCGCCGTTTCACGGGCAAAACCTTCCGTCATAAGATAGGCTCGCCTTTGCTTGAGGGCGTTATCAACCTCAGCCCCAAAACCAACATTGCTCAAATGCAGTTTCTTCTTATCCAACAAAGTGTGATCCAGCCACGTTGCCCCTGTAGCCGATATTTGAACATCCAGTGAGAATCGGGACCGGATGGTAATGAAAACCGGCGAACGACTTGCGTGTTTGCGCTCATGATCTGTAACATCATCCAGATAGCTGCCAGGAATTTTCCAGCTGCCATCCGCAAATCGTCTCACAATATTAACCCGCCGTAACGCCTCCAGCCTTCGCACATGGGCACGGATAAATTCCTTTGAGGCACCGGGGTCATAACGCGCATGATGTTCCGCGCTATAGAGCCCGTCATTTTCCCCGGCGATATTGGCAATGGTCTGATCCGTTTTCCTTGGTTGAACCGATTTGCCTTTCAGTTCAACAATACTTTCTGTTTTGTATTGCCGAATTTCAGCCTGTTGACCAATATCCGCATAGTGGGTTTTGCCGTCGATACCGTCCACAACAAGGTAATAATGATCGTTCAATTCATCTGATAATCCTTTGGCAACAAGTTTGCCGGTGATTACCTTATCAGGTTGCTCCGCTGGTCGGAAAACTTCATAAGCCGTCCGTAGAGGATCACGCTTTTGCCGTTTCATTTCAGCGTGCATCATTTTGATGATATCCCCTCGCTGCCCGAGATCACGCAATGTGGATTCCATATCTTTTGATAACCGCCAGCGAAGRGGGCCCACTTCTTCGGCAAGGCCCATATCCTCCAGTTTCTTCAGGCGGGCGAGGTCAAACCCGCGCCGGGGCATTCTATTACTGTCTTCAGTGCCATCAGTCCGTAAATCAATGATGCTATTTTCCGCTTGTCGAATTATATCCTGATCAATTGACGTGAACCGGTCCTGACGCACTTCCCGGCGGAGAGCATTTTCAATCTCAAGGTCCTGACGCGGCCCGAGTTCATCGGTCATGAGATCACAGGCTCTTGTCCTCAAGCCATGGGAAAGGTAATTCCGTGCGATGATCAAATCCTTACCCTGATCATCCACACCGCGCAAAATAATATGAGTATGGGGATTATCCGTATTATAATGATCAACAGCCACCCAATCCAGTTTGGTGCTTAAGTCCTTTTCCATTTGCCGCATCAGATCACGGGTAAAAAAATTCATGTCGTCAAGTTCTGCCGCATCCTCTGGCGAAACGATAAAACGGAATTGATGACGGTCCTCTTTTGCCCGGTCGAGAAATTCCTCGCCATCAATCTCATCATGGACAGCGTTATAGAGTTTGCCCTCTTCATTCTCTTTGGAAACGCCGTCTCTTTGTATATAACGAAGATGATTGTTTGCTTTGCCAAAACCTGTTCCAGCAAGTTTCACAAAACGCGCTTTGATAACGACCCGACGCCCCCGAATTCCTGCGGCCCTTGAAGACGCGACCGCACGACTGCCCCGGCCAATATTACGTCCGGTAAAGCTATTACGGGATTTGGACTTTCCAAAGCGCGGGTTCATCCTGCCCGTCGCATTCAGCACACGATTTACATATCGCTTGCCAGAGCTACGGCCAATGTCCCTGAGCCTTCCTAGCTTAGGGCGAAATACATCGTCGAAATCATCCGTCACTAGCCTGACMTCCAAACATATAATCCATTGATAAACAGGTGTGTTTTTACTGTGTGGGCTCGCCATTCCCCTACAAACCCTCAATTGTGCAAAAAACCTAGCCCACCTGATCAGGCCCTTGTGGGCTCCTCTAAAGATGTGCAGATCCGGGTTCCGACAAGGAACGCCCATGTTCCTTTTATCTTGCCCTCAACCCTATACTTCCCCTTGACCTTCAACTTTTACCGTCTCTTCATTAAGGCACTTTTCCTTCTTATTGATTACGGAATGTAAATCGGGGTCGCTATTCCAACCACATCGCTTACATATAAAGGTCCAAAATAACGGCCATCGAAGCTGTCGGGCATGCCCATCAGGGCAAAAAACTGTTCCTCACTCAGTATTAAACAGCCTTGCCAAACGGGGAGCGAACGACCTTGGTTATCAATTATTAATGCCGTTGCAAAAGGCTTATCATTGACATAAATCACCTCCCCCTGACGACATATTTGATCCCCGGGAAGGCCTACAACCTGCTTGATGAGGGGAACATTCAGGGGTAAATAATGTCTTTGTGCAGCCATCATTCTAAACTTCTGTGGCGTTGGCACCACAACATAGTCGCCCCGACTGAGTTCACCGGAGCTCTCCATATCTTCCACAAGGTAAAACCCAACAGGCGCACTGGGGGACGGATTATAAGTTAATCTGGTTTGAAAATTAACCGCAATGGGGGTCAAGGTAAGTGCAATAGCCGCGCCAAGCACGGCCAATATTCTTGAACGGGACGTCATGACACCGCCCTTTCCAGCAACCATGCCCGATGCTGGTCCAGCGTATAGGGCTGTGGATCAAGAGATGAATTTATCCGCGCATTAGTCTGACTCCAATAGTCGGGAGCCACATCACTACAATCAATGTCCCTGTCCTCAATCTGATCTATGACCATATAGAAACGTCGAACCCGGTCTTTGCCAGAGATATCAGCGAGAATTTCAGCACCCGGCGTCACACCGGGGATTGAACAGTTTTGCGTCGTATCATCGCCAGCGCGCAAGACAAAGAACCGCCAGCTTTGCGTTCCATAATCATTTGCCTGCCAACGGATATAACCGAAGACAGCCCCTGTGGCATAATATTCATAAGCTTGACGGCCTGTGAAGTCATCACGATATTTAGGAGTGCCAAAGCGGATATAATTGTTGAATAAATCTCTGCCATAATGAAGATGGACCCGTGTAAGAAAGCCCGTCATATTGACTCTCCCCCATCATCTGATCCCTTGTCTTCTGTCTTATAAATGCGTGCCGTTTGTTGTTTCTGATCCTCGGACCAACTGTCCAGGTCATGCAGGTGATAGACAATACGGCGGCCATGTTGCCGGAACATAGGGCCCCGACTTTGCTGACGCCATTTATCCAGGGTCTCAGGCTTGACCTTCAATCGGGCGGCAGCCTGCATCACGGTGAGGTAGGGCGTGTCATTCTCTAATGTATATCCAATCAGATTACCAACTATGAGGCCGGATAGTTGTTTTGTATCAATCGACATAATATCTGCTCCAAAAATTACTTTTATGAAGTGACAGCATGATTGAATGGGAAGAGGAGCGGCAGTATCGTTTGTACAGGTTATTGAAAAGGATACCCCTTTTGTTTATGTTGCAAAACTCAATGAATGTGCTTTTTATATGTCCCGCCCCTTAGTCTAAAGCCACGTTTTGCACTGCGTATCACGCGGTTTTTCATGGTACGGTTAGGATCATTCCAGTCTTCACTTACAGCCTGTTTGCCATATATAAAGACAGCAATTTTGCGGTAAGACCAGTTCGCCATCCGTTTATCAAGGGCGACCATCGCATCCCTGTTGCGTCTAGCCTCCACTGTCCAGTTATCTTCACTTCTACCCATATTATTGTTTCTTTTCTTATTAATTGAAGGCTTTCCCTGACAGAGATTAATGAACTGTTTGATTTCTTTAAGCTGATAATTAATATTCAGAAACCCATCAATCACCAGTTCAAAAGAGACTGGAGCACAACGAATATCAACCCCTTTACACAGGATTTGTGACACGCGTGTGTTGTCGTTAAGCATCAGATATTGCCCGCTGCTATACGTCTTCAGAAGTGTCTTTCGGCAAGAAACTTCTCCCAACGAGAAAAAACTGGCAGAACTATGTTGCCCCGCACCGCCATGAATATAGGCTGAAATACCCTTGTAATTCTCACCTAGGCACCAGAATATATCGGCCTCAAGAGCGGATAACGCGGGGTCAGCGAAAGAAATGCAGGTTCCAGATTTCAGCAAGACGAAAGCGCCGCCGTATCCGTATGAGTGCCGTTCCCGTTCGCAATTGCACCGGCATTGCCCTGCCCGCCCGGTTTATACGCCAATCGCGCCAATAATCCGGGTTGCGTCGTATAAATTCCCAGTTTAAGGCACGGCCCGGAAGACTGGCAATATAGTCATAGGCGGATAAGGCATCAGCATGAAATGTTAAAAATGATGGTGACAATGAATGAAGTCGTGGCATGGGTATGCTCCTGGTCATTATTATTGAGCCCTTACCCTTCTTGCATTTGTTATTTTTTATTGATCTCCCTTGTTATATTCCACAGGAATCAGGCTGAATTATGGCACCTGAAAGTTGTATAAAACTCTACCTGAAACAATCGTGACGGAATGTCAAACCACTCCCCGTTATCCCCTCGCCAGCGTCTTATTGCCAGCCTTTCTGGATCGGCTAAAACGTCTCAGAAGGCTGCCTTCTACTGGACCCTGTCGCCATTCGATCAGGATTTGCCGCCAGCTGACCGGTACAGCACCCGCCTGAGTCAGGCGATCAAAGGTCATATCGTAGCTCTCCGGTGACTGTCCAAGGCTGACATCCTTTACCACATAGGTATCCAGGCCTTCCTCCAGGGCACAGAGAGCGGTAAGGCTGACAGACGTTTCGGCAGAAAGACCCGCAATCAGTAATCTCGGTCTGTTCGCCTGCTGCACAGCTTCAACGAATGCCCTATCATCCCAGGGATTAAAGCCGGATCGGGGAAGCATCCTGCACGCTCCATTTGCTTTCTGAAGTTTGAGACTGATGTCCCCCTTTATGACATTGGTCTCCACCATGCTGATGATGGTGGGGATATTCAGCGACTTTGCGGCCTTTGCCAGAGACACGACAGCATCCTGAGCCCGTTCAATATCCTTCCGCTCAAAACAGGAGGTAAAGGCCAGTTGATGATCGACAATCACCAATGTCGTCTCTTCCGGAGAGATCAGAATTTTGTATATATAATCGGGTGTGTTCACTTAGCTTCCTTATGGGTTTGGCATCTTTAAATCACAAATATCTATGTACTCTATGCTATTCACAAACACATTCTGAGAATGAACCACAACCATCATTTGGTAATTTGTCGGGTTTCTATGGTCAGGTGGTCATGGTCTTCCTGCCATTCCGAGGGGTGATTGGTCAAGCGTACCTCAACGGCGGTGACCTTATATTCAGGGCAGTCCGTGGCCCAGTCTGAATTATCAGTCGTCACCACATTCGCACCGGATTCTGGCATATGGAAGGTGGTATAGATCACCCCTGGCTGCATACGCTCAGATATCTTGGCCCTGAGCGTGGTATCGCCCATACGGCTTGTGATGCTGACCCAATCACCGTCCCGAATATTGCGGTCGCCTGCATCTGTTTCATGAATTTCCAAGATGTCTTGATCATGCCAGACGTTATTTTCCGTGCGCCGCGTCTGCGCACCTACGTTATATTGGCTTAATATGCGCCCCGTGGTCAGGATCAGCGGAAACTTCCGCGTGACTTTTTCCGTGGTAGGGACAAATTCCGTGATGACAAAATTACCTTCACCGCGCACAAATTCACCCACATGCATAATCGGCGTGCCATCAGGGGCGGCGGCGTTACAGGGCCATTGGAGGCTGCCCTTCTCGACAATCTTATCGAAGCTCACCCCTGCGAAGGTGGGGGTTAGTCGTGCTATTTCCTCCATAATCTCAGCAGAGCTATCATAAGACATCGCATAGCCCATAGCACGGGCCAAACGGCAGGTAATCTCCCATTCATCCATGCCCGCCAAAGGCTCAACAGCCTTATTGACCATGCTGATCCGCCTCTCCGCATTGGTGAAGGTGCCATCTTTTTCCAAAAAGCTGGTGCCGGGAAAGAATATATGAGCAAAGCGCGCCGTTTCATTAAGGAAAAGGTCTTGCACAATCAGGCAATCCAGATTTTTCAACGCCGCTTCCACATGATGAGTGTTGGGGTCGCTTTGCGCCACATCTTCACCCTGAATATACATGCCGCGATAGGTTCCCGCCACGGCTTCGTCAAACATGGCGGGAATACGAAGCCCCGCTTCACTATCCAATTTTAAGCCCCAGTCATCCTCAAATGTGCCGCGCACCTGATCATCCCCCACCGACCGGTAACCGGGGAGTTCATGGGGGAAAGACCCCATATCGCAAGAGCCCTGAACGTTATTTTGGCCTCTGAGTGGATTAACCCCGACCCCAGAAAAACCAAGATTACCGGTCRACATGGCAAGGTTCGCCAAGCCCATGACAGCGGTCGAGCCTTGAGAATGTTCAGTGACACCAAGGCCGTAAAAAATCGCCGCTTTACCACCTGTCGCATAAAGTCGCGCCGCCGCCCGCAAATCCTTGGCCGCGACCCCGCAAAAGGATTCAATATATTCGGGCGCATYTTTTGGATCACCGATAAACTTCCGCCAGTCTTCGTAAGCCTGATCCTCGCAACGCTCTGCCACATAATCAACCGCCTCTAACCCCTCTTCCACAATCACATGGGCAAGGGCATTAATCACCGCCACATTATTCCCCGGCAACAAAGGCAGATGATAATCGGCTTTGATATGAGGGTTTTTCACCAGATCAATGGCACGGGGATYAATGACGATCAAAGCTGCGCCCTGCTGCAAGCGGCTTTTCATCCGACTGCCAAATACAGGATGGGCATCGGTGGGATTAGCCCCAATGACCAAGATCACATCCGCATCCATGACACTGTCAAAGGTCTGCGTCCCCGCAGAAGTGCCCAAAGTTTGATTAAGGCCATATCCCGTGGGGCTGTGGCAAACCCGCGCACAGGTATCCACATTGTTATTACCAAAAGCTGCCCGGATTAATTTTTGAACCACATAAACTTCTTCATTGGTGCAGCGGGAAGAGGTAATACCGCCTATTGATTTCCGGCCATATTTATCTTGTATGGCGGTCAAGCGTTTCGCCGCATAATCAATGGCCTCATCCCAACTGACCTCGCGCCACGGGTCTGTGATTTCTTCTCGAATCATAGGCTTGGTCATACGGTCTTCGTGAAAGGCATACTCCCATGCAAAGCGGCCCTTGACGCAAGCGTGACCGTGATTGGCCTGACCATCTTTCCACGGAGTCATGCGGATCACCTCGCCGTCCTTCATTTCTGCTTTAAAACCACAGCCAACGCCACAATAAGCACAGGTGGTCAAGACAGAATGATCGGGATGACCCTTTTCAATGATATTCTTTTCGAGCAGACTATCTGTGGGGCAAGCATCCACACAAGCCCCGCAAGATACACAATCACTGGTCAGGAAATCTTGCCCCGCGCCTGCGACAATCTGGCTATCAAAGCCGCGACCTTCTACGGTCAGCGCAAACGTTCCCTGCACCTCCTCGCAAGCCCGCACACAACGGGAACAGAGAATACATTTACTGGCATCAAAGCTAAAATAAGGGTTGCTATCATCAATGATGGATTTTAGGTGGTTATGGCCTTCCGTACCGTACCGACTTTCACTGATGCCTAATAATTTTGCCAAATCCTGAAGCGGCAAGTCACCCTCTTTATTCTCATTTGAGGTCGGATGATCAGACAGATAAAGATCCATCACGCCCCTTCTTAATTCTGACAATCTCTCAGATTGGGTCGTCACCGTCATGCCCTCTTCCGCAGGGGTCGTACAAGACGCGGGTGAGCCTTTTCGGCCCTCTATCTCCACCAGACATAATCGGCATGAGCCAAAACTTTCCAAACAGTCGGTGGCGCAAAGGCTCGGAATATCCGTATCCACAGTTGCCGCTGCTCTCATGATGCTGCTGCCTTGCGTTACCGTGACAGGCTTACCATCAATTTTCAGCGTGACCAAAGTCTCTGATTTGACTTCTGGTGTGCCAAAATCTTTTTCTGTAATGAGTGTCATTTTGTCACCTTAAAATCGTTTGGCCAATGTTTCAGCGCACTTAACACCGGTATTGGCGTCATGCCGCCCATAGCACAAAGGGAGCTATTTTCCATCACATCGCATAAGTCTTTTACCAAATCTAGATTTCCCTGAAGGTTTTCACCCCCCTGAATTTTGGCGATCAATTCCGACCCGCGCACCGATCCAATACGGCATGGTGTGCATTTACCACAGCTTTCGAGAGCGCAGAAATCAAAGGCAAATTTGGCCTGCGCCATCATATCCACCGTCTCGTCAAAGACCACAATGCCGCCGTGACCAAGGACCGCCCCCACATCAGAAAAGGCCTCGTAATCCATCGGCAAAGAAAAATCATCTGGGGTCAAATACGCCCCCAGGGGGCCACCGACCTGTACCGCCTTGATCGGGCTATTGGTTAGCGTCCCGCCGCCATAACCGTCAATCAATTCACCAAGACTCACGCCAAAGGCCTTTTCCACAAGGCCCCCACGGGCAATATTACCCGCCAGTTGGAAGGCTATTGTACCACGGGAACGACGATCGCCATAATTATGATAAAAATCCGCCCCCTTAGCCATGATAATCGGCACACTCGCCAAGGACAAAACATTATTGACCACGGTCGGTTTTCCAAACAACCCTTCCAAGGCGGGCAGGGGCGGCTTGGCCCGAACCATGCCACGCTTGCCTTCAAGGCTATTCAACATGGCGGTTTCTTCACCGCAAACATAGGAGCCTGCGCCGAGGCGCACCTCTATATCAAAGGCCTTACCAGACCCTTTAATATCTGGCCCTAACCATCCTGCCGTTCGTGCCATGATCAAGGCCTCTGCCAAAATATCTTTACATAGCGGATATTCCGACCGCAGATAAATCAACCCTTCCGTGGCCCCGACCGCCAATCCAGCAATGATCATGCCCTCGATCAAACAATAGGGATCACCTTCCATAAGCAAGCGGTCGGCAAAGGTGCCGCTGTCGCCCTCATCCGCATTACAACAGATATATTTCTGATCTGATTGGGCCCCCAGAACCGTATTCCATTTAATGCCCGTGGGAAAGGCCGCCCCGCCGCGCCCACGAAGGCCGCTGTCGGTGACCTGTGTCACGATCTGTTCCGCTGTCATTTCAAGGGCTTTTTCAAGACCCGCAAAGCCGCCATTCGCCTGATAGTCCTCCAACGACAGAGCATCAATCAAACCACAGCGCGCAAAGGTCAGGCGGTCTTGGCTTTTAAGGTAGGGAATGTCTGCCGTCAGCCCCTGACATAGCCCATGATCACCACCCTTCAAAAAACCCGCCTCAAACAGACCCGCCACATCATCCACCGTCACATTGCCGTAAGCCACTCGGCCCGCCTCCGTGACCACTTCCACCAGCGGCTCTAACCAGCTCATACCCCATGAACCATTGCGGATAATCTCCACATCTTGGTCACGGGATGTGGCTTCTTCAAGCAGGGCCAAGACCAGTTCATCAGCCCCCAATGACAAGGCTGTGCTTTCAAGGGGAACATATAGGGTGACAAGATCGCTCATGATGAAACCTTCTTTATCAACTGTTCAAAACGATCCGCGCTCACGCGCCCGTGAAGCCTACCATCCAAGGTGATATTAGGCGATACCGCACAATTGCCCAGACAATAGACCGCTTCCAATGTGAAATGACCATCCTGACTGGTCTCCCCCAGCTTTATACCAAGCATTTCTTGGGCATGGGCCGTCAACGCCCGGCTGCCTCGTGCCTGGCAGGATTCCGCCTGACAAATCTGGATCACATGATGTCCGGCGGGCTCGCTTCTGAAATCATGATAAAAGCTTTTAACCCCGTAGACTTCAGCACGCGACAGATTAAATTCATCGGCAAGCAGGTCATAACTTTCCGGCGGCACATAGCCGAAATCATGCTGAAGACCGTGCAGGGCTTCCATCAAGCCGCCTTTTAAAACTGTGAACTGAGCAATAACCTGTAAGGCATCTTTCTCGTCCCATTCAGCTTTTTCAAGATGAGTTTTATCCTTTGGCACATGACATCCTTTGTATAACCTTGATTTCCAAATTTTCATTCTAAGTCGCCGATAAATTTAATTCAAAATATCTATCGTCAACTGTCTTAAGGCATTCAAACGGTCAACATTTCCCTGAATTGCTGTACGCTGGTGATAAAGGCGAATGCCGCGCAAGCCGCCTAATTCTTCACCTCCACCTGCCCGGCCCGGCCCACCATGCACACATTGCGGCATAACTATTCCATGGCCCGTATGACCAGAATACACGGCCTCGTCAACAACCAGTACTCGTCCATGCGAAGAAGCGAGTTCAATCATAGAACGGCTGATGAACTCATCGTCGTTGCTAAAGACCGACCCCACCAGAGAGCCCCCTCCACGCGCCGCCAGTGCCAACGCCTCAGCTTGTGATTCATATGGCATTAACGTTGCCACCGGCCCAAAAACCTCTGTATCATGGACACGAATGGCATTCATAGGGCTCATACACCGCAATAAGGTAGGCTGCACAAAACAGCCCTGCACAGAATTTCCACCGATGGGGGAAAACTCTTTATCACCCCCATAAACCAGCTCAGCTTCCTGCCTCAAAATAGCAATGCCCTCCCAGGCTGCCCGTTGCTGTGCCTTACTGACCAATGGCCCCATACGCACACCTTCTTCACGCGGATCACCAACTGTTGTCTTCGCCAAGTTTATGGCCAACGCATCAGTGACAGATTTAATAATTTTCTTTGGTACGAGTATACGGCGGATTGCCGTACATTTCTGCCCGGCCTTATTAGTCATTTCTTTAACAACTGTCCTGACAAAGGCATTAAACAAGGGACTCTCAACGTCCACATCTCCCCCAAGCAAGGCCATGTTTACACTATCGGCCTCGACATTAAAGCGAACACCACTTTTAACCACCTGTTGGTTAGTGCGCAAATGCCGGGCCGTATCGGCGGAACCTGTAAACAACACGGCATCGCCAGTTTCCACATAATCCATCAGGCTGTGCCCCCCGCCACATATTAATGACAGGCTCCCCTTTGGAAGAATTTCTGCCGCAATAACATCTTTTACCATTTCATAGGTAAGAAGTGAGGTCGCCGTGGCAGGCTTCGCAAATACGGGAATCCCGGATAACAAGGCAACAGCCGCTTTCTCCCATAAGCCCCAGGAAGGGAAATTAAAGGCATTAATATGAATAGCCACCCCCTTCAGCGGCGTTAGAATATGCGTAGATTGGAAAGCTTTATCACGCGCGAGTCGATCCATACCCGGTTCAGTTAAAAAATTTCCCTCGCCTAGGCTTTCACCCGCAGCGGCATAGTATTTTAGCGTTCCGATGCCACCATCAACATCGATTTGAGCATCGACAGAAGTATTGCCCGAATTTTCTAGCGCAATCTTGCAATATTTCTCGCGATGAGCCATCAACAAATTGGCAATAGCCCCCAACAAACGGGCGCGTTTCGTATAATTCAACGCTTGTAAGGCGGGGTTACCTTCACGCCGCGCGTAAACCAGCGCCGCTTTCAGGTCAATTCCCTCAGATCCGGCAAAGGCCAATATATCACCTGTTACAGGATCATGTAATGCTGTTCCCTGCCCCATGCCTTCTACCCATTGTCCACAGATGTAATTTTGCAATTTCATATTCATAGCCTTTCGCCACTGGCATTTAAAATTTCGTTATCGTTATCCGCTTTGAGAAGCCTCACCCTGAGAAAAATAAAAAGATTTGACCTGCAAATACCACTAATATTTTCCCGTCTCTGTATTTACCGATGCAGAACCATCACAATTCACATAATAAGATTCTATCAAACGCCGTTGATCATTTGGAATATCGTAAGGACGGCGACTCTCTGCTTTAATAAAACAAAAAACAAACTTGGCCGTGAAAATAATTGCAGGATCACCAGCAGTTTTCCGATCACCAATACCCTTCATCAACAAAGTGACCGTCGTCCGGCCTATTTTAGCAACCTGAACAACAACTCCTAACTGATCATTTCCTACCAAAGGGGCCTTAAAATCAAGCTCCATATGCACAACTGGCGTTCCCAAACCTTGCATTGATTGTTGATACCAATCAATGCAAGCATACTCCCGGAACCAAAATTCTGCAGCTTCCATACAATATTCTGAAAACCTGGGCGTATAGACAACACCCGCAGCATCTGTGTCACCAAATAGAATAGTGCGCCAATAGATATAGGGGGCGTTATTCACCATAATAATTGCTCAACCTCAACATAAGTTATTCATTAAAAATCATTAAAAAATGCTTCGTATATTAATTAAGTGCAATAATTCACATCTTAATAAAGAACAATATATTGCAATATTTTTCTTGAAGTCAAACAATAAATGCATTATATTTCCTAAAATGATCTAAATCATATTGCGCGAAAAAATATGCGCGCCGCTATTAGGACAACTATAAACATCCATACAACCAGCAAGACAACAGGGTAATCTAATGAGCAATTTTTCACTTWATTATTTTCAAAACCTCCTAAAAACAATAACTGATTACATCGGGTCTGCCCCCTTGGATCAAGCACTGCAAGACCATCTCAATGAAAAATTCAGCCGTAACAGCGATGTTTTTCAAGCCATAGTAGTTGCGTGTCACGCCGGAATAGACGCCGGTATTTTATGCCCTTATGAAGCGGGAGGCATTAAATATGGTCGCGCCATCAAACCTTGTCCCGAACTTGGAAACTTTAGCGTTGATCTTGTCTATATGAAAGATATCAAGGGACCTCATCATAGCCATCTCCAAGGTGAAATTGATCTTATTATGCCCATCTCCCCCGATGCCAAATTTGACGGGCATGGCGCGGGATGGGTGGTCTATGGGCCAGATAGCATGCACTCTCCGACAGTAACCGACGGCGATGCTCTGGTTTTATATCTGCTACCCAACGGTGCAATTGAATTTACCCGTTCCACATAAAATAAACACGGCATTCCCTATGGCCGCCTCCCTTTCAAAACAAACTTATATTATGAATACAGAGAATTATGCCTCCTGCCTCTTCAGCATAACATTTCAAGGAACGGGCAAAAGGAGGCAAAACTTAATAAAGGCTATTCCGTACAAAACAATACCACAGATATCCATTWGGACCCTAAACAACCATAGACCATAGTAATAACGGCCGTAATATAATTTAATATGTATTATAATTCATGTATTTAGTATTAACTGCATTATATTTCTTGACATAAAAATTATTAGTATTATTATGCATATTTAATAAATAGCAAATACTTCCATTATCAGGGTAACTAAAAATGATTAATTTTCTGACCAGTCCCAGTGACTATAAACACTGGAAACTATCTTTTGATGGTCCGGTGGCAACCTTAAGCATGGATGTTGATCCTGAATCAACTCTGCATGACGGTTATGAGTTAAAACTGAACTCCTATGATCTTGGCGTAGATATTGAGCTTTATGACGCCATCCAGCGACTTCGCTTTGAGCACCCAGAAGTCAAAACGGTTATTRTGAGCTCCGCCAAAGAAAAAGTATTTTGTGCCGGAGCCAATATCCGCATGTTGGCCGGGGCGGCCCATGCTCATAAGGTGAACTTCTGTAAATTTACCAATGAAACCCGTAATTCCATCGAAGATGCCAGCAAAAACTCCGGGCAGCGTTATTTATCTGCCATACGTGGGACAGCAGCAGGTGGCGGATATGAGCTAGCACTTGCCACCGACTATATCATGCTGGCAGATGATGGGAACTCCGCCGTTTCTCTACCAGAAGTCCCCTTGTTGGCCGTACTTCCCGGAACGGGCGGCCTGACCCGCGTAGTTGACAAACGTAAAGTACGCCGGGATCACGCAGATATATTCTGTACTATTGAGGAAGGCGTTCGCGGAAAACGGGCCGTAGACTGGAGACTTGTTGATGAAGCTGTCCCCGGCTCCAAATTCGATGCTGCCGTGCAAGCACGCGCCCTTGAATTTACGGCGGCTTCTGATCGCCCTTCTGAAGCCAAGGGTGTCGAACTCACCCCACTGGAAAAAGACATTCAGGAAACAAGCATTATTTACAAGTTTCTCTGTGTTAATATTGATCGTATTAAACGTGCTGTCACCATTACTATTCAGGCCCCAGAAACAGGCGTACCAGCGGGCATGGCCGTAGAGGAAGCAGAAACGCAAGGCGCCGATTTCTGGCCGCTTGCCCTTTGCCGCCAATTGGATGATGCTATCCTGCATTTACGTCTGAATGAATTGGAAGCGGGCATTCTTATTTTTAAAACCGACGGCGATCCAGAGGTTGTCGAAGCCTATGACGGCTTTGTGACAAAAAACCATAATAACTGGTTCATGCGGGAGATTGCCCTTTACTGGCGCCGTACTCTGAAGCGTATTGACCTGACCTCCCGGACAACGCTCGCCTTTGTAGAACCGGGCAGTTGCTTTGTTGGTGTTCTGGCAGAATTGTTATTTTCTGTTGATCGTACTTATATGCTGGACGGTCAATTTAAAAATGACAACCGCCCTGCACCTACCATTCAATTAACTGACAGTAATTTCGGCCTATACCCCATGTCTAATGGTATTACTCGGCTTGAAACCCGCTTTCTTGGCGAACCGGAGACTGTTGATAGCTGTCAGAAAACCATCGGACAAAACCTTGATGCCAGGGCAACCGACAGGCTCGGACTTGTGACCTATATTCCTGATGATATCGACTGGGATGATGAAATCCGTCAACTCTTGGAAGAGCGCGCTAGTTTCTCCCCGGATTGTCTCACCGGAATGGAAGCCAACCTGCGTTTTGCTGGTCCAGAAACTATGGAGACTAAAATTTTTGGTCGSCTGACYGCTTGGCAGAACTGGATTTTCCAACGCCCTAATGCCGTAAGYGAAAAAGGGGCTCTGCCCCTCTATGGTTCTGGCATTCGCCCGGAATATGACCTGAAACGTGTATAGCCGTTAAACAGAAAATAAGGAAAAAATGATGAGTGACGCAATCGTAGAAGTTAACTATGACGAATTAATTCCCAACAATGTCGATCTGTCCAGCGATACCAAGTTGAAAAAAGCTCTGGAAAGCTGGCAGCCTAAATATATTGACTGGTGGAATGAAGCTGGGCCGGAAGAAACAAAGGACCTTGAGGTTTATCTGCGTACGGCCGTGGGCGTTGACCCCAAAGGCTGGGCAAAGTTCGGTCATGTAAAAATGCCGGAATACCGTTGGGGCATCTTATTGGCACCAAAAGAAGAAGGCCGGACTATTCCTTTTGGAAAACATAAAGGCGAGCCAGTATGGCAGGAAGTGCCCGGCGAATATCGTGCCTTATTACGTCGCTTGATTGTGGTACAGGGCGATACGGAACCCGCCTCCGTTGAGCAACAACGTTATTTAAGCAAAACCGCACCCTCTCTCTATGATATGCGTAATCTGTTTCAGGTGAATGTGGAAGAAGGCCGTCATCTTTGGGCTATGGTCTATCTTCTGGTGAAATATTTTGGTCGTGATGGCCGGGAAGAGGCCGAGGGGCTTTTGGAGCGCCGCTCTGCCGATGAAGACAAGCCCCGTATTCTTAGTGCCTTTAATGAAGAAACACCAGATTGGTTATCTTTCTTTATGTTCACTTACTTTACAGACCGTGACGGCAAAATGCAGTTGGCATCTCTTGCGGAATCCGGCTTTGATCCCCTCTCCCGCTCCTGCCGGTTCATGCTGACCGAAGAAGCTCATCATATGTTTGTGGGTGAAACAGGCGTTGGCCGGGTGATACAACGCACTTGTGATGCGATGACTGAAGCTGGCATTACCGATCCCACTGATATTGAGGCAGTTCGTAAATTGGGCGTCATTGACCTGCCCACATTGCAAAAGAAAATTAACTTCCACTATTCTGTCACTCTCGACCTGTTTGGGACAGAAGTGTCCACCAACGGTGCCGCCGCCTTCAATGCCGGGATCAAAGGCCGTTTCGGGGAAACCAAGATTGAAGACGACCATATGCTAACCAATGATACTTACATGGTCACACGTGTGGTGGAAGGCAAATTGGTTGATACAGAAGAGACCGCTTTGAATGCCATAAACGGACGCCTTCTTGATGATTATATCAAAGATGCCGCCGGTGGTGTACACCGGTGGAACAAAATCATCAGCAAAGCCGGAATTAATTTTGAATTTACGCTTGCTCACAAGGGCTTTAATCGTAAGATCGGCGTATTCTTTGAAGACCATATCACCCCGGAAGGTGATGTTATCAGTGAAGACAGCTGGAATGCCCGGAAGAATGACTGGTTATGCTCTCAAGCGGATAATTATTACATACAATCCCTCATGACGCCTTGCCGCGAAAAAGGTGAATATGCAGGCTGGATCGCCGCCCCCCGCGTCGGCATCAATAATCAAGCCGGCGATTTTGAATATGTCAAAATCAATTAACACAGGATTATCAGGAACATTATTTTCCTGTAAATTTTAAATCTTTATTTTCCTGATACTCCGATGAAAATGACGCGTATCAGGATTTTATATTATATAAAGGGCATGAAACATGAAGATCTTGCGTCAACATCTCATTGATCCGGAAATTTGTATTCGCTGCAATACATGTGAAGAAACATGCCCCGTGGATGCCATTACGCACGACGAAAATAATTATGTGGTCAATATGGATAAATGTAATTACTGCATGGATTGTATATCCCCCTGTCCTACTGGCTCCATTGATAATTGGCACATGATCACAACGCCTTATAGTACTGAAGAACAATTCTCCTGGGATGAATTACCCGAAAAAATTGAACATAACGAAAACTTGCCGTCCGCAAACATCCAAAGTGAAGCCCGAGAGGAAGAAGCCAGTGACATTCTTCAGATTGCCCACGCAGGAGCAAACGGGAAAGTTCAACCTCCTCATTCAGCGGCTCACCCCTATATTAATATTTATAACCGCAATAAGCCCATGGTGGCCAGAGTCGCCGGTAATTACCGCATTACCGATTCCAATACAGAATCCGACGTCCACCACATCATTCTTGATTTTGGAATCCGTACCTTTCCCGTTCTGGAGGGACAAAGTATTGGCATCATCCCGCCCGGAAATGATAAAAATGATCGCCCGCATCTCGTACGGCTCTATTCCGTCGCCAGTCCCCGTGACGGCGAAAGGCCCGGCACAAACAATCTATCCTTAACCGTCAAACGTGTTGTCTATGAAGAAAATAGTGAAACCATTTACGGTGTCGGATCCAATTATGTTTGCGACCTTAAAAAAGACGACAAAGTTCTGGTCACCGGACCATTTGGCTCCACATTCCTGATGCCCAACCATGATACGGCCAATATCCTAATGATCTGCACAGGTACAGGGGCAGCCCCTTTCCGTGCCATGACAGAATACAGACGACGCCATATGCCAAGATCAAAAGGCTCATTAACGCTTTATTTTGGCGCGCGCACACAAGCCGAGCTACCTTACTTTGGCCCTCTCAATAAGCTCAGTGATAAATTTATCGACAAGCAGCTGGTCTTTTCCAGACTGCCTGATGCCCCAAAAGAATATGTCCAAAACCGGATGACTACCCAAGCAGATAAACTAGCGGAACTCATAAGCTCCGATGAAACTTACATCTACATCTGTGGATTGAAAGAAATGGAAAAAGGCGTCGAAGAAGCCTTTGAAAATATATGTATAGACAATAATATGCAATGGCCAGACATTAAGAAATCTATGAAACAAACTGGCCGCTATCACATAGAAACTTATTAACAACATTCATGCCGTTATCATTTAAATAAATATCTCCACCTTTTAGAGAAAAAAATGTTTCATAATATTTCCAAACCTCAAGAATATTTAAACATTTCAGGCATCAAACTTGAAATAAAAAGATATTCTGGTGCGAAAAAGTTACCCACACTGGTGTTCTCGCATGAAGGTTTAGGTTGCATTGATATGTGGCGGGATTTTCCCGAAAAACTTACTCAGCTTACCGGCTGCCCTGCACTAGTATATAGCCGTCAAGGTTATGGACGTTCAGACTCTTGTATCGTCCCTCGCCCTCTAAACTATATGACTATTGAGGCACTAGAAGTACTACCTAAACTTCTTGATGCTACCAACATAAGAAATCATATTCTGATTGGACATTCTGACGGCGGTTCCATTTCTCTTATCTATGCCGGCGCAAAAAAAAGAGTCCAACTTCAGGGCATCATCACAATGGCGCCACATGTTTTTTGCGAGCGAATATCTGTGGCTTCTATTGCAGAGGCAAAGCTCGCATATTTTGAAGGAAACCTCCGCTCTGGATTAGAGAAATACCATTATGACAATGTTGACTGTGCTTTTTTGGGATGGAACAGGGCATGGCTAGACCCTGATTTTATGCAGTGGAACATTGAAAAATATTTGCCTGGAATTAATGTTCCTCAATTGATCATACAAGGAGAGAATGATCAATATGGAACCGTCGCACAAGTGGACTCTATTGAGGAGAAGTCCGGTAGCACCGTTACGGTCCACATACTTGAAAATTGCCAACATTCTCCACACAAAGAACAAAAAGAACAGAGTTTACGCCTAATGCAAGACTTTATAAAAAACACATATCAAAAGAGTTTCTAGTCATTCAATTATAAGAGAATAGCAGTTTTCTGATCTCAACATGAAACAACAATCATTTCATGTAAAAAATGAAACTATACATTCAAATAGGCTTTCTTCATAACTACCTTCTGCGAAGAAAGAGAGATATACCATATAAACAAGGGAAGACTTCATTATGGATATGACCCAAAACGTCACAAATAATTTTGTACAAGATCATATGCCGCCAACGGAACAATGGCCTCAGTTTATCAATATGGATTTTATGCAAGAAAACACGCCTTATAACTGTGTAGAAATCTTGTTGGATAATGCCATCAAAGAAGGCTTTGGAAACAAAGTTGCCCTTCATGGGCCTGATGAGGATTGGACCTATCAGGAACTTCTGGACAAGACCAATCAAATTGCCCATGTTTTAAAAGATAACTTTGATTTGATTCCTGGCACCCCTGTCTTGTTACGAAGCGCAAACAACCCTATGTTGGTCGCCTGTTGGTTAGCCGTGGTCAAAGCCGGAGGGATTGTAGTAACAACCATTGCTATGTTGCGGGCTAAAGAAATCAAAGCCGTTGCCCGGCAGTGTAAGGCATCCTTAGCGTTATGCGATGAACGTTTAAAAGAAGATATGGCCGCAGCGACAGAAGAGATCGATCATTTATCACATGTCTTATATTTTAACGGAGCTGGCGATCTTGAACAGCGCATGACAACCAAACCCAAAGTCTTTAACACTTATCCGGCAGAAGAAACTGATATTGCTATGATTGCCTTTACCTCAGGCACCACGGGCAAACCTAAGGCAGCTCTCCATTCTCATCATGCCATACTTGCGGTTTGCGAGACTTTTTCCAAACAGGTTGTTAAGCCAACCTCAAAAGATGTTTTTTCCGGCACACCCCCATTGGGGTTTGTGTATGGCTTGGGCGGGTTACTTTTATTTCCTCTTTATGCGCGATCTTCTGTCGTTTTGCTGGAAGATGTTCGTGCAAATTCTCTTATTACAGCCATTGATAAATTTAAAGTGACCGTTCTTTTTACCGCGCCCACAGCCTACAAAGTAATGCTTGAGAATTATGATAGTGATAAGTTGGCTTCGTTACAAAAATGCGTTTCCGCGGGCGAAGCTCTCCCCGCTTTTGTTACGCAAGGATGGATTGATAAAGCGGATATTCGCCTGATTGATGGCATTGGTTCTACTGAATTATTACATATCTTTATTTCGGTCCAAAATAATGATGATCCTGTTGGCTCTTTGGGGAAGGCAGTTCCAGGGTACGAGGCTTATGTTGTTGATGAAACAGGCACCCCAGTTGATGTAGGTGATGTGGGATATCTCGCTGTGCGAGGGCCGACGGGATGCCGATACCTTAATGATGATCGGCAAAGAAAATATGTCATAGAAGGCTGGAATGTCACGGGCGATACAGCAAAAATGGATGAAGATGGGTTTTTTTGGTATCAGGCCCGCACTGACGGCATGATCATTTCATCGGGCTATAATATAGCCGCACCGGAAGTTGAGCATACTGTCACTCGACATACAGCTGTGGCCGAATGTGGCGTCATTGGTGTTCCAGATTCCCAAAGGGGCAATATCGTTAGAGCTTATATTGTTTTGAAAGAAGGCTATTCTCCCAGTCATGAACTTATCAAGGATATACAAGAGTTCGCCAAGCAAGAAGGCGCGCCTTATAAATATCCCAGATCGGTGAAGTTCATTGAATCTATCCCACGTACGTCAACAGGCAAGGTCCAGCATTTTGCCTTGCGTGAAATTGCTAAGACGGATGAGGAATATTAAGCATTCCATTTTAATATTCTGGAAATCAGTCTATAAATATTATGGAAAAATAATATTTTCTTTTTCCAACTTTTCGGTATGATGCTCCTTTAATACAACAGAAGAAACAATATTTTTATTCTTCATTATTGTATATTACACGCACTTTTGAGCACATATTGAAAAGTAAAAGATGATCGATAAGTCAGAAAAAAATAGTAAACCCAATATAGATTTCCTACAAGAAATAGGAAATCGAGTCCGCGGCCTTCGGGCTAATCGCGGCATGACCCGCAAAATGCTTGCCCGCGATTCCTCGATATCTGAGCGTTACCTTGCCGATATTGAGCAAGGGAAGGGAAATATTTCCATTAATTTGCTGCGTCAAGTTTCACAAGCCTTAGCAACCAACCTAGAAGAATTACTACCAAAAGCCACCAAACAAACACCTGAATTATCGTTAATCAATGAATTTATCAGCCATCTTTCTCGTGATAAGCAGCAGGCTGCATTGCAAATGTTATATCAAAAATTTTCCTCCTTACGTAACGAGAAAACACGTATAGCTCTTATAGGGTTACGGGGTGCCGGGAAAACGACTTTAGGAAAATTGCTCCGGAAGCGTCAAAATTTACCCTTTATCCAATYWRCTCAAGAAATTGAAACTATTGGCGGCATGCCTATTTCTGAAATACTTGAATTATCGGGACAATCCGGTTATCGGCGACTAGAAGAAAAAGCTTTGTTTACAGCATTAAATGAACATGAATCCTGCTGCATTGAAACAGGTGGCAGTATTGTAGCAGAACTTAAAAACCTTAATATTCTGCTATCTACTTGTCTTGTTATCTGGATTAGGACAAGCCCCAACGAACATATGGAACGCGTCGTTAATCAAGGAGACCTACGTCCAATGGCCAATAATAATGATGCCATGGAGGATTTAGAGGCAATCCTAGAAGAGCGCACGCCCTATTATGAAAAAGCAGATGCCATACTCGACACTTCCGGAAAAACCATAGAACAATCCTATAAAGAACTGATCAAAATTATTCAAGAACACAAAATCATTCAATAGAAAATCCTGCAAGACAACCCAATACTCCGCCTCCAAATAATTAAAAAACGAACGACAGGTTGCTGATGTGCCCCGTCAGAAAAGTTGAAGTAATTAAGGTTATTTCATAAGAGAATATGTTTTTTCATTATAGTGACGAAGGATCGAAGGCATTAATCAAAATTTKTACTATCTCTGGCCCAAAGACTTTCTAGCAAAACACCTTTTTTTAAAAAAGCGTGACTGAAAATAAGGAAGGCGATACATGAAATTATTCAGCTTGTAGAGCGCAACCATCTCCCTTTTAAACGAACATTGCAGCAGWWKAGCNYAMMCRRAWMCRCWTGNRYAYKAWWGSTATGGCCGCYTAATATTAACAGATGGAGCAAAATGCTCTCTTAGTTTAAATACTTGAATTTCCAAATAAACTTGACGACGTACAAAAAACCTACGTCTGATGAAAAAGACTTAAACACTTTTCATCTGACGTAGGATTGAAAATTCTTTTATAGTTCAATGCCCTCTTACTTTTGAGAAGGTATTTAACTTAAATGTAAAGACGAATTAGAAGTTCACGCGAAGTGCCGCACCAAAAGTACGGGGCTTATTTGCAAAACGTGTAATACTATCTTGGTTCGTTTGCACACTCGACCAGCTATACTCATCAAATAGGTTCTTCCCATAAATCTCGAACTCATATTTGCCATCATTAGATGAAAAATTCATATTCAAATCGAATACAATTGATGAATCAATCTTAAACAATGGATTATCTGCCAAGTCCGCCTTTTGCGAACTAGAGTAACTACCATTGAGTGTGATACGGGAATCCCAATTATCACTGACATCAAATCTATATGTAGCTATAGCATTTAACTGTAGTTCCGGCGTAAAGGTAAAGCCCGTACCACTGAAGTCACGAACGTTACCGACAGCATCAAAGCCCGTGAATTCTTTGATTTCTGATTTGAGATATGTCCCGATAACCCGGACATTAAAGTCATCAAACAACTCTGTAGAAGCTTCTAGTTCGGCACCGTAAATTTTGGATTTAGGAATATTAACCAGACGGGTCAAATATCCATAAATAATATCTCGAACCGCGCCAAAGACCTGTTTGTCTCTATAATCATAATAAAAAGCACTCGCGTTGAGCAGGCTTGTCGCGTTTGGACGAGACTTAAACCCGATTTCATAAGCGCGCAATTCTTCCTGTTTCACGGGATCGCTTTGTGAGCCAACATTTGTATCTTGATTAGGGATGCCGCCCGATTTGAACCCTCGCGAAGCTGAAGCATAAACTAGTAAATCTTCTGAATGTTGATAATGAACCCCAATGCGGCCCGATACGTTATTTTCCGCAATAGATTTGTTCACGATACCCTGCTCAGGATAAATTAAGTCATTAGAAGGGTCCGCATCCAATCTAGATATGAAGGCCGGAATGATATCATCAAGATATGTCACGCAACCACCTGGCGCTATGTTCGAAGGAATTCCTATGGCAGGGAAAAATGCGTTCCATGTTGCCGCAATGGAGTTATCGCCTTGATCGACAGAGCAACCGGCAGAAACTGTCTCATCTTCAGTATACCTTAGACCTAAGGTAACCCCAAATTTAGCCGTGACATCATAATCGCCCTGCGCAAAGACGGACCAGGTTTCAACATCTTGTTCGACTTGGTTCGCCCAATCACGGAATCCCCATAACACATCTTCTTGTTCTGCAATCGTACCACCATTAGCGGCTACAAAGGCGACACCGATGGGGCGAAGAGCCCCAGAAACCGCACTGAGTGTCGCCCCCCAGCTGCGGTCTTCGTCTTTCAACTTGTCGCGGCCGTAAAAACCACCAACAATCCAATCTGCTTTATCTGTCTTGCCGGATAACCGTAATTCTTGGTTGAAAGATTTAATACTACCAATACCCAAGCCAATGGCATTTTCAATATCCCAACCCGCAATATCAACCTGTTGATATTTTGAGAAATCAGCATAGCTTGTTAAAGACGTTAAGGTAATGTCATCTGTTGCCTGCCAATTGACACGCAATCCGACCGATAGAAGTTCATTATCCATACGGGGATCTAACGGTGCAGGTGTAAAGTTATTCCCCCCTTCAACGCCACCCCATTTGATGTTTTCAACAACCCAATTTGCCTGACTGGCATTCGTTGGCGTAAAGGCTTGTCGTGTAATATCTGCCACATCAACATTAAGAGCGGCAAGTCCAGCAATCCAATCTGGATTCGTTAAACTCAAAACGCCATTATTAATTTTTGGATAAACAGCAATGGACTGACCAACGGTGCTTTCAGAATTATCGCGTGTCCATGTACCCGTGAAGTACACATCAACGTCATCGCTTGGTTCCCATGTAAGAGCAGCTCTAGCAGCAAATTTATCTACTTTACCGCGGCGTCCGCCATGGGTAATACTTTTTTGCCAACCTTTATCAGATTTGTCAGTTTTGAAAGATAAACGTCCTGATAAATCATCTGTTAAAGGGCCGCCAATAGCCCCCTCAACACCATAGGTTTCGTAATTACCCACATTTACTCTAACGTAACCCTCTGATTCTTGTGTGGGTTTTCGGGTGATAGAATTAACAAGACCGCCAGTCGTATTACGGCCATAAAGTGTGCCCTGAGGCCCCTTAAGCACTTCAACTCGCTCCAAATCAAAAGCCAAACCATCGGTCATTGACGGATAAGCAAAAACAAATTCATCTACATAGACACCCACGGGTGATGATGCGGCCAAGTTTGGTGTGTTAAAACCAACGCCGCGCAATGTATAAATAGGGGGTCCACGAAAGGATTGGGCAACTGTAAAACCAGGAACAATATTCGCAATTCCGCGAACATCTGTAACACCTAACTTTTCGAGTGTATCACCAGTAATGGCAGTGACAGCGAGAGGAACTTCCTGTGAGTTTTGCGAACGCTTTTGAGCTGTCACTATGATCTCATCGAATAAACCAACGCTATCATGAGTCGCTGTATTTTGCTGAGCAAATGCTTGCCCACCTATTGAAAGAATTGCTGTCATTGCCAATACAGAACTGCTGCAGCTTAGCAAAGATTTTGACTGACGACATATATTTTTAGTTAAAGGCATTTTTTTCCCTATTTATAATTTTGGATTATGATTGAATTAATAGCTCTTTTTTACCGGGGCCAACAAAGACTATTAAGGTTACAGCATAATAGCTATTAGGTATTCTTATGGACGTGCTACTGGTTTCATAATTGGTCTTGGTAATTTTTGACACTTTTGCACTCCTTGATACCAGCAAGTATTTTACTTTCTTAAATATAACGACAGGCACACACTAAAAATATTCCAAAACAATCAAATCATAGTCAAAATCAGCCAAAATAGTTTGGTCAAGGCTGCTGTTCTCCTCTCGACCATCAATAAGGGTGAGCGGCGGAAGGTACTTCCCCCTTCCGCTCTCAGAACCGTACGTGAGTCTCTCGACCCATACGGCTCCCATCATTCAGTCATGCCCCTTCCAGAAATTTCTCCTGCATAGGCATAACATATTGTATATATCAAAGAATTTGTTATTGAAAACTCGGAAACAAAAGATCAGAAACTATATGAAAATCCGGCGATCAAGCGGTAATCAGTCTTAGTCTGGATGCCCTTTAGTTTTTCCGAAATGGGAACTGCTAAAGAACTAAAAACGCCCCAACCATGTCCGGAATCATACCGCAAACCCGGTGCAATAAAAATTTGTGTTCCACCGCTATTTTCATCAGCTATACTGGAAATTGTCTCTTGTTGCTGATCTTGTCCAATCAATTCAAGGCTAAAATTTACCCTGCCATGCTCCCCCGCAGTTATTCTATAAGAAATGGCGGCATTGAAATTAAATATATCACCAATATCCGTATCCTGGAAACCTTCCTCTACAAAGCTGTAAAGCACATTTACATTGAAGGAGACATTACCAAAACTCTYGCCAACTGCTGCGCCGACCAAGATATTCAATGCACCGGAGCCGGGTTGAAATTCAGTCTCGAATAGATTCCCATCATGATCCAATTCGGCTTTGGAGCCTGTTGGTATCTGCAACCCAGATAATGCGCTTAGAGCAAGATCATCCTCATTTTCCCGTAAAATCTGATATTTCCCAAGGGCCACCATATCTCCTATGCCCTCTGAATCGCCAAGAAATTTTATCTCAGCCTGACCAGGCGCTTCCAGCTCACCTTCTGCGATGTTTTTCCGACTTAAGTTGGGTAGCCGAATACTGATTTCAAATCGGTCTGTAACACCATAAGCGATCCCAAGTGCCGGGATTGTAATCGAACTGGTATTATGCACTTCCTCAAAACCAGCCAAAGCAATATCTTCCAAAAATTCATCTGAAAACTCATCCAGATCTACCCGTTGATATGTAACAGATAAGACCCATTTTCCTTTTTCCAGTGCCTTGGGTGAAATTGTTATAATTGGGCCAGTAGCCCCGGCATCTCCCGCTGCTGAAACATGATGTGCATAAGCACCAGGCTGTGTAACGCCAAGAGCTAAAAGGACCAGAAGACAACCATAAAAAATTATCCTATAGCTTAACTTGATCAGATTAAAATATGTCATTATTCCTAGGGCTCCTTTAGAGCACGGATTACATTGGTATTTCTAAAGAAGAAGCCTCCTTACATCCTCATGATAGGCTTAATCGCAGCTCCGGATTTCATGCTTTCTACTGCTTCATTAATATCCTTGAMTTCAAAGTATTTAACAAGTTTGTCGAATGGAAAAAGACCCTGCTTATACAGCTCGATCAGGCGCGGAATGAATATACTTGGAATAGCGTCACCTTCGATAATACCACGAACAGTGCGCCCAAAGAGAATACCGTTCATATCGAGGCTGATTTCTGTACCCAGTGGGGAAACACCGATAATTCCGCAGACACCTGTTAAGGTCAAACAATCAGCAGCCTGTCTTGCCACAGTGGGCAATCCAGTACATTCTAGGGAAAATAATACACCGCCCCCTGAAATTGACACAATTTCTTCAACAGGATCAGTATTTTTCGGATTTATGACATGGGTTGCCCCCAATTCTTTCGCCAGTTCCAGTCTTGAATCCTGCAAATCAATAACGATGATCTGCGCACAACCACTAAGTTTTGCACCCATTACGGCACTTAAGCCAACCGTTCCACCACCAAAAATGGCAATGGTTGAACCGGCCTTTGGCTTCAGTGCGTTAATAACCGCACCCGCACCGGTCTGGACACCACAACCCAATGGGCCTAACAGTTCCAGAGGCACGGTTTTGTCAACTTTGACCACATTGGTTTTAGAAGCAATGGCATAAGACGCGAAGGAACTTTGATGGAAGAAATGTCCATGGATGCACTCACCTTCCCGACTTATTGCGGATGATCCATCAACACGTGACCCGGCAAAATTATTTTCGTATAATGCGAGACAATACCCCGGAAGGCCTTGTTTACAATTCACACATTCACCGCATGAATCAAAGGACAGGACCACATGATCGCCAACTTCTACATGCGTTACCAGCTCACCAACTTTTTCAACAACACCACTTCCCTCATGACCAAACACACATGGCAGGGGTACCGGATAATATTGATCCCGACAAACCAGATCAGTATGACAGACGCCCGCGCCTACTATTCTAATAAGAACTTCATCGGCACGGGGGTCTTCTAAATCCAATTCCTGAATTTCAAACGAGCCAGACTTTTCGTTAATTACTGCTGCATTAATTTTCATAATTTTTCTCCATATACGTTAACTGTTAATTTTAGATWTRWTWTWWYWWRYGYYTKCYMKWGCMRGWYMWAYAATKTTTCTTAAATCCTTTAAATTGGTGTATTTAAACCCCAAGGTCCTGTGGAACGGATTCTCGCAAAGCACGGCGAGAAAGAAGTGTGACATAGCTTGTAACCAATAAAGTCACTGCAAAGCCTACCCACATAAAAATACTCTGAGCATCCTCTGCACCTTGTTTCGAAGCATTGGCTAATTCGGTCACACTAGTCACAAGAGAACCGAGGTAGGTATAGAGAAAAGTAGCCGGCAACATGCCGACAAAGGAGGCAAGAACATAGCTACGTGCCTTAACACCGGTAAGCCCAAGGGCATAATTAAGAAAACTGTAAGGAAATAGCGGTGACAGGCGTAGCAGCATTACAATTCTAAAACCCTGATCGCTCACAGCATTATCGACCGCAGAAAAATGTTTATTATCACCAACCTTTTTTATGACCCAGGGCCGCATCCGTCCATGTGCCAAACTATAGGCAAGAAAGGCCGCGAGGACACTGACCGGTGATACCAGAAGCGTGCCCCATAAAGGGCCAAATACAAAACCAGCACCCAAAGTTAAAATTACTCCAGGCAAGAACAATAATGCAGCGATTATGTAAATTATCGAAAATACAGCAACTCCCCAAACCCCACTTGCCTTTACCCAAACAATTAACGCCTGCATCCATTCAGCAACTGGCCAGATAATGCTAGCCCCAATCAGGGTTGCAACAATCAGAACAATTTTGAATATACCTTTCATAAATCCTGCTTTCTGAGCCTATATGGTTATACAAAATTGTCAGCAAAACCAAAAATGAATTGCCGAACCAAAGATCAACAATTCACCCGTTATGGTTTATTTTTCTACTGGTGTAGATTTAAAGCCTACTTCAAGAAGTTTGCTAGCTTCGCCGCCGGGAACCCAAACAATTAATGCTTTGACAGGGCCTTTGGACAATACACTATGCCCCACTTGCTGACCCGGTTTAACAACGCCAACCATTCCAGGCTTCAACACATGTAATTTTCCGTCGATCGTATGACCTAGCTCGCCTGATGTAACGTATATATATTCATTTACACCATGAGTATGCAGTGCACCGGAACCGTAGGCCTCCGCTAGATAAAGTTCACCAATCTCAACATCAGGTTGCTCTACCAGCATTTTTATCGACACGGTTCCCGTGGGGTCGGTCAATACGCGTGAACCCTTGCTTACTATCAAATGCTCAGGATGGGCCTGTACCATGTTGGCAAAGCCAAAAAACCAGCAAACGACAACCGCTGAAGCCAAAGCAATCTTTGAAGCGCGATTATTAATATGCTTGAATAAATTCATTCTGTATGTCTCCGTATTATTTACTTGTTCAGTACACGCCGTGATCAATTCTTCTTGCACTATAGAAATCACGGCATGTACCAATGTTATCTTTTAAGTTTTATTTAAAACTCAGGTCACTTAATGTCCTGATTCTCAGTACTAATATATGGCCTTAGACTTAGAATTAACGCGATTGAACATCATATACTCAGCGATTTCCTTAGCGTTTTCCTTGGACGACATAAGGGCCAACAGGGCATATGCACCTTCATAGCTCACTGGTCCGCCGTTTGATGTGACAAACTTGCCATCAACAACATAATTGATGTCTTCCAGCACAGTCACTTTTGGAAAACTGGCCTGCAGGTCTTTTTCGCCACCTGCCCATGTGGTGATCTTACGACCATCAGCAATTCCAGATTTCGCCAACAGAGATGAACCGGAACAATTTGTTCCTACCCAAGAGGCTTTATTACCGTGTTTTTTAATAAAGTTAATCAAGGACTTATTACTCAGCAAAGGGTCCATATCATAAGCACTTGGCAAGATAAGAACGTCTAGGTCAAGGTCGTCTTTAATGGTTGCATCAGCAACAATTTTAAGGCCTTCTTCTGTTGTGATTACTTTTTTATCTACGCTGATAACCACAACCTCATAAGAGGAGAACCAGGATTTTTTTGTTGCTGCTCCAAATACTTCGATAGGGGCTGTTACGTCACTTGTCAACACACCTTCAAAGACGACGATGCCGATTTTTGTTGCGGCCTGCGCCGCGTTAGACATAAATACTGCTGAGAACTGCAATACCAGCGCCATTGCCCAAATTGCAATCGTTGCTGCAATGCTCCGTTTATTTCTAGTCATGATACTTCCCATTCAGTTTGATGTCTATAATATTAATTCTTACGTTGAGGGCTAAAAGGGATAAACCCTTGGCACGCCCTGAACGGAAACCCATTTAAGGTCAGTAAAGGCATCGATAGCACCCTTACTTCCCCATCTTCCAAACCACCCGCTAGACTTAAGGCCACCAAATGGACAATGAGGTTCGTCATGTACGGGTGAGTCATTGATATGAACCATGCCCACCTCAATACGCGGAACAAGATTCGAAGCTCTTACAGTGTCAGACGACACGATACTGGCGCATAGGCCGTATTCCGTGTCATTGGCAATTTCAACTGCCTCGTCTTCATCGGCCGCAGGCATAACAACAGCAACCGGACCAAAAATTTCTTCTCGGTAAATTCGCATTTCGTCGGACACATCTGTCAAAACCGTGGCCTGATAATAAGGTCCCTGCTTTTGACCACCACATTGGATCTTAGCCCCCTGCAACACGGCATCCTGCACAATGCTGTCAATTTTATCCAACTGTCTGTCGTTAATAATAGGACCGATAACGGACATTTGATTGCTCGGCTCCAGCGGTTCGAACATGCGGACTTTATTGACAAATTTTTCAAGAAATTCTGAATATATTTCTTTCGCGACGATGATTTTATCAGCCGACATGCATATCTGACCCTGATGAAGGAAAGAACCAAAGAATGCAACATCCACTGCATAATCAATATTTGCATCATCGAGAATGATAATAGAGTTTTTCCCCCCCATCTCTAAAATAGCCTTCTTAAGATTTTTTGCGGACTCTACAGCAATATATTTTCCAACAGCCGTTGATCCAGTAAAGCTCACCCGGGCAATTTGCGGATTGGAAACCAGCTCGTGCCCAACTTCGCCTACAGAATTCCTTGAGCATGTCACGATATTCACGACACCCTTTGGAAGCCCTGCTTCCTCGAATMCTTCTGCCATGATAATTCCGCCGGTAATGGGCGCATCTTCTGAGGGCTTAACCACCGCAGTATTTCCCAGCGCGATAGCATAAATATAGCCACGCAGTGAGAGATAAAGAGGAAAATTCCAGGGTGAGATAACACTAATAACACCGGCCGGCTGGCGCATGGTCATATTAGTCTTGCCCGGCACACTTGAAGGAAGGAACTCGCCTAATTCACGGCTAACCAGACTCACCGCTTCACGAATGGCAACAAGAGATAAACCAAATTCAAACATTGCCTTGCCAAATGTTGATCCCGTCTCTTCGATCAATGCATTTACGAAATCGTCCTGTCTCCTCTCGAAAATTCCAATTACCGTATATAAATATTCAGCACGTTGAGCGGGTAGCAGCGCAGCCCAGCCAACCTGCGCCGCCCTTGCTGCCCCAATTGCAGATTTAACATCATTGATTGAGCAATCCGGAAGCAAACTGAAGGCTAATCTTGACGTTGGATTAATATTTTCAAATGTCTTTCCAGACGTCGACAAAACCCATTCACCATTGATAAAATTTTTATGAAGCATAAGACCCTCTGATTTGCTTGCCTGCGGCATATATTTACTCCCATTAATCAGTATTTGTTACATGTCCTCTCAAAGATAATGATAATGGCCCGCAACTAATACTCTAAAACAGTCAAATTATGATCAAAATCAGTCGAAATAGCCTAGGATAATAAATGTACTGATCAGCGTCCATAAAATAAAAAAGGATGGCCAAAATAATAACAGTTTGGCCAAGGCGCTGTAGTACCTCTAGACCAAACTGTTATATTAAGTTCACCTTAGCACAAGCTTAAMCCACTAAATCCATGTGTGTGAACTCTTTGTCACCTTAGAAACTTGCGATTAAAGATCCAACAACGCGGCTACCACATAAAGCGTCTGTGGTACTGCCAAAACATCCATTGGCACTCAGGTCAGTATCATGATACCGCACATCAAGCGAGAATTGTTTCCAGGAATAGCTTAAACCAATATTCCATGTGAGATAGTCAGGAGCACCGAACTGGACATTGTCTGCAATCCATTGTTTGGCGAAAGAGCCTGAAACTTCCAGATTTTCAACCAAAGGCGCAGACAATTTTCCTTCTAGATAAAAACCGGTATCTGAATCTGCAAAATAATCAGGTGTGTAATAGACGATTGCCTGAGCCGTTACAGGGCCGAAATTATGCTCTGCTGTCGCGACAAATTCGTAAAAGTCAAACTCTACACCCAATGGCTGATCCGCTGCTCCCGGATAGAGATAATACAAAATCCCGAAATTAAAATTGACCGAACCAAAAGTCGGCGTGATACCAGCATAAAGATCAATCTCAATTGAAGCCTGCGTAGGACTGAAATCAACTGTTGAAGCCCAGACGCCTGCATAGAATATATCCTGCCACCAGTCGAATGAACCTTGAATTGCCATTTCTTCCGCTGATTGCGTAATCCCACGAAGCACATACTCGCTTGCCAATGTCGTCGTTGCGGAAAAGTTTCCCCAATCCTTACCCTCTTCTGCCATTACATTGCCTGCTGACATACTCACAACGCCACCACACACAACACTTAATACTCGTGAACGAAATTCCATAATAGTCTCCCTTATTATTAATCCTAAATTATAAACAAATAATCCTCCTAAATATTTGTCGAAACTTGCTCGACCAATATCAGTGGAACTAGACGATTGTATTATTCATACAACTCAGAAATTTGATTTTTGACACCTCACTTAATTGCCATTCAGTTTAATTTCTGATGACTAGGGGGTGTTCTCAATTAAGGGATTCCCAAAGGGGTTAAAATATGATTCAAGAGTATCTTTTAAGGAGGTATGACTTGAATAGAGATATTTTACGGGACGACCAATGGGAACGGATCAAGGATTTATTGCCAGGGAAAGCCTCGGACTGTGGGGTCACGGCCCAGGATAACCGCTTGTTTTTAGAGGCTGTTTTATGGATAGCCCGRACCTCTTCTCCGTGGCGAGACCTCCCTGAACACTTTGGTCACTGGCACCGGATTTATGTCCGTTATGGCCGATGGTCGAAAAAAGGCGTTTGGGCAGGCTTGGCTGAGGCGGTCTCGGACCCTGACTTTGAGCATCTTTTTATTGATGGCAGCATTGTGCGCGTTCATCAGCACGGTGCGGGCAAAAAAAAGACAGGGAAGAGCAAGCCATCGGACGCAGCCGAGGTGGCATGACAACAAAAATTCATGCGGCAGTAGATGCTCTAGGCAACCCTGTCCGCTTGCTTTTGACGGCGGGTCAGGCTTCTGAATATGGGCAGGCAAACGCCCTGATTGAAGGGTTCGGGGTGGATTATGTTGTTGCGGATAAAGGCTATGATTCCAATGACTTCGTTGACATAATTGAGGCCTCGGGAGCAAAGGCCGTTATCCCGCCAAGAAGTAACCGCAAAGAACAGAGGTTCTATGACAAAGACATCTATAAAGCCCGTAATCTTGTGGAGCGGTTCTTCCAGAAAATCAAAAACTTTCGGCGTATCGCCACAAGATATGAGCGACTGGCACGCAACTATCTGTCCATGCTACAACTCGCCGCTACTGTAATTTGGCTTAAATGATTGAGAACGCCCCCTAAGAAGTTATCGATTAGGACGAAATATTAATACTCTGAAACGATCATATTATGATCGACATCAATCGGAAATAGCTCGGAAATGAAATTATTGAAGGTTTGGGGTGAATTAAGGAATACAGTTCCATATGGATTCTGTTTTATTAATTCCTTACGGATAGAACCGCATTCTGTTGGAATTTTTTTGGCGTTACGCCGATCTGCAGCCTGAAACGTTTGATGAAATGTCCAACATTACTAAAGCCCAACTCAAAACAGATATCTGTCACCGATCTGCTGGGCTCCTGTAACATCACACAGGCTTTCTTAATTTTAACCTGCACGACAAATTGAGTGGGGCTGACGCCGAATTCCAACTTAAAATGGCGATATAGGGTTGCCTGACTCATACAGGCTAATGAGGAGAGTTCTTCTATGGGAAACTTTTTATCCGGATTTTCTTTTATGGAATGTACTACAGCAGCAAGCCCGGCATGAGTTTCACATGGGCCAATGTCTTCAATCAGTAAATTGCGCGCATTGGTCTGTAAAATCCTGATGATCAGCTCGGAAATACTCAAATCTATCAGGCTGTCCCGGTATGGGTTGTTCTCATGCACAAAAATATGCATTAGTTTATCCATTTGATAGTCCAGGACTGGATCACTCTTGAATTTGGAATAATTAAAAAGATTAAACTTCCATTCTCCTGTCTTATGGACCTTGGCGCGGTTCTCATTCAGATTTGCGACAATCTTGTCAATTTTTTCACTTTCAACCTCAATACAAACACATTCGGTCGGATCTTCAATTTTAGCCACGGGAAATTCAATATCCATCAATATATTTGGCGAAACCATGATGGTTTCCCCGGGCAAGAATGTGAAGGTGGGTGAATTGGGCAAAGTCATAATTTTTTTGCCCGCTGTCATACGACATATTACAGGATTGCCAAACTTTAGCCCAACCTGAGCTGGTTGGTTCGTTTCATAAATAGAAAGTTCGGAAAATTTACCGTAAAAAGCTGTCCGATACTCAACAAGTTTTTGAACCTCATGCGAGGCTATTACGCTACTCTGCAATTTCGTTATCCTATGGTTCTTACATCCTGTGACCAGAAGCAATTTGCCTATTTTTTATTGTAGCTTATCTACAGCTTATGGTTGGGCAGAATTCCTAGCGACAGTATGTACACAATGAAAGACAGTTACACCAATACACTAAAATGTTACGTTTTACAAATCAGCCCAATTAAGCGTATAGTCGAATAATATGGTTATTAAGCCAATTACAAGCCTTGGTTTAACYGCGGTACAGCAGGATTAATTAATTAGAGAAACTGACCTAAATCTAATAATTTCAAGAAGTTAAAGGCTGTAATAAAATCTGTTGATATCCTGAGAAATGCCTGAATATTGTAAAGAGTAACTATTGTAATCTTAGAGTGGCAGTGATTGATTTAGACCATAGAATGAATGATTTTGAGTATTTTCTTGCCTCAAGGTTAATTCTCTGGCGGTTCACAGACGATGAATCAACCGACGATGAGAGGAATATCATGAAAAACAGGAAAATAACGGACCTCATAATTGGCGACCTTGTTAATAAGGCTGAACTGGGACTTATAACCGGAAAACTTAGCAGGCGCCGCTTTCTAAATATCGTTGCCACACTAGGTGTAACATCTGCGGCGACTATTCTAATGGCGGATCACGGTACGGCGGTAGCCGCAAACCAACTGCTGCTTAAAAAAAATCTTCTGAAAAAATATGATTATATTGTCTGCGGCAGCGGATGTGCCGGTTCGGTCGTCGCGCGGCGTTTAAGCGATAATCCCAACGCCAGTGTATTGCTGCTCGAAGCGGGCGGCACAGATAATGTTGAAAATGTCACCAATCCAGGGATGTGGTCTACCAATCTGGGATCAGAACGTGAATGGGGGGATTTTNCAACGCCCCAGCCGAACCTTAACAACAGAATAATTCCCATGGCCATGGGAAAGGTCTTTGGCGGCGGCAGTAGCATAAATGTTATGGCCTATGCCCGTGGTCATAAGACTGACTATGATTTCTGGGCTCAGGAAGCGGGTGACCCGACATGGAACTATGAACATGTATTGTCCATATACAAGCGGATCGAGGATTATAATGGCCCTGGAGACCCTGAATATCGTGGCAAAGGCGGTATCGTCTGGTCGCAGATAGCAGACGATCCAAATCCCATTGCCCCGGCAATGGTTCGGGCAGCAGCGGGAATTGGCATTCCTGCTTATGATGATCATAATGGTGTAATGATGGAGCGCAAAGGCGGCGGCGTTGGAATCTCCAACCATTCCATAAAGGATGGCCGCCGCCAAAATACACCTTCTCATTACCTCCATCCCGTCATGACCCGCAAAAATTTAACCATCATCACATCAGCCAATGTTCAAAAACTTTCCATAAACGCCAACCGTGCCACGGCAGTACAGGTTATTATTGATGGCAAACAGCTTGTCATCGAGGCCGGCTCGGAAATTATTCTGTCAGCCGGCGCCGTCAACACCCCTAAAATTCTTATGTTATCGGGGATTGGTGATGCGAAACATTTAAAAGAACATGATATCACGACGCAGCAACATCTTCCGGGTGTCGGACAGAATTTTCATGACCACCCCCTGCTAGGTGGCTGTATATGGGAATATAAAACACCTCAGCTCCCCAAGAACAGCTTTGCTGAATGTACCTTCTTTTCCAGAAGCAATTCGTCTCTGGCCTCTCCTGACCTGCAGTCCTATCAAATTGAAATCCCCTTTGCCAGTCAGGCAACGGCAGCCCAATATCAGTTGCCCGAACATGCCTGGTCAATCGCACCAGGACTAGTGCAGCCAAAAAGCCGCGGCTATATCAAACTTGCGTCAAATAATCCCGCCGACCGCCCAATTGTGGATCCTAATTTCCTGTCAGACGAAGCGGATATGACGGCTCTGGCGCGCTGCGTTGAAATGACACGTGAAGTAGGTAACGCTCCTGAATTACAGGAATTCGTCAAACGCGAAGTTATGCCAGGGCCACTCACCAGAAAGGAGCTTGAGGATTTTATCCGCAATGCCACAGGAACCTATTGGCATCAAGTCGGCAGCTGCCGCATGGGCCAGGATGACATGGCCGTCGTCAATTCCAGCTTACAAGTATATGGAATTGATGGACTGCGTATTGCGGATGGTTCAATCATGCCCCGCATAACAACAGGCAACACGGCCATGCCCTGTACGATCATCGGCGAGCGCCTCGGCGAAATTCTGGCTTAAATAAACAGCAAATATAATGTTAATTTACAAAATCTATCGTCGCCTGCCTTATTGCATTCAGCCGATCAACATTTCCCTGTATTGATGTGCGTTGATGATATAGGCGAATGCCACGCAACCCACCCAGTTCCTCACCGCCGCCTGCCCGGCCCGGCCCGCCATGAACAAGATTGCGGCATAACGATCCCATGTCCCGTATGCGAAGACTGTACCGTCTCGTCAACGACCAGTTTGTTTCTTCTCCCTTAAATGATAGTAGTAAGCGAAAATATAGGCTGGTATTCTTCTAAGAATTTCCCAAGAAAAGTTAAGTCGATTTAGAACTGGAGAACATAATATATAAGAAATCTTCCACTCCTTCTTTCTCTGTTTTTAGTAAATTAGTACTCTTGCAATGCCCTATAATAGGTTAAAATTAATAGTTAATGATGCACCGAATGTTCTGGGAACTCCCAGAATTTAAGAAGCATCTCCATCAAAGTAAGCTATCATAATTGGATAATCATGATCGAACAGGCTTACTCCACGGCAAGCGCATCATATCCGCCCAGACTTTGTTCGATCTCATGATAGTAACTCCCCTGTCCAATGCGAGGGAAAATAAAAAATCACTTTCGTCAAAGGCCCGGCTGGCTTCTTCATAATGATCGGGGGCTAACATGGGCGCATCGGTAGCAAGAAAAATAATCCGGTTCAGTCCCCTTTCCCACAACTGCAGGCCAATGGCCTGAAGCCGATGTCCGAGGTTAACTTCCGGCGTGACCTGTCCATCAATGGTTTTTGAAATTTTTGCCACATCATGATTGCATTTAAGATAGATCATGTCTTATCCTCCGACCACTGCGGCGCGGAGGGCGGCGCGCGCGCGGTGAATACGAAGGCATAAATTTCCGGGGATGATATCCAGGACGGCGCAGATTTCCAGGGTACTTAGCCCTTCGACTTCCTTCAGCAGCAAGACTTCGCGGTGAGTATGGGGAAGGAGGTCCAGCTGTTCCCGTACCAAAATCAAAAGACGTTTTTCATCCAGTTGTTTTGTGGCAAACCCGTCCCAGCCGGGACAATCATGCTTCCAACGGCCCGCATCATCAAAGTAATCTTCAAGCCCCTTCTGATCAACATCCACATAACGCTTACGGCGGCGGATTTCGTCAATGGCGCAGTTATGCACCGCCCGATACAGCCAACTTTTGATACTGCACCGGCCATCAAAACGGTCTATGGTGTGGTAAATATTCACCATACTATCCTGAACAATTTCTTCGGCTGTCGCTTGGTCACCAACCATACGAATGACATACCCGAGCAGCCGTGGGCAATGAAGGGCCAAAAGATCTTTCCATGCGGAAGGCATCCCCGCCTTAAGGGCCTCAACCTGAACGGTTTCTATCGGATGAAGCCTATCATAAGCCATGGCATTCTACTCCACAAAACCATGATTCAAGAAATCACTACCCATCAAATGACGGTCTACAAGGTCAACTTTTACGCCAAGCACCGTCGCACCGACCGACGCAAGGTTATAACGCCCTGTCGGACCCAGCATGTTCACCAGTTCCCAGTTATATTTACCCTCTGGATAGGTGACGATCGTCATATTCACTCTCCTACTTCTTGTGGTACGGCTCCACGCAAGGCACGTCGCGCAAGAGTAGTGACATATGCTGACCACTACCGTGACCACAAATCCAACCCACATAAGAATACTCTGGGCATCCTCTACCCCCTGTTTCGGCGCATTAGCCAATTCGGTCACCGAGGTGACAAGGGAACCGAGATAAGTGTATAGAAAAGTTGCCGGCAACATGCCAATGAAGGAGGCCAGAACATAGCTGCGGGCTTTGACCCCTGTCAGGCCCAAGGCATAGTTGAGGAAAGTAAAGGGAAGGACAGGTGACAGACGAAGCAACATCACAATCTTAAACCCCTGATCCTCCACAGCCTTGTCAACCACGGCAAAACGTTTGTTGCTGCCGATCTTGTTCATCACCCACAGCCGCAGACGCCCCCGCGCCAGGCTAAAGACAATGAAGGCGCCGATCACACTGACAGGAGATACCAGAAGTGTACCCCAGAAGGGGCCATAAACAAACCTGGCACCCAATGTTAAAATCGACCCTAGAATAAGCATCCCGGTGGCGGCAATATATATAACCGCAAAGGCCGCAACACCCCATGCACCACTGGCCTTAACCCAGACAATCAGGACTTGCATCCATTCATGGATCGGCCAGAAAATACTCGCCGCAACCAAAGCCGCGACGATTAAAACTATTTTAATGAGGCCCTTCATAATCTCTACTTTCTAGGCTGTTACGTCGGAATGAATTTACCCAGCCCTAAACACTAGCCCCAACGCCGCAGCACCAGGAGGGTTATCACCCATGCCGCGAGCATAGTTTTAACGACCCTCATTGGAGGTTACCTTTTTCGCCCATGGCTCCACATTGGTCAATGCCGAGGCTAAGGACACGTGTCGTCGACATTGGCAAGCCAAATATCGCCTCGGCGTTTACTAGCGTACTTGTCAAAATATTCGCGACAAAGCCTCCGTAATGAGTCATTACCATTACCTTATACGTATGGAGCAATTATGATGGCCTGCACAAAATGTAACAAAACAACTTCTATATCTCAAGAAACGAACCACGCTGCCGCTTTCTTTACTTATTTCCCCGCTTCATCAAGTTTCAAGACACCAACCCTGACAAGGGTGTCTGCTCTTCAACATTCCCGTTACGGGTTTCATTCTTGATAATTCTTAGCACTATTGCATTCCTTAACACCGAGAGCCCCAAGACTGAAAATATACCTATAAACACGTCCTAAAAATATTCCAAAACAATCAAATCATAGTCAAAATCGGTCGAAACTGAGATGCCCCTTATGAATTTTAGACACCTTGCAGTTACAAAATGAAGCAAGGAGTTAGAGAATATGCCAAGTATACGTTATCCCATGTTAACGTCTTTTTTAGTTCTGAAGGTAATTGACTCATTTGTTCTGTTATAGCCGATACAACACTGACCGTATCTTACCTTAACCAACATGGTGTAACGGGAATGACGTTCGACAAGGGTGGCAATATGGGTGTTTTTAGATCCTGTAATCAAATCTCCTTCCCAATGCCTAGGCACGGCCCTGTCTTCAATGACGGCCGGTCTATCATGAATGGAAATAGCCCCTTTTATTGTACCTCTTGATTGCTTTTTGCCAGATGCTGCTTTTGCCTGGCGAATAACTTTTCCTGATCGCAAATGCTTCTGCAGTTCTTTTTTAAGGACACCTAGAGCCTGAATAAAGAGGCTGCGATAGATGGTCTCATGAGATTGATGCAAAAATACGATCTTAAATATATGTGCTAGCAAAAAAAGTGACGGGTTATAATCTTGCCCCCAGGTTACCCCCATTAATCAACACTGTTTGAAACGGCAATTAACGTCACCGGAGGAATGGTTTTATTGGCCCTTATTAAGTGGTTTCATAATTCTTATTTATAGATTGCAATCTATGCTCATGTGCTTTTAACAAAACCCACTTGGAATAATATTGAACATAACCGAATAGTATTGAACGGGAACAGTTAAGCAAGAATACATTCTAAGTATTTGTTTTTACTAACTTATTGACTTTATATAAACTTTAAGATAGTCTTACATATAGCCCGCCTTTAATTCCGCACGAAAGTCTATAATGACGGAAATCAGGCGTCCAAAACAGTATATCAGTACCAATGGAACAGAACTTATTGTGACCGCGAGAAGCAATTCCCGTGCGCTCTTGGATTCCAAGCACAATGAACAACCTCTTGACCCCCGACTGGTACAGATCATTCACCTCCTTGCAGAGGCTGCTGCTGAAGAGGATTTAAAAAACAAAGATTTTTAACGCCAGATTTAATAAAACAAGATAGTCGAGACATATCATGAAAGCCGCCCTTTACGCCCGCTACTCTTCCGACAATCAACGTGATGCTTCTATCGAAGATCAGATCCGTCTGTGTAAGGAAAGGGCCGAACAGGAAGGCTATACAATCATTCATTGTTATACCGATCATGCGGTTTCTGGTGCCAGTCTCATGCGCCCCGGCATTCAGGCTTTAATCACCGATAGTATGCAAGGTAAATTCGACGTTGTTATCTCGGAAGCACTGGACCGGCTTTCCCGTGATCAGGAAGATATTGCAGGTATCTACAAAAGAATGACTTTTGCGGATGTTAAAATACTGACCCTGTCAGAAGGTTGGGTTGATAATCTGCATATTGGCCTCAAAGGCACCATGAATGCGCTGTTCCTCAAAGACCTTGCTGATAAAACGCGCCGGGGGCTTAGAGGCCGCATTGAACAGGGAAAATCCGGTGGCGGTAATAGCTATGGTTATAAGGTCATTAAAACTATTGACGATACTGGTGAAGTAATCCTGGGAGAACGGGTAATCATTCCTGAAGAAGCAACTGTCATTCGTCGTATTTTCACAGACTATATCAACGGCAAATCACCTCAGGCCATTGCTGTAGAATTAAACCATGAAGCTGTTCCCTCGCCCCGAAACAACGGCTGGGGTCCAAGCACAATCCATGGCAACCGTAAAAGAGGAACCGGCATTCTCAACAATGAACTCTACATTGGCCGTTTGGTATGGAACAGACTACGCTATATTAAAGACCCTGATACAGGAAAACGCGTTTCCCGTCACAATCCTGAGAATGACTGGATTATCAAACAGGTTCCTCATTACCGTATTATTGAACAAGACCTATGGGATGAAGTGAAAGCCCGGCAGAAAGCGACCGCCCAGAATACACGGCCCGTTCAGCCGGGAAACAGACTTGGTGCCCAGAAGCGTCCCAAATATCTCCTGTCCGGTATTGTTAAATGTGGCCTATGTGGTTCAAACTATATCATCAAAAATAACCGTCAACTTATCTGTACTTCCTATCAGACAAAGAAGACCTGTAGTAACAAGGTTCGGATACAACGGACTGATATAGAAGGTTGGGTATTAGAAGAACTGCGGGACAAACTGATGACTAAAGAAGCGCTTGCTGAATTCTGCAAGGCCTATACTCAATATATCAATAAATCCCGCATGGCGAAAACTGCTGGTCTTGCCGGTGCCAGAAAAGAATTTCAGAAAGTTCAATCTCAAATGAGCAACATCATTGAAGCCATCAAGAACGGCTTTGGTGATTTTGAAAACATGAAACAGGAAATGACTAAACTGGAAGCAAGAAGGAAGGTTCTGACAGAGCAACTGAGTAGCACTGAGGAACCAAAGACACTTCTGCATCCTTCCATGGCCAAACGTTATCAAGAAAAACTTACAACGCTTTATGAGGTATTAAACTCAGAAGACAAAAGGACCCGTGCGGCAGAAGCCATTCGCGCCCTCATTGAGAAAATCACCGTCACGCCAAAGGGAAATAAACTCCATATAGAGATCACTGGCGACCTCGGACAGATGATCAACTTCACTCTCGACAAGACCTCAAAATACACAAATCACGTAAAACCAATGACTTACGATTTTACCCCAAGCGGGGTTTCCAATGGTTGCGGGGGTAGGATTTGAACCTACGACCTTCAGGTTATGAGCCTGATATACCATTAGTTAACTACCTAATATATAACAGTAATTTCATACCATGTCAAATTTTGTGCGTAATTTTGTGTGCTTTTCTTATCTGCAAATAAGACATTTTAAGGCCCGTAGAGGCGTCATATATAAATTCTGGCCTGAATACATCAAAAGACCATAGACAGACCCTCTATGACAATTCTGCAAATAAGTCCACATTATCTGCAGGAGAAATGCTCTATGAAAGAACTGGGTTGCCAAAACAAGCAAGAAGCCGGAGGTCGATTAAACAATCGGGCTAAGAATAGTCATCTGCCTTTCCGACGACGGGAATATGCCATGCAGGGCTTTAGAAAAGAAGGAACCCTACAAAAATTAAATTCAATTCACATTCAGATATACAATCATTTTTACAGAAAATGGCACCTCCTAAACAGGCAGCCTTTTAAGCAATTCCGTTCAGGATCTATGACTGAATGGCGCTTACTCCCGGCATAAATAATTTGTGAATAAATGCCACTTTACCAATTTCAGTTACCTTTGACAGTGCCTCTTCCCGTTGAGAAATAAAGTGACAGAGCCCCATGACAGATTAAAACCAATTACTATAATGTTAGGCCACCTCCACAAATCACTGTTTGGCCTGAAATATAGTCGGATTCAGGGGTGCATAGCAAATAGACGGCGCCAGCCGCTTCCACGGCAGTACCCGCCCGGCCCATTGGGATTGAAGCATTTATGGCATCTCGTTGTAACTTGGGGATACCTACGACTACTTCATAACCCTCGATTTCAATAATTTTTTTAGCATCCACCCCCTCCGTTAATCGTGTTTCAATGGCCCCGAAGGCAACAGCATTCACATTCACATCCATTCTCCCCCATTCCTTAGCCAAACTCATTGTCATACCAATGATGCCAGCTTTCGCAGCGGCATAGTTAGTTTGCCCGACATTACCCCCGGTTCCGACGATAGAAGAAATGTTCACAACTTTCCGATTAACTCGCACACCACCCTTTTTCAACCGCTTTGCTTCTTGCGACCAGATAGGCTGAACAGCACGCAAAATACGAAAGGGTGCCTTTACGTGCACATCCATCACGACATCAAATTGTTCATCAGACATTTTCTGGATGACATTATCCCATGTGAACCCTGCATTGTTCACGATAATATC